>CALBKH010000111.1 GCA_937892955.1 uncultured Alphaproteobacteria bacterium
GAATCACGTCAGTAGACGGTCGTCGAGGGCTATCCGCGCACAGGTCTCATGATACGGGATCCGACGGATCACGTTCCGCGACGCCGGATCCGACTCGTCGAAAATGCCCTTGCACAGGCCGGGCTTTTTCGACGAGCGGAATACGGAGTTCGGATGAATTCGCCCGAACTCCGTATGAGATCACCCCTCGGCGCGGGCGCCGCCGACCTTCTCCAGCATCGCCGCGCCGGCGTCGGCCGGCAGGCGGGCGAAGACGAAGGCCGCGGCCATCGACAGTCCGCCGACCAGGGCGATGGCGGTGGAGAACTCCGATGCGCCGGGCGGGTGGCCGCCGGCGACCGAGAGGAGATGCAGCGTCAGGGCGCCGAGCGCCACGCCGGCGGAGAGCGACAGTTGCTGCATCATCGAGGAGAACGAGGTGGCGCGGCTCATGCGGGCGTCGTCGACGTCGGAGTAGACGACGACGTTGAGGGCGGTGAACTCGAGGCTGCGGAAGAAGCCGCCGACGAGCAGCATCGCCATCAGAAGCGCCACCGAGGTGGCGGCGTCGACGAGCGAGACCACCGCCAGCATGGCGCCGGCGATCACCGCGTTCACCGTCAGCGTATCGCGGAAGCCGAAGTGGGTGATGATGCGGCCGGCGGTCAGCTTCATGGTGATGGCGCCGATCGCCGCGACGAAGGTGGTGAGGCCCGACTGCAGCGGCGTGCGGCCGAAGCCGATCTGCAGCTGCAACGGCAGCAGGAAAGGCAGCGCGCCGACGCCGAGGCGGAAGAGCGAGCCGCCGAGGACACCGGCACGGAAGGTCGGCAGACGCAGGAGCTCGAGATCGATCAGCGGCCGGGCGATGCGGCGGGCGTGGCGGACGTAGAGCGCCAGCAGCGCGACGCCGACGGCGAAGGCGGCCCACACCGCGCTCGGGGCGACGAGATCGCGTCCGGCGGTCTCGAGGGCGAAGACCAGCGCCGCGAGGCCGAGAGCGGAAACGAGGAAGCCCACCGCGTCGAAGGGTCCGGTGGCTTCTTCGCGAATGTGCGGCATCAGGGCGAGCGAGGCGGCGATGCCGATCAGGCCGATCGGCACGTTGATCCAGAAGATCCAGCGCCAGGAGGCGTAGGTGGTGATGAAGCCGCCGAGCGGCGGGCCGACCACCGGGCCGATCAGTGCCGGGATGGTCAGCCACGCCATGGCGGCGATCATCTGCGACTTCGGCACCGAGCGCAGCATGACGAGGCGGCCGACCGGGGTCATCATGGCGCCGCCGAGGCCCTGCAACGCCCGGCCGAAGACCAGCATCTCGAGTGAGGGCGCCGCGCCGCAGGTGATCGAGCCGGCGAGGAAGACGGCGATGGCGCCGGTGAAGACCCGCCGGGCTCCCAGCCGATCGGCGAACCAGCCGGAGGCGGGAATGAACACCGCCATGGTCACCAGATAGGTGGTGATCGCCAGATTGAGCCGGATCGGCGACAGGCCGAGATCGGCGGCCATCGCCGGCAGCGAGGTGGCGATCACGGTCGAATCGAGATGTTCCATGAACAGCGCCGAGGCGACGACCAGCGGCACGGTTCGGGAGAGGCGGGCGGTCATCGACGGGCGGATCCGAGGCGAGAGCGGAAGCGAGGACTGGGGCGGGTGCATCCGACATGGACCGCGGCGGCGACGTCGTCCAGACCGGCGGCGCAGGGCTCGTGTGCCGGCGATCACGAATGCGCGACGTACCAGGGCGGTCGGGCGGACGTGATCGCCGGTGCCGTCACTCGAGCCTCACCTGGACGCTCGCCGAGGCGCCGGTGGCGTCGATCACCGAGAGGCGGGCGAAGCCGGGGCCGCTCGGCTGCCACAGGCTCTCGCGCCGGCCGTCGGCCTCGGCCACCGGCCGGCCGTCGACCAGCCAGACGAAGGGCGGCACGCCGCCGTGCGCCTTCAACGCCACCGGGCCGGGATCGGCGAGATGGGCGGCGAGGCCGAGATCGATGCGGGCGCCGTCGGGCGGGAAGGTGATCTCGAGACGCGGCTTCAACGTCGCGGCGATGGTCTTCGGCACGTCGCGGCGCAGATGGCGCAGCGGCGGCGGCAGGCTCGCCGAGGTCGCCTTGAGGATGCCGCGCGGCGCCGGGATCACCTCCGGGTCGAAACCGATGCGTTGCCAGGCGTCGAAGAGGACGGGGGCGGCGACGAGGCGGCCGACGAGGCCGGGCACCGGCGCGCCGTCCGGCCGGCCGACCCACACGGCGACGGTGAGCCGTCTGTCGAAGCCGACCGCCCAGGCGTCGCGATAGCCGTAGGAGGTGCCGGTCTTGTAGGCGAGGCGGCCGGCGAGGGCGTTCTGCGGCGGCGGCGCGCCGCGCAGGATGTCGGCGACGTACCACGCCGCCACCGGATCGGTGAGGCGGCGGCGGTCGCTCGCCGAGCCGGGCTCGTCGAGGCGGCGGACGATGGCGCGGGTGTCGCCGCCGCGGGCGAGGCCGGCGTAGAGACGGGCGAGATCCTCGAGCCGGATGCCGACGCCGCCGAGGCCGACGGCGAGGCCGACGGGGGCATTCTTCGCCAGTTCGAGGTGGCCGCCGGCGGTGTCGAGCCGGCTCACCAGGGCCTGCGGACCGAGAGCCTCGAGCAGTTGCACCGCCGGCATGTTGAGCGACTGTTGCAGGGCGTGGCGGGCGGTGACGGTGCCGTGGAAGGCCTCGTCGAAGTTCTCCGGCGCCCAGGCGCCCCAGCGGGCAGGGCGATCCTCGAGGATGGTCTCGGGATGGGCGAGGCCGTTCTCGAAGGCCAGCGCGTAGATGAAGGGCTTCAGCGCCGAGCCGGGCGAGCGCACCGCGTCGGTGAGGTCGACGGCGCCGGCGCGGGCGGCGTCGAAATAGTCGGGGCCGCCGACCGAGGCGAGGAGTTCGCCACTCGAGTTGTCGAGCACGACGATCGCCGCCGATTGTTTCGCCCCCCAGGTCTCGGCGCGCTCGCGCAACAGCTTCTCCAGCGTGGACTGGAGGCGCAGGTCGACGGTGGTGCGGTGGACGCGCGCCTCCGGCCGTTCGCCGACCAGCGCCTCGGCGAGATGCGGGGCGAACATCGGCACCGGATGGCGCTCGTGCGGCACCGGCTCACGGCGGGCGCGCTCGGCGTCGTCGGCGGCGAGCACGCCGGCCGCCTCGGCGCGGTCGATCACCCGGTCGCGGGCGCGGCGGGCGGCTTCGGGGAAGCGGTCGGGCCGGCGCGTCTCGGGCGATTGCGGCAGGGCGACGAGGAGGGCGGCCTCGGCGGTCGACAGGCGCTTCGGCTCCTTGCCGAACCAGGCGAAAGAGGCGGCGCGGATGCCTTCGAGATTGCCGCCGTAAGGGGCGAGCGACAGGTAGAAGCCGAGGATGTCGCGCTTCGACCAGCGCCGCTCGAGGTCGAGAGCGCGGACGATCTGGCGGCGCTTGGCGGAAAGATCGCGGGTCTCGCGCGGCTCCAGCAGACGGGCGACCTGCATGGTCAGGGTCGAGGCGCCGGAGACGATGCGGCCGTTGCGCAGCCCCTGGAGCGCAGCGCGGAGCACCGCCCGCGGGTCGATGCCGCCGTGGGCGAAGAAGCGGGTGTCCTCATAGGTGAAGAGCAGTTCGAGGAAGCGCGGATCGACGTCGTCGACGCCGACGGGCAGGCGCCAGCGGCCGGCTTCGGTGAGGAACGGGCGCAGGAGCTTGCCGTCGCGGTCGAGTACGACGGTGGAGCGGACCTCGGCCAGCGCCGGATCGAGGGGCGGCAGGCGCAGCGCCTCGCCGCTGAGCCAGGAGAGGCCGAAGGCGACGGCGGCGACACCCGCGACGGCGACGACGTAGAGGCGGAAGGCGAGGCGCGAAAGCCTCGTCCCAGCGGTCCCGGTCGTGGCGGCGGCGATCGACGGCACGTCTGCTCCTCACGGGGGTGGCGGCGGGGTCGGTGCGGCAGGGCGACGCGGCGCCCCCCTCCCTGTCCCTCCCCCTCGAGGGGGGAGGGAACCATGCGGCGAGGGCGACGCCACCGATTCACGCCTCACCGGTTCGCACGGTCCAGGTGGAACGGGACGCTTCGCCCCCTGCGTCCCCTCCCCCCTCGAGGAGGAGGGGCAGGGAGGGGGGCAGGGCCTCGTCTCGACGGAGGCGTCCCCCCTCCCCTCACTTCGCCGGCGCGATGTCGATCGTGCCGAAGGCGGTGCGGCCGTAGCGCTCGGGGCGATACATGTCCTCCACCACCGCCGGCGGATGGACGTAACGACCCGGCGTCACCACGCGGACGCCGTAGGCGATCTCGAACATCGCGTCCTGGCTCGGCGAGCGGTCGAAGGCGGCGACGAAGCGATCGTCGCGATATTCGGTCGAGGCCGGCTCGACCGTGTCCTTCAGCCACTCGAAGGCCGGCACGTCCTTGCCCGCCAGAAGCTTGGGATCGGCGATCTCGAAGCCGGCCGGCAGGCGGTCGACCAGGACGATGCGGGCGGATTCGGCCTTCGGCTCGGTGACCCGAAGCACCACCACCAGCCGGTCGGTCTGGCGCAGACTGGTCATGTCGGCCTTGGAGCCGTCGGGCTTGTAGTAGGCGCGTTCCACCGTGTAGCCGTTCGAGGCGGCCGGCTCCTGGGCGATCGGATGGCCCGAGGTGGTGACCACCGCCGTGGCGGCGAGTTTGGCGTCGGCCGTGGGATCGATCTTCACCGTCACCGGCCGGTCGGCGAGTTCGTCGGCGCGGAAGGTGCGGTAATAGGCACCGGTCTTCTCCTCGACCGAGGAGCCGTGGGTGACGATGGTCTTCAGCCGTTCCGTCTCCTTGGCGAGCGAGGCGGCGGCCATCACCATCCAGGCCTGTTCCTGGGTCGAGGTGTAGGGCCGGGCGTCGCGCGCCGCTTCGACGACGTGACCCGCCTTCATGATCTCGGCGAGCGGACGACCGCTCTCGGCCATCAGCGCCATGGCGCCGGCGGCGTCGCGCAACGGCGAGCCGTAGTCCTCGCGCCACGTCCGCTCGCTGCGGATGGCGTCGAGGCGGGTCAGCGCCGCGTCGAACACCGGCGCGGCGCGTCCGCGATCGCCGAGCAGCGCCAGACCGGCGCCGAGTTGGGCGCGGGCCAGCGGCGAGGAGAAGACGTCGAGCTTGCGATCGGCGAGATAGCGCAGATCGCCCATCACCGGCCGGCCGTTGCGGGCCAGCACGTAGATCGCATAGGCGAGATCGGCCGCGTCCTTGGGGGTCGGATCGGAGGCGTTGGCGACCTGATTGCGCAGGCGGTCGAGAGCGAGGTCGAAGGCCTTCTGCGGCACGGCGAAGCCGCGCTCGCGCGCCCGCGTCAGGAAATCCGAGACATAGGCGTCGAGCCACAGGTGATCGCCGCCCGAAGAACTCCAGAGGCCGAAGGAGCCGTTGGAATCCTGGCGGGTCAGAACGCGATCGACGGCGGCGCGCAGCCGTTCGTCGATGCCGGCGTCGAGTTCGAGCCGCTCCTCGGCCGCCAGCTTGTTGACGTAGAGCAGCGGCATCGCCCGGCTCACCACCTGTTCGGTGCAACCGTGGGGGTAGCGGTCGAGAGCGCGCAGCAGGGCCGGCACGTCGAGCGCCGACCACGGCGCCACCGACAGCGACGCCGATCCGGTCCCCGGCAGATAGTCGGCGAGAAGATCGGCCGAGACGGTCATCGAGCCGCCGGGGTCGAGCGTCTTCACCGACCGGCGATAGACTTCGGTGGTCGGCGGCTGGACGTCGAGCAGCAGATTCTGGGTGGCGTCGATGCCCTGGCCGGTCAAGCGGACGGCGATCGAGGCGCGGCCGATGCCGGCGGCGGTCACCGGCACGGTGAATTCGCCGCGGCCCTTGGCCTTCAGCGGGATCTTGGCGAAGAGCGTCTCGGCCGCCACGACGATCGGGCCGCGGATGTCGAGATCGACCGTGTAGTCGCCGGCCGGCGCTTCGACGTTGTCGAGGGCGAAGTGCAGGCGCGACCGGTCGCCGACGGCGAGGAAGCGCGGCACCGTCGCCTGCACCACCACCGCGTCGCGGACGATCACGTCCTTGGCCGCGTGGCCGACCTTGTCCTTGGTCCAGGCGACGGTCATCACCCGGACGGCGCCGTTGAAGGCGGGGACGTCGAAGATCACCTCCGCCGTGCCGTCGGGACCGACCTCGACGACGCCGGAATAGCGGGCGAAGGGGGCTTCGCGCGGCGGCGCGGCGGACATGTCGGCGCCGCCGTCGCCGCCGGTGGCGATCGCCCCGCGCGAGCCCTGCATGCCGTCGATGAGGAAGCCGTAGAGGTCGCGAACCTCGGTCGAGAGCTGCTTCTGGCCGAAGAACCACTTGTCGGGGTTCGGCGTCTCGTAGCGGGTCAGGTTGAGGATGCCGACATCGACGGCGGCGACGACGACATGCGCCTTCTCGCCGCCGGCGAGCCCGGCGAGCTTCAGCGGAATCTTCAGATGGCCGCGCGGCCGGATCATCTCCGGCGTGTCGAGGGCGACGTCGACGCGGCGGGCGGCCGGATCGACGGCGAACCAGCCGACGCCGACGGCGCGGCCGGGCTGACGATGGGCCTTGGTGTCGAGCGGCCGGTGAGCGATGGCGACGACATGGACGCCGGTGCCCCAGGCCGGATCGGCGGGGAAGGAGACGGTGGTGCCGGCGGTGTCGAGGTCGACCACCCGCATCGCCTCGACCCGGTCGGAGACCACCGCGACGGTGGCGGTGCCGGCGAAGCGCGGCTTCAGTCGCACCTGCACCGGTTCACCGGCGGCGTAGTCGCGCTTGTCGAGGGAGACGTCGAGGACGTCGGGGGCGTCGGCCTTCTCCGAGCCGGCCCAGCCGACCGAGAAGTTGACGGTGGTGACCGGCCGGCGGTCGTCGCCGATCTTCAGTTCGAGGCGATAGTGGCCCCAGTCGACCGGGACCGACAGGCGCGCCGGATCGGCGGTGCCGAGATCGAGGCCGCCGTCGGCGACTTTGCGCGAGGTGCGGATCACCTCGTAGTCCCACTTGCCCTCGGTGTTGAACCACTGCCAGCGCTTGGAGACCGAATAGAGCTCCCACCTGACGTCCTTCACCTCGCGGCGGGTGCCGTCGGGCAGCGCCGAGAGGAGGGCGAAATCGGCCTTGCCGCCGGCGGTGAGGGAGGACGGGTCGAAGAGCTTCTTGGCGCCGATGACCGGCCCGGCCGGCAGGATCGGCACGGTGACGACGCGCTCGACGGCGCGGCCGCCGGCCTCGGCGACGGCGACGTCGATCTTGGCCTGGAGCGGCCGGGAGACGGTCGCCTCGGGTATCGCCACGGTGAGGCGGGCGCGGCCGTTCTCGTCGGTCGAGCCGAGTTCGTCGAGTTCCTTGGTGACGCTCTCGAACTTCTCGTCGTCGAGGCCGACGGTGTAGCCGGCGAGGCCGGGGACGGTGGCGTCGTCGGCGAGTTCGACGGTGACGTCGCCGCGCAGTTCGAGGTCGACACCGGGGGCGCCATAGAGATGCAGGGCTTCGACGTCGACCACCGCCGGCTCACCGGCGCGCAGGCGTTCGCCGACCGGCTTCAGCGTCACGTCGATGCGCTCCGGCACGTAGTCGGCGACGAGGAAGGTGGTCTCGCCGATCGGTGGGCGCTTGGGATCGGCGAAGGCCTTGACGCGCCAGGTGCCGGACTGGACGCCGGAGATCAGCGCCAGCGACCAGGCGCGACCGCCGTCGCCCTGATCGGCGACCGCCTGACGGCGATATTCGACGCCGTCGGGACGCTGCATCACCAGGGTCAGCGGCATCTCCGGGACGGCCCGGCCCTTGGCGTCGCGCAGCAGCGTGGTGACGTTCACCGTCTCGCCGGTGCGGTAGACGCCGCGCTCGGTAACGACGAAGGCATCGAGGCCCTTGGGCGCGATCCGCCCCTCGACGCCGCGATCGGTCAGATCGAAGGCAGCCTGGACGAGATCGAGGAAACCGTAGTCGCCCTTGCCGTCGGCAGCGGCCACGACGCCGGGCGCCATGCCGCCGGAGCCGCGGGTCAACCCGCCGGCGAAGGAGACGCGGCCGATGTCGTCCGACGTGGCGGTGGCGAGCACCTCGTTGTTCTTGGCGACGAGGCGCAGTTCGACGCCCTTCATCGGCTTGGCGTCGGTGAGTGAGCGGACGATCACGTCGACGCCGTCGTCGCCGGAGAAGGCGGTGAGGCCGATGTCGGAGACGACGAACCACTGGGTGGCGAGGTTCTCCCAGCCGTCGAATTCGACACCCTCGTCGTCGCGTTCGGTCTTGCCCGGCAGTTTCGCCGTCATGACATAGATGCCGGGCTCCAGCCGGCCGACCGCTTCGAGGACGGGGAAGGCGGTGACGGTGTCCTTGTTGAGCTCGGACTTCGTCGTCATCGAGCCCTTCCACACCTGCGTGCCGGTCTCCTCGGCGAGCTTGCGGGTGCGCGATCCGTCGAGGCTCTGCAGGAAGAGGTCGCCGCGCAGCGTCGGGCCGAGCGAACGGTCGGAGATGCGGAAGACCTTGAGGTCGATCGACGGCGTGTTGACGGTGACGACCGGCAGGCCCTCCTGGCCGTTGCGCGGCAGGACGTAGTTGCGGCCGGTGAAGCGGACGTCGGGCGACCGATCGCGGACGTAGATGTCGTAGTCGGCGGCCTTCATGAGGTCCTCGCCGACGGTCGAGGGCAGGCCCTGGCGCAGCACCACGCCGTAGCGCTTGCCGTGCTCGAGGCCGTCGACGCAGATCTGCCGCGCCTCCACCGAGATCGCCGGGTTGCCGACGCCGGAGACGGCGACATAGGGGGCGTAGTCGACCTTGCCGGAGGTGACGAGGTCCTCCGAGAAGGTGAAGCAGGCGCGCGGGGAGGCGGCGTCGGAATCGATCTTGTTCTCGAGCACGCGGAAGCCGTAGGTCGGGCGCAGCTTGTCGTACTGGAGGCGGGCGTCGGGGTTCTCGACGGTCTTCAACGAGGCGCGCAGTGCCGAAAGAGCGACGCGGAAGTCCTCGGTGCGGACCCAGGTCAGGGCGAGGATGTTGAGCGCGTCGGCCTCGGCCTTCGGCCCCTTGGCGAGGAGGTAGCCGCGATAGGCGGCGGCGTGGGAGTCGTTGCGCAGCTGCCAGCGGACCGAATAGTCGGCGACGTCCTGCATCGCGGCGCCGACGGCGAAGCGACTCCAGACCTGCGGGTCCTTGGGCTGAAGCGCGGCGAGGCGACCGTAGAGCGCCTGCACCGTCGCCCATTCCGCCTTGCGGAACGCGTCCTCGGCCGACTTCCTCAGCCCGGCGACGTCGCCGGGCGCTTCCGCCTTCGGCTTCAGCTTGGTCTCGAGGCGGGCGGCATCGCTCGCCAGATCGTCGCGGACGAAGAGCTTGTCCGCCGCCGCCGCCGGGTCGCCGACGAAGGCCATGGCGAGGAGTACGAGACCCGGGAGCAGTTTGCGTGCGATGGCGATCATGGCGTCCTCTTCCGCAGGAGAACGGGCCGGAGGGCCGCGCCCTCCACCGGACCGGTCGAGCCGGCGGGGCGAAATGGCCGAACCGTCCGAGACCTGTCGTCGACGCGGATGATAACCACAACACCGGGACACTGTCGCGTGGCGTGTGGGGTTCGGAGTTCGGTGGTCCGCCGCCTCTCGACGACCGAGCCCGCCTCTGCGAAGCTTCCACCTCCGGCGCCGCAGGTGGCCGCCCGAGACCCGACCGAAGGAGGGTTCCGCGATGACGAGGCAGGATCGACACGGCGATCATCGGTGGCCGATCGCGGCGGCGGCGCTCGCCGCGGCGTTGATCGGAAGCCCGACTTCGGCGACCGCCCAGTTGCCCTCGGCCCGCCCGACCGGCGACCCGGCGCGGACGATGGAGGCCGCGCGCCTCGCCTACGAAGCGCTGCCGCTCGCCGATCGCATCGACATCCAGGACGGCCTGGTGTGGACCGGGGACTATTCCGGCGCGCTCGACGGCACCTTCGGGCGGATGACCTTCGAGGCGATCACCGCCTATCAGACGCGCCATCGTTTCGCCCCCGACGGCATCCTGACGGCGCCGGCACGCAAGGGCCTCGCCGAGACGGCGCTCGCCAAGAAGACCGCCGTCGGCTTCCGGCCGTTCGACGACAAGGCGACCGGCATCCGCATCCACCTGCCGGCGAAACTCGTCGGCGCGCCGACGAAACGGCCGGCGGGCAGCCGCTACGAAGGCCGTGGCGGTCAGGTTCGGATCGACACCTTCGCCTTCCCCGACGGCGATCTCGCGGGCCTCTTCGAGCGGATGAAGGCGGAGACGCCGGGGCGCAAGGTGACCTATGCGGTGCTGCGGCCCGACTGGTTCGTGATCTCCGACGAGAGCGGCGGGCAACACGGCTATGCCCGCTTCGCTCGCTCCGACAAGGGGATCCGCGGCTTCGTCTTCACCGTCGACGCCAAGCTGGCGGTCGAACTCGACCGGGTGGTGATCGCCACCGCCGGACGCTTCGAACCCTTCCCCGGTGCGGCCGCGCCGACGACGACCACTCCGGCGACGCCCACTCCGGCGACACCGACGCCCGAGGCGGCGAAACCGGCGGCACCGCCGAGTGTGGCGGCGACCGCGAGCGGGCTGGTGGTGGCGCCGGGCAAGGTGCTGACCGCGGCGGCGGCGGTCGGCGGCTGTCGCAGCCTCACGGTCGCCGGGAAGTCGGCCACCGTGGCGACGACGGATGCCGGCGGCGTCGCGACGCTGTCGGTTACCGGCGGTACGGCCGGATCGATCCGGCTGTCGACGGCGACGAAGGGGGACGCCACGACGGTGGCGAGCGGCGAGAGCGGGGGAGCGGCGGCGGTCGTCGCGGTCCCCGGCGAAGTGAAGGGAGGGCGTCTCGTGGCGGCGCTGCAGCGCGGGAGCCAAGGGGCGCCGGTGCTCGACGCCACGGGCGCACTCGTCGGGTTGGTCATGGGGCGTCCGGACGAGGCGCGCGCCGTCGCCGGCCTGATCCCACCCGCCGGCTACGATCTGACCACATCGGCGGCGTTGTCGGCCGCGGTGACGGCCGCCGGTGCGACGATCGACCCGGCCACGAGCGGCGAGCCGACGACCACCGGACGCCTGGTCGCCGGTTGGGCAGGGCGGATCGTGGCGGTCGAGTGCCGGCGCTGACCGTGCCGGCGCGGCCCGGGCGCTTTGGGCGAGGGATTCGCGATCCCGAATCCCGAGGTTCATCTCGTATTCAGGTGACGAGAGGTAATTTTTGTTTCGTTGCGAGGGAGAGGCGTCGTTCGGCGAGAATGACGCGCGACTTTTTTTCAGTATTCGTCGACACGCCGATACATGAAACGAGGCGATATCCCATATCGTAATCAATGATTTTACGTATATCTATGTAATTCTACCGAGTTTTTCAGGATCGACGTTAAGAATTTTTCCAACGTGTTTCATTTTCTTACTGTCATCACCGAAAATCAGGTATATTCTGCGGCGGCCGGACGGCCGTCTTTCTTTTTTCCGTGTAGCCGACCGTCCAACCGCGGAGAGACGAAATGCCCCGTGTGTTCCTCAACCGTCTGAT
>CALBKH010000112.1 GCA_937892955.1 uncultured Alphaproteobacteria bacterium
GGCTATCTCGCTCGAATCCTCAACGCCTGACCGTTAACCCGGATTCAGGGCCGTGGGTACAGAACCTAGACGGACGCGCGGAAAAAACCGGACGGCCGATCGCTCAGACGGCCGTCCCCTCGGGCGACCAGACGATGTCGGCGGGGCCACTGTCGGCGAGGACCGTGTCGACGTTCGGCAGGTCGTTGCCGTCGACCCAGGCGCGCGCCGCTGCGGCGGTCCAGCCGAGATCGTGCCAGCGGGCGAGGAGCCGGCGCTCCAGTTCGGTGCGCGGAACGTCGATGCGGATCGTGAGGTCGAAACTCGACCGCAGGGCCGCCCATGGCCCGTGTGTCAGGAGGAGATAGTTCCCCTCGACCAGCACGAGGCGGATCTCCGCGCCGATCACCAGCGCCCCGGCGCGGGCGACGTCGAGGGTGCGATCGAAGACCGGCGCGACCACGGCCTCCTCACGCGCCCGGATGCGTCCGAGCAGCACGTCGAGGCCGGCGACGTCGAAGGTGTCGGGCGCGCCCTTGCGATCGCGGCGGCCGAGGCGGACCAGCAGGTCGTTGTCGAAGTGGAAGCCGTCGGCCTGCAACACCGCCGTCTCCGCCGGCGGCAGCCGTGCCGCCAAGTCGTGCGACAGCGTCGACTTCCCCGCCCCCGGCGGTCCGGCGATCGCCACGACGAAGCGGTCGGAGCCCGCGGCGCGGGTGCGGATCAGGTCGGCGAGGTCGTCGAGCGAGGTCACGGGCGGGCACTCCTCGAAGGTGGCGGGGTGCGAAGACGGCGATGATCGGTAGCATCGTTCGCCGCGTCGGACCACGCCGGTCGCCGGTTCAGGCGCGCCGCCGGTCGGCGTCGGCGAGGGGCGCGCAGATCTCCTCGAGGAAATCGAGGAAGGCGCGGGTGCGCGCCGACACCAGCCGGCGCGACGGGAAGACCGCCGAGAGGATCGACGCCGAGGTGTCGAACTCGACCTCGACGCCGACCTGCGTCAACCGGCCGGCGCGGATGAGATCGCGGCAATAGCGCTCCGGCAGGAACGAGACGCCGGCGCCGTGCATCACCGCCTCGCGCACCGCCAGGGGATCGTTGACCCGGATCGCCCGCGGGCCGACGTCGAGCCGCAGGGTCTGGTGATCCTGCTTCAGCGCCAGCGGCCGGGCGACGTAGCGGCGTTCGCAGATCTGCACGTGGCGCAGGAGGTCGTGGGCGTCGCAACCGATGTGGTGCGCCGCGACATAGGCGGGCGCGGCGATCCAGATCAGCCGGCCGCCGAGCAGCGACTTCTGGGTGAACTCCGAATCCGCCTGGACGCCGACCACCACGGCCACGTCGAACTGCTCGCCGAGCATGTCGACGGCATGGCTGGTGACGACGAGATCGAGCTCGATCTCGGGATAGCGGCGGTGGAAGCCGGCGAGATGCGGCGCCAGCACCTCCTGGCAGAAGGCCGGCGGCGTCGCCACCGTCAATCGGCCGCGCGGCACCATGGTGAGGCCGGTCATCACCGCGTCGGTCTCGCCGATCTCGTCCATGATGCGCTGGCACTGGCGGAAGAAGGCCTCGCCTTCGCTCGTCACCCGCACCCGGCGCGAATTGCGATCGAGGAGGCGCACCCCGAGATCGTGTTCGAGCCGGGTGATCGACTTGCTGACCGACGATTTCGGCATGGCCAGCGCCTGTGCCGCCGCGGTGATGCCGCCGCGCTCCACCACCGCGACGAAGACCGGCACGTCGTCGATCCGCCACTTCACCGGTCCGCTCCATCGTTCACAGAAAGAAACGTAGCGTTGCCGATCCGGCGATTGTTCGCAAGGAAGAACGTCGACATCCTCCCTGCCACTTCGTCACTTCGGCCGGCGCGTCGACGCCGGAAGGTGGCGAACCCGGAAACGCCGAGCACGTGCGCATCGGCGAAACCAGAAACGACGAGAGGGCGATCATGGCCAAGATCATCGGAGGCATCGGTGCCTCGCATTCCCCGACCATCGGCTTCGCGAAGGACACCGGCAAACAGAACGATCCGGCCTGGGCGCCGATCTTCGAGAGTTTCGCCAAGGTGCGCGACTGGGTGCGGGCCAAGGAGATCGACGTCCTGTTCATGATCTACAACGATCACATCACGTCGTTCTTCTTCGACCACTATTCGGCCTTCGCCCTCGGTGTCGACGACGTGTGGCGGCCGGCCGACGAGGGTGACGGGCCGCGCCCGGTGCCGCCGGCCAAGGGCCACGCGGCGCTCGCCCGCCACGTCGCCGCGGCGCTCGTCGCCGACGAGTTCGACATGTCGTTCTTCCAGGGCAAGCCGCTCGATCACGGCTGCCTATCGCCGCTGTCGATGATGGGCGACGAGGCCGGGCCGTGGGGCGGCTCGATCGTGCCGTTGCAGGTCGGCGTGCTGCAGTTGCCGATCCCCAACGCCAAGCGCTGCTGGAAGCTCGGCCGGTCGTTGCGCAAGGCGATCCAGAGCTTTCCGGACGAGAACCTGCGCGTCGCCATCGTCGCCACCGGCGGCCTGTCGCACCAGGTGCACGGCGAACGCGCCGGCTTCCTCAACGAGGCCTGGGACCAGGAGTTCCTCGATCTCCTGGAGACCGCTCCGGAGAAGCTGGTCGAGAAGCGCCTCGCCGACTACGCCGTGCTCGGCGGCATGGAAGGGGCGGAGGTGATCATGTGGCTGATCATGCGCGGTGCGCTCTCCGGGACCGTGCGCAAGGTCCATCTCCACACCTACGCCCCCTCGGTCACCAACATCGCCACCGTGGTCTTCGAAGACCTCGGCGACGCGCCCGACCCGGAGGAGATCGCCGCCTATCGCGCCCACATGGGCTACGAACTGGCCGGCGCCGAGACGCTCGCCGGGACCTACCCCTTCACTCTCGACCGCAGCCTGAAGAATTTCCGCATCAACGACTTCCTGCACCGGCTGATCGAGCCGGCGCACCGCGCCCGCTTCCGTGACGACTTCGCCGGCCTCGCCGACGCGTACGGTCTCGACGCGGAGGAGCGGGCGTTGATCACCGGACGCGACTGGATCGGCATGATCCGGCGGGGCGTCAGCTTCTTCGTCTTGGAGAAGATGGCGGCGGTGATCGGCGTCTCCAACCCGGAGGTCTACGCCTCGATGCGCGGCGAGACGATCGAGCAGTTCCTCGCCACCCGCAAGGTGCCGATCCGCTATTCCGTCGCCGCCGGCAAGAACGCCGAGGAGATCGCCGCGAACTGATCCCGGACGCCCGCGGGATCACCGACCTCCCGGTCGGCCTTCGCGGTGAGACCGAACGCCCCCGTCCCCCGTGGCGGGGGCGTTCGCGTCTGGGATCGCCACGGGAGCCGTGCCCGGCCGGGAACCGCATCGCGCCGTCCGGCCGACGCCTCGTTTCGCCGCTTGGAACGCGCTGCGAAGGGTGGGCGTTTCGGCGCAACACATTTTCTCTTCGCGGGCGAACAAGAGATCGCACGATCTCGGGTTCGCGACCGCGACATGAGATCTTCTTTTCCACGACGGAGCGGAGCGCGCGATGCGGCGACCGCGACGGACACGAGCGGAACAGAGGATTTCCATGTCGATCGACTGGCTCAACTTCACCCCCCTCGCCTCCCTGGCCGGAGGTGCGGTGATCGGCATCTCCGCCGGCCTCCTGGCGGCGCGCTCCGGTCGCATCCTCGGGGTGAGCGGCTTCGTCTCGGGTCTGTTCGAGACCGACAAGGAATGGACGTCGCGGCTCGCCCTCATCGCCGGTCTGATCCTGGCGCCGTTGCTGATCGGCTCCTTCTACGCCCTTCCCTCCGCAGTCCCCGACGTCGGTTGGACCGCGGTGATCGCCGGCGGTCTGCTCGTCGGCTTCGGCACCCGCCTCGCCTCCGGCTGCACCTCCGGTCACGGCGTCTGCGGGCTCTCCCGCCTGTCGCTGCGCTCGGCGGTCGCCACCGGCTCGTTCATGGCCGCGGCCGTCGCCACCGTCTTCGTCCTGCGCCATCTCGCCTGAGGGACCGAACCATGCGCCCGATCTTCGCACTCTTCATCGGCCTCCTCTTCGGCGCCGGCCTCTGCCTCTCCGGCATGACCTCGCCGGCCAAGGTCCAGGGCTTCCTCGACATCTCCGGCGCCTGGGATCCGTCGCTCGCCTTCGTCATGGCCGGGGCGATCGGCATCGGCTGGGTTTTCTTCCGCCTCGCCCGCCGCCGCCTGCCGGCGCCGTCGCATCGCATCGACCCGGCGCTCGTCGGCGGCAGCGTCGTCTTCGGCGTCGGCTGGGGCCTCGTCGGCTACTGCCCGGGTCCGGCGCTGACGGCGATCGCCAGCCTCGATCCCAAGGCGCTGACTTTCGCCGCCGCCATGCTCGCCGGCACCGCGCTGCAGCGCTTCGTCGCTTCGCTGCGGGTCCCGGCCGGCGGCCTCGCCGCGGCGACCCCGGACGACGCCGCGGCGGCCAACGCCTGCGGCGCCTGAGACCCTTCGCCTCGTCCCGCAGGGGCGAATCGGTCTCTCATCCCCCCGGGGTGCCCTCTCGGGCGCCTCAGGGTCGCATCCCCCGGGTGAGCGTCCGCGTGGCGTCCGCTCGGTCCCGCCTCTCGGCCAATGACACTCCCTCTCAGGACGATCGATCCCCCACTCCGGGCGCCCTTCGCGGCGCCCTTTTCTTTTTTCCGGCACGTCACCCCGAATACCATGTGAGCCGACCATGAAATTTCTTCTGGTACCATTTTCATTACCATACCGTTGTGGTATGGTAGATCTCGTTCACTCTTCGATACCGATCGGTGGCATGCTGCTTCCTCCGGGATCGGCGCCGACACCGAGGGTCGGAGAAGAGGAGAGACCATGTTCGTTTCGAAGGCGGAGACGGCGGCACAGCGGGTCGAACAAGAGATCCGCAAGGCGATCGTCACCCTGGAGTTCCTGCCTGGAACGCCTCTGTCGGAGAAGGAACTCGCCGAGCGCTTCGGCGTGTCGCGCCAGCCGGTGCGCGAGGCTCTGATCGCGCTCGCCCGCGCCGAACTGGTCGAGACCAGGCCGCGGCGCGGCACGCGTGTCTCCCGCATCTCGGCCGACCGCATGCGCCAGCAGCGCTTCGTGCGCGAGTCGCTCGAAGTGGCGGTGGTGCGGCGCGCCTGCGAGAGCTTCGACCCGGACGTGCGCCGGCGCATCGATGCGATCCTCGACGCCCAGGAGGTCCACGCCGAGGCGCACGCCCACTATCTCTTCCAGCGCGAGGATCAGGCGTTCCACGCCGCGCTCGCCGAGGGCGCCGGCTATCCCACCGCCTGGGAGGCGCTCACCGACATCAAGGCCCATCTCGACCGGGTCTGCCACCTGACCCTGCCCGTCCCCGAGACGCTGCCGCTGCTCGTGCGGCAGCACCGCGCCGTCATGGCGGCGATCGACGCCCGTGACGCCGACGCGGCGGAGGCGGCGATGCGCGCCCATCTCGCCGAGATCCTGCAAGCCCTGCCGGAGGTCGAGAAGACCTACGGCTACCTGTTCATGCGACCCGAACTCGACCGGTAGCCGGCGCATCGCCGGCCGGAGAAAGGACCCACGTGGACATCCGTCACGCCCTCCACCACACCCAGGTGGAGACCCTCGGTACCGAAGATCTCCGCCGGCATTTCCTCATCCCCGACCTGTTCCGGCCGGGGGAGGTCCGCGCCACCCTCACCCACTACGAGCGGATGATGGTCATCGGCATCATGCCGGGCGCCGGGCCACTGGCGCTTCCTCCCGAACTCGGCAAGCCGGTCGGCACCGACTTCCTGCTGGAGCGGCGTGAATTCGGCGCCATCGCCATCGGCGGGCCCACCCGCGTGACGGCCGACGGCGAGGTCTTCGATCTCGATTTCCAGGAGGCGATCTATCTCGGCATGGGGACGAAGGACGTCACCTTCGAGAGCCTCGATCCGACCCGTCCGGCCAAGCTCTATGCCGCGTCCTGCCCGGCCCACCATCGCCATCCGAGCCGCAAGGTGAGCATCGACGAGGCGACCCCGGCACCGCTCGGCACCCCGCAGACCGCCAACGAGCGGGTCATCCACAAATACATCCACCCCGGCGTGATGCCGACCTGCCAGCTGGTCATGGGGCTGACGCGCCTCTCCACCGGCAGCGTGTGGAACACCATGCCCTGTCACACCCACGACCGGCGCATGGAGGCCTATTTCTACTTCGAGCTGCCGCCGGACGGCATGGTGCTGCACCTGATGGGTCGTCCGTCCGAGACCCGGCACATCGTCCTGCGCAACGAAGAAGCGGTGGTGTCGCCGCCCTGGTCGATCCACTCCGGCGTCGGCACCTCGGCCTATGCCTTCATCTGGGCCATGGCGGGCGAGAACCAGGTGTTCTCCGACATGGACCACGTGGCGCCGGGGGATTTCCGATGAACCTGACCTCGCTCTTCGACCTGACCGGGCGCACCGCCCTCGTCACCGGCGCACGAACCGGCCTCGGCCGGGCAGCCGCCTGGGCGCTGGCCGGCGCTGGCGCCGACGTCGTCGGTCTCGGCCCCCGGCCGATGCCGGAGACGCGGGCGGAAGTCGAGGCGCACGGTCGCCGCTTCCACGAGGTCCTCGCCGATCTCGCCGAACCGCAGGACTTCGCCGCCCTCGTCGCGACCATCGAAGCCGAGGCGGCACCGATCGACATCCTCGTCAACAACGCCGGCATCATCCGCCGCGCCGATGTCCTCGACTTCTCGGAAGAGGACTGGGACGCGGTGATGACGGTGAACCTGAAGAGCCTGTTCTTCCTCACCCAGGCGGTGGCGAAGTCGATGGTCGCACGCGGATGCGCGGGGCGGATCGTCTCGATCGCCTCGCTTCTCTCCTTCCAGGGCGGCATCCGCGTGCCCTCCTACACGGCGTCGAAGCACGGTGTCGCCGGGCTGACCAAGCTCATGGCCAACGAGCTGGCTTCGAAAGGCATCACCGTCAACGCCATCGCCCCCGGCTACATGGCGACCGACAACACCACGGCGCTGCGCGACGATCCGGTCCGCTCCCGCCAGATCCTCGAGCGCATCCCGCTCGGGCGCTGGGGCGGAGCCGACGATCTCGCCACCGCGATCGTCTTCCTCGCCTCGCCCGCCTCCTCCTACGTGACCGGCGTGATCCTGCCGGTCGACGGGGGGTGGCTGGCGCGTTGAGCCGTCCGTCGCGATCGGAGGCGGAGCCCCCGATCGCCCCAGGGAATACCGAAGGCCGACCCGGTTCGCCGGGAACCGCCGTCGAAGGCACCAAGCGGCGTCGACCGTGCGCCGAGAAACCATGGAGGGTAGGATGAAGTCACTCGCACTCTTTGCCGCGATGCTGCTCGGCTCGACGATCGCCGCGAACGCGCTCGAGCTGAAACTCGGCCACTTCGCCGCCGAAGGTCACCCCTGCGACGTCGCCGCCAAACAGTTCAAGGCGAATGTCGAGAAGCGCACCGGCGGCGCGGTCACCATCGCCCTCTACGGCAACAACGCGCTCGGCTCGCCGCCGGAGGTGCTGGAGCAGGTGTTGCTCGGCGCCGTCGACATGAGCCTGTCGGGCCAGGACCAGATCGCCAAGCACCTGCCCTTCTACGATGTCATCTCCACCCCCTTCGCCTTCAAGGACTACGCCACCGCCGACGCGATCATCGACGGTCCGTTCAAGGCCTGGGCCGATCCGCAGCTGGCGACCAAGAACCTCGTCCATCTCGCCGATTGGGAATGGGGCTTCCGCCAGCTCACCAACTCCAAGAAGTCGGTGATGACGCCCGCCGACATGAAGGGCATGAAGATCCGTACCCCGCCGGCCTTCGCCTATCAGGCCTTCGTCGAAGCGGCCGGCGGCAACGCCGTCACCATCGCCTTCTCCGAACTGGTGATGGCCATGAAACAGGGCGTCGTCGACGGTCAGGAGAACCCGGTCGGCACGATCTATGCGCTGAAGCTCTACGAAACCCAGAAGTACATGACCATCCTGAACTACACCTATTCCTCGATGGTCCATCTGGTGAACAAGAAGAGCTGGGACAAGCTCACCCCGGACCAACAGAAGATCCTGATGGAGGAGTCCTCCGCCTCGGCCAAGCTGGCGCGCAAGCTCCTGCGTGACAACGAAGGCACCCAGCTCGACGACCTGGAGAAGAACAAGGGCATCGTCGTTTCGCGGCCGGATCTGAAGCCGTGGAAGGACGCCATGGGGCCGGCTTGGGAGAAGGTGAAGGCGCGCGTCGGCGCCGACAACTTCACCCGCTTCATGGCCATGGTCGACGCCGCCAAGTGAGGCGGCCCGACGACCGCCGTCCCCCGCTTCGACGCCCGCCAGCGCGACCGGAGGACGGCGGACGGTCGGCCCTCGCCCGGCATCGCGGCCCGCTGTAGGCCTCATCGTTCCTCTCGACGGAGACGTCGCCCGTGCTCACTCTGGCGATCTTCGGCGTCCTTCTGGCGATGCTCATCCTCGACGTGCCGATCGCGGTGGCGATCGGGCTGACGGCGGTGATCTTCTTCGTCGGTCAGGGTCAGGCCGCCTTCCTGGCGCTGTTGCCCCAGCGCATGTACTTCGGCACCACCGGCTTCACCCTGCTCGCCATCCCGTTCTTCATCCTGGCCGGCAACCTGATGAACACCGGCGGCGTCACCAACCGCATCTTCCGCTTCGCCCGCGCCCTCGTCGGGCACATCGCCGGCGGCTTGGGGCAGGTCTCCGTCGTCTCGTCGATGATCTTCTCCGGCATGTCCGGTTCGGCGCTGGCCGACGCCGCCGGCCTCGGGCAGATCCAGCACAAGGCGATGGTCGACGCGGGCTATCGGCCGAAGATCTCGGCGGCGATCGTCGCCTCCGCCTCGACCATCGGTCCGGTGATCCCGCCGTCGATCCCCTTCGTCCTCTACGGCGCCATCACCTCGGTGTCGGTCGCCCGGCTGTTCCTCGCCGGCGCGGTGCCGGGCTTCGCCATGGGGCTCGCGATGATGATCGCCATCGGCTTCATGGCCGGTCCGCGCGGCCTGCCGAAGGACGACAAGGCGAGTTGGCACGAGATCTGGGAGAGCTTCAAGGCGGCGTTCTGGCCGCTGCTCACCCCGGTATGGATCATCGGCGGCATCACCACCGGGTTCTTCACCGCCACCGAGGCCTCGGTCGTCGCCTCGCTCTATGCCGGCCTCCTCGGCTTCGCCTATCGGGACCTGACGATCCGGCAGCTGCCGGCGATCCTCTTCGCCTCGCTGAAGCAGACCTGCGGCCTGATGTTCATCATCGCCACTGCCAACTTCTTCGGCTGGTTCACCATCTTCGAGCGCATCCCCGACGCGCTGATCCTGCAGCTGACCGCCATGGGCACCAGCCAGACGGAGTTCCTGTGGATCGTCGTCGGCGTCGTCCTGACGCTCGGCTGTTTCCTCGAGGGCAACGCCATCTTCCTCATCACCCTGCCGATCTTCATGAAGATCTGCCCGCTGTTCGGCGTCGACATGATCAACTTCGGCGTGGTGATGACGCTGCTGATCATGATCGGCAATCTCACCCCGCCGGTCGGCATGTGCCTGTTCGCGGTGGAGAGTTTCGCCCGTGTCGGCATCTGGTCACTGGCGCTCGAGACCCTGCCCTATCTCGTCACCATCCTCGCCGTCACGCTGCTGTGCACCTTCGTGCCGGAGATCGCGTTGTGGCTGCCGAACCAATTGATGGGAGCGCTGCCGTGACCGCCGTCTTCGCCCTCCTCTCCCGTATCGATCGAGCGCTCCTCTACGTGCTCGAGGTGATCTGCATCGCGCTCTTCGCCGCGATCACCGTGATCCTGACGCTGAACATCGTGGTGCGCTTCTTCCCCTTCATGTCGATGCACTGGTTCGACGAGATCCTGGAGATGCTCTACGGCGCGTTGATCTTCTACGGCGCCTGCGCGGTCTGGGTCGCCCACGAACACTTCTCGGTCGGCGACTGGCTGTCGAAGCGCCTGCCGGGCACCCGCTCGCGCCTCGTCTACCGCTTCCTGGTCGAGGCCGCGTCGCTGGTGTTCATCGCCATCTTCTTCAAGTATTCGCTCGACCTGACGCTCGAGACCTCCGAGCACACCACGGCCTTCGCCATCCACAAGGGCTGGCTCTACGCCTGCATGCCGATCACCGGGGCGATCATGCTGATCTACTCGGTGAAGAACACGGTGCTCGAGCTGCGCGCCATCGTCACCCTGGACGAGAGCGGAACGCCGACCTGAGTTCCTTCGATCGCCGAGGCGATCGTCGCCGCTCACTCGGCGACGACCAGCGCCTCGCGCATCCTCACCGCCAAGGCCGTCGCGGCGCGCGCGTCGTCGAGCCCGAGCGGCGACGGCCGGCCGGCGCGCACCGCTTCGACGAAGGCGCGGGCGCCGTGGAGGAAGGCGGTTTCGAAGCGATCGAAGAAGTCGACGAGCCCGCCGACCCGGCGTCCCCCGTCCTTCTCGACGGTGATCGGCAGATGGCCGAGGCCGCGGCCGATCTCCAGCGCCCCCTCGGTGCCGACGATTGTCAGCATCGACTCGAAGCCGCGATGCGAGGTGCGGCTGACGTGGAAGGTCGCGACGCAACCGCCGTCGAAGGTCACGGTGGCGAAGCCGGTGTCGACGTCGCCGCAGGGTGCGAGGCCCGGATACATCAGGCGCGTCCCCGCCGCCGTCACCGTCCGCGCCTCGGCACCGTCGAGGATCCAGCGGACGAGATCGATCTCGTGGATGGCGCAATCGAGATAGATGCCGCCCGAGGTCGGGGCGAAGCGGACGAAGAAGCCGTGCGGGTCGATCGCGTCCTCCGACGAACAGCGGATGGAGAAGATCTTTCCCAGTTCGCCCGCCTCGATCCGACGCTTGGCTTCGGCGATCGCCGGATCGAAGCGCCGGGTGAAGCCGACCATGGCGACCTGCTTCGGCCGGGCCTTCGCCACCGCGAGTACCCGGTCGCAATCGGCGACCTCGAGCGCCAGTGGCTTCTCGCAGAAGACGTGGCGGCCGCTCTCCAGCGAAGCGACGACATGGTCGGCGTGGAACGAGGTCGGGGTGACCAGCCACACCGCGTCGACATCGTCGCGCGCCAGCAGTTCCGGCAGGCCCGGTTCGGTCGCCAACCCGGGCAGGTTCGCCGCCGCCCAGTCGCGCTCCTCGGCCGAAGGGCTCGCCGCGGCGACGAGCCGGGCACCGGGCACCCGGAAGGCGAGGTTTTCCGCATGACGCCGGCCGAGGCGGCCGAGCCCGACGATACCGATGCGAAGCGCGGACGTCATG
>CALBKH010000113.1 GCA_937892955.1 uncultured Alphaproteobacteria bacterium
GTGGCGCTCCCTAGGGGACTCGAACCCCTGTTTTCGCCGTGAGAGGGCGACGTCCTGGGCCGCTAGACGAAGGGAGCAGCGGGCGGTGGTGCCGCCGGACGGGGTGGATATAGCGACCCCGTCCGATCGTGGCAAGCGGGAAATGACGTTCGTCGCCGAACCATCCACGAGCGGCCGGCGAGCCGCCGGCCGCGGATCGGCATCGCGCTGCGGCGAACGCACCCTCGGCCCGCTCGGCCGCCCGAGGCGCGTTCCGCGCGGAAGTCGCGGCTTCCACTTCGCCGTCCGGGCGGGAGGCGCGGTCGGCGCCGTCACGAGGTAATCCGACACCGCGGAATTTCCCCGTGGTCACGGCCCGACCGGCCGCCGCGCGTCGAGCCCGGCCTCGCTCGTGGAGCCCCGAACGGGCCGGGTCCTCACGCGTTCACCGTCAGAGGCCGCCGACGCAGACGTATTTGACGTCGAGATAGTCGTCGAGGCCGTACTTCGAGCCCTCGCGGCCGAAGCCCGAATCCTTCACGCCGCCGAAGGGCGCGACTTCCGTGGTCAGCACCGATTCGTTGATGCCGATCTGGCCGAACTTCAGCTTCTCGGCGAGGCGGAAGGCGCGGCCGAGGTCGCGGGTGTAGAAGTAGCCGGCCAGCCCGTAGGGCGAGCCGTTGGCGATCGCCACCGCTTCCTCCTCGGTGTCGAAGCGGAAGAGCGGCGCGACGGGGCCGAAGATCTCGTCCTGGGCGAACTTCATGTCGATGTGGGCGTCGCAGATGACGGTCGGCTCGAAGAAGCCGTGGCCGAGCGCGTGGCGCTTGCCGCCGACGGTGACGCGGCCGCCCTTCTCCAACGCATCGGCGACGAAGCTCTCGACCTTGGCGACCGCCTTCTCCTCGATCAGCGGGCCCTGGACGGTGCCGGCCTCGAGACCGTTGCCGACCTTCAGCGCCGCCACCGCGGCGGCGAACTTCTCGGCGAATTCGTCGTAGATGCCGGCCTGGACGATGAAGCGGTTGGTGCAGACGCAGGTCTGGCCGGAGTTGCGGAACTTCGAGGCGACCGCCCCGGCCACCGCCCGGTCGACGTCGGCATCGTCGAAGACGATGAGCGGCGCGTTGCCGCCCAGTTCCATCGACACGCGCTTGAGCCGCTCGGCGCCGCGGCCGGCGAGCATGCGGCCGACGGCGGTCGAGCCGGTGAAGGTGATCTTGCGCACCGCCGGGTTCTCGAGGAACTCGTCGCCGATCGGCGCCGGCTTGCCCGTCACGATGTTGACGACACCGGCGGGGACGCCCGCCTCTTCCGCCAGCATGCCCCAGGCGATGCCGGAATAGGGGGTGAGTTCGGCCGGCTTGATCACCGCGGTGCAGCCGGCGGCGAGCGCCGCGCCGAGCTTCCTCGAGATCATCGAGGAGGGGAAGTTCCACGGCGTGATCGCGGCGACGACGCCGACCGGCTCCTTGAGCACCAGGATGCGGCGGTCGGCCCAGGGCGAGGGAATGGTGTCGCCGTAGACGCGGCGGGCCTCTTCGGCGAACCACTGGACGTAGCCGGCCGAGCCGAGGACCTCTCCCTTGGCTTCGGCGAGCGGCTTGCCCTGCTCCATGGTGAGAAGCTCGCCGAGGGCGTCGACGTTGGCGCGGATCAGGTTCGCCAGCTTCATCAGGATGGTGGCGCGCTCGGCCGCGGTCTTCGCCGCCCAGGCGGGGAAGGCGGCTTCCGCCGCGGCGATGGCGCGGGCGACCTCGGCGCGGCCGACGTCGGGAATGGTGCCGAGCACCTCGCCGGTCGCCGGGTTGGTGACGGTGAGGGTGGCGCCGCCGTCGGCACCGACCCAGGCGCCGCCGATCAGGTTCGCCTCTCTCAGCCACGGGTTCTTCGCCGACATGCCGCTTCTCCATCGAATGTGATCACGAGTGGAGGCGATCGGAGCGAATGACGCCGCGCCCGTCAAGAGGCTCGACTGCGCAGGAGCCGCGCGGCGGCGGACGGCGATTTCGCGAATTCGGGCGCGGAATCGGCCACGCGACGCCGAGTCCGGGGGCGTGGAGGCGCATGACGAGGCGGAATCGCGATGGCGATCGTCGCGCGAAAAAATCGATCGACGCGGCGAAAGGTCCGGGGGATGATCGACGGCGGCGGTCCGGCCGTGATCGGCCGGACCCCGATCTCAGTCCTCCGCCGCCATCACCGCCAGTTCGGTACCGTCGGCCACCACGTCGCCGACGGCGACGTCGACGCGTTCGACGACGCCGTCGTGGGGGGCGCGGATGACATGTTCCATCTTCATCGCCTCGACCACCACCAACGGATCGCCCTTGGCGACGGTGGCGCCGGCCTCGACCAGCACCTGGACGACGGAACCGGGCATCGGCGCCACCAGCCGGTCGGCGTGGTGGTGGTGGGCGTCGTCGCCGGCGCGCGGGTCGACCAGGGTGAAGCTCGCCTGATCGCGGCCGGTGTAGATCGCGATGCGATCGGCGACGAAGACGACGCGGGCGGTGAGCCGGGTCGCGCCGAGGCGGGCGTCGAGCCGGCCGTCGGCGAGGAGGGTGGCGGCGACCTCGACCTCGCCTTCGGGGCCGACATGAGTGGTGCGGCCGGCGAGGCGGTCGAAGGCGAGGGTGCGGGTGTCGGCGCCGTCGCGGAAGCTCACTTCCGAGCGGGCGGGGAGGTTCATGCACCACGCCCCCGCCTCTCCCCAGGGAGAATGGGGATCGGCGGGGGCGTGGGGCATGGTCGCCTTCTCGCGTTCGAGAACGGCGAGGGCGGCGAGAACGGCGAGGCGATCGTCGGCGATCGCCGGGGCGAAGAGGGCGTCGGCGTTGCGGGCGATGAAGCCGGTGTCGTGACGGGCTTCGACGAATTCGGGATGGCGCAGGATGCGCTCGAGGAAGGCGCGGTTGGTGACGAGGCCCATCACCTCGGTCGCGGCGAGCGCGTCGGCGAGCCGCTCCAGCGCCTCCTCGCGGGTGGCGCCGTGGGCGATCAGCTTGGCGATCATCGGATCGTAGTGATGCGAGACCACGTCGCCGGTCGCCACGCCGGCGTCGATGCGGACGTTCGTCGGGAAGGCGAGATGATCGAGCCGGCCGGTCTGGGGCAGGAAGTCGCGATCCGCGTCCTCGGCGTAGAGGCGCGCCTCGACGGCATGGCCCATGACCACGAGATCTTCCTGGCGGCAGGGCAGCGCCTCGCCGCGGGCGACACGGATCTGCCACTCGACGAGATCCTCGCCGGTGATCGCCTCGGTGACGGGATGCTCGACCTGCAGGCGGGTGTTCATCTCCATGAAGAAGAAGTCGTCGCCTTCGGCGATGAACTCGACGGTGCCGGCGCCGACGTAGCCGACGGCGCGCGCCGCTTCGACGGCGGCGGTGCCCATCGCGGCGCGGCGCTCGGGCGTCATGCCGGGGGCGGGGGCTTCCTCGATGACCTTCTGGTGACGGCGCTGCACCGAGCAGTCGCGCTCGAAGAGATGGAGGGTGTCGCCGTGAGCGTCGGCGAAGACCTGCACCTCGATGTGGCGCGGCTTGGTCAGGTAGCGTTCGATCAGCACGCGATCGTCACCGAAGGACGAGGCGGCCTCGCGCTTGGCCGAAGCGAGGGTCGCGGCGAAATCCTCGGCGCGCTCGACCACCTTCATGCCCTTGCCGCCGCCGCCGGCGGAGGCCTTGATCAGCACGGGATAGCCGATGCGGGTCGCCTCGCGGGCGAGCAGTTCCGGGTCCTGATCGGCGCCGTGATAGCCGGGGACCAGGGGCACGCCGGCGGTCTCCATCAGCGACTTGGCGGCGCTCTTCGAGCCCATGGCGCGGATGGCGGAGGCCGGCGGGCCGACGAAGATCAGGCCGGCAGCGGCGACGGCCTCGGCGAATTCGGCGTTCTCGGAGAGGAAGCCGTAGCCGGGGTGGATGGCATCGGCACCGGACGCCTTCGCCGCTTCGAGGATGCGGTCGATGCGCAGGTAGCTGTCGCGCGCCGCGGCCGGGCCGATGAGGTGGGCCTCGTCGGCGGTGCGGACGTGGAGCGCGTCGGCGTCGGCCTCCGAATGGACGGCGACGGTGCGGATCCCCATGCGGCGGGCGGTGGAGAAGATGCGGCACGCGATCTCGCCGCGGTTGGCGACGAGCAGGGTGCGGATCGGGCGGATCGGACGGGTGGTCATCGGTGACCCTCGGGCGTCGGAAGGAGAGGACGGCGGGACGGCGAGTGCGCCGTCACATGCGGAAGACGCCGAAGCGGGTTTCCTTCGGGGGCGCGTTGAAGGCGGCCGACAGCGACAGGGCGACGACGAGGCGGGTGTCCATCGGATCGATGACGCCGTCGTCCCAGAGGCGCGCCGAGGAGTACCAGGCCGAGCCCTGCTCTTCGTACTGGGCGCGGATCGGCGCTTTGAACGCCTCCTCGTCCTCGGCCGACCAGGCGCCGCCCTTGGCCTCCAGCCCATCGCGGCGGACCTGGGCGAGAACGTTCGCGGCCTGCTCGCCGCCCATCACCGAGATGCGGGCGTTGGGCCACATGTAGAGGAAGTTGGGGTCGTAGGCGCGGCCGCACATGCCGTAGTTGCCGGCACCGAAGGAGTTGCCGATCACCACGGTGATCTTCGGGACGCTCGCGCAGGCGACGGCGTTGACCATCTTGGCGCCGTCCTTGGCGATGCCGCCGGATTCGTACTTCCGTCCGACCATGAAGCCGGTGATGTTCTGCAGGAACAAGAGCGGGATGCCGCGCTGGGCGCAGAGCTCGACGAAATGTGCGCCCTTGAGCGCGCTCTCGGAGAAGAGGATGCCGTTGTTGGCGACGATGCCGACCGGATAGCCCCAGACATGGGCGAAGCCGCAGACCAGAGTCGTGCCGTAGAGCGGCTTGAACTCCTCGAAGTCGGAGCCGTCGACGATGCGGCCGATGATCTGGCGGATGTCGAAGGGCTTCTTCGGATCGGCCGAGACGATCGAATAGAGATCGGCTGGGTCGAGGACGGGCTCGCGTGGGCTCCGCAGCATCGGGCCGGCGGGCTTCGGTCTGGCGAGATTCTTCACCGCCTGACGGGCGAGACCGAGGGCGTGGGCGTCATCTTCGGCCATCAGGTCCGACACACCCGACGTGCGGGTGTGGACGTCGGCGCCGCCGAGGTCTTCGGCGGTGACCACCTCGCCGGTCGCCGCCTTAACCAGCGGCGGGCCGCCGAGGAAGATGGTCGCCTGATCGCGCACCATGATCGACTGGTCGGACATCGCAGGGACATAGGCGCCGCCGGCGGTACACGACCCCATCACCACGGCGATCTGCGGGATGCCGCGCGCCGACATGTTGGCCTGATTGTAGAAGATGCGGCCGAAGTGATCGCGATCGGGGAAGACCTCGTCCTGGTTGGGCAGATTGGCGCCACCACTGTCGACGAGGTAGACGCAGGGTAACTCGTTCTTGGCGGCGATCTCCTGGGCGCGCAGGTGCTTCTTCACCGTCATGGGGAAGTAGGTGCCGCCCTTCACCGTCGCGTCGTTGACGACGATCAGGCATTCGCGGCCCTCGATGCGGCCGATGCCGGTGATGATGCCGGCGGAGGGCACCTCGTCGCGGTACATGCCCTGGGCCGCGAGTTGCGAGAGTTCGAGGAAGGGCGAGCCGCGGTCGAGCAACAGGCGGATGCGGTCGCGCGGCAGCAGCTTGCCGCGGGCGACGTGGCGCGCGCGCGCCGTTTCGCCACCGCCGGCGGCGACGCGAGTGGCGCGAGCGCGCAACTCCGCGACCTTGTCGGCGAGGGCGGCGTGATTCTCGGCGTAGGCCGGCGCGCGGCGGTCGATTTCGTCTTCGATCCTGGCCATCTGGGGCGGGTCCCCTCCCGGTCGCGGCGCGGGTGACGCCACGGTCTCGATTATATGAACGAACGTTCGTTTTTTTGATGCCCGAAGTCAAGCGGCGAGAGGCGCGCCCTCGACGAAGGTTCGAAGGGCGAACATCACGTCGTCCGTCGTCCGTCGTCCGTCGCCCTTCCGCCCGGGGAGAGGATGGCCGAGAGCGTCGATGTCGGCAAGCGGCGGCCCGGCACCCCGTGCGGAACGATCGCGTGGCGTGTCGACCGCGGACGGGAGCGATCAGCCGAAGAGGGCGGCTTCGAGTGCGGCGATGTCGTCGAGGACGAGGTCGGCGGCCTCGACCAGGACGTCGCGGGTGCCGGTGCCGGTGAGGACGCCGACCCGCAAGCCGCAGCCGGCGGCGCGGCCCATGTCGAGATCGTGCAGCGTGTCGCCGACCACCGCGACCTCGTGCGGTTCGACGCCGACGGCGCGGCAGAACGCGTGGACCATGCCCGGCTCGGGCTTGGGGCCGTGGCCGCTGTCGTAGCCGGCGACGAAGTCGATGACGTCGCCGAGGCCGAAGCGGGCGACGGTGGCGCGGATCGCCGCTTCGCCGTCGGAGGAGGCGATGCCGAGGGCGAGGCCTCGGGCGTCGAGGCGTCCGAGTATGGCGGCGAGATCGCCGACCGGGACCATGTCGTCGACCGAGGCGCGGAACAGGTCGTCGAGGGCGCGGGTGAGCATCGGCACGGTGAAGCGGGCGCCGGCGGCGACCCAGATGCGGGCGATGTCGAAGGCCGAGCCGGCGGCGAGCAGCGAATGGGTGTTGGCGGCGCGGCCGGTCTCGTCGACTCCGCCGACATGGTAGAGGCGCGCGGCGAGCCGGGGGTCGCCGGCGGAGGCGAGGTTCACGGCGGCGCGGTTCACCGGACCCCAGCTCGCCCAGTAGTCGAGGAGGGTGCCGTCCTTGTCGAAGAGGATGGCTCTGGGGGTACCCATCGCCTCACGCGTCTCCGTCGAGCACGAGAAGGTCCTCTCGCGCGAAGGTCAGTTTCACCGCCTCTCCCTGCTTCGGCAAGGCGACGCTCGGCTGGTTGAACGTGTCGAGCGTGACGGTCTGGGCGTCGAGGCGAACGCGGATGCGCACCACCGCGCCGAGGAAGGCGACGTCCTCGACGACGCCCGGCAGGGTGTCGGACCGCGCCGTCCCGTCGCCGAGGTTCACCGCCTCGGGGCGCAGCGCCACCGTCACCGTGTCGCCGGCGCGGCGGCCGACGATCGGCTTCGCGGTGGCGACGTCGCGCCCGTCGAGGGTGAGGCGGCCGGCGGCGGCGTCGACCACCACCGCGGTCATCAGATTGAGGGTGCCGACGAAGGAGGCGACGAAGCGGGTGCGCGGGAAGTTGTAGACCTCGAAGGGGGAGCCGACCTGCTCGGCGCGTCCCTCGTTGAGGACGACGATGCGATCGGACATCGACAGCGCCTCCTCCTGGTCGTGGGTGACGAAGATGGTGGTGATGCCGAGGTCCTTCTGTAGCGCCCGGATCTCCTCGCGCAAGGAGACGCGGATCTTGGCGTCGAGCGCCGAGAGCGGCTCGTCGAGGAGGAGCACCTGCGGCTTCACAGCGATGGCGCGGGCGAGCGCCACGCGCTGCTGCTGGCCGCCGGAGAGCTGGTAGGGGTAGCGGTCGCCGAGGTCCGGCAGCTTGATCAGATCGAGCATCTCGCCGACGCGGGTGCGGATCTCGGCGGCGCTCTTCTTGGCGACGCGCAGGCCGAAGGCGATGTTCTGCGCCACCGTCATGTTGGGGAAGAGGGCGTAGGCCTGGAACACCATGCCGACGTCGCGCTTGGCGGGCGGCAGATGGGCGACCTGTTTGCCGTCGATGGCGATCGAGCCGGCGGTCGCGGTCTCGAAGCCGGCGATCATGCGCAGGATCGTCGTCTTGCCGCAGCCCGAGGGGCCGAGGAAGGAGACGAATTCGCCGCGCTCGACGGCGAGGTGGAAGTCGTGGACGACGGTGACCGGCCCGAAGGACTTCTTCAGCCCGTGAATATCGATGAAGCTCATCCGGCCCCCGATCACGATTTCGATCCGGTACCGCGGGCGGCACCGAAGACCTGGATGAGGCCCATGCAGGCCCAGGTGACGACGAAGGCGATGATCGCCAGAGCCGCCGGTTCGTAGGCGCGATTGGCGCCGACCAGTTGCAGATAGGGGCCGAAGGCCGGCCGGTCGAGCAGCGCGGCGAAGGTGAATTCGCCGATGACGATGGCGAAGGTCAGGAACGCCCCCGACAGGATCGCCGAACGGATGTTGGGGAAGATCACCTTGAAGAGGATCGTCGCCCAACCGGCGCCGAGGCTCTCCGCCGCTTCCGTCAGGGTGCGCACGTCGATGGCGCGCAGCCCGGTGTCGACCGAGCGGTACATGTAGGGCAGGGCGAGCGTGACATAGCCGAAGGCGAGCAGCAGGTCGGTGCCGCGGCGGCTATCGGTGAGCGGCAGCCAGCTCTGCGAATTGTACATGCGCAGGTAGCCGAAGACGATGACGATCGCCGGGATGACCAGCGGCAGCAGGGTGACGAACTCGACCACAGGGCGGAGTTTCGGCAGCCGCAGTTGCACCCAGTAGGCGGTCGGCACGACGAGGAGGACGCCGATGGCGATGGTCACCAGCGCCAGCACCACCGAATAGCTGAAGGACTCCTGGAAGCGCGGATCGCCGAGAACGACCTTGTAGGCCTCGAAGGAGTACTCGCCGCGCTTCATGCGCATCGAGAATTCGAGCGTGCCGATCAGCGGGATCAGGAAATAGGCGGCGCCGAGGATCATCGCCAGCCAGGGGCCGAAGGTCGATTTCTTCATCGCGACCACCTCTCGGCGCGGCCGCGCAGCCAGATGTAGGCGACGTTGGAGACGCCGGTGATGAGGATCATGCCGAGCGCCAGGGCGTAGCCGAGATTCTGATTGTGCAGCACGTCGCCGCGGATCTGGGCGTAGAGCAGGATGGTGACGATGTTGAGCGACGAGCCGGTCAGCGCATAAGCCGTGGCCACCGCACCGAAGGCGTTGGCGAAGAGCAGCAGCGTCGCGCCGAGCAGGCTCGGCCACAGGACGGGAAGGCCGATCCAGCGCCAGTACTGGAAGGTCGAGGCGCCGAGGATCTGCGAGGCTTCGCGCCACTCCTTCTTCAGGCCGTCGAGGGCGGGGGTGAGGATCAGCACCATCAACGGGATCTGGAAGTAGAGATAGGTCAGCGTCAGACCGAGGAAGCTCAGCAGATTGAAGCCGGTGGCGTAGAGGTTGAAGCCGAGCCAGTTCGACAGCGCCCAGGTGACGAGACCGGTGCGCCCCAGCGTCGCCAGGAAGGCGAAGGCGAGCGGCACGCCGGCGAAATTGGAGGCGACGCCGGAGAAGGTCATCAGCGTCGGCCGGATCCAGCTGGGCAGACCGCCGCCGACCGCGGCATAGGCGAGCAGCGCCCCGACGATCGCGCCGCCGATCGCGGAGGCCGCCGAGATCTCGATCGAGATGCGATAGGCGGCGACGATCGACGGGTGGGTCAGATCGCGGATGTTGGCCAGCGTGAACTCACCGTCGGCCGTCTGGAAGGCGCCGACGATGAGGAAGGCGGTCGGCAGGATCAGGAACAGGACGGCGAAGAGGAAGAACGGGGCGACGCCGAACCACGCCCATGGCAGACCGGACCCGCCCGGTCGGTGGGCGGTGGCTGTCGATGGTTCTGACACGCGTCGGATCCCCTCGCTCGGACGCCGGATGGCCGAACGCCGTGGGCTGTTCCGCGGCGGGCGGCTGCACGACACGACCCGGCCGCCGATCGTCGCGATCGGCGGCCGGGAACGTGGCTCACTTGGTGACGTTGGCGCCGACGACGGCGTCCCACTGCTTGGTGATCACTTCCTTGGCGGCCGACTGTTCGGCGAGCGTCGGGAAGGTCGCCTTGGCGTAGGCTTCGGCCGGCGGCAGTTTGGCGAGCAGATCGGCCGGGATCTTGCCCTTGGAGGCGAGATCGTTGAAGCGGATCGGGTGGCAGTAGCCCTTCAGCCAGCCGATCTGGCCCTCGTCGGAATAGAGGTGCTCCATCCACAGTTTGGCGGCGTTCGGGTGCGGCGCGTAGGCCGAGATCGCCTGGACGTAGACACCGGCGACGACGCCGGTCTTGGGGATGACGACGTCGACCGGCGGGTTGCCCTTGAGGGTGTCGCGGTCGGCGAGGGCGTTGTAGTCCCAGCGGATGACGACCGGGGTGGCACCCTGCGCCAGCGAGGCGGCCTTGCCGATCACGGGCACGAAGTTGCCGGCCTTGTTCAGCTTGGAGAAGTAGTCGAGGCCGGCGGTGCCGGCCTTGGCGGCGTCGCCACCCGCAGCCGAGAGGCCGGCGGCGTAGACGCCCTGGATCGCCTGGGAGGAGGCGCGCGGATCACCGGCGAGCGCCACGGCGTTCTTGAACTCGGGCTTCAGGAGGTCGGCCCAGTCGGTCGGCGAGGTCTTGACGATGTCCTTGTTCACCTCGAAGGCGAGGACGCCGTAGTAGTCGCCGTACCAGAAGCCGTCGGCGTCCTTGGCGGTGTCGGGGATCGAGGCCCAGGTCGCGACCTTGTAGGGCTGGATCAGGCCGTCGGCCTTGGCGGAGGGGCCGAAGCTGAGGCCGACGTCGATGACGTCGGGGGCCTGCGGGCCCTTGTTGCCCTTGTTGGCCTTGATCGCCTCGATCTCGTCGCCGGAGCCGGCGTCGGGGTTGAGTTCGTTGACGGTGAGACCGTACTTGGCCTTGAAGCTGTCGATCAGGCCACCGTAGCCGCACCAGTCGTGGGGCAGGGCGATGACGGTGAGCTGGCCTTCCTTCTTGGCCGCGGCGACCAGTTCGTCCATCGACTGGGCCGAAGCGGTCCCGGCGAAGCCGGCGAGCGCGGCGACGGCCACGGAGATCATCAGAGCACGTTCGGTCTTCATCACTTGCGACACCCCTTACCTTACAACCCCGTCTCACCGACCCGGTCGGCGCGCGGCGAACATCTTCACGAGATGCACGACGAGGTTGGCTACCAAGACGAGACGACACTTTCGTGTCGGGCGAAACGCTGCGATTCCCGCGGCCTCTCGGGTGGCCTGCGACGACGACGTCACCGTCATGAGATCGTCACGAGGCGGTCAGTAGGCCCGATCGCCGGACGTACGGTCAAGAGGGTGAACCGACTTTCGTCGCACGAGTTTTCGGCAACCCGGAGCCCCTACCGGAGCGGGTGCCGAGGAGCGTCGCGGAGGCTCCGTGGCGTCGATCAGCCGCGGGCGATGAGGCCGTCGGCGCGCGCCTGGACGTCGCGCATACAGCGTTCGAAGAGGGCGCGTTCGGCCGGCTCCAGCGCGGCGAGGAGATCGTCTTCGCGGGCTCGCACCAACGGCACGATGCGCCGGTAGAGCGTCCGTCCGGCGGGTGTCAGCGACAGGATCTTGGTGCGGCGGTCACCGGCGTGGTCTTCGCGGCGCAGGAGGCCGCGCTCCTCGAGGCGGGCGACGGCACGCGACACCTGCATCTTGTCGAGGGTCGAGTAGGGGCCGATGTCGCGCGCCGACATGGTGCGGTTGGCGCCCAGCGCGGCGATCACCCGCCACTCGGCGCGAGTGAGATCGAAACGGTCGGCATAGAGCTGGGAGACGGCGAGCGACACCCGCTCGGCGAGGACCGCCAGACGATAGGGAAAGAAGCCGGTCAGATCGAACCCGTCGACACCGCCGCGGCCGCGATCGGTCTCCGCCGTCGCTTCCGCATCCGTCGCGGTGAGGTCGTCGCCGTGCGCCATGGGGTCCGTCCGATCGAGTATCCGTTGTTACCATCTTCGCAGCTGCGAGATGGCACTGCGGTGGGGAAGCGGCGTGGCGATCTTCCGAAGATCTTCACCGACAACGACAATATCGGCCGAAACGGCGGATCTTCGCAAGCCGCTCTGGGGTGCGGCGCGATGCCAGGACGCTTTTTTGCGTTCGCATTGCGAACGACGGTGGCAGATGCGACCGAGACAGCTTGTCGCAGATGGTAACAGTTGTTACCGATTGGATCGACGGACGCCAGATCCGAGGGGAGACGCCCATGATCGTGGAGAAGATCCACCACGTCGCCTACCGTTGTCGCGACGCCAAAGAGACGGTCGAGTTCTACGGCCGGATTCTCGACATGGACCTGATCGGTGCCATCGCCGAGGACAAGGTGCCGTCGACCAAGGCACCGGATCCCTACATGCACATCTTCCTCGATGCGGGGATGGGCAACATCCTCGCCTTCTTCGAGCTGCCCAATTCGCCGCCGATGGGACGCGATCCCAACACGCCGGACTGGACCCAGCACATCGCCTTCCAGGTCGCCGGCATCGACGTTCTGACGAGGGTGAAGGCGCGCTGCGAGGCGGCGGGGATCGAGGTGGTCGGGCCGACCGACCACGCCATCTTCAAGTCGATCTACTTCTTCGATCCGTCCGGCCATCGCCTCGAGCTCGCCGCCTGGACGACGACGCCGGAGGAGATGGCGAAGATGAAGGCGGTCGCGCACGAGATGGTCGACGAGTGGGCGGTCACCAAGAAGCCGCCGCGTCACACCGCCTGGCTGCACGAGAAGGAATTCGGGACCGATTGATCCCGAGCGATCCCGCACCAACGAGCCCGTCGCGACCTTCGGCCCTCAGCGGGGCCGGCGACGGCGGGCCGCCCCCGGGGGAGAGTGTCCATGCTGAAGACCTACACCTATCCGAAGTTCGCCCATCGGCGCTCGGCGGAACAGGCGGAGGGCCGTGTCGTCCGTCACCCGGCGGTGGTGATCGGTGCCGGTCCGATCGGCCTGACCGCGGCGCTCGATTTCGGCAAGCGCGGCATCGCGACCGTGGTGCTCGACGACAACGACACGGTGTCGATCGGCAGCCGCGCCGTCTGCTACGCCAAGCGGCCGCTGGAGATCTGGAACCGCCTCGGCTGCGCGACGCCGATGGTGGAGAAGGGTGTGTCGTGGAAGGTCGGCAAGGTCTTCTTCGAGAACGACCTGCGCTACCGGTTCGACCTCCTGCCGGAGGCCGATCACGAGATGCCGGCGATGATCAATCTCCAGCAGTACTATCTGGAGGAGTATCTGATCGAAGCGATCGGCGGGCTCGCGAACGTCGACCTGCGCTGGAAGCACAAGGTGATCGCGCTGCGTCAGGAGGCCGACCACGCGGTCCTGACGGTGGAGACGCCCGACGGGATCTTCACCATGGAGGCCGACTGGGTGGTGGCCTGCGACGGCGCCAACTCCGACACGCGCAAGATGGTCGGGGCGGAGTTCACCGGCCGCTTCTTCCAGGATCGCTTCCTCATCGCCGACGTGGTGATGAAGGCCGACTTCCCGACCGAGCGCTGGTTCTGGTTCGATCCGCCGTTCCACCGCAACCAGTCGACGCTGCTGCACAAGCAGTCCGACGACGTCTGGCGCATCGACTTCCAGCTCGGGTGGGACGCCGACCCGAACGAGGAGAAGAAGCCGGAGAAGGTGATCCCGCGGCTGAAGGCGATGCTCGGCGAAGACACCGAATTCGAACTCGAGTGGGTGTCGATCTACCAGTTCGCCTGCCGCCGCATCGACCAGTTCCGCCACGGCCGGGTGATCTTCGCCGGCGACGCGGCGCATCAGGTCTCGCCCTTCGGCGCGCGCGGCGCCAACACCGGCGTCCAGGACATCGACAATCTCGGCTGGAAGCTGAAGCTCGTCCTCGACGGCGCGGCGCCGGAAGCGCTGATCGACAGCTATCACGAGGAGCGCGCCTTCGCAGCCGACGACAATCTCCTCCAGTCGACCCGCTCGACCGACTTCATCACGCCGAAGAGCGAGATGAGTCGGCGTTTCCGCAACGCCGTGCTGGAGCTCGCCGCCGATCACGCCTTCGCGCGGCCGCTGGTCAATTCGGGGCGGCTGTCGACGCCGACGCCCTATGTCGGCTCGTCGCTCGTCACGCCCGACGAAGAGGCCTTCGCGAGCAAGATGGCGCCGGGCACCAACTGCGCCGACGCGCCGGTGACGGTCGACGGTCGCGACGACTGGCTGCTGCATCATCTGGGCGACGGCTTCACCGTCCTCACCTTCGGCCCGGCGCCGACGAAGGCGGTGCGCCGGGGCGAGATCGAGGCGAAGGTCGTTTCGATCGGCGAGGATGTCGTCGACGTGAAGGGTCTCGTCGCGGCGCGCTACGACGGTGCGGCCGGCACCACCTATCTCGTCCGCCCCGATCAACACGTCGCCGCGCGCTGGCGCGCTTTCGACGCCGCGAAGATCGCCGCCGCCATCGCCCGCGCCTCGGCCGCCGGAGGAGAGACGCCGTGAACCTGAACCTCGATCCCAACATTCCCGACCCGGACGGCTTCTATCAGGAGCTGATCGACAGCCAGCGCGACATGACCGACGCTCAGGCGCAGATGGTGAACTGCAAGCTCATTCTCGTTCTCGCCAACCACATCGGCGACCGCGCCGTGTTGAGCGAGGCGCTGAAGGTCGCCGGAGGGCGGGTCGGAGGCGAATGAGTGCGGGTTGCGCCGGCCTCGGCCGGGGCCGATCATGGCCGTCTCGCCTCGACGAGGCCGGGGTGGTGAAAGACGGAGAGCGAAGATAGTTGACCGACCGGTTGGTCAATGTATCATGTGTCTCCAGAAGCCGAGGGTCGGGCATGAACCGACCCCATTCGACCGGGAGGAAATCCGATGCAGAGATTCGTGAAGACGGCGGTCGCCGCCCTTTCGTTCGCCGCCGTCGCGGCGGTTCCCGCGCTCGCCGCCGATCCGATCAAGATCGGTTCGGTGCTGTCCGTCACCGGCCCGGCCGCCTTCCTCGGCGATCCGGAAGCCAAGACGCTGCAGCTCTACGTCGAGAAGCTGAACGCGGCCGGCGGCCTGCTCGGCCGCAAGCTCGAGCTCGTCACCTACGACGACGGCTCCGACGCGGCCAAGGCCAACGGCTTCACCAAGCGTCTGATCGAAGACGACAAGGTCGACGTCATCCTCGGCGGCACCACCACCGGCGCCACCATGGGCATGGTGCCGCTGGTCGAGAAGGCCGAAGTTCCGTTCATCAGCCTCGCCGGCGCGGTGGTCATCGTCGAGCCGGTGAAGAAGTGGGTGTTCAAGACCCCGCACACCGACCGCATGGCGGCCGAGCGCGTCTTCGCCGACATGAAGAAGCGCGGCTTCTCCAAGCTGGCGCTGCTCTCCGAGACCTCCGGCTTCGGCCAGTCGGGCCGCAAGGAGACGATCGCCGCCGCCGCCAAGGCCGGCATCGAGATCGTCGCCGACGAGACCTACGGACCGAAGGACACCGACGTCACCGCCCAGCTCACCAAGATCAAGGGCATCGCCGGCGCTCAGGCGCTCCTGGTGTTCGGTCTCGGTCAGGGTCCGGCGATCGTCACCAAGAACATCGCCCAGCTCGGCCTCGAGCTGCCGCACTACGAGAGCCACGGCGTCGCTTCCGAGTCCTACATCAAGCTCTCCGGTGATGCCGCCGAGGGCGTGCGCCTGCCCGCGGCGGCGCTGATCGTCGCCGACGACCTGCCGGCGAACGACCCGCAGAAGCCGGTCGTCGTCGGCTACTCGAAGGCCTACACCGAAGCCTTCAAGTCGGGCGTGTCGACCTTCGGCGGTCATGCCTACGACGCGCTGATGATCTACGCCGATGCGGTCAAGCGGGCCGGCACCACCGACAAGGCCAAGGTGCGCGACGCCATCGAAGCGACCAAGGGCTTCGTCGGCACCGGTGGCGTCGTCAACATGAGCGTGACGGACCACATGGGCCTCGACGTCACCGCCTTCAAGATGCTCGAGATCAAGGGCGGCAAGTGGACTCTCGTCGACTGACGAGCGCCTCGTGATCGACCGGGGGCGCGGCTCGCGCTCCCGGTTCCTCTTCCGACGTTTCTCGCGCGACGCCCCTCGTGACGACCGAGCGGAGCCGGAGAGCCCCATGTCGCAGTTTCTGCAGTTGCTGTTCAGCGGGCTGACGGTCGGCGCGACCTACGCCTTGTCGGCGCTCGGCTTCTCGATGATCTACAACGCTTCCGGCGTCATCAATTTCGCCCAGGGCGAGTTCATCATGCTCGGCGGCATGGTGGCGGCGGTGCTGGCCGCCTCGGGCATTCCCTTGCCGCTCGCGGTCCTCGCGGCGATCCTGGTGGTGGCGTTCGTCGGCCTGCTGGTCGAGAAGCTCGCCATCGAGCCGGCGCGCGACGCCGACATCACCTCGATCATCATCATCACCATCGGCGTGTCGATGATCCTGCGCGGCGTCGTCGAAGTGACCCTCGGCAAGGGCAATCTGACGCTGCCGCATTTCTCCGGCGACACGCCGATCGCCATCGGCGGGGCGACGCTGCTGCCGCAGAGCCTGTGGGTGATGGTCGTCACCGCGGTGGTGGTCGTGGCGCTGGCCGTCTTCTTCGGCCGCACCCGCACCGGCAAGGGCATTCTCGCCACCGCCCACAATCGCCTGGCGGCGCAGCTCGTCGGCGTCGACGTCAAGAAGGTGCTGCTCGCCAGTTTCGGCCTCGCCGCGGCGCTCGGCGCGGTCGGCGGCGTGCTGATCACGCCGATCGCCACCACCTCCTACGACGCCGGCCTTATGCTCGGCCTCAAGGGCTTCGTCGCGGCGACCTTCGGCGGGCTCGGCTCGGGCGTCGGAGCGATCGCCGGTGGCGTGCTGCTCGGCCTGATCGAGACGATGACGGCGGGCTACGTCTCCTCCTCCTACAAGGACGCGGTGCCCTTCGTGCTGGTGCTCGTCATTCTCGTCGTCAGACCGCGCGGCCTCTTCGGTCTCGGGTCGTCGGATCGCGTGTGAGGGGACGATGAACGACGCCTCGACTTCTTCGATCCTCGGTCGCGCCTCGCCGGAGACGGCGGCGGCGGCGCTCGCCACCGCGCCGTCCTTGGCGACGCGTCACGCGCCGACCCTGGTGCTCGTCGCCGTGCTGGCGGTGCTGCCCCTGGTGCTGCCCAACGCCTTCTACTTCGACGTGGTGATCCGCATCATGGCGAACGCGGTGCTGGCCATCGCACTCAACCTGCTGATCGGCTACTGCGGCCAGATCAGTCTCGGTCACGCCGGCTTCTTCGGTCTCGGCGCCTATGGTTCCGCGATCCTGACGACGCACTACGACTGGAAGGCGCCCGTCGCCCTCGTCGTCTCGGCGGCGGTGGTCGGCGTTCTCGCCTGGATCGTCGCCCGCGTCATCCTGCGCCTCAAGGGCCACTATCTCGCCATGGCGACGCTCGGCCTCGGCATCATCGTCACCATCGTGCTGACCAACGAGTCGAGCCTCACCGGCGGGCCGGACGGCATGGCGGTCGGCGATCTCTCGGTCTTCGGCATCCGGCTCTATGGCGAGCGGGTGTGGTATCCGGTCTTCGCCGGGCTTCTCGTCGTCGCCATTCTCGTCGCCGGCAATCTGGTCGAGAGTCCGGCGGGCCGGGCGCTCCGGGCGCTGCACGGCTCGGAAGTGGCGGCGCGGGTGGTCGGCATCGACACCGCCTCGTTCAAGACCCGCGTCTTCGTGCTCTCGGCGGTGGTCGCGGCGATCATGGGATCGCTCACCGCCCATTATCTCGGCTTCATCACCCCGCAGGTCGCCTCGTTCCACAAGTCGGTGGAACTGGTGACGATGGTGGTGGTCGGCGGCATGGCGTCGATCTGGGGGTCGGTGTTCGGGGCGGCGCTGCTGTCGCTGCTGCCGGATCTCCTCGCCCACTTCGAAGGGTTCGAGACGGTGATCTTCGGCGTCATCCTGGTCGCCACCATGATCTTCCTGCCGCGCGGTATCGTGCCGTCGCTTCTCCGTCTGATCCGGCGGGAGGGCTGAGGCATGTTGAAGGTCGAGACCCTCACCAAGTCCTTCGGCGGCGTCACCGCGGTCTCCGACGTCACCTTCGAGGTGACCAAGGGCACGATCCACGCGGTGATCGGTCCCAACGGCGCCGGCAAGACGACGCTCTTCAATCTGATCACCGGCGTCTACACGCCGTCCTCCGGCTCGATCCGCTTCGAGGGGCAGGAGATCGGCGGCGAGGCGCCGGAGAAGCTCGCGGCGCTCGGCATGAGCCGCACCTTCCAGAACCTGCAGATCTCGATGAACCTCTCGGCGATCGAGAACGTCATGACCGGTGCGCATCTCGGGCTCAACTCGAGCGTCGTCGCCGGCCTCCTCGGTCTCGCCTCGTTCGGCGGCCGCGAGAAGGCGACGCGCATCCGCGCCGCCGAGGCGATGGAGTTCGTCGGCTGCGGCGCCTACATCGGGGCCGAGGCGCGCTCGATGCCCTACGGGGCGCTGAAGCGGCTGGAGATCGCCCGGGCGCTGATGGCGAACCCGCGCATCCTCTTCCTCGACGAGCCGGCCGCCGGCCTCAACCACACCGAGACGCACGAGATCGAGGACCTGATCGCGCAACTGGGGAAGACCGGCGTCACCGTGGTGCTGGTCGAACACGACATGAAGCTGGTCATGAACGTCTCGGATCGCATCGTCGTGCTCGACTACGGCAAGAAGCTCGCGGAGGGGACGCCGGCCGAGATCCGGGTGAACCCCGACGTCGTCGCCGCCTATCTCGGCGCCGAGAGCGAGGGGGTGTGAGATGCGAGCGCTTGGCGTCATCGAAGCCGAACATCGCAACATGTGGCGCGTCACCAACGCGCTCGGCGTCCTCGCCGATCGCCTCGCCGGCGAGCGCGCGGCACAGGATCGGGCGACCGACCTCGCCACTGTGGCGCTGATCGCCGACTATCTCGAGACCTTCACCGAACGGTTCCATCACCCGAAAGAGAGCGACCTGCTCTTCGCCCGCATCCGGCGGCGATCGAACGAAGCCGCGGCGATCATCGACCGGCTCGAACGCGACCACGAGATGAGCCCGCATCAGGTCGAGCGGATCCGCGATCTGGCGCGGCCGGTCGCGGGAAAACCGGTGGCGCCGGAGGGCGAACGGGCGGCGAAGCTGGTCGAGGAGATCGGCTCGTTCCGCACTCGCCTCGGCGAACACATGCGGCTCGAGGAGGACGTGACCTTCCCGCTGGCGCGCAAGGTGTTGACGGCGGAGGACTGGGCCGACGTCGACGCGTCCTTCGACGCTCATGTGGATCCGCTCGGCGATCCGCATGCGCCGGCCGAGATCGCGCTCCTGCGCGCCCGCATAACAGCGCTGCTGCCGGCGCCGGAAGGGCTCGGCGGCCATTCCGACACGGTGGTGGAGAAGCTCACCCCGCGGCGCGCCAAGGCCGAGGGGACGCTGCTCGCGGTCTCCGACCTCACCTGCCGTTACGGCCGCATCGAGGCGCTGCACGGGGTGAGCCTCGAGATCGGCGCCGGCGAACTCGTCGCGCTGGTGGGGGCCAACGGTGCCGGCAAGACGACTCTCCTGCGCTGCATCTCCGGCGTCCAGCCGGCGGCGGTCGGGGCGATCCGCTACGGCGGGCAGGACATCACCCGGATGCGGGCGGACGCGCGGGTGCGCGCCGGCATCGCCCAGGTGCCGGAAGGCCGCCAGGTGTTCGGGCCGATGTCGATCGAGGACAACCTCGTCATGGGGGCCTACACGCGGCCGTCCTCGGAGATCCGCGCCGGGCTCGACGAGGTCTACGACCTCTTCCCGATCCTGCGGGAGCGGCGCAAGCTTTCCGCCGGCACGCTCTCGGGCGGCCAGCAGCAGATGCTGGCGGTGGGTCGCGCCATGATGAGCCGGCCGAAGCTGCTGCTCCTCGACGAGCCGTCGATGGGTCTGGCGCCGCTGATCGTCGAGGAGATCTTCCGCATCGTGAAGATGCTGAAGGAGGCCGGCATCACCATCCTCTTGGTCGAGCAGAACGCCCGTGCCGCGCTCGCCGTCGCCGACCACGCCTATGTGCTCGAGACCGGCTCGGTCACCCTCGAGGGATCGGGTCCCGAGCTTCTGAAGAACGACGACGTCCGCCGCGCCTATCTGGGCATGTGAGCCGACGCCCCACCACTCGAAAGGAACGTGCCCCATGTCGACGACCAAGGCCTTCGCCTCGCAGGCCGACCTCGAAGAGAAGAAGGTCACCTTCGCTCAGATCTCCGAGCACGCCTGGGCCTACACGGCGGAGGGCGATCCCAACACCGGCATCGTCATCGGCGACGACTCGGTGATGGTGCTCGACACCCAGGCGACGCCGGTGATGGCGCAGGACGTCATCCGCCGCATCCGCGAGGTGACGGACAAGCCGATCGAATGGGCGGTGCTGTCGCACTATCACGCGGTGCGCGTCCTCGGCGCCGAGGGCTATCGCTCGGCGGGCCTCCGCAACGTCGTCGCCAGCCGCGCCACCTGGGAGATGATCGTCGAGCGCGGCGAGCAGGACAAGGACAGCGAGATCGGCCGCTTCCCGCGCCTGTTCCGGGCGGTGGAGAGCGTGCCGGGGCTGACCTGGCCGACCATCGTCTTCGACAAGAAGCTGACCATCCGTCTCGGCAAGGTCGAAGTGGTGCTCGATCAGATCGGCCGCGGCCACACCAAGGGCGACACCATCGCCTGGCTGCCGCAGGAGGGCGTGGTGTTCTCCGGCGACCTCGTCGAATACGGCGCCACGCCCTATGCCGGCGACGCCCATTTCGGCGACTGGCCGGCGACCCTCGACCGCATCGCGGCGCTCGATCCGGTGGCGCTGGTGCCGGGGCGCGGCGAGGCGCTGGTCGGTAAGGACAAGGTCAAGGAAGGCATCGAGGGGACGCGGTCCTTCCTCGTCGATCTCTATGCCTCGGTGAAGGCGGGAGCCGCGGCGGGGCACGACCTCAACCGCATCTACAAGGACACCTACGCGGCGCTGAAGCCGAAGTACGGCCACTGGGTGATCTTCGATCACTGTCTGCCCTTCGACGTCACCCGCGCCCTCGACGAGGCGCAGGGGCTCGACCATCCGCGGATCTGGACCGCGGAGCGCGACCGCGACATGTGGGCGGCGCTCGAGGGGTGAAGGGGCCTCTCCTCGACCGGGACGGCACGCCGGAGCGAAGACCCTCTCATCCGGTCCTCTCCCCCCTCGAGGGGGGAGGGGACGCAGGCGGCGCGGCCTTCTTCGACAGCACTTCTTCCCGGTCCGTCAGACGGGGGCATCGATCGGAGTACGAGACTCATGAACCCGACCAACGATCCCTCTCTCGTCTCCTGGGTGGCGAGCGCGCAAGGGTCGGACTTTCCGATCCAGAACCTGCCGTGGGGGATCTTCTCCACCGAGGGCGACGAGCGGCGGCGCGCCGGCATCCGCATCGGCGCCGGTGTCCTCGACGTCGACGCGTTGCAGGCGGCCGGGCTCCTCGACGCGTCGCTGCCGAAGGGCGTCTTCGCCACCGGCACGCTCGACGCCTTCATCGCCCTCGGGCGCGGGACGTGGTCGGCGGTGCGGGCGCGGCTGTCGGAGCTGCTCCGCGCCGACGTCGCGACGCTGCGCGACGACGCGATCCTGCGCACCCGGGCGCTGGTGCCGGTCGCGGCGGCGGAGATGCATCTCGCCGTCTCGGTCGGCGGCTACACCGATTTCTATTCGTCGCGCGAACACGCCACCAACGTGGGGAAGATGTTCCGGCCCGACGCCGAGCCGCTGTTGCCGAACTGGCTGTCGATTCCGATCGGCTACAACGGGCGAGCTTCCACCATGGTCGTCTCGGGGACGCCGGTTCGCCGGCCGCTCGGGCAGATGAAGGCGCCGAGCGCGCCGGCGCCGTCCTTCGGGGCGTGCCGGAAGCTCGACTTCGAACTGGAGATGGCGGGCGTCGTCGGGCGGTCGAACCCGATGGGCGAGGTGATGACCGTCGCCGAGGCCGACGCAGCGATCTTCGGCTGGGCGCTGCTCGACGACTGGTCGGCGCGCGACATCCAGGCCTGGGAATACGTGCCGCTCGGACCGTTCCAGGCCAAGGTCTTCGCCACCTCGATGGGGGCGTGGATCGTCACCGCCGAGGCGCTGGAGCCGTTCCGGGTCGACGGACCGGCACAGGATCCCGCGCCGCTGCCCTATCTGCGGCAGCCTGGGCCGATGAACCTCGACGTCGAACTCGAGGTGGCGATCCGCCCGAAGGGGGCGAGCGAGGTGACGGTGATCTCGCGCACCAACTTCGCCCACATGTACTGGTCGACGGCGCAACAACTCGCCCATCACGCGATCTGCGGCTGCGCCATGAACATCGGCGACATCATCGGTTCGGGGACGATCTCGGGACCGACGCCGGACAGCCTCGGTTCGCTGCTCGAGCTCACCTGGAACGGCCAGCGGCCGATCACGCTTTCCGAAGGTTCGACGCGGACCTTCCTCGAGGACGGCGACACGGTGATCATCACCGGCCGGGCGAAGCGGGACGGCCTCTCGATCGGCTTCGGCACCTGCGAAGGCGAGATCCTGCCGGCGCACGTGCGCGAGGGGTGGTGACGGGGAACGGCTGCGCCGCAGGCACTTCCTTCCCCCGCAAGGGGGAGGGGGAGGGGGAGGCGGCGCGCCGCCGGACGTGACGAGAAGCCCTCGCCCCGGGAGAGGGAGCACGGCACCACAGGCATGAGGATCACCATGAAGCTCTACGGCTATTTCCGTTCCTCCGCCGCTTGGCGGCTCAGGATCGCGCTGGCGCTCAAGGGGCTCGCTCACGACGACGTCTTCGTTCATCTGCGCAAGGGCGAACAGCGCGAGGCGGCGCATCTGGCGCGCAATCCTCAGGGTCTCGTGCCGGTGCTCGAACTCGACGACGGCACGATGCTCACCCAGTCGCTCGCCATCCTCGAATGGCTCGAAGAGACCCGTCCGACGCCGCCGCTGCTGCCCACCGATCCGCTCGAGCGGGCGAAGGCGCGGGCCGTCGCGCTGGCGATCGCCTGCGAGATCCACCCGGTGCAGAACCTCGGGGTACTGAACCGGTTGCGCCGTGACGCCGGCTTCGACGATGCACGGGTCACCGCCTGGGCGGCGGCGGTCAACGCCGAAGGACTGGAAGCCTGCGAGGCGATGGTCGCCGATCGGCCCGGCGGGTTCCTCTTCGGCGATCGGCCGACGGTCGCCGAGATCTGCGTCGTGCCGCAGCTCGGCAACGCCCGGCGCTTCGGTGTCGACGTGTCGCGCTTCCCGCGGCTGCTCGCGGCCGAGGCGGCGGCGATGGAGATGGCCGCCTTCGCCGACGCCGTACCGGGGCGGCAGGCGGACGCGGAGTGAGCCGCGGTCGCGCGATTCAGGGTCAGCGGGCGTCGACGGCGCCGAGCACCATGTCGACGTGGAGGGCGACGAGTTCGTCCTCGTTCATGCGACCGCCGGGGCGATACCACTCGCAGATGCCGGTGAGCATCCAGATCAGGGCGAAGGTGGTGACGCGCGGATCGGCGACGCGGAAGAAACCGCGTTCGGCGCCGGCCACCAGGATGTCGGTCAGCTTCTGCTCGTAGCGCTTGCGCAAGGCGACGATCGAGGCGCGGTTCTCCGCCTCGAGGCTGCGCAATTCGGAGTTGGCGATGTAGACCAGCATGCGCCGGGTCATGTGGTAGCGCAGGTGGAAGCCGGCGAAGGCGATCAACCGGTCGCGCGGCTCGACCGGTTCGGTGAGCGCCGCGTCGCAGGCGGCGAGCAGCGTCTCCATGTGATCGCGGACGATGTCGTAGAGCAGCGCCTGCTTGGTCTCGAAGTGATTGTAGAGCGAGCCCGGCTGGATGCCGACTTCCGCCGCGAGGCGACGCAGGCTCATCGCCTCGAAGCCGTGTTGCCAGATCAGGCGGATGCCGGCCTCGCGCACCGCGGCAGCGGTCTTCTCGCCGTTCGATCCCGTCGTGCGCGCCATGTTCCGTCCCGGTCGCTTTCCCGTCGAATGGATTAAGTCGGCGCGGCGCGGTTGGAAAGCCCTCTTTCGGAGAAAGCCGCTCGGTCGCGTCAAGGGTTCGCCGGGCGAACCCGGTCCGTGCCGGATCGTGACGGTCTCGCCGGGGCGGTGATCGCGGCTCGATACCGGGGGCTCGCTAAAATCTTAGTAAAAAAAGTAATGATCTCTCATCGTAAACGTATCCGTCGCGACTGCCTTCATTCTTTCCTTATAATTGGATTCATATTCAATTCACTCATGCAAGACGTTTTGCGCGTATCGCGTATGTATTCTGTTGATGAAAGTCGCAATCCGTGGATTCACTGAGGCCATGGAACGGAGGCATGCGATGCATACGGTTCTGATGGTCGACGACAACATGACCAATCTGGTGCTGGTGCGACATCTGGTGACGCGGATGGAGGGCTGCGAAGCTCTCGCCTTCACCGATCCGGGGGCCGCGCTCGCCGCGCTCGCCGATACCGAGGTCGACATCGTCCTCGTCGACTACCGCATGCCGGAGATCGACGGCATCGAGTTCATCCGCCGGATGCGCGCCATGCCGCGCCACGAGCACGTGCCGATCGTCATGGTGACGACGGTCGACGAGCGCGACGTCACCATCGAGGCGCTCGAGGCCGGGGCGACCGATTTCCTCACCAAGCCGCTGGAGCCGATCGAGTTCAAGGTCAGGATGCGCAATCTCCTGGCGTTGCGCGGGGCGCAGAAGCGGCTCGCCGAACGGGCCGCCCGGCTCGACGCCGAAGTGGCGGAGAAGACCCGCGATCTGATCGAACGCGAGCGCGAGATCATCTGGCGCCTGTCGAAGGCGACCGAACGGCGCGACACCGACACAGGCGACCACATCGCCCGCATGTCGCGGATCTGCGGCATCGTCGCCGAGGAACTCGGCCTGCCGGAAGAGGAGTGCCGTCTCGTCGAGATCGCCTCCCAGATGCACGACGTCGGCAAGGTCGGCATTCCCGACGAGATCCTGTTCAAGCCCGGGCCGTTGTCGGCGGAGGAGCGCCGGGTCATGGAGACCCATGCGACGCTCGGCTGGAACATCCTCGAGGGGTCGAAGTCGCGCCTGCTGCAGATGGCCGCCGACATCGCCGTGTCACATCACGAGCGCTGGGACGGGCGTGGCTATCCGCGCGGTCTTTCCGGCGAGGCGATCCCGCTCGCCGGGCGCATCACGGCGCTCTCCGACGTCTTCGACGCGCTGATGTCGGTGCGTCCCTACAAGCCGGCCTGGCCGCTCGAGAAGGCGCGCGCCCTCATCGAGGAGAACACCGGCAAGCATTTCGATCCCGCCTGCGTCGAGGCGTTCTTCGCCCGCTGGGACGAGATCGTCGCCATCGCCGGCACCGCACATCACGACGAAGCGGCGGCGTGAGAATCCCGCCACGAGGAAGATCCCGGCGCCGCCGACATCCCCGACACCCGTAACGAAGGAACGCCCGTATGAGCCTTCGCACCGCCCTCTTCGCCGTGGCCGCGCTCGGCTTCGGCTTCTTCGCCTCGCCCGCCGCGATCCTGTCGGCTCATGCCGGAGGGCTCACCACGCCGACCGGCGAGGTGATCCTGACCATCACCGGCAAGATCGCAAAGGCCAACGCCGGCGGCGCCGCGACCTACGATCTGGCGATGCTCGAGGCGCTGCCCGGCCGGGCCACCGAGACCGAGACGCCCTGGACCAAGGGCAAGGTGAAGTTCGAAGGGCCGCTCGGCGCGGCGCTCCTCGACCAGATCGGCGCGTCGGGCACGACGCTGAAGATCGTGGCGCTCAACGACTACGCCGTCGAAGTGCCGGTCGAGGACTTCCGCAAGTGGCCGGTGATCCTGGCGACCCGCAAGGACGGCAAGCCGATGCCGGTGCGCGACAAGGGACCGATCTTCGTCATCTATCCCTTCGACCTCGATCACGCGCTCTACAACGAGAAGATCTTCTCGCGCTCGGCGTGGCAGGTGAAGTCGATCGAGGTGCAGTGAGCCGCGAGGCCCGCCGATGATCGGCGGGCCTTCGCCGCGTCTCGGCCGGAGGGGGATCGCCATGTCGAAGCCGTCGTCGAAGTGGCCTCTGGTGCGCGCGGCGGTCGTGCGCAACAAGGGACTGGTGTCGCTGATCGCCGTCGGTCTGATGCTTCTCGCCGCGGTGATCGCGTTCTTCCACGCGCTGTGGGTCCGGCAGAACTCGTCGGCGGTGAGCATCCGCGAGGATGCCCTGTGGGCGACCTATCAGACGGATCGCGAGGTCGGCAGGCTGTATTTCGCCCTGCACGACTTCGCAAGCGGCCACTCGAACGGGACGTTCGACGAGGTCTTGCAGCGTTTCGACATCCTCTACAGCCGTCACGAGGTGATGGAAGAGGCGGATTTCCCCGGCAAGTTCCGTTCGGACGGCAAGCTTCAGCGATTGACGGAGGCCTTCAGTCGGCAGATTCACGACCTATTGCCGTTGTTCGACCGGTTCGCCGCGGAGAAACAAGCGGATGCGGCGGATCTCGAGACGGCGATCGACAAGGTCACGGCGTTGCGGTCGGCGACCGAAGCCCTGCTCCAGGCCACCAACCACGTGCAACTCTCCATCCAGGTGGAGGATCGCGAGGCGACCTCGCGCATCTACGCTTGGCTCGCCGGCACGGTCCTGGCGCTGATGACGGCGGTCGGCGCGGTGATCGTGATGATCTGGCGCCAGTTGAAGCAGAACGAGATCTCGCGCTTCCGTCTGCAACGGCTCAGCGAAGAACTGGGCCGCTCGGTGGAGGCGGCGGAGGCGGGCAACAAGGCGAAATCCGCCTTCCTCGCCACCATGAGCCACGAGATCCGCACGCCGCTCAACGGCATCATCGGCACCGCCGAACTGATGTCGACGGGTAGGCTCGACGCCGAACAGATCGAACAACTGTCGACCATTCGTCAGTGTTCCGACGCGTTGATCGCGCTGATCAACGACATCCTCGACTTCTCCAAGCTCGAATCCGGCACGATCGATCTCGAGCGGCGGCCGATCGAACTCGCCGAGGTGATCGACGGTGTGGTCGAGATGCTGTCGCCCAAGGCGGAGGCGAAGGGGCTCGACTTCGTCGCCTCCTATCCGCTCGCGGCCTACGAGACCGATCCGACGCGGCTGCGTCAGGTGCTGATCAATCTCGTCGGCAACGCGGTCAAGTTCACCGATTACGGCGCGGTGGTGATCCGGGCGCGCGAGGTGGTCGGCTTCGACGGCGGACGGCGACTGCGCATCGAGGTCGAGGACACCGGCGTCGGCATCGCCGCGAGCGCCGTCGGCCGTCTCTTCACCGAATTCTCGCAGGCCGACGCCTCGATCGGCCGGCGCTTCGGCGGCACCGGCCTCGGCCTCGCCATCTCCAAGCGCATCGTCGAGGCGATGCAGGGCCGTATCGGCGTGGACAGCGTCGAGGGGCGCGGTACCACCTTCTGGATCGACGTGCCGGTGGGCGTCGTCGAGGGCGCCGTCGAGACGTTGCCCGGCGCCGGCCTCAAGGGTGCGCCGCTCGCCGCCTCGCCGCTGGTGCGCACGGCGCTCGCCCGCGATCTGAGGGCGCTCGGCGTGGAGATCGTTCCGTTCTGGCGACACGGCGTCCCGGTCGATCTCACGGTCGTCGATCACGCCGGGTGGGAGGCGCGCCAAGGCGGGCCGGAGGCGATCGATCCGGTCGCGGCGGTGGTCTTCGGCTTCGGGACGCGGACGCTCGCCGGGCGGGTGTCGGCGGTGGTCGACGGGGCGATGACGACGCGGCGTCTCGCCCGCATTCTCACGCACCGGGTCGCCGGCACGGCGCCCTCGTCCGCCTTCGACGCGGCGCGCCCGCGCGGCGTGGAAACACGCTTCACCGGCCACGTGCTGGTGGTCGAGGACAATCCGGTCAATCGCAAGGTCGCCGTCGGCATCCTCGGCCGCATGGGGCTCTCGACCGAGACGGTGGTCGACGGTCTGCAGGCGGTCGAGCGTCTCGCCAAGGGCGGTGTCGATCTGGTGTTGATGGACATGCAGATGCCGGTGATGGACGGGCTCGAGGCGACGCGGCGGATCCGCGCCGACGGCGGCACGTCGGCGTCGGTGCCGATCGTCGGCCTCACCGCCAACGCCTTCGCCTCCGACCGGGCGGCCTGTTTCGAGGCGGGGATGGACGATTTCGTGATGAAGCCGGTCACCCGCGATCGTCTCCGGGCGGCGCTGGCGGCGCATCTGCCGGAGATCGACGTGGCGGGTCCGGGCGACGTCGCGACGGCATCGGTCGTGCCGGCCACATTCGCCGAAGAGACGGCCGGCGCATCGAGCGTGCTCGATCGTGTCCACCGGCGCCATCTCGCCGAGCAGATCGGCGAGGACGGCGTCGCAGAACTCACCGAGGTCTTCGTCGCCGATGCCACGGCGCTCGTCGACGAGCTCGCCGGCGCCTATGCGGCGAGCGATCGCGACGGGGTGCGGCGGGTGTTGCACACGCTGACGGGGGCGGCGTCGAACGTCGGCTGTGCCGGCGTCGTGGCGGCGATCACGGCGATCCGCGAGGTCGGCCTCATGGATTGTCCCGATCTCGTCGGCCGGCTCGGCGCGGCGGTGATCGCGGCGCGTCAGGCGCTCGAGGCGGAGGCCGCGGCGGGTGCGCCCGCGGTGACGCGGATCACCCGAGAGGCGACCGGCTGAAGGGTCGGCGTCAGAACTCGACGTCGAGTTCGTCGAGTTCCTCGGGTTCGGCGAGCGCCGCGGCGATCCAGTCCTGCATCGGCGCCCAGTTCATGATGGCGCGGCGGTACGCCTCGCAGGTCGGGTCGAGCTTCACGTCGTAGGTGGTGAAGCGGGCGGCGACGGGGGCGTACATGGCGTCGGCGAGTGTCGGCGTTTCGCCGAACAGGAACGGTCCGCCGGAGAGCGCGAGCGCTTCCTTCCAGATGGTTGCGATGCGTTCGATGTCACCGTTGGCACCGGCCCAGACCTTGAAGTTCGGGTAGTGCCCCTTGAGGTTCATCGGCAGCGCCGAACGCAGGTTGGCGAAGCCGGAATGCATCTCGCCGGCGATCGAGCGGCAATGGGCGCGGGCGACGCGCTCCTTCGGAAGAATGCCGGCCTTCGGCTTCAACTCGTCGAGATATTCGGCGATCGCCAGCGTGTCCCAGATGTCGAGACCGTCGTGGGTCAGGCACGGCACCAGGAACGACGGCGAGAGCAGCAGCAGTTCGGCGCGGGTGTTCGGATCGTCGATCGGCAGGACGCGCTCCTCGAAGGCGAGCCCGCTCATGCGGCAGAGCAACCAGCCGCGCAGCGACCAGGACGAGTAGTTCTTGCTCGAGATGGTGAGCGTCGCCGTGGACATCGAACCCGTCCTCCCTGGACCGAGAGCCCGGTGATCGGACGGGTCTCGGATGGCCACGGGGATCGACGAAGGGCGGCCCGTGGAATGTGAGAATTATCTCGCACGTGCGAGTAAATTGCACTAGGCTTTTCACGTATCGCGGCCGTCAGGGGAGAGACCGGCGGCGATGCCCCAACTTCCTCCGCCGGTGACGGGTCGATGCTCTATCTCGCCTACGAGAGCCAGAACGGGCTCATGGACCCGATCCGCACTGTCGCCGTGTCGATGCTGCGGATGCTCGGGACCGGAGCCGCGAACGGTGCTGCGTCGAGCTTCGCGTCGCTGGCGGCGGCCTACGAGATGATCGCCCGCGCCGGCCTCAGCCACACCCGTCCGTCCTACGGTATCGACGAGGTGATGGTCGGCAACGAGATGGTGAAGGTCGAGGAGAAGCCGCGCTTCGTCGCGCCCTTCGGCACGCTGCTCCACTTCAAGAAGGACGTGGCGTCGCCGCAGCCGCGCGTCCTCGTCGTCGCGCCGCTGTCCGGTCATTTCTCGACGCTGCTGCGCAACACGGTGAAGACGCTCTCCTCCGAGCACGACGTCTACATCACCGACTGGCACAACGCCCGCGACGTGTCGCTGGCGCGCGGCGGCTTCGGATTCGAGGACTACGTCGAGACGCTGATCACCTTCCTGCAGATCATGGGCCCCGGCACCCACGTGGTGGCGGTGTGCCAGCCCTGCGTGCAGGTGATGGCGGCGGCGGCGGTGATGGCGGAGACCGACGACCCGGCGCAGCCGCGATCGATGACGCTGATGGCCGGGCCGATCGATACGCGCGTCAACCCGACCAAGGTCAACGAGCTGGCGACGTCGAAGCCGATCGAGTGGTTCGAGCGCAATCTCATCGCATCGGTGCCGGGGCGCTATTCGGGCGCCGGACGGCGGGTCTATCCCGGCTTCGTCCAACTCTCCGCCTTCATGTCGATGAACATGGACCGTCACATCAAGGCGCACGCCGAACTCTACGAGAACCTGGCCAAGGGCGAACACGAGAAGGCCAGGGCGACCAAGGATTTCTACGACGAGTATTTCGCCGTGCTCGATCTCGCCGCCGAGTTCTATCTCGAGACGGTGCGCTGGGTGTTCCAGGAGGCGCGGCTGCCGCGCGGCGAGATGACCTTCCGCGGCTCGAAGATCGACACCCGCGCCATCCGCCGCACAGCGCTCCTGACGGTGGAGGGCGAGCGCGACGACATCTGCTCGCTCGGCCAGACCGCGGCGGCGCACGATCTGACGCCGTCGCTGAAGCCCTATCGCAAGCGCCACCACATGCAGGCCGGCGTCGGCCACTACGGCGTCTTCTCCGGCAAGCGCTGGGAGCACCAGATCTACCCGATCGTCCGCAACGTCATCCTGGCGTCGGAGTGAGGCGTTCCAGGCGCGCGAAACGAAGAGAGCCCCGGAGACGATCCGGGGCTCTCTTCGTTTCGGCGAATGGGCGGACGTCGCAGCCCTGCGATCGCTCGGCGGAGTGCGGTTCGCTTCAACCCTTGGCGAAGGGTTTCATCTTGATCAGCGTGCGGTCCTTCAGCACCGCGTGGTGGAGGATGCCGGCGACGGCGTGACCGAAGGCGACGAGCATCAGCAGGTGGGCGAAGATCTCGTGCATCTCCGAGACCGTGCCTTCGAAGGGCTGCTTGGTCGCCCACGGCGAGGCGATCTCGAAGAGGCCGAAGAAGGGCACCGAGCGGCCGTTGGCGAAGGAGGTGACGATGCCGCCGATCGGCACGCCGATCATCAGCAGATAGAGGAGGGCGTGTCCGGCCTTGGCGGCGAGACCGGCCCAGGGCTCGAACGGGGTCTTCTCGGTCTCGGGCGCGGTATGGGTGGCGCGCCACAGCAGCCGCAGGGCGAGAAGCGCCAGGATCAGGACGCCGACGCTCTTGTGGGCGAACATCAGCGTGCCGCGGGTCTCGCGCGCGGCATCCTCGGCGACGACGCCGATCACCCAGGCGAGCGGGATGAGCAGCGCCATCGACCAGTGCAGGGCCTTGGTGACGGGGTCCCAGGCGAGGGGACGGGCGGTGGTGTCGAGCGTGGTCATGGTATCTCCGAGCGCGAAAGAGGCGGCGCGCGGGTCGTCGCCGTCGTCTCTCGCGTATCAGACGCCACGACCATGTCGACTTAAAGGTCGGTAAGGATCGGCGTCGCCGTCGCGGTGCGACATTCGCGACACGCCGGACCTCGAAGGGGGCATCGGAGCAGCCGAGAAAAGCGAAAGGCCCGATCGGGCGACCGGGCCTTTCGAAACTGCGAGAGCGGCTCGGCCGCTCTGTCTCATCGGGTGGGAGCGGCTGGGCCGCTCGGCCTCGTCGAAACCGAACTCACAGAATCCCGACGACGATGGCGGTGACGACGAAGAACGCGGCACTGACCATCACGATTTCGACGGTCCGGCTCAACATGGCGGTCATATCGTTCCTCCCTCATTTCTTCTGTCCACGAAGGAAGGGTAAATGCGAGTGTCCCCTCGCGGAAGCGCAATTCGTCGCTGCAATGCCGTCGAATTCCGACAAAAAGTTTCCGCATCAGCGAAAGGACGGCCTCGCCGGCGACGGGCGCCGGCGAGGCCGAGGGCTCTCACCAGGGCACGGTGGCGCCGTCCCAGGCGAGGAACTCCGGCGAGTGCGACAGGCTCATGCGGTCGACGATGCGGGTGATGCCGGTGGCGCTCATTTCCGGTGTGATCTCGGCGTCGGGGCCGCCGATCTCGGTCTTCACCCAGCCGGGATGGCAGGCGGCGACGGCGATGCCCTCGCCCTTGAGGTCGGTGGCCAGACACTGCACCACCTTGTTCAGCGCCGCCTTCGAACTGCGATAGGCGACGTGTTCGGAGCGCGTGAAGGCCATCGACCCCATGCCGCTCGACACCGAGAGGATCTTGGGATGCGAGCCGAGCCGCAGGTTGGGCAGGAACGCCTGGGCGACGGCGAGCGGCGCCAGGGTGTTGACCTTCAGCGTTTCGATCCAGCCGTCGAAATCCATGTCGAGGGTCGATTGGCGCTCCGGTCCCTTCGTGCCGGCGTTGTTGATCACCACGTCGATCGGCCGGCCGGCGAGACGTTCGGCGAGGGCTGCGAGAGAAGCGGCGTCGGTGACCTCGAGGTGGTGCACCTCGATCCGGTCGGGGTGCTGCGCCATCACCGCGGCGAGGCTCTCGAGGTGTTCGGGTTTGCGCACGGTGGCGATCACCCGATCGCCGCGGCCGGCGAAGGCTTCGACGAGGGCGAGGCCGATGCCGCGGTTGGCACCGGTGATCAGGATCGTCTCCATGGCGGGTCGCCTCCTGTCGCGAAACGGTCGAACACGAGAAGAATGGGCTCTTCGATCGCAAAGGGAAAGGGGCGGCGGGACAGGGATCTTCGGGCCGCGTTCCTCACTCCGCGACGCGGGTGATCAGACGAGCGGCGGGCCGAGTACCTTGCGCAGGAAGAACTCGGTCTGGCCGAGGATCGCGATGTCGGGGAGCGGGCCCACTTCGACGAAGCCCAGGGCGGCATAGGCGGCGCGGGCCGGCGCGTTCCAGTCGGTGACGCAGAGCCAGATGTTGGTCGCCTCGCCTTCGACCTCGCGGCCCATCCAGTCGACGATCGCGCGGCCGATGCCACGGCGCTGCGCCTCTTCGAAGAGGGCGAGGACCTCGACGTAGGGGCCGCGCATGAACGGGTGGCGCAGCGACACGAAGCCGACCGGGCGGCCGTCGATGCGCACCGCATAGCGGAAGGTCGCCGCCATCGGCCGGGTCATGTAGGCGACGAAGCTCGATACCGGGCGGCCCATCGAGGCCCAGGGATCGAGGGTGGCGATGCGGGCGGCGATCTCCTCGACGTCGTCGCCGAGCGGGCCGAGAACGCAGACGCCGAGGTCGTGGGTCGCGGACGAGAAGGGGGCGGGGTGCGGGGTGGGCGTCGTCATGGCGTCGGCTTCACGATGGAGGGGCGCAACGGAAGTGCGGCCGGGGCGGAAGGGCCGCTCGGGGCGGCGGCCCTCGGTATGCCCGGGATGCCCGGCTTCTGCGGCTCGGGCAGAGGCTTCGGGTTCGGCTTGCGACCGCGGGCGTCGTATTTGTCGGTGTCGCCGGGGCGGGCGTCGAAACAGGTCTCGGTGATCACCGGTCGGCCGGCGGCGAGGAGTTCGCCGACCGTGACGAAGTGATAGCCGCGCTTCGCCAGCCCGTCGAGGATGCGTGGCAGGGCGGCGCCGGTGCGGAAGCCGCGGCCGTTGGCGTGGGCGAGAACGATCGAGCCGGGGCGGACGGAGGCCAGCGTCGTGGCGACGATCGCGTCGGCGGAGACGAAGGGCGAGGGATCGCCGGTCGACACGTCCCACTGGATCGCCGCCATGCCGGCATCGGCGACCGCCGCGAGCGAGCGGGCATCGCAGGCGCCGAAGGGGAAGCGCAGATATTTCGATCGCTGCGTCGCACCCCGGGCGTCGGGGTGCGGGCAGATCGGACCGGTGACCGCGGCGCGGAAGGCGGCCTCGGGGGCGAGGATCTCGCGCCGCAGCTTGTCGCCCTCGGCGAAGCGCAGATTGGCGTGGCTCCAGGTGTGGTTGGCGATCTCGAACAGCGGATCGGCGGCCATCTCGCCGAAACGGCCGGGATGGGTGGCGGCCCAGTGGCCGCCGACGAAGAGGGTCGCCGGAATCCTGCGGCGGCGCAGTTCGTCGACGATCTCGCCGTCGTAGCCGGCGACCTCGCCGGCGGTCTCGCAGAAGTCGAAGGTCAGCGCCACGAGCTTCACACCCGGCGGCAGGTCGACCCGGCGGACCGAACCGCGCAAGCTCGGTGCGAGCGGTGCGGCGGCGGGGAGTGCGGCGAGATCCGGCATCGCGACGGCGGCGCCGGGCGCGCGAGGGTGGACCACCTTCTCCGCCGGCGACCAGGGCGCGCCGCACTGCGGCGCCGGCGTTTCGGCCGCCGCTGCAGCGGTGGCGAGAAGGAGCGCGAGGAGAGCGGGGGCGGCGGCGCGGGACGGCATCGCGGGGGGGCCGTGTGGTTCGCGCCCTTCTCGCGGCGCATTTCGGCCGATTCGCGGCGATCGGGCACGGTGACGTTAACGGACCCTTTCCGAATTGGCGCGCATCGTCGAGATCATGAAGCGTGCTCTGTATCTCGTTCTCGCTTGCACGGTCGCGGGCTCGGTCGGCGGCTGCTCCCTGTTCGGCTCCTGGTGGGGGCCGAAGCGCGCCGCTTGGCGCTCGAAGGCCGAGTCGGCCTGCCTCTCCTCCGGCGCCGTGGTGCCGGGACCGGACGTGCGTCCGATGGGCGAATACGACGGTCCGGGGGCCTGCGGTGCCGATCGGCCGTTCAAGGTCTCGGCGGTCGGGCGCTCCTACAAGGTGCCGCTCAGCAAACCGACCGACATGAACTGCCCGATGGTGGCGGCGGTCGACAGTTGGCTCGAACGCATCGTCCAGCCGCAGGCGATGGCGCAGTTCGGCCAGCCGGTGGTCGGCGTCGAACACATGGGCACCTATTCCTGCCGCAACATCTCCGGCCACCGGCAGATGTCCGAACACGCCTACATGAACGCCATCGACGTCTCTGGCTTCAAGCTCGCCGACGGGCGCACCGTGCGGGTGAAGTCGGGCTGGCGATCGGCCGACGCGTCGGAGGCGAACTTCCTGCGTGCGGTCGGCGGCGACGCCTGTCAGGACTTCACCACGGTGCTCGGCCCCGGCGCCAACGCCGCGCACCAGGACCATCTGCACCTCGATCTCGCCCGCCATTCCAAGGGCCGGCGCGTCTGCCGCGGCGGCGACATCCCGGTGCCGCAGGGCGGGCGGATGTTCTCGTTCTTCAAGGACGATTCGATCATCACCGGTTCGATCGGCGAGGGCTCGAAGAGCGGCGGTCTCGACGACGGGTGGGCCGACGACGCCGACATCGAGGAATGAGCGAGCGCGCATCTGGACGATGACCCGATCCTGCACGATCCTCCCGACGACCACGTCGGGAGGACGCCCATGACCATGCCGAGGTTCGAGACCGGCCGCGAAGCGGCGCTGAAGCTGAGGCCGGATTCGCCGGTCTACTGCTTCCGGCCGAAGGTGCTCACCCGCGACGTGAAGACCTTCCTCGAGGCTTTCCCGGGCAAGGTCGCCTATGCGGTGAAGACCAACGGCGAGCCCTTCGTCCTGAAGACGATCGCCGAGGCCGGGGTCGGCGCCTTCGACGTCGCCTCGCGGCACGAGTTCGAGGCGGTCGCCGGCGTCGCGCCGCGGGCCGAGCAACTCTACATGCATCCGGTCAAGGCGCTCTCCGACATCCGCACGGCGCTCGAGCGTTTCTCCATCCGCACCATGGCGCTCGACCATCCGGACGAGTTCGAGAAGATCCGTCTCGTCGTCCAGGCGCTCGATCTCGATCCCGGCGAGATCTCGCTGTTCGTCCGCCTCGCCACCAAGGGCCATGCGGCCTACGAGCTCTCGAAGAAATTCGGGGCGGCGCCGGGTGAAGCGGTGGAGTTGTTGCAACGGGTCGAGCGGCACGGGTTCCGGCCGGGGATCTGCTTCCACGTCGGTTCCCAGGTCGAGGACATCGCCACCTACGACACGGCGCTGGCGCTCGCCGCGCAGGTGCGGCGGCAGGCCGGGGTGCGGCTCGTCGGGCTCGACATCGGCGGCGGCTTTCCCGCGCCCTACGGTCGCGATCCGCGCGGGCCGGAGAAGGCGGTGCCGGATCCGGCGCGGCTCACGCGCGACATCGCCGCCGACGTCGCCCGACACGGCTTCGACGACGTCGAGCTGGTGGCGGAACCGGGGCGGGTGATGGTGGCCCGCTCGCTGTCGGTGATCGTGCGGGTCCTGCTGCGCGATGGCAAGCGCATCTACATCAACGACGGGATCTGGGGGTCGCTCTCCGACAGCTGGACCGGCAAGATCACCCTGCCGGCCCGCCTCATCCCCGATCCGGCGCGCAAGCGGCGGGTGGGCGATCCGACCCGGCTCGATGATTTCCGCATCTGCGGCGTGACCTGCGACTCGGTCGACATCCTGTCGCGGCCGTTCTGGCTGCCGTCGACGGTCGATACCGGCGACTTCATCGAGATCGGCCACATCGGCGCCTATTCGCTGTCGCTGAGGACCCGCTTCAACGGCTTCTATCCCGACACCTTCGTCGAGGTCGATCACGCCTTCGAGGACGATCGCGACGGCCTCGAGGGCTTCGCCACGGTCGAGACCTGGGGCGAACCGGAGACGGAAGCGGTGGCGGGGGAGAACGAGGCGCGGGCGCCGCATTCCGACCGGGCGTCGTGACGGCGAGGGGCCGGTCGGTCGCGGACCGTGTGGGTCTCACCCCGGACGTCGGGCGACCCACGCTCGGATCACGACCACGACGAGCGCCGCGGTCACCAGGAGGGCGCCGACGAGGCCGGTGGCGTCGACCGCCGGGGAAGAGCCGGCGACGATCCGCGCCGAGAGCTCGGTGACGAAGGTTCGTTCGGTGCCGATGGCGGCGATGGTCGCATCGTGGTCGACGAAGGACAGGACGAAGGCGCCGATCGCGGCGAGCGGCACGGCCGGCACCAGATGCGGGGCGAGGATGTGCCGCATCACCAGCGCCGGCGACGCGCCGAGGTCGACGGCGGCGTGTTCGAGGGCCCGGTCGAGGCTCGCCAGCCGCAACAGGAAGAGCGTCGTCGTGCAGGCGGCGATCCGGCTCGACTGGGCGAGGATCGCGAGCCCGAGACCGCTCTCGATGCCGAACCGGTGCCAGAAGACCGACGTCGCCAGACCGACCGCGAGACCGGGGACCAGGATCGGCGCGACCATCGCTGCGAAGAGAACCGCGGCGGTGCGGACCGACAGCCGATCGAGAGCCAGAGCGCCGGTGAGACCGAGCGGGACCGTCACCGCCGTCACCACGAGGCCGACGAGGAGGGAGACGCCGAGCCCGTGCATCAGCGCCGCGTCGGCGAGGAGTGCGGAGACGCCGCGCGCCGGCGATCCCGATGCCGCGGCCGAGAACGACGGGCCGAGATGGGTCGCGAGGATCACGAGGATCGGTGCGAACAGGAAGAGCAGGACGAGGCCGACGGGGAGATCGCGCCGGATGCGGACGAGGCTTCGGCGGGGTTCGGTCACGACCGGCACCTCCGCAGGGCGAAGTCGCAAGGGCGGACGCCGAAGAGCCGCAACAGGAGGAGGGCGCCGAGAAGGCCGACGACGGCGGCGGTGACCGCGAAGGCCGCGGTGGGGCCTTCGCCAGCGGCCGCGGCGATCCGCTGCCACAACAGCAGGGTGAAGCCGCCGCCGCCACGGCCACCGGCCATGATCCACGGCACGGCGAAGGATCCGAAGGAGACCAGGAAGGTCGCGGCCGCGCCGACGGCGAGGCCCGGAGCGGCCTGGGGCAGGACGATGCGGGTGAGGATGCGTGAGTGCGACGCCCCGAGATCGCGCGCCGTATCGACCAGCCGGCGATCGAAGCGCCGCAAGGCGGCGACGATCGGCAGGATCATGAGGACCGCCTGAGTGTGGATCATCGCCGGCAGGATCGACCACGACGCCCCGAGATCGCCGCCGAGGCCGGTCGGTCCGAGGAACAGCCGCCACGCATGGAGGCGCAGCGGCTCGAGCAGGCCGTAGGGCAGCACCAGCGCGACGAGAAGCAGCGGCGCCCGGGCGCCGCGCGCGGCGAGGGCGGCCGCCCAGGCCACGGGCCAGCAGACGACGAGCGTGAGGGCGGTGGTCAGCAGCGAAAGACCGAGACCGGAGAGGAGGGCGCGGCCGGGCGTGCCCACCAGCTCGGCATAATTGGCGATGGTCGGCTCGACGGTCGGCTCGCCGCCCTGGCGCACCGACCAGCGGGCGCGATCGGCGAGCAGGCGGATGCGGCGGTCGAGTTCGGCGCGGCGTTCGGGGTCGGTGGCGCGTTCCCAGTCGCGCCGGGTGGCGGCGAGGTCGTCCTCGATGCGCCGGAGTTCGAGGCCCGCTTCGGTCGGCTTCGTCTCGACGGTGACGGCCGAGCGGAGGACGAGACCGGCGAAGGGGGCGGTGACGAGGCCGATCACCCAGACGCCGACCAGGAGCCAGATCACGGCGCCGAGGCGCAGACCGAAGGCGCGGAAGACCTCAGCCATCGCCGTCTCCCGTTGCTGCGGCCGGGAAGGCGAGCGCGTCGTCGGCATGGACGGCGAGGGCGTGGAGACTGGCGATCAGCAGTTCGCGCCGCCCGAGATTGGGCCGGTGCATGCGCAGGTGCACGTCGGCGAGAGCGAAGTCGTAGGCGATGGTCGCGCCTTCGACGCTGCGGCCGACGAGATCGCCGCGCAGGTGGTTCCAGCCCTCGGCATCGGCCTCGGCGAGGCCGCCGTCGCGGCGATCGTGGTCGAGCAGCAGGCGTTCGGGGCGGATCATCACCTCCACCGCATCGCCGGGCGCGATGCGACCCGGGGCGGTCGCGACGACGGGTCCGACGGCGGTCTCCACCGCGACGCGGGCACCGCGCACTTCGGCGACGCGGCCGGGAAGGACGTTCTGCTCGCCGACGAAGCGGGCGACGAAGGCCGAGGACGGACGACCGTAGAGCCGATCGGGCGTGTCGACCTGTTCGATGCGACCGGCGTTCATCACCGCCACCCGGTCGGACAGGGCGAGGGCCTCGCCGTGGTCGTCGCCGATGGCGAGCACGGTGGTGCCGGTGTCGCGCCGGATCGTCTTCAACGCGGCGCGCAGGTCGCGGCGGCGGTCGAGCGCGACGGCGGCGAGCCATTCGTCGAGGAGGAGCACCGCCGGTTCGACGGCTAGAGCGCGGGCGAGCGCGACGCCGCTGCGCTCGGCCGCGTCGAGGTCGGCGGGACGACGCTCGCCGATACCGGGAAGGCCGACGCGGTCGAGCAGTTCGGCGGCGCGGGTGCGGCGCGTCGACCGGGGGACGCCGCGCGCCTCGAGACCGAAGGCGACGTTGTCGATCGCGCTCATGCGCGGGAAGAGCGCCGGCTCGGAGAAGATCGTCACCGTCGGGCGGCGGTCGGGGCCGAGATCGGTGACGTCGACGCCACCGATCATCACGCGACCGAGCGTCGGGGTGAGGAAGCCGCCGACGGCACGCAGCAGCGAGGACTTGCCGGCACCGGTGGGGCCGAGAATCGAGAAGAACTCGCCGGCGGCGATGTCGAGATCGGTCGGGTGGAGCGCGACCGTGTCGCGGTGGACGACCGACAGGCTCTTCGACCGAACGTCCTTACCGTGCATGGGGGAATCCTGGTGGTGACGCCTCGGGTGGAGCCGACCGGCCGCGACCCGGGCGACGATCCGGCACACTCGGTCGGCGCCCGCATCGGATGTCGCTCACTCCGCCCAGGGCGAGTGGCGGACCAACGGCAGGGCGAGAAAATAGAGCGCCACCACGACGAAGCCGACCTTGATGGGCCAGTCGACCACGAGCCCCTGGACGAGGGCGGCGCTGGCCAGGGCGAACCACAGGATGGTGACGGCGATGGTGACGATGCGCAGCTTCACCACCCGGAGCGGGTGGACGAAGACGACCGGCACGAACATCGCGACGGTGCCGAGAACGAGAAGTGCGGCCGAGACCATCCACGGCAGGCGCAGCACGAAGAGATAGAGGACGGCGATGTTCCACAGGGCCGGGAAGCCGCGGAACCAGTGGTCCTTGGTCTTCATGTGGGTGTCGGCGAAATAGAGCGTCGAGGCGAGCGTCACCACGAGGCCGAGCCAGAAGGCGACCGGGGTCGGCATCAGGTCGGAGCGCCACAGGGCGATCACCGGCACCAGCACATAGGTGAGGAAATCGACGACGAGATCGAGGACGACGCCGTCGATGCGCGCCGCGGTCTCGTGGACCTTGGCGGCGCGGGCGAGCGTGCCGTCGATGCCGTCGATGAACAGGGCGAGGCCGAGCCAGGCGAAACAGATGGCGAAATCACGCTCGATCGCCGCATAGAGGGCGAGCAGCGCCACCGCGCCGCCGGAGGCGGTGAAGACGTGGACGGAGAAACCGGCTGCCCGCCGGACCGGTTCCGGCTTGTCGTCGAACGTCATTCCGCATCCCTCGGGCGCGCGACGGTGGGCGCCGATCGTGGTCGGGGTCGCTCGCCCCGCCTGGACAGCTAGAAAGCACGCATGCGACGATCCGGCAATGTTCGACGTTTCGACGGCGTCGCAAAAAGGTGAGATGCGGCGTCGGCGGACGTCATCGTATCGGACGGAGGGGCCGGTGTCGGGGAAGCGGTGGGACGAGCGCTCGGAGGCTGTCGAGGAGCGGCTCGACGAGGCGCTCGAAGAGGTGCGCGAACTGCGCGCCGGCCTGTGGCAGAATCTGGCGCAGGTCGCCGGTTTCGTCGGCGATCTGACGGGTCTGTCGCCGTTGTGGGACCGCATCTCGTCGTGGGTCGGCGAGCGGGCGGCGGCGCGCGGGCCGGTCGCCTTCACCGTGGCGCTGATCGCGCTTTCCGCCAAGATGGCCAAGGCCGACGGTATCGTCACGGCGGAAGAGGTCCAGACCTTCCGTCGGGTGGTCGAGATTCCGCCGGGCGAGGAGAGGAACGTCGAGCGGCTGTTCGATCTCGCGCAGCGCGACATCGCCGGTTACGAGGTCCATGCGGCGCGCATCCGCGATCTCGCCAAGGGCGACCGGGTGTTCCTCGAGGACGTGCTCGAGGGGCTCTTCCTCATCGCCGCCGCCGACACCTTCGTGCACGAGCGGGAAATGGCCTTCCTCGAACGAGTGGCCGAGATCTTCGGCGTCGAGGATCGTCGCTTCGAGTCGATCGCCGCGGGTTTCGTCAAGCGACGCGGACCCGATCCCTATCGGGTGCTCGGGGTGGCGCGCGACGCCGAAGACGAAGCGGTGAAGAAAGCGTGGCGCAGGGCGGTGGCCGAATGCCATCCCGATCGCCACTTCGCCCACGGGCTGCCGGACGAGGCGATGGCGATCCTCACCGACCGGCTCGCTGCGCTCAACGCCGCCTGGGAGGCGGTGCGCCTGGAACGCGGGCTGGCGAAGTGAGGAAGTGGGGGACCGTGGCGGACGTCGCTGCGGCGGAGTAGAATGCCCCCATGACCGAGATCCCCGAGGCGGTGGCCTTCGAACCGGATACGCCGCTGGTCGACGAGGTGCGTCCGTCGCCCAATCACGGCGAACGGCGCGGGCGTTTCGCCCATGCGCCCGCCGACATGCTGCTGCTGCACTACACCGGCATGCCGGCGGGGCGTGGCCTCGGCGCCGCCGAGCGGGCGATCCGTTGGCTGACGATGCCGGCCTCGGAGGTCTCGGCCCATTACGTCGTCGACGAGGGCGGCCGCATCACCCAACTGGTGCCGGAGATGCGGCGGGCGTGGCACGCCGGGCGCGGCGCCTGGGGCGAGGACGCCGACGTCAATTCCGCCTCGATCGGCATCGAGATCGTCAATCCCGGCCACTGGTGGGACATGAACCTCTCGCCCGATCGCGATCCGGCGACGCCGGTCGAGGTCCATCCGGGCTACCGGCCGTTCCCGGACAAGCAGATCGACGCGGTGATCGCGCTCGGGCGCGACATCATCGCCCGCAACGGCATCCCGGCCGACCGGGTGCTGGCGCATTCCGACATCGCGCCGGGGCGCAAGCGCGACCCCGGCGAACTCTTCCCGTGGGCGCGTCTGGCGCGCGGCGGGGTCGGGCTGTGGGTGGCGCCGGTGGAGCGCGGCGAGGGGCACGTGCTCGCCCCCGGCGAAGCCTCGCCGCCGGTCGCGGCGTTGCAGGCGATGCTGAGGTTGCACGGCTACGGCGTCGAGGTGACGGGCGTCTACGATGGCGCCACCACGGCGGTGGTCGAGGCGTTCCAGCGGCATTTCCGCCCGTCTCGCGTCGACGGCATCGCCGATCCGGGGACGGTGGCGACCCTGCGCGCCCTGCTCGAAGAACGTGAGAGACGGGAGGCGGTCGCATGAGGCGGCGGGCGCTCCGGATGATCCGCAGGGCGGGGCTGATCGCGCCGACGCTGGTGGCGATGGCGGCGCATGCCCAGTCGATCGGCCCGGCGGCGAAGGACAGCCGCGACCGCGAGATCGCGCCCGCCGCGGCGCGTCTTTCGCCCGACCCGGGCGATGTGGCGCCGGCCGATCCGGTGGGGGCGGCCTTCGATCTCTTCCCATCGCGGCGCGCGGCGACCCCGCCGCCGCCGAAGGTCGAGGCGACGCGGAGCGAACCGGCGCAGCCGCCGCCGGCGGCGATCGCCGAGGTCGAGCCCGGCGTGGTGGCGGTGGAACGCCCGGCGGTGCCGGTGGCGGTTCCGAACATTCCGGTTGCGCCGGCCGTTGCGGCGATGGCGGGCGACGCGATGGCCGCTTATGCGCCGACGACGATGTCGTCGCAGCCGACCGATCGGGTTTTCGTCGGGGCGCCGACGGCACAGGCGTTGGCCGGTGCCTTCGTGCCGCGGCCGATGAACGTACCGCTGCCGCGTCGGCGGCCGGCGGACGGCGGGACGGAGGCGGCGGCGGAGCCGACGTTGCGGCTCGCCTCGCTCGAACCGGAGCCGGTGCGCGGGCCGACGCCGGAGGCGGCGCCGATCGCGGCGGAAGGTGTGTTCGGCGAGCCGAAGAAGATCCCCAGGGCGGCGGAGCCCTACATGGCGCTTCTGCGACGCGAGGCGGCGGCCAACAAGGTGCCGCTGTGGCTCGCCGTCGGCGTCGGTTGGGTGGAGAGCAAATACCAGCCGAATCTACGCGGCACCCACGGGGTGGTCGGGCTGATGCAGGTGATGCCGTCGACGGCGCGCTACCAGGGCTACAAGGGGCCGACGGAGAAGCTCCTCGATCCCGAGACCAACATCGTCTGGGGCATGCGCGAACTCGGCTGGACCTGGAAAGAAGCCAAGGGCGACGCCTGCCTCGCCATCGCCAAATACAAGGGCGGCATCCGCACCAAACGGATCTCCCCGGCGGCTGCCGACTATTGCCGCAAGGCCAAGACGGTGACGGGGATGGGGTGAGGCCGGGCGGCGACGGCGGCCGTAACGTGCGATGCGCGCGAGCGAATTGCACCGGCGGCGCCTCTTCGGCGTAGGGCGTCGGCCGGCTGTCGAACCGGGAGCGGTAGGTGTCGCGGGTGAGGCCTCAATATGTCGTCATTCGAAATTGACCGGAACGAACAGGTTAAAATTATGTGTGATCAACCTACTGACAGTAAGACGCTATTTACTTCACTGCAGGCCGAGTTGAACTCAAGGGTTCTTTCTCGTGTTTCCATAAATATCGGCCACATGCAAACGATAACAGCGTTTTCTGCAGGATTTATAATTACTAGAATTGCGCAGGGTAATTATATTAATATTTATGCTCCTCATTTCTTCTTGCTGGTAATTCCGTTTATTTCTTATTATTTTATCTCTATATACATTCACAATGATTTGCAGATAGGATTTCTCAATAAGTATCTAAATAAAATCGAAAGTCATAGCGCAATCCCAGTTTCGCTCCGATTCTATGATCGTAATAAGTCTGTTGGTAGGATGTCTTTCGAAGCTCGCGGTGTATCATCCCACGCAATAAAGTGGATGTGTGTAGTTTCTCCGGTTATTTTTGTTATAGATACAATTTTAAATTTTAGTTATAATAGAGATATAGATCCAATGCTATCGTTTGTATCTACAATATCTATTATTATTTCAATATGCATGTCAAATGTCAATTATTTAAGGCTGTCCGACCTTGATGAGGAACGCAAGCGAATTTTAGATCTTGATTTGTAACGTCTTCTTGGAATGTGGGCATCGCTCCGCTTTCGAACTGTGAGGAATACGTGTCGCGGGTGAGGCCGCCGGTGCAATTCGCCTGCGGCTCATCGCACCCTACGAGGTCGACCTCCCCCTTGACCCCGCGCCCGTCAGGGCTCATGTGTCCCCCGCCAGTCGGCCGGGCGGCCGCTCCGGGTGTCTCACTCGGGGAGGAAAGTCCGGGCTCCACGGAAAGACGGTGCCGGTCAACGACCGGCGAGGGCGACCTCAGGGAAAGTGCCACAGAGAAGATACCGCTCTCCTGCGGACATCGGAAACATCCGATGTCCGGTTTCGATACCGGCGTCGGTCCACCGGCGGCCGTGTTCCAGTCGAACATCGGAAACATCCGATGTTCGGCTGAGAGACGGAGACCTCCTTCGGGAGGTTCCAGGGGAGTAAGGGTGAAAAGGTGGGGTAAGAGCCCACCGCGGACCCGGCAACGGGGACGGCACGGCAAACCCCACCGGGAGCAAGACCGAATAGGGGCGGCGCGGGCTTCGGCCCAGTCTTTTCCGGACCAGTCGCCCGGGTTGGTTGCGCGAGGCGTCCGGCAACGGGCGTCCCAGACGAATGGCCGCCACGTGGGGCGCGAGCCCCGCCATACAGAACCCGGCTTACAGGCCGACTGGCGCTTCTCTCCTCCTTCCCGACGCGGTGCGGCGGCGCGAGATCGTGCGCGAGCAGACCGGCGTCGGCGGAGCCGCAACGGATCGGCCCTCGGCATTTCTCGGGGGAGGATCGGTCGACCGTAAACGACCGATTAACCCTAAAGGAGTTTCAATGGGAGAAGGGCGTGGTTCGGGTCGAAACGCGCCGGCGTTTCGTTGATCGCTCGAATGATCCCATGGTATTCCGCGCCATCCCGTTTCGAATTCACCCGACCAGGGAGCCTTCCGCGATCGCGCCGGCGATCCGCGGCGCGGCGTCCTTCGGCCGTGGCGGTTCGGTCGTGCGCGTGGGGCGGGCGGCGGGACGGACGAGTTCGGTGGACGCGCGTCGGCGTGTCGGGGACGAGGGTTCGCACGGGCGTCGCAGAGCGGCGGCTCGGCGGCGGATCGGCGGAGGAGGGACGATGAGCGAGGCGACCGCGCCGCATCTGCCGGTCCTCCTGCGTCGGGTGATCGAGCGTCTGGCGCCGAAGCCGGGCGAAACCCACGTCGACGGCACCTTCGGTGCCGGCGGCTACACCCGTGCGATTCTGGCGAGCGGCGCGCGAGTGATCGCCATCGATCGTGATCCGACGGCGATCGCGGCGGGGCAGGCGCTGGTCGAGGCGTCCGAGGGACGGTTGACCCTGGTGCCCGGCGTCTTCGGCGATCTCGACGAGCACGTCGCGGCGCTCGGCATCGACGCGGTCGACGGCGTGGTGCTCGACATCGGCGTTTCCTCGATGCAGCTCGACCGGGCGGAACGCGGCTTCTCCTTCCGCCTCGACGGGCCGCTCGACATGCGCATGGGCGACGACGGCGAGACCGCGGCGGACGTGGTCAACACGGCGGACGTCGGCATGCTCGCCCGCATCTTCTGGGCCTATGGCGAGGAGAAGCGCTCGGGTCAGGTGGCGCGCGCCATCGTCGAGGCACGCAAGGAGGCGCCCTTCACCACGACGCGGCAGTTGGCCAAGCTGATCGAGGGTGTGATCCGCGCCAAACCACACGAGATCCATCCGGCGACGCGCGTCTTCCAGGCGCTGCGCATCCACGTCAACGACGAACTCGGCGAACTGGTGCGGGCGCTCGCCGCCGCCGAACGGGTGCTGAAGCCGGGCGGGCGGCTGGTGGTCGTCACCTTCCATTCGCTCGAGGACCGCATCGTCAAGCGCTTCTTCGCCGATCGTTCGAAGCTCGCGCCGGGCGGCTCGCGCCACGCGCCGATCGCCACGGTGGCGCCGGCGACGTTCGAGCTCCTCACCAGGGGCGTCGACGAGGCGGACGAGGCGGAGATCGCCGGCAATCCGCGGGCGCGCTCGGCCAAGCTCCGGGCGGCGGTCAGGACGAGTGCGCCGGCGCGGCCGATCGATGCGGAGGCACTCGGCCTGCCGCGGGTCGAGACGCGCGGGCGGGGAGGGCGCTGATGCTCAGGACCATCAACATCCTGCTGGTCATCCTGATGCTCGTCGGCGCGGCGATCGTCTACGATTTCAAATACGAGGCCGAGCGGGCGACCGCGCGGGTGGCGAAGATCAACCGCAAGATCGACGCCGAGCGCGACGTCATCGCCACGCTGAAGGCGGAGTGGAGCCTGCTCAACCAGCCCAAGCGTCTGCAGGATCTGGTCGAGCGCTACCACTCCTATCTCGAACTCGATCCGCTCGATCCGACCCAGATCGCGACGATCGACGACATTCCGTTCAAGCCGGCGGTGAGCGGCGATGCGCCGGCCCCGGTGGCGACGCCGACGCCGAAGGGCTCGGTGAAGCTCGCCCAGCCGGAGAAGGGCGGCGAGAAGAGCGCCGGCATCGGCAAGCTGCTCGATCGTCTGCCCGGCACCCGCAACGACGGACCGGCGACGACCGGCAGCGTGGCGAAGCCGAAGGCGGCGCCGGCCACCGGCGCGCCGTTGATGTTGGTTCCCAAGATCGTCGTCCCCGTGCCGGCCCAGTCGCCGGCGAAAGCCAACCGGTGAGGTCTCGTGTCCATGAGTGACATCGCCGAGCAGTCCGAAGAGCACGAACACCCGGAAGCGCGGGCGGTGCGCGACCTCTCGGCGTCGCGTCGCCGCATCGTCGTCGCCGGCCTCACCTTCGCGACGGTCTATTTCGCGGTGGCGATGCGGCTCGTCGATCTCGGCGTCGCCAGCGACGATCATTCCGACGCGCTCGCCTCGGGCAGCTCGCAGGTCTCCACCGCGCGGCCCGACCTGCTCGATCGCAACGGCGAGGTCCTGGCGACCGACGTGAAGTCGGCCTCGCTCTACGCCGAGCCGAAGCGCATCCTCGACGTCGACGAGGCGATCGAGGCGCTCGCCACGGTCATCCCCGAGATGCGGCACGACGAGACCATCCGCAAGCGGTTGTCGTCGAAGGCGGGGTTCGTCTGGCTGAAGCGCGAGGTGACCAAGCAGCAGCGACAGAAGATCTTCCGTCTCGGCATCCCCGGCATCGGCTTCATGGAGGAGAATCGGCGCTTCTATCCCGGCGCCGGGCTCGCCGGTCACGTCCTCGGCACGGTCAACGTCGACAACCAGGGCATCTCGGGGCTGGAGAAATACGTCGACCACGAGATGGGGCTCGCCGATCTGCGCGCCACCGGGCTGGTCGTCGATCGCGGCCTCAAGGCGCGGCGGCTGTCGCTCGATCTCAGGGTCCAGCACGTGGTGCGCGACGAGATCGCCGACGCGATGCGGCGCTTCCACGCGGTGGCGGCGATCGGCATCGTCCTCGACGCCAAGACCGGCGAAGTGCTGGCGATGTCGTCGCTGCCCGACTTCGATCCCAACCACCCCGAGCAGGCGCTCGAGAAGCAGAACATGAACCGGGCGACCGCCGGCGTGTTCGAGATGGGGTCGGTGTTCAAGACCTTCAATTCGGCCTTCGCCCTCGACAGCGGCAGGGTCGGTCTCAACGACAGTTTCGACGCTTCCGCCTCGCTCCACTTCGGCTCGCAGAAGATCTCGGACTTCCACGCCAAGGGGCGGGTGCTGAGCGTGCCGGAGATCTTCATCTATTCGTCGAACATCGGTTCGGCGCGGATGGCGCTGAAGGTCGGTCCGGAGGCGCAGAGCGCCTTCTTCGACAAGATCGGTTTCCACAGGAAACTCGACACCGAGCTTCCCGAAGTCGCGGCGCCGCTCTATCCCAAACGCCTTTCGGAGGTCTCCACCGCCACCCAGGCCTTCGGTCACGGCATCTCGGTGACGCCGATGCACACCGCGGTCGCCGGCGCGGCGGTGGTCAACGGCGGGTTCTTCATCTCGCCGACCTTCTTCAAGCGGACGCGCGAGGAGGCGGAGAAGATCGCGGTCCGGGTGATCCGGCCGGAGACGAGCGACAAGATGCGCTACCTGTTCCGGCTCAACAACACGCCGGGATCGGGTGGCTCCGGCTCGAAGGCGGACGTGCCCGGCTATCTCGTCGGCGGCAAGACCGGAACGGCGGAAAAGCTCGAGAACGGCCGCTATTCGGGCAACAAGCGGTTCAACTCGTACCTCTCGGCCTTCCCGATGGACGACCCGCAGTTCGTCGTGCTGGTGGTGCTCGACGAGCCCAAGGCGGAAAAGGACGTCGGCGCCGCCACCGCGGGCCTCAACACGGCGCCGACGGTCGGCGCCATCATCCGTCGCATCGCGCCCATCCTGGGGGTGATGCCGCGATACGACCAGGGCAAGCCCACGGTCGCTTCCAACTGAACTCGTCCGCCGGCCGCGGCCGCGACGGACGGGATGAACGGGGTTCTGGTTCATGCGCCTCAGGGAACTCACCCGAGGGATCGTCGCGGAGATCGGGGGCGCGGACCCCGAGGTCGTCGGCGTCACCGCCGCGGACCCCGAGGTCGTCGGCGTCACCGCCGACAGCCGCAAGGTCCGGCCGGGGTTCCTGTTCGCGGCGCTCGCCGGGACGAAGGCCGACGGCGCGACCTATGCGGCGCAGGCCGTGGACAAGGGCGCCGTGGCGATCCTCGCCGGTCGCGACGCGAAACTCGGCGACGTCGGCGTGCCGGTCGTCACCACGGACGATCCGCGCCGGGCGCTGGCGCTGGTCGCGGCGCGCGTCTTCGCCGACCAACCGGCGACCATCGTCGCGGTGACCGGAACCTCGGGCAAGACCTCGGTTGCCGCCTTCGTCCGCCAGATCTGGGCACACCAGGGGCTCGCCGCGGCGTCGATCGGCACCATCGGCATCGTCAAACCGGACGGCGCCGCCTACGGTTCGCTGACCACGCCCGACCCGGTCGATCTGGCCCGCGATCTCGCCATGCTGGCGCACGAGGGCGTCACCCACGTGGCGCTGGAGGCGTCGTCGCACGGGCTCGACCAGCACCGGCTCGACGGCGTCCGCGTCGCCGCCGGGGCCTTCACCAATCTGTCGCGCGACCACCTCGACTACCACCCGACGGTCGAACACTATTTCGATTCCAAGATGCGCCTGTTCGAGGATCTGGTTCCCGTCGGTGGGCCGGTGGTCGTCGAGATGGACACCGCCGACGGCCTACGGGCGGCGGAACGGGCGCGCGCCGCGAGGCGGCGGGTGTTCGAGGTGGGGCGCAACGGCGCCGACCTGCGGCTCGTCGGGGTCGAAGCCGAAGCCGGCAGGCAGGTGCTGACCGTCGAAGCGGCGGGGGCGACCCACACCGTCCGATTGCCGCTCCTCGGCACCTTCCAGGTCTCCAACGCGCTGGTCGCGAGCGGCCTCGCCATCGTCACCGGCCTGCCGGTCGAGGCGGCGCTCGCGGCGCTCGACCATCTCGAGGGTGCGCCGGGACGGCTCGATCTCGTCGGGGCGACGGCGGCGGGGGCGCCGGCCTTCGTCGACTACGCCCACAAGCCCGATGCGCTGGAGAAGGTGCTCGAGGCGTTGCGCCCCTATACCGAGCGGCGGCTGATCGTCGTCTTCGGCTGCGGCGGCGACCGTGATCCGGGCAAGCGGCCGATCATGGGCGAGATCGCCACCCGGCTCGCCGACGTGGCGATCGTCACCGACGACAATCCGCGTTCGGAAGATCCGGCGGAGATCCGCCGGCGGATCCTCGCGGCGGCGCCGGGCGCGATCGAGATCGGCGATCGTGGTCGGGCGATCCGGGAAGCGGTGGCGATGCTCGAAGCGGGGGACGTGTTGGTCGTCGCCGGCAAAGGCCATGAAACGGGCCAGATCGTCGGCAAGACGACGTTGCCCTTCTCGGACCACGACTCCGTGGCCGCCGCCCTCGAGGATCTTCGCCGATGACCGCCCCGCTCTGGACCCTCGCCGATCTCGTCGCCGCCACGGCCGGACGGGTCGTCGGTTCGCCCGGCGCGGCGATCACCGGCATCTCGATCGACAGCCGGACGATCGGCGACGGCGAGGCGTTCTTCGCCATCGTCGGCGACGCCCGCGACGGCCACGACTTCGTCGAGGTGGCGTTGCAGCGCGGCGCGAGCCTCTGCGTCGTCTCCGAGGCGAAGCTCGGGGCGTTGCCGGCGGACGGCCGTTTCGTGGTGGTCGACGACGTGTTCGAGGCGCTGCGCCGGCTCGCCCGGGCGGCGCGGGCGCGGACCTCGGCGCGCATCGTCGCGGTGACCGGCTCGGTCGGCAAGACCTCGACCAAGGAGGCGCTGCGCCATGTGCTCGCGGCCCAGGGCAAGACCCACGCGTCGGTCGCCTCCTACAACAATCATTGGGGCGTGCCGCTCACCCTCGCCCGGATGCCGGCCGATTGCGCCTACGGCATCTTCGAGATCGGCATGAACCACGCCGGCGAGATCACGCCGCTCACCGCCATGGTGCGGCCGCACGTCGCCGTGGTGACCACCGTGGCGCCGGTGCATCTCGAGTTCTTTCGCGACGTCGAGGCGATCGCCGAGGCGAAGGCGGAGATCTTCTCCGGCCTCGAGCCCGAGGGTGCGGCGGTCGTCGACGGCGACGTGCCGCAAGCCGGGATCCTGGTCGATGCGGCGCGCGCCGAGGGGGCCCGCGTCGTCCGCTTCGGCATCGGCGAGGGGTTCGAGGCGCATCTCGAACGCGCCTCGCTGCAGGCCGACAATTCCACCGTGATGGCGACGGTCCTCGGCGAGGCGATCACCTACAAGATCGGCGCACCGGGCATGCACGTCGTGAAGAATTCGCTGGCGGTGCTGGCCTCGGCGGCGCTCGCCGGCGCCGACCTCGCTCTGGCCGGTCTGGCGCTCGGCGACATGGCGCCGCCCAAAGGGCGCGGTGAACGTCACACGCTGCATCTCGGACACGGCGAGGCGGTGCTGATCGACGAGAGCTACAACGCCAATCCGGCGTCGATGCGCGCGGCGATCGACCTGCTCGCCCACACGCCGGTGGGGCTCGAAGGCCGGCGCATCGCGGTGCTCGGCGACATGCTGGAACTGGGGACGCAGGGCGAGGCACTGCACGCCGGTCTCGCCGAGGCGCTGCGAGCGGCGCGGGTCGACCGCGTCTTCCTCGCCGGTCCGCTGATGCACGCGTTGTGGCGCGCCCTGCCGACCGACCTTCAGGGCGCCTGGACGCCGACCGCCGCCGAGCTCGAGCCGAAACTCGTCGCGGCGATCCGCCCGGGCGACGCGCTGATGGTCAAGGGATCGAACGGCAGCCGCATGGGACCGGTGGTCGAGACCCTGAAGTCCCGTTTTTCCTCCACCCGCGCCCTCGCGGAAGACGCCTGACGGAGAGGCCGACCGATGCTCTACGTTCTCGGGGAACTCTCCGACCGGTTCATTCTCTTCAATCTCTTCCGTTATCAGAGCTTCCGAACCGGCGGGGCGATCCTGACGGCGCTCCTCTTCGTCTTCATGTTCGGGCCGGCGATCATCGCCACGCTCAAGGTCAAGCAGGGCAAGGGCCAGCCGATCCGCGAGGACGGGCCGGCCTCGCATCTCCTGACCAAGAAGGGCACGCCCACCATGGGCGGGCTGATGATCCTGTCGGGCTTCCTGTTCTCGACGCTGTTGTGGGCCAACCTCTCCAACATCTACGTGTTGGCGGTGACCGCGGTGACGCTCGGCTTCGGCGCCATCGGCTTCTGGGACGACTATCTCAAGGTCACCAAACAGAGCCACAAGGGCTTCTCGGGCAAGCAGCGTCTGGCGCTCGAATTCATCATCGCCGGCATCGCCGTGTCGGTGATGGTGTGGATGGCCCGCGGCGCGCACCCGACGGCGGTCGCCTTTCCTTTCTTCAAGGACTTCTTCATCGACCTCGGCTGGTTCTTCATCGTCTTCGGCGCCTTCGTCGTGGTTTCCTTCGGCAATGCGGTGAACCTCACCGACGGGCTCGACGGCCTCGCCATCGTGCCGGTGATGATCGCGGCGGCGACCTTCGCGGCGATCGCCTATCTCACCGGCCGCGTCGACTATTCCGCCTATCTCGGCATCAACCACGTGCCCGGTGCCGGTGAACTCTCCGTGGTGCTCGGCGCCGTGGTCGGGGCGGGGCTCGGCTTCCTGTGGTTCAACGCGCCGCCGGCGGCGATCTTCATGGGCGACACCGGTTCGCTGGCGCTCGGCGGCCTGCTCGGGTCGGTCGCGGTGGCGGTCAAGCACGAGATCGTGCTCGGCATCGTCGGCGGTCTCTTCGTGCTCGAGGCGATGTCGGTGATCATCCAGGTGGCGAGCTTCAAGCTCACCGGCAAGCGCGTCTTCAAGATGGCGCCGATCCACCACCACTTCGAACAGCTAGGTTGGAAGGAGCCGCAGGTCGTCATCCGCTTCTGGATCATCGCCGTCGTCCTCGCCCTGATCGGGCTGGCGACGCTGAAGTTGAGGTGAGGCGATGATCGCGGTCGACATCTTCGAGGATCGCGCCGTGGCGCTGTTCGGGCTCGGCGGCTCCGGTCTCGCCACGGCCGAAGCGCTCGCCGCCGGCGGTGCGCATCTGCGCGTGTGGGACGATGCCGAAGGGCCGCGAGCCGAGGCGGCGAAGCGCGGCCTCGAGGTGGTGTCGCTCGCCGAGATCACCTGGCGTGAGGTCGAGGCGCTGGTGTTGGCGCCGGGTGTGCCGCTCACCCATCCCGAGCCGCATTGGACGGTACGGATGGCGCGCTCGGCCTACGTGCCGATCATCGGCGACGTCGAACTCTTCGCCCGCCAGCGGCGTCGTGCCTCACCGACCGCGCCCTTCGTGGCGATCACCGGCACCAACGGCAAGTCGACGACGACGGCGCTGATCGATCATCTCCTGCGCTCGGCCGGGCGCGACAGCCAGATGGGCGGCAACATCGGCCGGGCGGTGCTGTCGCTCGACCCGCTCGGTTCGGAGCGCACCTATGTGGTCGAGTGTTCGTCGTTCCAGATCGATCTGGCGCCGAGCCTCGATCCGACGGTCGGCATCCTGACCAACCTCTCCGAGGACCACCTCGATCGCCACGGCACCATGGCGAACTACGCGGCCATCAAGGAGCGGCTGGTCGAGGCGGCGGGAACGGCGGTGATCGGCGTCGACGATCCGCTGTCGGCGGAGATCGCGAACCGCATCGAGGCGGAGAGCCACGTCGTCGTCCGCATCTCGGCGACGCGCGAGCTCGCCGACGGCGTCTTCGCGCGCGGCACGACGATCGTCGAGGCGAAGGCGGGCGTGGAGACGATCATCGCCGACCTCGCCGGTATCGGCTCGTTGCGCGGCCGCCACAACGCTCAGAACGCCTGCGCCGCGGTGGCGGCCTGCCGGTCGCTCGGTCTGCCCCCGGACGCGATCGCGGCGGGTCTCGCCACCTTCCCCGGCCTCGCCCATCGCATGGAGCAGGTCGGCCGCAAGGGGCGGGTACTGTTCGTCAACGACTCCAAGGCGACCAACGCCGATTCCACCGCCCAGGCGCTGGCCAGTTTCGAGCGCATCTACTGGATCGCCGGCGGCAAGCCGAAGTCGGGCGGCATCACCTCGCTCGACGGCTTCTTCGACCGCATCGCCAAGGCCTATCTGATCGGGGCGGCGAGCGACGAGTTCGCCGCGACGCTGGAGGGCCGCGTGCCCTTCGAGCGCGCCGGCACGATCGAGCGGGCGCTCGAACTCGCGGCGGCGGATGCGGCGGCCGACGGGGCGGGGGAGCCGGTGGTGCTCCTGTCGCCGGCCTGCGCGTCCTACGACCAGTTCAAGAACTTCGAGGTCAGGGGCGATCACTTCCGTACCCTGGTGAGGGCGATCCCGGGACTCGAAAGGGTGGGGCCATGAACCGTACCGATCGTTCTCTCTTCGCATCCTGGTGGTGGACGGTCGACCGGACGCTGATCGCCGCTGCGGTGGTGCTGATGGTCGCCGGGGTGGTCTTCTCCTTCGCCGCCTCGCCGGTGGTGGCCGAGCGCATCGGCGCCTCCGACAGCTTCCACTTCGTCAAGCGCCACACAGCCTTCTTCGTGCTGGCCCTGCCGGTGCTGTTCGGCGTCTCGTTCCTCACGCCGCGCGGGATCCGCCGGGCGGCGCTCCTCGTCTTCGCCGCGTCACTGGTGATGCTGGTGGCGGTGCTGTTCTTCGGCCAGGAGGTCAAGGGCGCGCGGCGCTGGATCAATCTCCTCGGCGTCTCGGTGCAGCCGTCGGAGTTCGTCAAGCCGGCCTTCGTCATCCTGGCGGCGTGGTTCTTCGCGGAGAACCAGACGCGGCGGGATCTCAACGTTCCCGGCAACGCGCTCGCCATCCTGCTGTTCATCGTCGTCGCGGCGCTGCTCGTCGCCCAGCCGGACATCGGCCAGACGATCCTCGCCTCGGCGGCATGGGTCGCGGTGTTCTTCGTCGCCGGCATGTCGCTGTGGTGGATCGTCGGCCTCGGCGGCGCCGGTGTCGTCGGCGTGTGGGCGGCCTACACCTTCGTGCCGCACGTCCACGCCCGCATCAATCGCTTCTTCGACAAGCAGGGCTCGGCCAAGGGCGGCCACATGACCGCCGACGGCTATCAGGCGCAGCAGGCGCACGACAGCTTCCTCAACGGCGGCTGGTTCGGCCGCGGCCCGGGCGAGGGCACGGTGAAGCGCCTGCTTCCCGACAGCCACACCGACTACATCTTCGCCGTCATCGGCGAGGAATACGGGCTGATCATGTGCGCCCTGGTGGTGGCGATCTTCGCCTGGATCGTCTTCCGCGGCCTCTCGCACGCCATGCGCGAGGACGAGCCCTTCATCCGCTATGCCGTGGTCGGCCTCGTCGTGCTGATCGGCGTGCAGTCGGGCATCAACGTCGCGGTGAACCTGCAGCTGATGCCGGCCAAGGGCATGACGCTGCCGTTCATCTCCTACGGCGGCTCGTCGCTGATCGCCACGGCGTTCGAGATGGGTTGCCTCTTGGCGCTGACCCGCCGTCGGCCGCAGGCGACGCGCTTCGCCGCGCCGATCCGGTTGGAGGCGATGGAGAGCGGCATCGGAGCGACGCCGCACGCGGTCTGATACCGGGCTCACGAATTCCGGACTCGTCCGAAATTCGTGAGCGTTACCATCGGCCAGTGAAAATGACCGATGGTATTCCTGACGCGAATTTCTCATGCCTCTGACGCAAATGAGAAATTCGCGTGTGTTCGAAGGCCGGGTGCGTCAGCACCTTCGGCCTTTGGAATTACGGCCCGACCGGCCGCCGCCCGTTCGGGCTCGCCTTCGCGGATGACGTTCCGAACCGGTCGGAACTTCATCCGCTCAGTTGATATCGGAGCCCCACGGGGGACGCGACCCATGAGCCTCACCATCCTGCTCGCCGCCGGGGGAACCGGCGGCCATCTCTTCCCAGCCGAGTCGCTCGCCGCCGAACTGGGTCGCCGCGGCCATGCCGTGGAACTCGCCACCGACGAGCGTGCCGACAAATACGGCCGCGCCTTTCCGGCCCGGGCGATCGACATCATCCACTCGGCCACCTTCAAGGGGCGCGATCCGATCTCGCTCGCCCGCACCGTGGCGACGCTGGCTCGGGGCACGTGGCAGGCGTTTCGTCTGATCGGTCGGATCCGTCCCGATGCGGTGGTCGGCTTCGGCGGCTACCCGACCTTCCCCCCGATGATCGCGGCGCAGCTGCGCGGTGTGCCGACCGTCCTGCACGAGCAGAACGCGGTGATGGGGCGCGCCAACCGGGCACTGGCGAAGCGCGTCACGCGCATCGCGCTGTCGTTCCCGGGCACGCGGATGATGGGGGCGGACGGCGCCAAGGCGGTGCACACCGGCAATCCGGTGCGCGACATGGTGATCTCGGCGTCACGAGTGCCCTACGCGACGCCGACGCCCGACGGCGACTTTCGACTGCTGGTCTTCGGCGGCAGCCAGGGGGCGCGGTTCTTTTCGGAAGCGCTGCCGCCGGCGATCGAGAAGCTCGATCCGGCGTCCAGGGCGCGGCTCCGTCTCGTCCAACAGGCACGGGCCGAGGACGCGGAGGCGGTGAAGGCGGCCTACGCGCGGCTGGGCGTCGAGGCGGAGGTGGCGCCGTTCTTCGTCGATCTGCCGGCGCGCATCGCCGCGGCGCATCTGGTGGTGTGCCGATCCGGCGCATCGAGCGTCGGCGAATTGGCGGTGATCGGTCGTCCGGCGATCCTGGTGCCGTTTCCCGGCGCCCTCGATCACGATCAGGCGGCCAACGCCGCGGTGCTGGAGGCCGCCGGCGGCGCTTGGCCGATCCGCCAGGACGAGTTGACGCCGGAGCGGCTCGCCGAGGAACTCGGGAAAGCGATGACCGACCCGGAGCAATTGGCGGAGGCCGCGAATGCGGCCAAGGCCGCCGGCAAGGCCGACGCGGTGGCGCGGCTCGCCGATCTCGTCGAAGAGGTGGCGCGGGGGCGGGGCTGATACCAGAGGCCGAAGGTGCTGACGCACCCGGCCTTCGAACACACGCGAATTTCTCATTTGCGTCAGAGGCATGAGAAATTCGCGTCTGGAACACCATCGGTCATTTCCAACGGCCGATGGTATGAGGAGACCTGTGCGCGGTTGGACCATCATGTTGATTTGATGC
>CALBKH010000114.1 GCA_937892955.1 uncultured Alphaproteobacteria bacterium
CGGACGGTTTCAACACTCTCTTCGGTCTGACCGAATTCAGTGACCTTCAACACCTCTCCAGGACCGCTCGCAACCCCCTCTCGGGAGCCGCTCTCGACCTTGCGGAGCGAAGGATTTCGTCGCCAGCAGCGTGTGCCGCCGTCGTTGGAGCGGGTTATAGGCCCCTCTTTTCTCCCCGTCAACACCTTCCGCGAAAATTCCGCGAATTTTTCGCCGGCTCCCCGGAAATGGCGGAAAACTGCGCTGTTTCAGTCGGTTGCGTTATCGCGGAGGGGCCGCTCGCTCGGCCCGCGAGGTCCCGATCCGGCCGAAGAACCCGCCTTTCCCAGCCCTTCCGACGCCGATCTCGACGGTCTCGCGCCGATTTCGGCAGAATGCCCGACGCACGGGCCGGCCGACCGACCGGACCTCCCTCGTCTCCCCGGCTCGCGGTCGGCTCGACGTCGGGACGTACGCCCACGGCGCTCGCGCGTTCCCGCTTTCCGCGCCGGATCTGCGGCTTCTTCCGGCGAGACGTTGACGCGCCACGCGCGCGAAGGCACTTTCGCAGACGGTGCTTCGCCACGGTGACCGCGGCGATTCACGGTGAGTCCCCGGCGCTTCGGCGCGCCGCCGACGCGGAACCGCCATGATCGGCGGTCAGAAGCGACGGGATGTGCCGCCACGCGATGATTCTCGCGACGGCATCGAGCCTCGTTCGATCTCGACGAGAGCGGACCATGAACCGAGAGGTATGATGAGACACGGGCCGAGGCCGGAGGGACGCGACGGGATCGATCTCGGCGACGACGTGCCGTTGCACGTCGACGGCGGCGTCGATCGTTTCGACCGGCGCGCCGTGTCGCTGCGCTGGCTGACCGGCACCGTCCTCACCGCCCTCACCTCCACCTTCCTGATGGGTGGCGCCCTCTACGTCGCCCTCGACGGCCGCCACACGCTCGCCGCGGTACCGGCCGAACTGTCGACGCCGGTCGATCGGACGGAGAAGACCGAGGCCCCGATCGTGATGGGCACCGGCGTTCTCGCCAAGGCCGATCGTCTACCGCGCCTCAACGAGCGCGTCGGCACACGCCAGGTGTTGAACCTCTCGACGCTGACCCGCATCGGCGATCGCGATCTCGTCCGCGTCCGCCCTTTCGTCCGCGTCTCCGCGCCGCTGACCATGCGCAAGGCCGACACCACCGCCGAGATCCCGCCCTTCAATCCGCTGAAGGTCTTCGCCGACGCCGACATCCTCTCCGGACGCTCCTCCGGCGCCAAGAACCCGTCCTTCTACGACGCCGACGTCGAAGGCGAGATCACGCTACGGACGCGCGACCTGCCCTCCGACACCGCCAACTTCGATCCCGACGTCGTCATGGTGGCCGCCGAAGTCGAGCGCATCGTCGCCGATCAGGCCCGCTTCCTCTCCGACGGCTCGATCCAGACCGCCGCTCTGCCGGTTTCCGACGGCTCCTCCTTCGGTGTCTTCTCGGCTCCCGCCGGCGTCACCTCGGCGCTCGCCATGCGCATCGTTCCGGAGAACGTCTCGTTCTTCCCCAAGAGCGACAGCGAGCTGGGCGGCGCTCAGACCGGCAACGGCCTCGACGAGAAGACCGTCACCGTCGACCGCAACGACACGCTGAAGTCGTTGATCAAGGACGCCGGGGGTGACGACAAGACGGTGACCGACGTCGCCAAGGCACTGGCCAAGAGCTTCGACATCCGCGGCCTCGAGCAGGGTCAGAAGATCCGTATCGGCACCGCCAAGATCGACCTCTCCGAGAAGTTGAAGCCAGTCCGCGTCTCGATCTACGGTCGCGACGGCGCCCATCTCGGCACCGTGGCGCTCGACGACTACGGCGCTTTCGTCGGCGCCGAGGAACCCGGGGTCGGCACCGACGCCGCCGCGGAGGACGAAGACGAGACCGTCGCCGAAGCCAGCGGCGTGCCCTCGCTCTATTACAGCCTCTACCAGACGGCGCTCGACAACCAGATCTCGCGCAAGCTGATCAAGCAGTTGGTCGACATCTACTCCTTCGACGTCGATTTCAATCAGCGGGTCAAGCACGGCGATCAGTTCGAAGTGCTCTACACGTCCGACGACGACGACGGCGACCCGAAGACCTCGCAGGAGATCCTCTATGCGGCGATCTCGGTCGCCGGCCAGCCGCGGAAGTATTATCGCTACCGTTCGCCCGACGACGGATCCGTCGACTACTACGACGAGACCGGAAAGAGCGCCAAGAAGTTCCTGATGCGCAAGCCGATGGACGGCGGCATCTACCGATCCGGATTCGGCGGCCGCCGTCACCCGGTCTACCGCTACTATCGCATGCACACCGGCGTCGATTGGGCGGCTCCCAGCGGAACGCCGATCTTCGCGTCGGGCAACGGCACCGTCGTCGACGCCGGCTGGAAGGGCGGTTACGGGCGTTATGTCCGTCTCCAACACAACAACGGCTATGAAACCGGCTACGGTCACATGTCCGGCTTCGCCCGCGGCATCGAGAAGGGCGTTCGCGTCCGCCAGGGCCAGATCATCGGCTACGTCGGCTCCACCGGCGTCTCCACCGGACCGCATCTCCACTACGAGGTGTTGATCAACTCCGCCTTCGTCGACCCGATGCGCGTGAAACTGCCGCGTGGCAAGGAACTCGGCGGTCCGGTGCTCGCCGAGTTCAAACGCGAGCGCGAGCGCATCGACGCGTTGATGTCGAAGTCGCCGATCATGAACAAGCTCGCCTCGAGCATGAACTGACCGCGCCGGTCGTCCCCGGAAATTTTCCATCTCGACGGCGCACGGACGATTGTTCGTGACGGACGTTGCTGCGAACCTGTCGCAACGTCGGCGGGTGTCGGGGGACCTCCATCCGCATCGACGCGATCCGGCCGCCTCGTTCCATCGTGGGGCGACGGGCGGTCACGGAAAGAGAAGCGGCGACGTCGCGACCCCGGGCTCGAACCGGCGCGGTGCGTACGCCGTTCGAACGAGGGGGAGATGCGCATGACCTTCTGGAAGAGTTGCCTCGTCGCCGGCGTCCTCGCCGCTGCGACCTTCGCGCCGGTCGCCGCCGACGACATGATCGTCGAGAAGAAGACCTTCGCCCTACCGAGCTACACCACCGTCGCCGGTGCCACCATCAAGGACGTCAAGATCGGTTGGGAGGCCTACGGCACGCTCGCCGCCGACAAGTCGAACGCCATCCTGATCAATCACTTCTTCTCCGGCAACAGCCACGCCGCCGGCAAGTACAAGGCCGACGACAAGCTCCCCGGTTACTGGGACGCCATCATCGGCCCGGGCAAGGCGATCGACACGAACAAGTACTACGTCATCTCGTCCGACACGCTGGTCAATCTCAACACCGGCCTGCCGACCACCGTCACCACCGGCCCGGCGACGGTGAACCCCGACACCGGCAAGCCCTACGGGACCACCTTCCCGGTCGTCTCGATCGCCGACTTCGTGCGGGTGGAGAAGGCGCTGGTCGAGAGTCTCGGCATCAAGAAGCTCAGGATGGTCGCCGGCGCCTCGATGGGCGCGCTGCAGACCTACGAATGGGCCGCGTCGAACCCCGAGATGGTCGACCGCATCATGCCGGTGATCGGCACCGCATTCGCCGACGATTTCCTCGTCGGCTGGCTCGACGTCTGGGCCGACCCGATCCGAGCCGATCAGAACTGGAACGGCGGCGACTACTACGGCAAGGAACCGCCACTCGCCGGCCTCGCCGCGGCGCTGAAGGTGGTCTCGCATCACGCCTCGCACTGGGAGATCACCGACGAGGTCAACGCCGGCGCCTGGGCCGATCCGGCGAAGGACCCGGCGAAGAGCCTCGACGCCAGGTTCAAGGTCCAGGCGACCCTCGACGCGGCCGGCGCCATCCGCGCCAAGGTCTCCGACGCCAACCACTTCCTCTATCTGGTCAAGGCCAACCAGCTCTACGCGCCCGGCGGCGCCAAGTCGCTCGACGAAGCCGCCGCCAAGATCAGGGCGCCGGCGCTGGTGATCTACCAGCCGAAGGATCTGGTCTTCCCCGGCGTCGCGGTCGAGGCGAGCATCGCCGCCCTGAAGAAGGCCGGCAACCCGGTCGAGAGCATCGTCCTCCAGGGCAAGCGCGGCCACCTCGACGGCGTCCTGTCGATGGCCCAGGCGGCCGACGCGATCCGAGCTTTCGTCGACAAGTGAGCCCGACGGGCGATTCCGCGAACGAGAAGGCCGCCCCCGGGGGCGGCCTTCTCGTTCGCAGGTGCCTCATTCCCGACGCAGCGCCGTGACGATGTCGGTCTCCAGCGCTTCGGGGCTGGTGAGGGGCGCGTAGCGATCGAGCGGCCGGCCGTCCCGGCCGATCAGGAATTTGGTGAAGTTCCATTTGATTCGCCCCCCGAGCAGACCGGGAAGCGCCGAGGTCAGCCAGCGGAAGACCGGATGGGCGTCCGGGCCGTTGACCTCGACCTTCTCGAACATCTGGAAGGCGACGCCGAAGCCGGTGGTACAGGCCTCGATCGAATCGCGTTCGCCCGGCTCCTGCCCGCCGAACTGATTGCAGGGGAAGCCGAGGATGGCGAGACCCTCGGCAGCGTAGCGTTCGTGCAACGCCTCGAGGCCGGCATACTGATGGGTGAAGCCGCAGCGGCTCGCCGTGTTGACCACCAGCACGACCTTCCCCCGATAGCGCGAGAAGTCGATCTCCTCGCCGTCGAGGGCGCGAGCCGAGAGGTCGTGGAAACCGGCGCTCTTCGAAACTGCCACGTCACGCCCTCTCGCGCCGGCGACGCGAGCCCCCTCGACCGTCGGACGGCCGCGTGAACTCGCCTCGTGAAACGGACCCGCCGGGGTCTCGTTCGACCCCGGCGGATGGATCCTGCGGCATCACGCCGCCGCGCCGACCTCGTTGGCCACCGCGAAGTGCAGTCGGTCGCCGCCGCCGGAGATCGACACGGCGGCGCCGTCGCCGATCTCGCCCATCAGGATCTTCTCGGCGAGCGGATCCTGCACCTCGCGCTGGATGACGCGCTTCAGCGGCCGCGCCCCGTAGGCCGGGTCGTAGCCGCGATCGGCGAGCCACTCCCGCGCCGAGGGTTCGAGCGCCAGCGTGATCCGCCGATCGGCGACGAGCCGTTCCAACCGAGCGAACTGGATGTCGACGATCCGTCCCATCTCCGACCGCTTGAGCCGGTGGAAGAGCAGGATGTCGTCGAGTCGGTTGAGGAACTCCGGCCGGAAGTGGGCGCGCACCATCGCCATGACGGCGTCGCGCGCCTTGTCGACGTCCTCACCCTCGCCGAGATCGACGAGGAACTCGGCGCCGATGTTCGAGGTCAGCACGATGATCGTATTGCGGAAGTCGACCGTGCGGCCCTGGCCGTCGGTCAACCGCCCGTCGTCGAGCACCTGGAGGAGCACGTTGAATACGTCCGAGTGAGCCTTCTCGACCTCGTCGAAGAGCACCACCTGATAGGGCCGGCGACGCACCGCTTCGGTCAGCGCTCCGCCCTCTTCGTAACCGACGTAGCCCGGAGGTGCGCCGATCAGCCGGGCGACGGAATGCTTCTCCATGTACTCGGACATGTCGATGCGGACCATCGCCTGATCGTCGTCGAAGAGGAAGGCGGCGAGCGCCTTGGTGAGTTCGGTCTTGCCGACGCCGGTGGGGCCGAGGAACATGAACGAGCCGATCGGCCGGTTCGGGTCCTGGAGCCCCGCCCGCGCCCGACGCACCGCGGTCGAGACCGCATGCACCGCCTCCGCCTGACCGACGACGCGCTTGGCGAGCTCGTCCTCCATGCGCAAGAGCTTCTCGCGCTCGCCTTCGAGCATCTTGTCGACCGGCACGCCGGTCCAGCGCGAGACGACCGCGGCGACCTGATCGGCGGTGACCGATTCGCGCGCCGAACGGCCGTCGCCCTTGGCCTCGATCTCCTTCAGCTTCGCTTCGAGCCCGGGGATGACGCCGTAGGAAAGCTCGCCGGCGCGGTCGTAACGACCGGCCCGCTGCGCCTGCTCGAGCTCGGTCCGCGCCTGTTCGAGCGCCTCCTTGACCTTGGTCGCCGACGCCAACTCGTCCTTCTCGGCCTGCCATTTGGCGGTCATCTCTGCCGATTCCTGCTCGAGTTCGGCGAGTTCGCGCTCCAGCCGGACGAGCCGGTCCTTGGAGGCCTGATCGGTCTCCTTCTTCAGCGCCTCGCGCTCGATCTTGAGCTGGATCACCCGGCGATCGAGTTCGTCGAGCTCTTCCGGCTTCGAATCGACCTGCATCCGGAGCCGCGACGAGGCCTCGTCGACCAGATCGATGGCCTTGTCGGGCAGGAAGCGGTCGGTGATGTAGCGGTTCGACAGCGTCGCGGCGGCGACGATCGCCGAATCGGCGATGCGCACCCCGTGATGCAGCTCGTACTTCTCCTTCAGGCCGCGCAGGATCGAGATCGTGTCCTCGACCGTCGGCTCGGAGACGAACACCGGCTGGAAGCGTCGGGCGAGCGCCGCGTCCTTTTCGACGTGTTTGCGGTACTCGTCCAGCGTGGTGGCGCCGACGCAGTGCAGCTCGCCGCGGGCGAGCGCCGGCTTCAGGAGATTGGAGGCGTCCATCGCCCCTTCCGACTTGCCGGCGCCGACCAGCGTGTGCATCTCGTCGATAAACAGGACGATGCCGCCCTCGGCCGCCTGGACCTCGGAGAGCACGCCCTTGAGCCGCTCCTCGAACTCGCCGCGATACTTCGCCCCGGCGATGAGCGCGCCCATGTCGAGCGCCATCAGCTTCTTGTCCTTGAGGCTCTCCGGCACGTCGCCGTTGATGATCCGCAGCGCCAGCCCTTCGACGATGGCGGTCTTGCCGACGCCGGGCTCGCCGATCAGGACGGGATTGTTTTTGGTACGCCGGCTCAGGACCTGGATGGTCCGGCGAATCTCCTCGTCGCGGCCGATGACCGGGTCGAGTTTGCCGTCCTTGGCCGCCTGGGTCAGGTCGCGGGCATATTTCTTCAGCGCGTCGTACTGGTTCTCGGCCGAGGCGGTGTCGGCGGTGCGGCCCTTGCGGATCGCCTCGATCGCGGCGTTGAGACCGGACGGCGTCACGCCGGCGTTCGCCAGGATCTTGCCGGCGTCGCTGTCCTTGTCGAGAGCGATCGCCAACAGCAGCCGTTCGACGGTGACGTAGCTGTCGCCCGCCTTCTCGGCGATCTTCTCGGCCTGATCGAAGAGCCGCGCCGTCGCCGGCGCCAGATAGAGCTGGCCCGACCCACCCGAGACCTTGGGCAGCTTGTCGAGCGCCCGGTCGGTGGCGGCGAGCGCCTCGCGCGACCGGCCGCCGGCGCGGTCGATGAGACCGGAGGCGAGGCCCTGGTCGTCTTCGAGCAGCTCCTTCAGGACATGCTCGGGGGTGAATTGCTGGTGGCCCTGCGACAGCGCCCGGGTCTGGGCCGACTGCAGGAAACCGCGGGCGCGCTCGGTGAACTTCTCGAGATTCATGTCGTTCCTCCTGGCCCGTCGCGTCTCCGCCCATTCTGGCACGGTTCGCGGCGTCTCCGGATCGATGAGCGGAGCCTCCGGCCCCCGTACGGGCGGCCGGCGAGACCCCTGTCGAAGCGGATATGGGAGACGGTCCCGCGGTTTTGAAGGGGGCCACGGGCGACTGCGTGCGACTGCGGAGGCCCGCGACGATCGCCCCGTCGCGCCGTTCTTGACGCGCCGCCCGCAGCCGCCTACCGCTCGGGCGAGAGCCCGAGGAGAACGACATGGAACCGCAGGTCACCGCCCTCTACCGCTATCCCGTGAAGGGCTTCTCGCCCGACCCGCTCACCCGCATCGATCTCGTCGCCGGCGAGTGCATGCCTTTCGACCGCGCCTTCGCCATCGAGAACGGTCCCTCCGGCTTCGATCCGGCCGAACCGAAGCATCTGCCCAAGATGCTGTTCTTCTGCCTGATGAAGAACCCGTCGCTCGCCGAGGTCGTCACCCGCTTCGAGGCGGCGACGCTGCGCTTCGTCGTCGCCGAGCGCGACGGCCGCATCGTCTTCGACGACAGCCTCGCGGGCGAAGCCGGCCGCGACGCCCTCGCCGCTTTCGTCGCCGAACGTTTCCCCGGCGAGGTGCGCGGCACGCCGAAGACCCTCGTCTCTCCCGGCCATTCCTTCTCCGACGTCGCCAAGAAGGTGCTGCATCTGGTCAATCTGGAGACGCTGCGCGCCCTCGAGGCGAAATTCGGCGCGCCCCTCGACCCGGTCCGCTTTCGCGGCAACGTCGTCGTCGACGGCCTGCCCGCCTTCGCCGAACTCGACTGGGCCGCGGGCAAGCGAGTGACCATCGGCACCACCCCCTTCGAGATGGTCAAGCGCACCGAACGCTGCGCCGCCACCCGCGTCGATCCGAGCCGCGGCGTGCGCGACCTCGACGTCCCGCGTTTCCTCATGGCGACGCTCGGCCATACCGATTGCGGCGTCTACCTGCGCAGTCTGGAAAACGGCCCGATCGCCGTCGGCGACGTCGTCGTGGTCTGACTTCCTCGCACCCGATGATGAAGAAGGCCCGGTGCGGTCTCCCGCCCGGGCCTTCTTCTCATCGAGCGAGCGTGGTGCCGCGCTCGGCCGGTCCGATCAATCCTCGACGGCCGCCGCGGCGCCGGCTTCCGCCGCGCCCTCTGCTTCGGCGAACTCCGGACGGCGTCCGCGACCGCGACCACCCCGGGTGCGGCGGCGCGGCGTCTCGCCCTCCTCCGCTTCCGGCGCTTCGGCCGGAGCGGCGGCAGCAGCCACCGCCGCGACGGCGGCACGCGGCGGCGCCGCGGTCAGGAAGGCCGGCAGGGCGTCGAGACGGCTCTCGTCCGCCTCCTCCCGCCCGCTCGCCTCGGCTCGACCCTCGCGCGGCTCGCGCTCGAAACGGCCCTCGCCGCGGGCATGACGTTCGCGCGGCGGACGACCGCCCTCGCCTCGGCTCTCGCTGCGCCCTTCGCCGCGGAAGTCGCCGCGACCGCGCGGGAAACGACCACGACCGCGGTCCTGGCGACGGTCGTCGCCCCGGTCGGCCACCACGCGCTCCAGCGCCGAATCGTCGACGAAGGGCTGCGGCGCATCGGTCGGCATGTAGCCGTCGCCACCTTCGACCTCGATCTGCCGGCGGAACGGCGCGCGACCTTCGCCCCGCGGCTCACGCGGCTCTCGCTGCGTTTCGTTGCGCATCTCGGCATTGCCGTTGATGTCGCCACCGCGGCCGCGACTGTCGAAGCGGGTGTCGGCGTAGCTCTCCTCGCCCTCGTCCTCGTCGTCGTCGGACTGGATGTCGGAGCGCACCACCGGCATCGGCTGCGGCATCGCCGCCTGCGCTGCCGCGATGATGCGATAATAGTGCTCGGCGTGCTGGAGATAGCTCTCCGCCAGGACCGGATCGCCGCTCGACTGGGCGTCGCGGGCGAGAGAAACGTATTTGTCGGCGATGTGGAGCGCGGTGCCGCGGATCTTCACGTCGGGACCGGTCGATTCGTAGGTCCGGCTCAGCGGGTTGGGCCCCTTGCGACCGGTGTTGCCACCGCCACCGCCGCCACCACGACCCCGCATCCTCTTGTTGGAATTGCCCTGTCTCATCCTGCTGCGATCTCGTCCGAGGAAAAAACGCCGCCGGCGCCATCGCGACCGTCGGTTCGGCCCGCCCTCGAGGGTCGGGCGCCATGCACTCCGGATCACCATCCGGAGCCATTGCCGATCGCCGGTACGGTCCGGCGACGAGGAATGGCTCCCACTTGGAGCGTGTCTCACCCGGCGGCTCGTTCATCGGGCTCGCCCCCGCGACGTCCCGACGACGGCATCGCCGCACGAAACACCGGTCACGACCGGTTCGGAACAGAACACGCGGGGTTCGGGCTTCACGCGCCCATCGGGGTTCGGAAGACGGACCGAAGGAGCACCGGCTCGACCTCGGGAGGTCGGATCCGCCGACGTCGGACGATTTCTCGCCCCGCGATCACGGCTCCGGTGGCACCGCCATTTCGGCACCCGCCGGTCGACCGCGCGTCGACGCTCTGCTTCGGTGCTCGGAAACTATCGATTTCTCGGCGAATTTCCAAGGCTTATTTTCCGCATCCCGCGGTTCTTTCCCGCGCGATCACCCGGCGCCACCTCGACGTGCCACGACCACCCGATCGCGGCCGGCGAGATCGCATATGGTTTCGATCCGCTCGAAACCGTGCCCGGCGAGAAGGCCTCCGACGTCGCGCCCCTGCCGCCAACCGATCTCGACCGCCAGGAGGCCGCCCGGTTTCAACGCCTGCGCCGCCTGCGGCGCGATCGCCCGATAGGCGTCGAGACCGTCGGTGCCGCCGTCGAGCGCCAATGCCGGATCGTGCAGGCGCACCTCGGCATCCAGCGTCGCGATCTCGGCGGTCGCGATGTAGGGCGGATTGGAGACGACCGCGTCGAAGGCGCCGGACGCCGCCATCGCCGCATAGGACCCGCGGACGAAACCCGCGCGCGCCGCCACACCGTTGTGCTCGGCGTTCGCCCGCGCCGCCGCGAGCGCCGGTTCCGAAAGATCCGTCCCGACGCCGAAAGCCGCCGGCCGCGCCGCCAGCACCGCCACCAGCACCGCCCCCGACCCCACCCCGAGATCGGCGAAGACGAAGGGGGCGTCGGCGGCGAACCGGGCGAGAACCGCCTCCACCAACGTTTCGGTGTCCGGCCGCGGCACCAGGGTTTCCGGCGCGAGACGGAATTCCAGCCCGTGGAACCACGCCGTGCCGAGGATCCGTTGCAGCGGTTCGCCGGCGATCCGTCGCCGTGCCGCCGCCGCCAACCGCTGCGCCGCATCGCCGTCGACGGCTCGAGTCGTGCCGACGACCAGCCCGGTCAGGTCGAGCGCGAGAACGCGGCCGACAAGCATCCGCGCCTCGGCCGCCGCTCCCACGTGACCGGCGGCGGCGAAGGCGTCGCGCACCGCCCGGATCGCCCCGGCGACGTCGAGCCCGGCCGCGTCGAGCCGATCGAGAGGCGCGCCGCCACTCATCCCTCGCCCTCCGCCGCCAACAGGCGCAGCTGATGGTCGGTGACCAGCGCGTCGATGACCTCGTCGAGCGCCGAGCCGTCGAGCACCTGCGGCAGCTTGTAGAGGGTCAGGTCGATGCGATGGTCGGTGACCCGGCCCTGACCGAAATTGTAGGTGCGGATGCGCTCCGATCGGTCGCCGGATCCGACCTGGGTGCGGCGATCCGCCGCGCGCGCCTCGTCGAGCCGCCGCCGCTCGATGTCGTAGAGGCGCGCCCTCAGGAGCATCAGCGCCTTGGCGCGATTCTGATGCTGCGAGCGCTCCTCCTGGACCGCCACGGCGATGCCGGTCGGCAGATGGGTGACCCGCACCGCGCTGTCGGTCTTGTTGACGTGCTGGCCGCCGGCGCCCGAAGCGCGGAACGTGTCGAAGACGAGGTCGGCGTCGGCGATGCGCACGTCGACCTCCTCGGCCTCCGGCAGCACCGCCACCGTCGCCGCCGAGGTGTGGATGCGCCCGCCCGATTCGGTCACCGGCACCCGCTGCACCCGATGCACCCCCGATTCGAACTTGAGCCGGCCGTAGACCCCGGCCCCGGAGATCTCGGCGACGATCTCCTTGAAGCCGCCCATTTCGCCCTCCGAGGCCGAGATCACCTCGACCCTCCAGCCGTGGAGGGAGGCGTGGCGTTCGTACATGCGGAAGAGATCACCGGCGAAGAGCGCCGCTTCGTCGCCGCCGGTCCCGGCCCGAACCTCGAGGATCACCGAACGCGCGTCGGCCGCATCCTTCGGCAGCAGCGCCAGCCGCACCTCGTGCTCGAGCTCGGCGACCCGCGCCACGACCTCCTCGCGCTCGGCTTCGGCGAGGGCGCGCATCTCCGCATCCGTCGCCGCATCGCCGAGGAGCTGATCGATCCCGGCGAGTTCGCCCTCCGCGCTCTTCAGCGCCCGGATGCGCGCCACGACGGGCGCCAGCTCGGCGTGATCGCAGGCGAGCCGGACGTAGTCGCCCCCCTCCGATCCCGCCGCCATACGTGCTTCGAGCACGGCGAACCGATCGAGAACGACATCGAGCTTGGCGGAAAGGGACATGGGAGAAGCCGAGGACGAGGAGACGGACGGGCCGGATCGGGCGCACCGCGCCCGCGTCACCACCCCGCTAGGGCTGGACCGGAATGCCCTGCTCTTCGGCGAAGGCGCGCAGCATGGCGCGGATGTCGTCGGTCGGCCGCCCCGCCTCGAGCCGCGGCAACAGCCGGGCGCGGAGCTTGGCGACGTCGAGCTCCAGCAACATCGTCTTCACCGGGCCGACCGACGACGACGCCATCGACAGCGAACGATAACCGAGCCCGATCAGCGCCATCGCCTCCAGCGGCTTGCCCGACAGCTCGCCGCACAGGGTCAGCGGCACATGGTGCTCGGCGGCCTTGTCCTGGATCAGCTTCAGCATCCTGAGGAACGGCCGCGACATCGCATCGTAGCGCGTCGTCATCCGGTTGTTGCCGCGATCGGCGGCCATGGCGAACTGGAAGAGGTCGTTGGAGCCGACCGAAGCGAAATGGACGCGGGCGAAGAGTTCGTCGAGCTGGAACAGCAGCGACGGCACCTCGATCATCACCCCGAGCTTGATCGTCTCGGGAAGTTCGTAGCCGACACGCTTGAGGAAGTGCTTCTCCCGCTCGACCAGCGCCTGCGCCTTCTCGAACTCGGAGACCTCGGTGATCATCGGGAACATCAGGCGCAATTCGCGCCCCGCCGCCGCCTTCAACAGCGCCCGCACCTGGATGCGCAGGAGGCCGGGACGATCGAGGCCGATGCGGATCGCCCGCCAGCCCATCGCCGGGTTCTCCTCCTCCTCGAAGTTCTGCGCGTAGGGCAGAACCTTGTCGCCACCGATGTCGAGCGAGCGGAAGGTGACCGGCTTGCCGCCCGACGACTCGAGCACCTTGCGGTAGAGGCCCTCCTGCTCGCCGATGCGCGGGAACGACGAGGCGACCATGAACTGCAGTTCGGTGCGGAACAGGCCGATACCGGAGGCGCCGGAATCCTCGAGATGCGGCAGGTCGAGGAAGAGGCCGGAATTGAGCAGCAGCTGGACGTGCTGGCCGTCCTTGGTGATCGACGGCCGCGACTTGAGGCGCCGGTACTGCGCCTGCCGCCGCGCCCGGAAACGCACCTTCTCGGCGAAGGCCGACTCGACGTCCGGCGCCGGGCGCAGATGCACCGTGCCGAGTTCGCCGTCGACGACGATCGCGTCGCCGGTCTCCACCAGCGACACCACGCCCGGGATCTGGCCGACGATCGGCACGCCCATCGAGCGGGCGACGATCGAGATGTGGCTGGTCGCGGCGCCCTCTTCGAGCACCAGGCCCTTGATCCGGTCGCGGTCGTAGTCGAAGAGGTCCGCCGCCCCCATGTTGCGGGCGACGATCACCGCATCCTTGGGCAGGACGCCGGAGACCGGTCCGTGCGGCCGGCCCATCAGCTCGCGGATGAGGCGGTTGGCCAGCGCGTCGAAATCGTGCAGGCGCTCGCGGAGATAGGGATCGGTCTGGCGCAGCATGCGGGCGCGGGTGTCCGACTGGACCTTCTCGACCGCCGCTTCCGCCGTCAGGCCGTTCTTGACGGCCTCCTCCATCTTGCGCACCCAACCGCGGTCGTAGGCGAACATGCGATAGGCTTCGAGCACGTCGCGATGTTCGCCGACCGGCTCGACGTCGGAGCGCTGCAACAGGTCGTCGACCGAGATGCGCAGCTTCTCGATCGCCGCTTCGAGGCGATTGAGCTCGCGCCGGGCATCGTCGGCGATGAGATCGGAGACGACGACGCGCGGCTCGTGCAGCACCACGTGGCCGAGGCCGACACCCTCGCCGAAACCGATGCCCTGCATCTGCATCGGCCGCTTCAGATCGAGCGACGAGCCGGGCTCCAACAGCGGCTCGAGGCCGCCGGCGGCGATCATCTCGGCGATGATCATCGCCGTGGTCTGGAGGACCTCGACCTCTTCTTCCTGATAGGTGCGGTGCGCCTTGTTCTGGACGACCAGGACGCCGAGGGTGCGGCCGGCACGCAGGATCGGCACGCCGAGGAAGGCGTTGAAGATCTCTTCGCCGGTCTCCGGCTTGTAGGCGAAGGCCGGATGCGACTGGGCGTTCGGCAGGTTGAGGCAGCGCGCGTCCGCCGCGATCAGGCCGACCAGACCCTCGCCGACCTTCAGCGAGGTCTGGTGCACCGCCTCGCGCTTCAGACCGATGGTGGCGGTCAGTTCGAGGACGTTGTCGGCGCGCAGCACATAGACCGAGCAGACCTCGGCCACCATGTTGGAGGCGATCTGTTCGACGATCTTGTCGAGCCGATCCTGCGCGGCGATCGGCTCCGCCATGACCTCGCGCAGCCGGCGGAGCAGCAGACGTGGCGCGCCGAGAGTCCCTCTCAACTCCGCTCCTCCCCGGTCACGGTCGGACGCGGCACGGTATCGTGCGCGCCCCATGGGCGATCGGTCGCGGCGCCCGTCGAACGGGCACCGGCCGCCCTCAATGCTTATCGAGACCGTAGATCGAATGCAAAGTGCGAACCGCCAGTTCGGTGTATTCCGCATCGATCAGCACCGAGATCTTGATCTCGGAGGTGGTGATGGCGCGGATGTTGATGCCCTTGGAGGCGAGCGCCGTGAACGCTTGGGCGGCGACGCCGGCGTGGGAACGCATGCCGATGCCGATCACCGAGACCTTGACCACGTCGGACGACGAGTCGATCGCCACGTCGCCGATGTGATCGCGCGCACCCTCGAGCACCGCCCGGGCCCGGGCCTCGTCGGCCGCCGGCACGGTGAAGGTGATGTCGGTGGTGGCCCCGTCGGCGGTCGTGTTCTGCACGATCATGTCGACGTTGATGTTGGCCTCGGCGAGCGGCCCGAAGACGCTCGAGGCGATGCCGGGCTTGTCGGCGACGCGGCGCAGCGAGATCTGAGCCTCGTCCTTGGAATAGGCGATGCCGGTGACGACCTGATTTTCCACGATCTCGTCCTCGTCGCAGATGAGCGTTCCCGGAGGATTGCCGTTCTCGTCGACGCCGACGCTGTCGGGATCGTCGAAGCTCGAACGGACGAAGGTCCGGACCTTGTAGACCATGGCGAGCTCGACCGAGCGCACCTGGAGAACCTTGGCCCCGAGCGAGGCCATTTCCAACATCTCTTCGAAGGCCACCTTCTCCAGCCGCCGCGCCTTCGGCACGATGCGCGGGTCGGTGGTGTAGACGCCGTCGACGTCGGTGTAGATGTCGCAGCGATCGGCGTGGATCGCCGCCGCGATCGCCACCGCCGAGGTGTCGGAGCCGCCGCGGCCGAGGGTGGCGACGCGGCCGGTCGGGCCGATGCCCTGGAAGCCGGCGATGACGGCGACCTCGCCCGCCTCCATCGAGGCGATCATGTTCGAGCCGTCGATGTCCATGATGCGGGCCGAGCCGTGGGCGTCGTCGGTGACGAGCGGGATCTGCCAGCCCTGCCAGGACCGCGCCGGAATGCCCATCGACTGCAGCACGATGGCGAGCAGGCCCGAGGTCACCAGTTCGCCGGAGGCGACCACCGCGTCGTATTCCATCTGGTCGAAGAGACCGCCCTTGGCCGTCCCCGACGCCGCGGCGTCGGCGACGTAGCCGACCAGCGTGTTGGTGACGCCCGACATCGCCGAGACGACGACCGCCACCTGATGGCCGGCCTTCACCTCGCGGGCGACGTGGCGGGCGACGTTGCGGATGCGCTCGACATTGGCGACGGACGTACCGCCGAACTTCAGGACCAGACGGGCCATCGACGAGGGGCCTCTCGGAATTCGGGGCAGAGCGCGCGGGGACCCGCGCACGAGACGAGGCTCGACCTTCCGTCTTCGGACGGTCGGTCGATCCCCGCGGAAACGGCGCTTCATACTCGGTTCGCGGCGAGGGATCAACAAAGCGCCGCCTCCGCATTTCTGCGTGTGTGACGCGGCGGGCGCCGCCGTGTCGGCGCCTTCCTCTTGACCTCGGCCGTCCCTCGGTCGACATGATCCATCGAGGCCGAGCGCGGCCGGCGAGGAGAAGCCATGTCCATCCCCCATGCCCAGTCGACCGTCGATGCCGCCGAGATCGGCAACTTCGAGGCGATGGCCGCCGAGTGGTGGGATCCGAACGGCCGGCTGCGCCCGCTCCACGACATGAACCCGATCCGGCTCGAATATCTGAAGCGCGAGATCTCCGCCCGCTTCGGCCGCGACGCCAAGGACAGCCGCGCCTTCGAGGGCCTCTCGATCCTCGACATCGGCTGCGGCGGCGGCCTCCTCACCGAGCCGCTCGCCCGCCTCGGCGCCGCGATGGTCGGGGCCGACGCCGGCGCCGCCAACATCGCCGCGGCGAAGACGCACGCCGAGGCCCAGGGTCTCGCCATCGACTACCGCGCCACCACGGCGGAGGCGCTGGCGGCCGAGGGCGCGCGGTTCGACGTCGTCGTCGCCATGGAGATCGTCGAACACGTCGCCGATCTGCCGCTGTTCCTGCGCGAGATCGCCTCCATGGTGAAGCCCGGCGGCCTCCTGTTCCTCGCCACCATGAACCGCACCCTGAAGAGCTTCGCTCTGGCCATCGTCGGCGCGGAGTACATTCTGCGCTGGCTGCCGATCGGCACCCACGACTGGAAGAAGTTCCTCACCCCGAAGGAGCTGGAGCGCGCGGTGGAAGCCACCGGCCTCGAGGTGCTCGACGCCTGCGGCATGGTCTTCGATCCGCTGCGCGGCCACTGGTCGCTGAAAGCCGGCGATCTCGACGTCAACTATCTGATGGTCGCCGAGCGGCGCGCCTGACGCCGAGCGGCACGTCTCGGAGCCTGTCTCAGAAGTCGGCGGCAGAGGATCGGCGAGGGATTTTTGGATCTCGCCAGGAGGAAAATGATGCCGATATCGAGATATCGGCGAATTTTCCGACGCCGCGAGAGACGAAAAGACCCGTCGAGCCGACCCGTCCGATCTTCTGA
>CALBKH010000115.1 GCA_937892955.1 uncultured Alphaproteobacteria bacterium
TGGCAATCTCCTCAGGCGAAACGCTCATCCGTGATTTTCAAAACGGACTCTTAGCCGCGGCGGCGCGCGCGCTCGATGAACTCGAGCCACCGGCGGTGAGACAAGACCGTTTCGAAACAGAAGTCGCGACCTTCCGCCATCCATTCCTCACGGAGCCGATGTGCCCGCAGCAGCGATGTCGGCGTCGCCGCCGTTCCCGCGCCCGCGGTTTCCGAGGCGATCCGATCGGGATCGATGTGCTCTGTCGGCAGCAGATCTCGCTCGATCAGCAATCGAGTCAGGGTCGATTTGCCCGAGCCGTTCGGCCCCGCGAACATCACCAGCCGTGGTGGGGTCATTTCGGTTCGGCCGAAACCTCGAAGCGGTAGGTCTTGCCGCGCAGTTCGACGGCAATTTCGGTAGAGGTCGCGGGCGGGGCCGACGCGCCGCGTGCGGATCTGGCTCTCTGGATCACCTTGACCACGATGCCCGCCTTCTTCTGGCGCTGGACGGCATCGAGTGCGGCTCGCCGACCGATTTCAGCCAATTCCGAAATCGGGAGATCCCACACACGTATGGCCATTTCTCAGTCTCCGGATTCGGAGGCGTTCGCTCTGAACGGAACGATAGCTCACCCCTCCCCTTGATGGAACCATCCTCGGATGGTCTCGGCCATCGCTTCGGAGATGCCGGGCACCTCCATCAGGTCGCCGAGGCCGGCGCGGCCGATCGCCTTGACCGTGCCGAAATGATTCAGCAGTGCGCGTTTGCGGGTCGGGCCGATGCCGGGGATCTCGTCGAGGGTCGATTGGCGGATCGCCTTGGAGCGCTTGGCGCGGTGGGTGCCGATGGCGAAGCGATGGGCCTCGTCGCGCAGGCGCTGGACGAAGTAGAGCACGGGATCGCGTTCCGGCAGCATGATGTCGGGCCGGTCGAAGAAGAAGAATTTTTCGCGCCCCGCGTCGCGGTCCGGGCCCTTGGCGATGCCGACGAAGGCGATCTGATCGCCGACGCCGACCTCGTCGGCCACTTGCCGGGCGATCTCGAGCTGCCCCTTGCCGCCGTCGACGAGGATCAGGTCGGGCCAGGGGCCGAATCCGGCCTCGTCGCGCGGAGCGGCGTCGCGTTGCCCATGCTCCTTGACGAGGCGGGACAAGCGGCGGGTCAGCACTTCGCGCATCATGGCGTAGTCGTCGCCGGGGGTGGTCTCGGCCGACTTGATGTCGAACTTGCGGTACTGGCCCTTCACGAAGCCCTCCGGCCCCGCGACGATCATGCCGCCGACGGCGTGCGTGCCCATGACATGGGAGTTGTCGTAGACCTCGATGCGCTTCGGCGTCTCGGGAAGCGAGAAGGCGCGGGCGACGCCCTCCATCAGCTTGGCCTGGCTCGAGGTCTCGGCGAGCTTGCGGCCGAGCGCCTCCCGGGCGTTGAGGAGGGCGTGGTCGACGAGGTCCTTCTTCTCGCCGCGCTTGGGATGGGCGATCTCGATGCGGTGTTCGGAGCGTTCGGACAGCGCCTCGGCGAGCAGTTCGCGCTCCGGCGTGTCGTGCGAGAGCAGGATCAGGCGGGGCACCGGCTTGTCGTCGTAGAACTGGGCGACGAAGCTCTCCAGCACCTCCGCCGGCTCCATCGAACGGTCGGCGCGCGGGTAGAAGGCGTGGTTGCCCCAGTTCTGGCCGGTGCGGAAGAAGAAGACCTGGATGCAGGTCTGGCCGCCGTCCTGATGGAGGGCGAAGACGTCGGCCTCCTCGACCCCTTGCGGGTTGATGCCCTGGTGGGCCTGGACGTGGGAGAGGGCGGCGAGGCGGTCGCGGTAGACGGCGGCGCGCTCGAAGTCGAGGTCCTCCGCCGCGGCGTGCATCGCCTCCGCCAGCTCCGCCTGCACCGCCTTCGACTTGCCGGCGAGGAAGCGCTCGGCCTCGTCGACCAGGACGCGGTAGTCGGCGAGCGAGATCTCACCGGTACACGGGGCGGCGCAGCGCTTGATCTGAAACAGCAGGCAGGGCCGCGTCCGGGTGTCGTAGACGGCGTCCGAGCAGGTGCGGATCAGGAACGCCTTCTGCAACGAGTTGATGGTGCGGCCGACGGCCTGGGCCGAGGCGAAGGGGCCGTAGTAGGCGCCCTTGCGCTTGCGGGGGCCGCGATGCTTGACCAGCGCCGCCGCCTCGTGGTCGCCGGTGACCAGGATGTAGGGGAAGCTCTTGTCGTCGCGCAGCAGGACGTTGAAGCGTGGGCGCAGCCGCTTGATGAGGTTGGCCTCGAGCAGCAGCGCTTCGGTCTCGGTGCGGGTCTGGACGAACTCCATCGCCCGGGTCTCGCGCACCATTCTGAGAATGCGGGCGGTGAGCCCCTGGCCGCGGGTGTAGTTCACCACCCGCTTCTTCAGGTTCCGCGCCTTGCCGACGTAGAGGACGGTGCCTTCGTCGTCGAGCATGCGGTAGACGCCCGGCGCGCCCGGCAGCCGCTTCACCTGATCCGCGATGACCTCGACGCCGGAAAGCGCCGCGGCGGCGGGCGCCTCCGCCGGAGCGGTGGCGTCGGAGTGGGTGTCGTCGAGGTCTTCGGGGTCGTCGTGGGCGGTCATCGGATCGTCGGGTGGTGGACGGAGCGGGCCGAATCGGCCGGCGCCGCGATCATGTCCTCATATGGGCCATCGGCGGCGCTTCGCCCAAGTTCTCATTCGCCGACGCCGACGACGTCCGGGGTCTCCCAGGCGAGGTGCTGGCCGCCGTCGAGGCAGATCATCTGGCCGGTGACCGAGGCCGTGTCGACGAAGTAGCGCACGGTGCGGCCGAACTCCTCCGGCGCCGGGCCGCGGCCGAGCGGCACGGCGTCGGTCTGGCGGGCGAAGTCCTCCGCCGTCTGGCGCGGGTTCGCGAAGCTCGGGCCGGGTCCGATGGCGTTGACGCGGATGCGCGGCGCCAGAGCCTGGGCCATGGTGCGGGTCGCGGTCCACAGCGCCGTCTTGGCCAATGTGTAGGAGAAGAAGCGGGGGGTGAGGCGCCACACCCGCTGATCGACGATGTTGATCACGTGCCCGTGAACGTCCTCCGGCAGACGCGCGAGCCAGGCGTCGGCGAGGAGGCAGGGCGAAGCCAGGTCGACGGTGAGATGGCGCTCGAGGCGCGCGACATCGAGGGCGCCGATCTCGTCGGGTTCGAATTCGGAGGCGTTGTTGACGAGGAGGCCGATCGGGCCGAGGCCGACCGCCGCCGCGTCGACGAGACCGGGGAGCGCGGCGAGATCGGAGAGATCGGCCTTCACCGCGACGGCTCGTCCGCCGCTCGCGCCGATCTCGGCGACGAGGGCTTCGGCGTCGTCCCGGCTCGAATTGTAGTGGATCGCCACGCCCCAACCGTGGGCGGCGAGGTCGCGGGCGATCGCCGCGCCGATGCGACGGGCGGCGCCGGTGATCAGGGCGGTGCGGGGAGCGGATGCGAAGGCCATGAACCTCTCTCGGGCGCGGACGGTCGTCCGGCCAATCTAGAGCATGTCGCGCGCGGGTCGAGCGGAACGGCGCGGGGGTGGTCTCCCGAACCGGCGTGGCGTCCCTCTTCGTGGCGGCTCGTGAACCTTCTCTTCACCACGTTGCGCGAGAGCGGCGCGGCGGCGAGATCATGGCGGGCCTCGCCGAAATATCACCCGAGGTCCGCCACAATCGACGCGCCATGTCGTCCCATTCGGAGATCATATCCGAGAGACGTCGTCGCCGCTCGGCGGCCCGCTTCCCGCGACGGGGGCGCGTGGGGCCGCGAGAACCGAAGGGTTCCGGCGTGTGACGACGATGTGAGGACGAGGACTTACGATGACCAAGACTTTCCTTCGTGTGGCGGCGGGCTCCTTGGCCCTGTTCGCCGTGACCGCCGCGGCCGAGGCCGCCGACATGTACCGCAAGGCGCCGCCGGCGACCCCGATCGAGGCTCCGGTCTCGGTCTACAACTGGACCGGCTTCTACGCCGGCGCCAACGTCGGCGGCGAGTTCATGCGCGACCGCGCCAACGTCGGCGGTGTCGTCGGCCGGCTGAACGCCGGTTCGCTGTTCGGCGGCGTCCAGGCCGGCTACAACTTCCAGAACGGCCCGTGGGTGCTCGGTGTCGAGGGTGACGTCGGCTACGGCCGTCCGTCGAAGAGCAGCGTCTTCGGCGCCACCACCTTCAAGACTCAGGAAGGCGTCAACGGCACCCTGCGTGCCCGCGCCGGCTACGCCATCGACCGCACCCTGGTCTACGGCACCGGTGGTCTCGCCGTGGCCAGCTTCTCGTCGACCGCGTCGAACGCCGGCGGAACCGAGAAGGCCGACTTCACCCGCCTCGGCTATGCCGTCGGTGGCGGTGTCGAGCATGCCGTCACCAACAACGTGTCGGTGAAGGGCGAGTATCTCTACGAGGGCTTCGGCTCGGTGAACAAGACCTTCGCCGCTCCGGGCGTCGCCACGCGTCAGTCCCTGTCCGATCACATCGTTCGCGTCGGCGTGAACTACAAGTTCTGATCTTCGAGCGGTCGATCGTATCGGTAGGAACAATCGACCGGCGGCACGTGCAAGCGTGCCGCCGGTTCTGTTTTCGGGTCGAATTTCAGCGGTATATTCCTTCTCCCATCGCTTCGAATGACGTTGGCCGTTTCGTTAACCTTGTTTCTGAACCTGCCCTTAACCGAGGCGGGGCGAAGATGGTCAACGAAATCCTCCGAAACCTCGGAGACTTTTCGACAACGACCATCGAAGGTGAGTTCCATGTTCCGCGTCACGCTCGCTCTCGCCGCCGCCGCCGGTCTGACGGCGATCGCCCCGGCGGCCGCCGCCGACATGTACGGTGCCCCGCCGGCCGCGCCCGCCTACGGCTACGCGACCCCCGCTCCCGCCACCAACTGGAACGGCGCCTATGTCGGCGCCCATGCCGGCCACGCCTGGGGGCCGGCGACACTCAACGGCACGCAGGTCGGCGTCTACGGCGGCCTCAACACCACTGTCGGGCAGAACGTCATCGCCGGCGTCGAGGGTGACCTCAACGTTTCGGGACAGACGGCGAGCCGTATGGTCGGCGGCAATCTCTACAAGTACAGCTCCGACTGGAACGCCTCGATCCGACCGCGTATCGGTATCGGCTTCGACAAGGTGATGCCCTACGCCACCGCCGGCATCGCCTTCGCCGACGACTCGCTGAAGGCGCTGGGCACGTCGACCAGCACGGTCAAGATCGGCTATGCCGCCGGTGCCGGCGTCGAGGCACAGGCCACCGACCACATCTCGGTCAAGGGCGAGTTCATCCACATGGGCTTCGGTCGCAGCACCCATGCGCTTCCGGGCGGTCTGGCCGCGCGCTCGTCCGTCAACAGCAACATCCTGCGAGCCGGCGCCGCCTATCGGTTCTGATCGGCCATCCGCGCCGACGAGACGAGAAGACCCCGCCGATCGGCCGATCGGCGGGGTCTTCGTTTCCCACGGGGTCCGGCGGATCGCCACGCGATGCACGCCATGGGGACGATCCCCACGAGGTCAGGGGACGAATCGGGTCTTCTCGAAGGAGGGGACGCGGGCGGAAAAGGCGTCGAGCCAGGCGGCGAGTTTCGGGTGGGTCTCACGCCAGCCGCTGCCGAGCCGCAGGTCGAGATAGCCGAGCGCGCAGGCGAGAGCGATGGTGCCGACCGAGAGTGCGGCGCCGTCCGCCGGCGGGGCGGCCTCGAGCGCGTCGAGGGTGCGGTCGATCTTGCCCTGCTGATGGGCGAGCCAAGCCGGGCAGCGCTCGCTTTCGGCGCGGAATCGGCCCTCGTAGACGATGAGCAGGGCGGCGTCGGCGAGGCCGTCGGCGAGCGCCTGGAGGCGCAGGGCGGCGAAGCGGGCGGCCGGCGCGGCCGGGATGATGCGTCCGCCACCGGCTTCGACGTCGAGCCACTCGAGGATGACGCGGCTGTCGAACAGCACCATGCCGTCGTCGAGGATCAGCGCCGGGATCTTGCCGAGCGGGTTCTCCTTGCGGAGGCTGTCGCCGGGATCGGTGGTGTCGGCCATGCGGATCTCGAGCCGGTCGAGGAGACCGAGTTCGGCAGCGGCGATCTTGACCTTGCGGCCGAAAGGCGAGGCGGGTGCGGAACGCAGGACGGGCATGGAGGTCTCTCCGGGGCGAACGGCGGATCCAGGATCGGGGGAGGGGAGGTTCAGTCCTTCGACCACACCTTCGGCCAGGCCGTGGGGTCGCGGCCTTCGACGCAGTCGGCGGCCATTCGATATTCTTCCATGGCGAAGGCCCAGTTCTTCCACCGCCATTGGCCGCGACCGCCGCAGCCGGCGCCGGTGCGCAGCGTGGCGGTCAGGCGCCCGCCGGCGTCGTCATAGGCGACGTTGGCGAGCAGGTCCGAGCCTTTCCAGCCGTAGTCGGGATCGAACAGGGCGAAATACTGGGCGGTGATGCCGCCGATCTCGCCGCTCTCCACCACCCACAGCCGGTAGGAGACGTTGCCGGTCGAGGCGGTGCAGGGGATGGCATAGAGGATGGCGGTCGACGAGAGGACACCGATCACCGGCTTGAAGGCGCGCAGGAGCGGCGAGTTCGAGGCCTCGCAGTCGCTGGCGGCGGCATGCTTGGCGAGAAGGCGGGGCGGCACGCCCATGCGCACCACCAGGGCGGCGCGGCCGGGGTTCGGCGCCGCTTCCAGGCCGCGCGGCGCGACGCCGGAGGGCTTCGCCGTGGTGCGGCCGAGCTCGCGGTCGGTCCAGGCGAGCATGGCGGCGAAGCCGGCGAGGTCGATGTCGGCGTCGTGAGGGGCGCCGGTCACGTCGATGTACTCGAAACGCACCGACTTGGCGGTGGGCAGCGCCTCGACGAGGGCGCGGGCGACGGTCGCGTCGGTGATCCAGAAGGCGTCGACCCGCTCGAAGGGCAGGAAGCCCGACTTCGGCGCGAGATCGGCGATGCGCCGGCCGTCGATGCGCAGCGTCATCGGCCGATCGCGGTCGACCACCGCGCCGGGAGCGGCGAGGCCGACGGCGAGACCGTCACCGGTTTCGAAGCGACCGACGAGCAGCGCCTGCAGGCCGGAGGCGGAGGGCTTCGAGGCGCGGCAGAGCGGTGCGTCGCAGCGGGTCGCCCAGCCCTGGAGCGTCGCTTCCGCCGCGACGGCCGGCGCCGCGGCCGAGGCGCCGACGACGAGCGCGAGGAGTGTCGCCGCCAGGAGACGCATCATCGTCAGCGGGCTCCGTTGCGGACCGCCGGCAGGTAGAGCCGGTCGAGCCGGCACGAGCGCCGCTCGGTTTCGCCGCAGGAGACGAAGGCGGAGAGATCCTTCTTCAGGCAGATGCGCACCTCCTGGAGGCGGCGGCTGTCGCACTGGACCGCGATCTCGTCCGGATCGAGCCCCTTGTTGGCGGAGACGAAGGCGGCCTCGACCTCGCGGGTCGACACCATGCGCGGCCGGGACGTGTCCTTGAACTCGTCGGGGATGCGGATCTTCTCGTAGAGCTTGCGGATGATGCGCAGGTAGACCTCGCCGGAGAGGCCCGAGCAGGTGCCGTGCTTGCGCCATTCGTGTTGGATCAGGCCGGGGCTCGGCATGATGTCGAGCATGTCGCGCACCTGTTCACGGCTGGGCGGGGCCTTGGCGGCGTTGCAATCGGCCGGCCAGCCGCGATGGTACTGCGGCCACAGACCGTGGACGACGAAGGAGTAGGGGCGGGCGCACTGGGCGTCGCCGCGGGCGTCGCCGGTGGCTTCGCACCAACTCGGCGACCACGACAGCGACAGGACCCAGAGGTCGAAGTCGCCGGGGCGGCCGCGGTTCTGGGCGGCGGCCGGATCGGCGGCGAGGCAGGCGACGAGGAGCGCGACGAGAGCGAAGACGGCACGCGTCATGGCGGATCTTCCCGTAGGGGCGTCGAAGGGGCGGCGGGGCGGGTCGCCCGGGCTCACCAGAAACGGCGCGTGGTGCGGCAGGTGCCGTCGTGGACGCGCCAGGGATCGTGGCCGGAGACGCAGAACTCGACCTCGTCTGGGAGCCACGCGAGACCGGGGCCGGCGAAACCGACGCCGCCCTCGACCACCCACGACAGCTGCGACCGGGTGCCGTCGGAGAGCCGCACCTTGGCGGTGCACCAGCGACGCGGGATCGGGCTCGGCCGGTCGACCGAGGTGGCGATCTCGCGGATCTTCGTCACCTCGACGATGGCGAGGTCGCGCTTCTCGACGTTCAGGGCGCCGTAGGCGAAGCGGTGACGGATCTTGGCGAGCGTCCAGTCGTCGGTGCAGGACGGCGTGCCGGCGAGGCGGTTTTCGGCCGACGTACCGGCGACGGCCGGCGCGACGCCGAACACGAGGAGGAGCGCGGCACCGTGGACGAGGCGGCGAGCGGCGGATCCGTGGGCGAGGCGACGACGCATGAGAGTCTCCCGAAGCGACGGTTCGTACCGTCGGATGCGACGATGGGGGAGGCTCGCGCAAGGGTCAAGCCGGGAATGGCCGCGAACCGGTTCGAGGGCTTGGAGATGGGGCGATCGGACGCTATCAGGGGCCGTCATACCGGGGTCATGAAAGTCGGCCTCGGCCGGCTTTCATGAGTGATACGGTCCGACCGGCCGACGCCCGTTCGGGCTCGCCTTCGCCGACGATGTTTCGAACGGGGTGGAACATCGTCGGCTCGGTATCGGGTTGAGCGGAGGTGGGGAATGACGGATCGTCCGGCGGTGCTCTTCGTCTGTCTCGGCAACATCTGTCGCTCGCCGTTGGCGGAGGCCGCCTTCCGCGCCGAGGCGGCACGCGCCGGGCTCGCGGTCACGGTCGATTCGGCCGGCACCGCCGGTTGGCACGTCGGCCGGCCGCCGGATGCGCGGGCACGGGCGGTGGCGCGCCGTCACGGGGCGCCGATCGACGACTATGCGGCGCGGCAGGTGGGGCGCGACGACTTCCAGCGCTTCGACCACATCGTCGCGCTCGATCGGGAGAACCTCGCGGTGCTGGCGGCGATGCGGCCGGAAGGGGCGCGCGCCCGGCTGTCGCTGCTGCTCGATCATGTCGAGGGACGCGCCGGCGAGGCGGTCGCCGATCCCTACTACGGGCCGGATTCCGGCTTCGAGATCACCTGGGCCGAGGTTTCGGCCGGGGCGCGCGGGCTCGTGCGGGCGATCCGCGAGGGCTGAGCGGCGCGGAGGTCGCCGTCGCCCTGCGGCTGCCGCCTCACTTGCAGCCGTTGTGCAGCTTCCACCCCTCTTCGTGGCCGATCGCCTTGGCGAAATCGGGAACGCGGCAGCGCGCCTCTTCTTCCGGCGAGAGGGTGGTGCCGGTGCCGGGTGTCGCGGCGTCGGGGAAGGCCGGCTGCGCCGTGATCCACGGCGAGACGCCCCACAGGGCGGCGGCGAAGACGATCGGCGCGGCGATCTGGCCGGCGGTCAGGCGCTGGATCGGACGGCGCTCGCGGGGATCGCAGGCGTCGCCGGGGCAGAGCTCGGTCTTCTGCCGGGTGAGCAGCCGGTGCAGGCGGCAGCCGATGCAGATGCCGAAGGCGCTCTCGAAGAAAAGGAGGACGAGGCAGAGGAGGCAGATCGCCAGATTGACCGGGCCGCGGACGTTCTGGACGACCACCAGCCACAGCATCGTGCCGGCGAGGACGAGACCCAGCCCCCAGGCGAAGCGCTTCTGCGGTGCGCCGACCAGTTCCGGCGTCTGGTTGCGCACGGCGATGCGGCCGGCGATCAGGCTCGGCGACCAGCGCGGGTTGACCAACACGCGGATGGCGAAATCGAGCAGAAAGGCGACGATCACCAGCTTGGTCGGGACGAAGTCGCCGGCGAACCAGGCGTTCATGAAGGCGATCAGGGCGACCAGGAACATGAGGCCGGCGCCGGCGCGGATCTCGCGCTCGTTGAGGACGGGGACGTCGTGCTCCTCCACGGTCTCGCCGAAACCGAACAATGCGTTCATCGCCATTTCTCCCGAAGCATCGCCGCGATGCCAGCGTCGGCGATGGACGGTGCAACGCGTTTTCCGGCCGATCACCGAGAGTTCATGGGCGTGATTCCAGTGGGGCGAACCGGGCGGCGGTCGCTCACTCCGGCACCAGCCAGCGCCAGGCGGCGGCGCCGCGGCCGGTGGCGAGGCGCTCGGCCAGTGCCGGGAGCAGGATGTCGAGTTCTTCGGCGAGCTTCCACGGCGGATTGACGATCACGAGGCCGTTGGCGGTGAGCGGACCGTCGGTCCGGGTGGCGGCGGTCGCCAGTTCGACGGCCATGACGCGACGGATGCCGGTGGCGACGATCGCGTCGTGGAAGCGGGCGAGGTCGCGGCGGTCCTTGATCGGGTGCCAGACGAGATAGGTGGCGGTGGCGAAGCGGCGGGTCGCCTGGACGAGGCCGGTGACGATGCGATCGAACTCGCCTTCCTTCTCGAAGGGCGGATCGACGACGACGAGGCCGCGGCGCTCCTTGAAGGGCAGGAAGCTCTTCAGCGCCAGCCAACCGTCGAGTTCGACCACCTTGACGCGGGCGTCGCCGGCGAAGAGGTCGGCGAGGGTGGCGGCGTCGGCGGGATGCAGTTCGACCACGGTGGCGCGGTCGTCGCGGCGCAGGCCGGCGCGGATCACCAGCGGCGAGCCGGGATAGCGGGTCAGCCGCTCGGGCGTGAGATGCTCGGGGCGGGTCAGGCCGGCGGCGCTCGCCACCGCGGCGAGCCAGGGGGCGAGCAACTCGGCGACGGGGGCAGGAAAGGGGGCGGCGAGGATGCGGCCGATGCCGTCCCGCCATTCGCCGGTGCGCGCGGCCTCGGTGCCGGTGAGATCGTAGAGACCGATGCCGGCGTGGGTGTCGAGGACGCGGAACGGCGCCGGCTTTCCCGCGAGATGGACGAGAATGCGGGCGAGCACCGCGTGTTTCAGGACGTCGGCGAAATTGCCGGCGTGGAAGGCGTGACGGTAGTTCATCGGCGGTCTCGGTGGGTGCGCGGGATGCGGATCGCTGCGGGGTGGCGGGCGGCTCGGTCGCTCACCCGGTCGGTGAAACGGGGCCGCGCCACTTGCGACGGCCCCTCCGCCGCGGTTCGACACCGGTTCGGGTTCCGTCACGGAGCGGCTTCTTCGTGCGGCGGCCGGTCCATCCGCTCGGGCATCGCCCGGAGATGCCTACGAAAAACCCTCCCGCGCGGGCACGGGAGGGTTCGAATTCTTCGCGTCCACGACCGTATGGCCCGTGGGCATGCGGCCGATGTCGATCGTCTCGGCGCGGTGACCGGCCCCGCGGGTGACGGGGCCGAAACGCCGTGATGCGATCACTCTTCGTCCGGCTGGCCGTAGTCGTCGCCGGTGCCACCTTCGACGTCACCCTCGGCGCCGCCTTCGAGCGGCTGGAGGTTGACGGCCTTGGGGCCCTTGCCGCGCTTGTCCGGCTCGGTCTCGAAGGAGATCTTCTGGCCCTTGTCGAGGGTGCCGAGGCCCGAGCGCTCGACCGCGGAGACGTGCACGAACACGTCGGCGCCGCCCTCGTCGGGAGTGATGAAGCCGTAGCCCTTCTCGGCGTTGAAGAACTTCACGGTGCCGTTCTGACGCGGGCCGCGCTCGACCTGCGGACGGGGACCACGCGGGCCGCCACCGAAACCACCTTCGTCGCCGAAGGAGCGACGCGGACGGAAACCACCGCCTTCACCGCCGCCGAAACCGCCGCGATCACGATCGCCGCCGCCGAAACCACGGTCGCCGCCGCCGAAACCACGGTCGCCGCCGCCGAAGCCGCCGCGTCCGCCACCGCCGAAACCGCGGTCACGATCGCCGCCGAAACCACGGTCGCCGCCGCCGAAACCACGATCACCACCGCCGAAGCCGCGATCGCCACCGAAGCCTTCGTCACGACCACGCCCGAAGCCGCCGCGGTCGCCGCCACGTCCGCCGCCGAATCCACGATCCCTCATTCCCAGTCCTTTCCCGCGGGGCCTCGCCCCTTCAACGACACTTCACCCCGGACCAAATCGGTACGGAGTGAACGACCAGGCAGTCACGTTACACGTCGGGACAGGATTGCGCTGTTCATCTCGCGATCGCCCTCATCTCTCTCGAGATGCCTGCCGATCCACGGGATCCGGTCGCGCCGACCGTCTCGCCCAAGTTCCGAACCGCCGCCTCGCCATTTTATGGACGATACGGGCCGAAAGGGCAAGGGCGACGCGGCGGAATCACTTGGTGCGACGCTTCTTTTGCTTGACCGATCGTTGTTCGGTTCGTTCGGAAAGTGCGGCATAGGCGCGGGCCGCGCGCTCGCGGCGCGACCAGACGACGACGCTGCCGTAGACGCGCAGATCGATCTCCGGTGGTAGGCGATAGGCCTGATCGCCCGTCGCCTTCTTCAGGCGGCCGAGGGAAACGTGTTTGGTGTCGGAGAGATCCTCGCCGAGACGGAGCCTTTCGGCGGCGACCAACCAGAGCTCGAGATCGCGGCCGGGAGTGACGGCGAGCTTCTCCAGGCGCAGCTCGTTGGCCGCCAGACGGGCGATGGCGCGGCCTTCCGCCTTCTCGCCGGTCGCGCCGGGTCGGAAGGCGCCTTCCAGCACCGCGGCGGGCGGCAGGGGCGAGGGCGGCACGGGCGGCGTCGGGGGGCGCGGCGAGGGTTCGGCACGGCGGTCCGACCCGGCGGCGCCGGGGGGTGCCGGCGGGGCGGCGATCGGGCGCAGCGGTCCGGGGACGGCGGCCGGCGGCGGTGCGGTCTCCTGGGCCCGCGCGACGCCCGGTCCCGCCGAGGAGACGGGATCGGCGATCGTGGCGACGATCGTCGCCGCGGCGGTGGCCAGGAGCGTGATGGCGCGCATGTGCGTCCTCGTCTCGACGTCCTCGTTTCCGACCGACATAGTATGGCGGTCGCTCGGTTGCGAGTCGGACCGGCGCGGCTGGCGGATTCGTGATCGGCCGTCCGCGACGCCGGCGGCGCCGTTGTCCGTCGAAATCGCCGCAGAGGAAACGCATGAGCGAGACCCCCGATACTCCGCAACTCCGCCTCGCCATCGTGCCGGTGACGGCGCTCGAGCAGAATTCGGCGATCCTGTTCGACGATGCGACGAAGCTCGGTGTGGTCACCGACCCCGGCGGCGACGTGCCGCGGATCCTCGACGCTCTGGCGCAGCTCGGGGTGACGGTCGACAAGATCCTCATCACCCACGGCCATTTCGACCACGCCGGAGGTGCGACGGACCTCAAGGAGGCGCTGGAGCGCAGATACGGCCGGCCGGTGCCGATCGAGGGGCCGCATCGCGACGACGCCTTCCTGCTCGAACGCATCCCGGAATCGGCGGCGCGCTGGGGTCTCAACGGGCTGCGGGCGTGCGCCTCCGATCGTCATCTCGAAGACGGCGACGAAGTGCGCTTCGGCGATGTGGTGCTGCAGGTGATCCACTGTCCCGGGCATTCGCCGGGCAGCGTCGTCTTCTTCCAGCCGGACGTGCGGCTCGCCATCGTCGGCGACGTGCTCTTCGCCGGATCGATCGGGCGCACCGACCTGCCGCGCGGCGATCACGCCACGCTGATGCGCTCGATCCACGAGAAACTGCTGCCGCTCGGCGACGACGTCGGCTTCCTCCCCGGTCACGGGCCGACGTCGACCCTCGGGGCGGAGCGGATGAACAACCCCTTCCTCGTCGAGGACTGAGCCCACCCGGCCACGGCGGCACGGCCGCGACCGCGCGGGTCCGGCGGCGCGGAGCCGAGCCGGTGCGCCTCGGGGCACGGATCGGGTCGACGTGCGTCGCGGCTCAGGCGTCGGCGCGGACGGCGGCGAGCCCCTCTTCGAGCAGGTCACCGACGTTGGGGATGCCCATCAGGTAGCGGGCGGTGGAGCGGACGGCGCGTTCGTGAGCGCGGCGGATGGCGGCCGGCCATTCCTCCGGCTCGAAGTCGCCGCGGCCGATCCACACGAGAGCGACCAGTTCGGCCTGTTCGTCGATGTTGAGACCCTCGATGACGCCGCGGATCTGATCTTCGGTGCCGTCCTCGGCGATGTCTTCGAAGAGATGACCGGCGCCCGACTCGTAGCTGTCGTCGCCACTGTCGAATTCGGCGTTTCCGTCCTTGGAATCGATCAGACGGAGGTGCTCGACCAGGTCCAGGACCTTCTCGACCGAGATCTCCATGATGTCCTCTCTTTCCGACGGGTTCTTTCGCCGTCTTCGAGGCGCATCATGGGCCGGACGGCCGACGGGGGCCTTGAGCGGGATCAAAATCGCGAGAACGCGCAGCGGGAGACCTCGCGCTCATCTTCCGTCAACCATATCGGGCGGAGTGTCGGGGCACATCTCGTGGAGAGGGCCTCACGATGTCCACTGCGCTCGCCGGCTACGCGCTCCCGGTGGCGATGCTTCTCGCCTCCAACGTGTTCATGACCTTCGCCTGGTACGGCCACCTCGCCCACCCGAACCGGCCGCTGTGGGCGGTGGTGCTGGTCTCGTGGGGCATCGCCTTCTTCGAATATTGCATCGCCGTGCCGGCCAACCGCTGGGGACACGCCTTCTATTCGGCGGTGGAGCTGAAGACCATCCAGGAGGTGGTCACTCTCCTCATTTTCGGCGTCTTCTCCTTCGTCTATCTGAAGGAACCGCCGGGGTGGAATCACATCCTCGGCTTCGGGCTGATCGCGCTCGGCGCGGGCCTCGTCTTCCAGAAATGGTGATCTCCTGATGTTCCCTCTCCATGTCGAAGCGGTCGGCACCGTCGCCGCGCTCCTGACCACCCTGTGCTGGTTGCCGCAGACGTTGCGTGCCGTCCGCGCGCGCGACACCGCCTCGCTGTCGCTGTCGACCTTCGCGGTGTTCACCGCCGGTATCTCGTTGTGGCTGGTCTATGGTTTTCTCATCGGCTCGTGGCCGGTGATCCTCGCCAACATCTTCACGCTCGCGCTCAATCTGACCATCGTGGTGCAGAAGCTCCGACACGGGTGATCTCGGACCAAGTGAGCCCGGCCCGGATCGGCAGTGCTGCGGAGGCCCTTCATCCCGAGGCGTGAGCGAAGGACCGAGAGGCACGGCAGGTCATCGGCTTCGCTCTTCGAGGGCCCGGCGCCGTCGGGCACCTCAGGGTTAAGCGGAACAGGGAATCGTTTTGCTCGCAGCGAGTCGGTCTCGCGTCGAGTCGGTATGAGCCGGGCGGGGCGCGAACCCCGCCCGACCCGTCAGCGGTTGTCGGGCTGCGAACGCACGGCGCGGCGGCCGGCTTCGGAGACGACGTAGGGGGCACCGCCGCGCGAGGCGATCAGGCCGCGCCGGCGCAGCCGGGCGAAGGTGGCGAGATCGCAGTCGAGAAGGCGATTGCCGTCGCGGTCGATGCAGTCGACGGCGACGATGCGGCCGCCGTCACGGTGGTGACGAATGCGACCGCCCTGGGCCAGCACGTGCAGGACGCGCTGTTCCGTTCGGGAGATGTTCAAGGGAGTTCTCTCGGCGTGAGACATGCGGACGGTGCGCCGAACCGCGATCACGCGGGCCTCGGGCGCACCTTCTCCGGTGATCCGCGATCCGATCGGATCGAAAACCACGCGGGTCTTTCCGTGGAGCGAGTTCTCATGCGAACGGGTCTCTTCCACCCGTTCGGAACAGGCTCTTCGACGCGCCACGGGCGCGTCGTCTCACGCAGTCTCCGGCATCCGGCCTCCATCGAGAGGAGCGTCTTCTAGCCGGGCAGTGTGGCGAAGAGAAGTCGGGGAGACGACGGAGGATGAGGTCGGGGTTCGTGACCGGCGCGCCCGACCGGGAGAAGCGTCGACACCGTGACGTGTGGTCGCCGGGCACGACGGCGAAAGCGCTTGCCGGAACAGCGCGGCGGGACTAGGGTCCGGCGCGTTCCGCGGCGCGCGGTTTCAATCGTTCGCGCCCGCGGTTCTTCCGATCGAAACCATCCTTTCACGACCCATCCGGAGACCGACCATGGCCTTCCTCGCCGACAGCCTCTCGCGCATCAAGCCGTCCGCCACGATCGCCGTGACGAACAAGGCGCGCGAGCTGAAAGCGGCCGGCCGCGACGTCATCGGTCTCGGCGCCGGCGAGCCGGACTTCGACACGCCCGACAACATCAAGGAAGCGGCGATCAAGGCGATCCGCGACGGCCAGACCAAGTACACCGCGGTCGACGGCATTCCGGAGCTGAAGAAGGCGATCGTCGACAAGTTCGCCCGCGAGAACGGCCTGACCTACAAGCCGAGCCAGGTGTCGGTCGGAACGGGCGGCAAGCAGGTGCTCTACAATGCGCTGCTGGCGACGCTGAACCCCGGCGACGAGGTGATCATCCCGGCGCCCTATTGGGTCAGCTATCCCGACATCGTTCTGCTCGGCGGCGGCACCCCGGTATTCGTCGAGGCCGGCATCGAGACCGGCTTCAAGATGACGCCGGAAGCGCTGGAAGCCGCGATCACGCCCAAGACCAAGTGGCTGATCTTCAACTCGCCGTCGAACCCGTCGGGCGCGGCCTACACCGCGGCGGAGATCAGGAAGCTCACCGACGTGCTGATGCGGCATCCGCAGGTGTGGGTGATGTCCGACGACATGTACGAGCACCTCGTCTACGACGACTTCGTCTTCGCCACCCCGGCGCAGGTGGAGCCCGGTCTCTACGATCGAACGCTGACGGTCAACGGCGTCTCCAAGGCCTATTGCATGACCGGCTGGCGCATCGGTTACGGCGCCGGCCCCGAGGCGCTGATCAAGGCGATGGCGACGCTGCAGTCGCAGTCGACTTCGAACCCGTCGTCGATCGCCCAGTGGGCGGCGGTCGAGGCGCTGAACGGGCCGCAGGGCTTCATCCCCGAGCACAACAAGGTGTTCAAGGAGCGCCGCGACCTCGTCGTCTCCATGCTCAATCAGGCGAACGGCCTGACCTGCCCGACGCCGGAGGGCGCGTTCTACGTCTATCCGTCGTGCAAGGGCACGATCGGCAAGACGGCGCCGTCGGGCAACGTCATCAAGAGCGACGACGACTTCGTCACCGAGCTCCTGGAGTCGGAAGGCGTCGCGGTGGTGCAGGGCTCGGCCTTCGGTCTGGCGCCGCACTTCCGCATCTCCTACGCGACGGCGACTTCGGCGCTCGAGGAAGCCTGCAAGCGCATCCAACGCTTCTGCGGCAACCTGCGCTGATCCGTCTGCGATCTGCTCGCGTCTTCGAAGAGCCCGCGGCGCCCTCGCCGCGGGCTCTTCACGTTCTCGCCGCATAGACCGAATACGGACGCCGGTCGAACAGAACGGATGTAGACTCACATTCAACGATCGGAAGGAGATCGGTCATGACGAAGAGGTTCATCCTATCGACCGGCGTCGCCGTCACGCTCGGTGCACTCGCGGCGCTCGGCTCACCGGCGCTGGCCGCCGGCGAGCGCATCCAGGTCGGCATCCTGGCCTGCAACGTATCGAGCGGCGCCAACTTCCTGGTCGGCTCGACCAAGACGCTCTCCTGCCGCTTCTCGCCGTCGGACGGCGGCACGGTCGAGCACTATCGCGGCGACATCACCCGCGTCGGCCTCGATCTCGGCAAGACGCGGGCGACCGAGATCCGTTGGGCGGTGTTCGCGCCGAAGACCGGGCGCAAAGCCGGTGCGCTTTCCGGCAAATATGCCGGCGTCTCGGCGGAAGCCAGCGCCGGGGCGGGCGTCGGCGCCAATGCGCTCATCGGTGGTCTCGGACGCTCGATCGCGCTCAATCCGCTGTCGGTGCAGACCCAGGAAGGCGTCAACTTCGCCGCCGGCGTCGCCGGGCTGAAGCTGACGCGTCGGTGAGAGCGGCGATCCTCCGGCGGCCGGTGCGACCGGCCGCCCCGCGGCGGCGGGTCACGCCGTTTCCTCGTCGGGGATCGGCGGATGGGTGAGCACGGGTGAGATCATCACCTTGTCGATGCGGCGGCCGTCCATGTCGACGACCTCGAAGGACCAGTCGCCGATGCGCGCCTTGTCGCCTTCGACGGGGATGCGGTTGAGCACCGACAGCATCAGGCCGCCGAGGGTGTGATAGCCGCCGTGCTCGAGGTCGGGCAGGTCGACGAGGCGTTCGAGTTCGTCGATCGGGGTGTCGCCGTCGATGAGCCACGAGCCGTCGTCGCGGCGGAACGGGCCGGAGACCTGCGGCATGTCGACGTCGGCGAAATCGCCGGCGATGCCCTCGACGATGTCGGTCAGGGTGACGAGACCCTGGAGGCCGCCGTATTCGTCGACGACGAAGGCGGCGTGCACCGGGGTGTCGCGAAAGCGCTCGAGCAGCTTCAACACCGGTGCGCCCTCCGGCACCACCAGCGGCTGCTTCAGATGCGCCTTCCAATCGAAGGGGCGGCCTTCGACGGCGTCGCGCAACAGGTCCTTCTTGAAGAGGAGGCCGGCCGGCTCGTCGATCGAGCCCTCGGCGACGATCATCGCCGAATAGGGGCAGTCGACGACCTCTTTCAGCAGGCGTTCGGGGGGATCGTTCGGGTCGATCCAGTAGAGGTCGGGCCGCGGCGTCATCACGGCGCGGATGGGCCGGTCGGCGACGCGCATGACGCCTTCCAGCATCTCGCGTTCCTCGGGATGCAGAACGCCCGATTCGACGCCCTCGGCGAGCACGTGCATCACCTCGTCCTCGGTGACGTCGCCGCCGCTCGGCTCGTCGACGCCGAGCAGATGCAACACCCGGCTGGTCGTGCCGGTCAGCAGCATCACGAAGGGGTTGGTGAGGCGGGAGAAGATCTCCACCAGCCCGGCGACGCGCAGGGCGATCGGCTCCGGTCGGGCGATGGCGATGCGTTTGGGAACGAGTTCGCCGAAGACCACGGTGACGAAGGTCATGGCGATCATCACGACCACGAAGGCGGTCTCGGCCGCCGCCCAGGCGAAACCCGGAAAGACCGCCGAGAGCCAGTCGGACAGGCGCAGCGACAGCTGGGCACCCGAGGAGGCGCCGGCGACGAGGCCGATCAGGGTGATGCCGATCTGGACGGTGGAGAGGAAACGGCCGGGATGCTCGCCGAGATCCATCGCTCGCCGAGCGCGCTGATCACCATCCTCGGCAAGGGCGATCAGGCGTGGCTTGCGAGCCGAGACGAGCGCCATCTCGGAGGCGGTGAAGAACGCGTTGATGAGCGTGAGAAACAGGAAGATCGAGAGTTCGACGATCAACATCCAATGGGTCGGGCAGGGCCCCTCCGAACAATCACGGCGGCGACCTTACCATGTTTCGCGCGCGCCGTGGGGCCGCTTCGACGAATTCGTCGCCGGGTGACGTGCGGTCCCGGCTAAGGAGTGTTGCGGATCGCAGAAACGCCGAGTGTGCCCTGCAGCATCGTCGCGGGAATGGGGATATCTCCTTGTTTCCAATCGGTTGTGGGCCGTATCGCGGCGCGGGTCGGCCGCATCGCAGCGATGATCGGGGAGACCGTGGGTGTCGCGGCGACTTGTCAGTCGGCGAATTCGGCGCAACGATCCGGCCGGCGGCGACGGGCCCCTCCCCGGGGCTCAGGCGCCCACCTTCGACCGCGGCGGAACGCGTCCGTCGCGGACCATTCGGATCAGAACATAAAGAGAACTGGAGACCGTCATGACCGACTCCAACGGAGGGACGAGCAGCGGCAGACGAGGTGGGCCCCGGTGCGTGGCGCTCGTGGGCCCCTTCGGCAGCGGCAAGACGACGTTGCTGGAGGCCATCCTCGAACGCACGGGGGCCCTGACCCGAGCAGGGACCGTGGCGGCGGGCAACACCGTCGGCGATTCCTCCCAGGAAGCCCGCGCTCACCAGATGGGCGTCGAACTCAACGTCGCCGAATGCGACTACCTCGGTGATCGCTACACCTTCATCGACTGCCCCGGCTCGGTCGAATACCTGTTCGAGGCGGAAGCCGCGCTGGCCGGCGTCGACGTCGCCGTGGTGGTGGCGGAAGCCGACGAGAAGAAGATCCCGGCGCTGCAGGTCACGCTGCGCATGCTCGAGGATCGCGGGATCCCGCACATTCTCTTCCTCAACAAGCTGGACAAGACCGAAGGCGGCGTCCGCGAGGTGCTGGAGCTGATGCAGCCGGCGTCGCGCGCGCCGATGGTCCTCAGGCAGATCCCTCTGATCAAGGACGGGGCCACCATCGGATCGATCGATCTGGCGCTGGAGCGCGCCTACATCTGGCACGAGCACGCGCCCTCCGAGATCGCGCCGATTCCCGACGCCGAGAAGGCGGCGGAGGTCGAGGCGCGCTTCCAGATGTTGGAGCGCATCGCCGACTACGACGACCATCTGATGGAGGAACTGCTCTCCGACGTCACGCCGCCGCTCGAGGAGATCTTCGGCGACCTCGGCAAGGAGCTGCGCGCCGGCCAGATCTGCCCGGTGTTGATCGGCTCGGCCGAGCACGGCAACGGCATCGAACGGCTCCTGAAGGCGTTGCGCCACGAGGCGCCGGGGCTCGAGGAGACGCAGGAGCGGCTCGGCCTCACCGCCAATGCGGAAGCGGTCGTCCAGGTGATGAAGACCTGGCACACGCCGCACGGCGGCAAGCTGTCGGTGGCGCGTGTGCTCTCCGGCCGGGTCGCCGACGGCGTCACGCTCTTCGCCTCCGACGGGTCTTCGGACCGCATCTCCGGCATCTACAAGCTGACCGGCAAGGATCAGCAGAAGAAGGCGGAAGCGGTCGCCGGTGAGACCGTGGCGCTCGGCAAGGTCGAGCCGGCGCAGACCGGCCTGACCCTGACCTCGCACAAGGGCGGCATGCCGGCGCTCGCCGAGGTGGTGCCGCCGGCGCCGGTGATGGGCTTCGCCATCGCCTCGCTCGACCACAAGGACGACGTCAAGCTCTCCGCGGCGCTCACCAAGATCACCGAGGAGGATCCCTCGCTCCGCATCCGTCAGGATCAGGACACCGGTGAAACCCTGCTCGAGGGCCAGGGCGAGATGCATCTGCGCGTCGCGCTGGAGAGGCTCGAGCACAAGTTCGGCATCAAGGTGAAGTCGACCCCGGCGAGCGTGCCCTACAAGGAATCGGTGCACGGTCACGCCGCGGTCCGCGGTCGCCACAAGAAGCAGTCGGGTGGCCACGGCCAGTTCGGCGACGTGGCGCTCGAGGTCATGGCGGGCGAGCGAGGCTCCGGTTTCGTCTTCGTCGACAAGATCACCGGCGGCGTGGTGCCGCGTCAGTACATCCCGGCGGTGGAGGAGGGCGTTCGCGACTTCCTCATCAAGGGTCTGCACGGCTTCCCGGTGGTCGACCTGCAGGTGTCGCTGGTCGACGGCAGCTATCACACCGTCGACAGTTCCGACATGGCCTTCAAGACCGCCGCTCAGATCGGTATGCGCGAGGCGATGGCGAAGCTGCATTCGGTGCTGCTCGAGCCGATCCTGCGGGTGTCGATCACCACGCCGTCGGACGCCACGGCGCGCATCAACCAGATCGTCTCCGGCCGGCGCGGCCAGCTGCTCGGCTACGACGGCCGGCCCGGATGGTCGGGTTGGGACGTGGTCGAGGCGCTGATGCCGCAGGCGGAGATGGAACATCTGATCATCGACATCCGCTCGGCGACGCAGGGCGTCGGCACCTTCACGCAGGACTTCGACAACCTCGCGGAAGTGGCCGGCCATCTCGCCCAGAAGGTGTTGGAGCGGGCCAAGGAAGCGATGCAGCAGAGCTGAGCTCGGGCGCACCGGCATCACCGATCCGAGAATGAACGACGGCGCGGGTCCTCACCCGCGCCGTCGTCCGTTTCAGGGCGGCGGCGGTACCGCCTCGGTGGTCGTCGGGGAGGTCGCCGCGGCGTTCGCGGCACACCAGCGTTGGAAATCTCCGGTGAAGCCGGCAGCTTCGGCCTCGGCGAAGCGTCGATTGAAGGCGCGCATGGCGGCGAAGACGGGGCGAGCGCGCGCCGCGGTGGTCGGCGACAGGCGGCCGAAGCCGTCGGAGGCGAGCCGGGCGTCGATCGCGGCGTAGCTGCGTTCGGCCCGGTCGGCGCCGTCGTGGTCGTGGCACATCGAGCCGGTGCGGACACGGTAGCGATAGAGTGGCTCGGGCAGCACCGCGATCGGGCCGGCACGCTCCTCGACGGCGAAGAGGTAGAGCACGTCCTCGGCGATGTCGGCCTCGGCGAACCATTCGGGCGCGAGGTGGCGCGCCACCATCGGGGCGAGCGGGCAATGGAGCATGGCGAGCCGGGCCGCATCGGCGCGGGCCGTTCCGGGGGGGAGGGCGACGCCCCGAAGCTCGTCACCGGTGACATGATCGAGGACGCGCACCATGTCGGTCGCCGAGCCATGTGCCGCCGCCGTCGGCAGCAGCCGGGCGAGGCGGTCGGGCTCGAATTCGTCGTCGGCGTCGAGGCGGGTGACGAAGGAGCCGCGGGCGTGGGCCAGAGCGGCGTTGCGCGCCGCGGCGCAGCCGGTGGCGATGCCGCCGCTGGCGAGGTGACGGATGCGGGGATCGGCGAGCCCGGCGGCGGCGAGGGTCGCGGCATAGTCGGAGCCGTCGTCGGCGACGAGGATCGCCTCCCAGTCCGATCTGGTCTGGGCGAGAAGGCTCGCGACGGCGCGCACGATCGTGTCGTGGGCCGCGTAGGCGGCGATCACCACCGTCACCGCGCATGTGCCGTCGTTCGTCCGCGCCATCGTCGTCTCGATCGATCCGCTGCCGTCGGGTCGAATGGGCCAGCTTGGGCCGATACGGCCGTGGTGGGAAGCGTTTTTCGGCGGGCGGGGTCCCGTTCCGGTCTCCCCTGCTTCCGCCGGCCGCGGGGGTGTTCACGAGGCTTTGATCCCTCGTCGCTCGCCGAGATGAAACGATCGCCCATGTCGATACGTAGGAGAGACGTCGGCCGCGTTGCGGCGAAGATGAGGACGGTATCATGGCGGATGGCAAGAAGCGCTGGACGATCGGCGAGGCGGAGACGACGCCGGAGAAGCTGTTCTTCTCGCGGCGGGCGCTTCTCGGGCTCGGCGGCGTCGCCGCAGCGGGTCTCGCGGGCGCCGCCTTCGGTCTCGACCGGATCGCCTCGACGCAGGCCGAGGAGCCGGCCGCGCCGCTGCCCGCCGCCACGCCGAACGGACGCTTCCGTGCGGTCGAGCCGCTCACGCCGATGGGGGACGTGACCACCTACAACAACTTCTACGAATTCGGCTTCTCCAAGAACATCGTACGCGCGGCGCAGCGGCTGAAGACCTCGCCGTGGCGGATCGTCGTCGACGGCGCCTGCGATCATCCTTTCGAGATCGACGTCGACGATCTCCTGAAGAAGGTGGCGCTCGAGGAGCGGATCTATCGTCAGCGCTGCGTCGAAGCGTGGTCGATGGTGATCCCGTGGACCGGCTTCCCGCTCGCCGAGCTGGTGAAGATGGCTTCGCCCAAGGCCGAAGCGAAGTATCTGCGGATGGAAACCTTCCACGATCCGAGTGTGGCGCGGGCGCAGTCGTCGCCGCAGTACCCCTGGCCCTATGTCGAGGGACTGACGCTGGCGGAGGCGACCAACGAACTCGCCTTCCTCGCCGTCGGCGCCTACGGCCAGTCTCTGGAGAAACAGAACGGCGCGCCGATCCGGTTGGTGGTGCCGTGGAAGTACGGGTTCAAATCGGCCAAGTCGCTGGTTCGGTTCACCTTCACGGCGAAACGGCCGGTCACGTTCTGGCAGGATCTGGGGCCGCGCGAATACGGCTTCTGGGCCAACGTCAATCCGACGGTGGCGCACCCGCGCTGGAGCCAGGCCTACGAGCGGCGGATCGGCGACGACGAACGCGTGCCGACGCGTCTCTTCAACGGCTATGCCGAAGAGGTGGCCGGCCTCTACACCGGACTGGAGAGCGAGAAGCTCTACATGTGACGCCGGCGCCGAGGCGCCCGCGAGCAGAGAGGCCGGCGCGGGCGCCGGCCTCGTGGGTTTTCGTCGGGACGCAACGGCCGCGTCACCTGGAGTAGGACACCTGCGGTCCGCCCAGCTTGTAGCTGATGCCGAGGCGCACCGTGTCGGCGCTGGTGCGATGGCGGAACGGGAAGACGCCGGCGCCGGCCGACAGGGCGTCGTGCGTCTGTGTGCCGAAGTCGTAGTGGTCGTATTCGAGGCGGCCGACCCAGTTGCCGGAGGCGGCGTATTCGATGCCGGCGCCGAGCGTCCAGCCGGGCGCGAAGCGCGTCTTCGAGGTTCCGGCGACGAGGGTCGTTCCGGCCGGGTCGCTGTCGATGAACGACGTCTTCAGGTTGGCGAAGGCGACGCCGCCCTTGCCGTAGACCAGGAAGCGATCCGCCGGGGTGAAGCCGACACGACCGGTGACCGCGGCGAAGAAGTCGGTGTGGGTCGACAGAACGCTGTCGGTCGGGCCGCGAACGCCGACATAGGGCGGAAACTGCTTGCTGCCGCTCAGCCCGAGATAGCCGAGTTCGGCCTCGACGCCGAAGACGGCGCGGCCGTTCTGCAGATTGTAGCCGCCATGGACGGCGAAGATGCCGCCGTCGGGATGGTTGGTGAAGGAACCGGCGGGGCCGTTGTAGCCGGCGACGTCGGTCATCCGGTCGCGGCCCCAGACATAGCCGGCGGTCGCACCGGCATAGAAACCGGTCCAGTCGTAGGAGGCGATCGCCTGGCTCAGTGGTACGGCCGGCGGCGGCCTGCTGCCGAGGTCGGACGCCTGCGCGGTGGCGACCAGGGCCGTCGAGGCCAGGACGGTGAAGAACAGGTTGCGTAACATCGGACCCCTCCATCGGTACGCAGTGGTCGGGTCCCCGTCGCGAATAGTATCAGATCCTGCGTAGAAATCACCTGCCTCGATGCGCGTCGATCGCTCGAGAGGAGTATATTCGCCGACTGTTGCAATGTCGTCACGTGGAAAAATGTCGGAATTCGTGTGATTTCAGCGAGTATGTCGAGATGCGGATTCGTGCGGATTCTCGGTCTGTTGCGGCGGGTTCGGCAAGATTCGACGGCGAACTCGATCGTTTCGATCGTCGCTGCGAACGACGAGCAGTCGAGATCGGCCGCGGTCGCGCGACGGCGATCGGCCACCGGGGACGGCGATCGGCCACCGGGGTGGGGCGGCCGGAGGGTGAGGTGGTACGGGGATGCGAACCGGGCGGGCGGCGACGGGGCGTTCGCCGCGTGGCGACGGCCGCGTGCCGACGCGTCGGGCCGGCGAAGCCGCGCGTCTTCCTCACCCGCATCGAAGGCCGGCGACATCCGCGCCGGGACACCCTCGGCCGCTTTCGACCGCCGACGGTCTCAGTAGGTCCAGCGCTCCGCCTTGGAGATGAGGAAGTCGCGGAACACCTTGACGCGGGCGGTGTTGCGCATCTCTTCGGGGTAGACGAAGTAGCAGTCGAAGGCCGGGACGTCGGCCTCCGGGATCAGCTGAACGAGATCGCTGTCGGCGTCGACGAGATAGTCGGGCAAGAGCGCGATGCCGACCGAGCGCTGGACGGCGCGCTTGATCGCCATGACGTTGTTGATCTTGAGGCAGGGCCGACGCGGCGCGTTCAACGGGCGGCCGGCGGTCTCCAGCCAGTTCATGTCGCGCAGATAGACCGGTGCCGCCGATCCGAAGGTGATGATGCGGTGGACATCGAGGTCTTCGATCGACTCCGGCGCGCCGTGGCGCTTGATGTAGGCCGACGAGGCGTAGAGGTGGTAGTGGATGGCGAAGAGCTTGCGCTGGATCAGATCCGGCTGCACCGGTTGGCGCACGCGCAGCGCCACGTCGGCCTCGCGCATGGCGAGGTCGAGTTCCTGATCGTCGAGGATCAGTTCCAACTCGACGTCCGGGTAGGTCTCGATGAACTCGTGGATGCGCGATGTCAGCCACGACGTGCCGAGGCCGACGGTGGTGGTGACGCGCAAGAGGCCCGAGGGCTTCTCGCGGGTCTCGACCAATCGCGAGCGCGCCTGCTCGAGCTTCATCAGCACTTCGCGGGCGGTGCGGAACAGGAGTTCGCCCTGCTCGGTGAGGATCAGGCCGCGGGCGTGGCGGTGGAACAGCGGCACGCCGAGGTCGGCCTCGAGCGCGCTCACCTGACGGCTCACCGCCGACTGGCTCATCTCCAGGTTCTCACCGGCATGGGTGAAGGAACCGGCGTCGGCGGCGGCATGGAAGATCCGCAGTTTGTCCCAGTCCAAGAGCCGTCCCCCCTCGTCTCGCTTCCGTCCGACCCCGCTTCGGCGTGCGGGGCCGATCGGGTTCATTCCGCAGCCGCGGCGCCGTGGGCGGTGCCGGCCAGGAATTTCTCGGCTTCCAGTGCCGCCATGCAGCCCATGCCGGCGGCGGTGACCGCCTGGCGGAAGACGTCGTCGGCGACGTCGCCGGCGGCGAAGACGCCCGGGATCGACGTGGCGGTCGAATAGGGCGCGGTCCACAGATACCCCGACGGCTTCAGCTTCAGCTGGGTGTCGAAGAGCTCGACCGCCGGCTTGTGGCCGATGGCGACGAAGATGCCGTCGCAGGTGAGATCCCGGGTCGCGCCGGTCACGACGTCCTCGATGCGGGCGCCGGTGACCGACGGCGGCATGCCCTCGCTCCCCAGCACCTCGGTGAGCCTGGCGTTCCAGATCACCTCGATCTTGGGATGGGCGAAGAGGCGGTTCTGGAGGATCTTCTCGGCACGGAAACTGTCACGCCGGTGGATGACCGTCACCTTGGAGGCGTGGTTGGTGAGGTAGAGCGCCTCTTCGACGGCGGAGTTGCCGCCGCCGATCACCAGCACTTCCTTGCCGCGATAGAAGAAGCCGTCGCAGGTGGCGCAGGCTGAGACGCCGAAGCCGCGGAACTTCTCCTCGGTCGGGATGCCGAGCCAACGGGCCTGGGCGCCGGTGGCGACGATCAGCACGTCGCAGGTCCAGGTGTCGCCGCCGTCCAGCGTGAGGGTGAAGGGGCGCTTCGACAGATCGGCCGAGGTGACCGTGTCGTAGACGAGGTTGGTGCCGCAGTGCTCGGCCTGCAGGCGCATCTGCTCGACCAGCCACGGACCCTGGATCGGCTCGGCGAAGCCGGGGTAGTTCTCGACCTCGGTGGTGACGGTGAGCTGACCGCCGAGCTGGATGCCGGCGATGAGCGTCGGCTCGAGCATGGCGCGGGCGGCGTAGATGGCGGCGGTGTAGCCGGCCGGGCCGGAACCGATCACCAGGACGCGGGCGTGATGATGCGACATGGATCCTCTTCCTCGACGAATGTCGAACGTGTTCTTCCCATATAGTCGATGGACCCCCGAGATCCCAAGGGGGCGGCGGAGGAATCGTGACGGCTCACAACCATTTACGATGGGCCCACATCCACTGGCCGGGATATTCGCGGATCCACTCCTCCCAGACCGCATGGATGGCGCGGGTCAGGGCGATCACATCGGCCTCGGCGTCGGCGGTGTGGGGAACGTCGAGCCAGCGGCCTTCGACGCGGAAGCGGGCGCCCTCGGTGCGGATCGTCCGGCCGACGAAGAGCGGCAGGCCGAGGCGGCGGGCGAGCAGCGCCGGAAACGGCATGGCGCGGGCCGGGCGGCCGAAGAAGTCGACGGTGATGGCGGTGCGGTCGGTCTGGTCGGCGACGATCGCCAGGACCGATCCGGCGCGGGCGATCGAGCGCAGCTTCACCGCGATGCCGTGCTGACGGCCGATCAGGCCGCCGGGATAGATCGGCTCGCGTCGCGCCCGGAGCCAGTCCTCGACGATCGGGTTGGAGAGCGGTTTGTAGAGCGCCTTGGTCGCGAAACCGGCCCTGAGCAGGGGAACGGAGACCACTTCCCAGTTGCCGGTGTGGAGCGAGACGAAGACGGCGCCGCCGCGCGCCTTCTCCAACTCGTCGTCCGGCACGGTGCAGACGACGCGGCCGGCGTCTCTCAGGAGTTGCGGCAGGAGGATGGTCTCGGCGGCGGTGCGGCCGAGGTTCTCCCACATGTCGCCGAGGATGCGGCGGCGCTCTTCCGTCGAGAGTTCCGGCATGGCGATGGCGAGATGGGCGTCGGCGCGGGCGTGACGCTTGTTGAACGGCGCGAGCCGGCGCCAGCACCAGCCCATGAAACGGGAGGCGCGATCGAGGCCCATGGCACCGAGCACCGCCGCCACCGCGCCGAGGGCGAGGTGTTGCAGGCGCCAGGACAGGCGGCGGTGAAGCGGGGGCGCGGAATCGCTCGGCATGGGCCAGGATCGAGGGTTCTTCGTGCGACGGCATAACGAAACGGGCGGACGGGGGGAAGGGCGGATACCGTCACAATCGCGCAATCGCCGCCACATTCGCGCGATCGGAGGAGAAACCGGCGACGTCCCCCGGCAGGCCCGGGGTATCGGCACCGGATGGGGCGTGCTAGGAAGCCGCCTCTCCCGCCATCGAGGCCGCCGAAACCCGCATGTCCGCCGCTTCCCTCCCTCCGGTCAACGTCGTCTGCATCAAGTGGGGCACCAAGTACCCCGCCTACTACGTCAACCGGCTGCATCGTGGCGTGTCGCGATTCCTGAAGCGGCCGTTCCGCTTCCTCTGCTTCACCGAACATCCGGAAGGACTCGATCCGGGCATCGAGGTTCATCCGTTGCCGGTCGAACCGTTCGAGGCGGAGATCGTCGCGGCGATGAACCGCGAGGGCCGCAAGGGGGCGTGGCGCAAGGTGTCGCTGTTCAAGCCCGGCCTCGCCGGCATGGAAGGCCCGGTGCTCGGCTTCGACATCGATGTGGTGGTGACCGGGCCGCTCGACGACCTGCTCGACTTCGCCCCGGGCAAGGTGTGCATGCGGCGCGAGTGGCGCTACGAACGCCAGGGCAAGGACGGCGGCCACGGCTCGGTGTTCCTGTTCGACCCGGCGAAGCACCCGTTCCTCTACGAGGAGTTCGCCGCCGACCCGGCCGGTTCGGTCGCCCGCCACAAGGGCTCGGAGCAGTTCTACACCTCGATGACGGCGCTCCGGCACGGCGAACTCACCTATTGGCCGGGCGAGTGGATCTCCTCGTTCAAGCGCGACGCCATGCGCGTCTTCCCGTTCAACCGTTTCCAGGAACCGCGCCTGCCGCAGACCTGCCGGGTGATGTGTTTCCACGGCAAGCCGAAGATGGAAGAGGCGCTGGAGGGCTGGACCGGCTCGCTCTGGCGCGGCACCCGGCCGGCGTCGTGGTTGGCGCGGGATTGGCTGTGGGGCGAGACGCCGGAAGCGTGATGCGAGATCCGGCAAGTCGCTTCGCGACGCCGGATCCGACTCATACCAAAGGCCGAAGATGCTGACGCACCCGGCCTTTGAACACACGCGAATTTCTCATCTGCGTCAGAGGCATGAGAAATTCGCGTCAGGAATACCATCGAAAAGGCCCTTGTTCGGACGGGCCATTTTCGATGAACGGAATACCGAATTCGGATGGGATCATCCGAATTCGGTATGACGCCCCTGGCGGCGGGATGCGTCAACGCCCGACGAGGCCGAGGCGCGGCCAGATCGCCGCGGCGACCAGAGCCGATCCGGTGAGATTGAGGTGATAGGCGTCGGCGTAGAGCGGGCGGCCGTCGGCCTCGACGCGGCAATGATCCCCGGCGCACAGCAGCGGCAGCGGCGAGACGAAGTCGACGAGGCCGCGAGCGGCGAGATCGGCGAAGATCGTCGTCGCGGTGTGGTTCAGAGCTTCGGCGCGGGCGGTGGTCAGGGCGACCTCGGCGGGGCGGCCGGAGAGACGGGCGCGCGCCAGCGTCGCCGGTACGTTCTTCGCCGCCATCGGCACGGCACCGACCACCACGACTCGCACGCCGGTTCCGCGCAGCATCTCCACCGTGCGCTCCACCGACTGTTTCAGAAAGACGTCGGCTTCGGTCGACCCTTGCGCGATGCCCGAACCGGCGAGGAGGCGGGTGCGGCCGCGTTCGCCGTCGAAATTGGCCCAGACCGAATGGAGCACGACGGAGCGCACCCCGGTCGCGGCGACGATGCCGGCGAGTTCCGCCTTGGTCGCCTCGCAGGCGGCGCGGGAGGTCGAGGAGCCGGCGCCCGACTTCAGCCCGAGGATCGGCGGACAGGACTGGACGCCGACGAAACGACCGGCGATGCCGGCCTTCTTCGCCTCGCCGTCGATGCCGTCGGCGAGGGCGGCGGCGAAACTGTCGCCGACGAGGAGGAAGCTCGGGGTGACATCCGCCGCGCCCAGCCGGCACAGGCGGTCGGCGCGCGCATCGGCCGCCGTCACGCCCTTCAGGCAGCCGCGGAACCGTCCCCAGGCGGGGTCGGCGACGTCGCGGATCTCCGGCTCCATGCGGAAGGGCAGGCCCTTCGACACCCAGGCACCGACGCCGAGGAAGCCGACGGCGAGGACCGAGGCGACACCGATCGCCAGGACGCGCGGGGTGCGGGTCGGATCGGGAGCGTGGCGGAAGGGGCGTTCGACGAACCACCACGACAGGGTGGCGAGGCCGATCGAGAGCGCGGCGAGGACGGCGACCGCCACCGCGTCGAGATCGTCGACGAAACGGTAGCGGGCGAAGACGATCACCGGCCAGTGCCAGAGATAGAGCGAATAGGAGATCGCCCCGAGGAAGCGCATCGGCGGCAGGGCGAGGGGGCGGGCCGTCGCCGAGGAACCGGCGCGGCCGGCGTGGATCACCATCGCGGTGCCGAGGCAGGGCAGCGCCGCCCGCCACGAGGGGAAGGGATCGGCGCGGTCGATCACCGCCACGGCGACGGCGATCAGCACGAGGCCGAGGAAGGCGACCGCCTCGCGTCCACGTGCGTCGAGCCGCGGCGGCGGCGTCAGCGCCACCAGGGCGCCGAGCAGCAGTTCGCCGGCGCGGGCCGGCAGGAGATAGAAGGCGGCGTTGGGCCAGAGGTCCGACGTCGCGGCGCTCCAGGCGAAGGAGGCGAGGGCGAGACCGGCGAGGACGCCGCGCTACGGGAGGCGCGGGGCGGTGGCGAGGCCGATCATCAGGGTGGGGAAGAGCAGGTAGTACTGCTCCTCGACCGCCAGCGACCAGGTGTGGAGCAGGGCGAGGCGTTCGGCGTCGGGGGCGAAATAGCCCGACGACGACCAGAACCAGAAGTTCGCGCCGGAGATCGCCGCGGCGCCGACCGACTTGCCGAGATCCTCGAAATCCGCCGGCGTCATCAGCGCCGCGCCGGCGGCGAGCGTCGCCAGCAGAGTGACGAGGAGGGCGGGGAAGATGCGCCGCATCCGCCGCTCGTAGAAGACGGCGAGCGAGAAGGTGCCCTTCGCCTGCGCCTCGGCGATCAGCGTGGTGATGAGATAGCCGGAGATGACGAAGAACACGTCGACGCCGACGAAGCCGCCGGTGAAGCCGGTCACGTCGAGGTGGTCGAGGAGGACGGTGACGATGGCGATCGCCCGCAGTCCGTCGATGTCGGCCCGATACTTCAACCGTCGCTCCGGTTCCTCATGCCGCCCCTCCGGCGACGCGGCGCGACCATAGCCGCGGGCGGCGGAGCGGGGCAAGCCGGCGAGGCGGGACCCTCGGCGGGTGGCGGCTTGCCGCCCCGCCCATCCGGCGCTTTATCCCTCGGCGGGATTGGCTTAAGAGCAGGCGGCCGGACCGCCGGCTCTTCGCCACCGAGATCGACGCCGGCCATGGCCCCCTTGCGCATCCTCGTCCTGCTGATCAACAAGCCCGGTCATCGCCATCAGGCGGAGGGCGTGGCGCATGTGATGGGACGGATGCGGGAGACGACGGTCGAGCGGCTCGAGGTGCGCCCGCGCTGGTTCGTGCCGCCGCCGTTGCGCCAGCTCGGGGTGAACGGTTTCCGTTTCCTGTCGCCGGCCTTCTGGCTGAAACACCTCTACGGTATCGACGTCGCGCGGCTCGACCGGCCGGACGTGATCGTCGGATCGGGTCGGCCGGCGATCGCGGCCGGCCTGCTGCTGAAGCGCCATTTCGGTATCCCTTACGTCTATTCCGGCCTCGGCCGCGGGGTGTCGACGACGCCGGAGATCGACCTGATGCTGGTCAGCGTGAAATCCTTCGCCGGTCTCCCCAATGCGGCGCTGACGCCGGTGCCCTGTCTGGTCGAGCCGGACAAGCTGCCGCGGCCGCGCCCACTCGCTGCCGCCGGCGATCTGTCGGGCGCGACGCTGGGCCTCCTTCTCGGCGGCAACGCCCATTCGCATCGCTTTTCGGCCGAGGACTGGGATGACGTCGCGGCGCTCGTCGTCGAGATGCGAGCCCGGTTCGGGGTCGTCTGGCGGGTCGGCAATTCGCGGCGGACGGGGGACGCCGGTTCGGATCGCTTCACCGATCTCGAACGGCGCGGGGTGATCGAGCGTTTCGTCGATTGGCGGCGTGCGGGATCGGGAACGGTCGGCGACATCTTCGCGGCGGACGCGTTGATCGTCACCGAGGATTCGGTGTCGATGATGTCCGAGGCGGTGGCGGCGCAACGCCGGGTGATCGCACTTCGGCCGCGCGACTTCGAGCCGACGCTGGTCGACGACATCGTCGGCACGCTGGTCGACGGCGGGGCGATGGCGGTGACGGCGATCGCCGGGGCGAGGGCCGACGATCTCGCCGCGACGCTGCTGCGGCTCACGCCCGTCTCCACCGACCACCGTGACGAGATCGCCGCGGCGCTGGCGGCGCGGCTGCCCGGCCTCTTCGGCCATGCGGAGGTGGCCCGATGAGCGCCTCGCTCTCCTATCGTCCGGACATCGACGGTCTCAGGGCCGTCTCGGTCACCGTGGTCATGCTGTTCCATCTCGGCATGACGACGATGAGTGGCGGCTTCGTCGGCGTCGACGTGTTCTTCGTCATCTCCGGCTACCTCATCACCTCGATCATCGCCCGCGAGGTCGACGCCGGGGAGTTCACCTTCGCCGGCTTCTACGAGCGGCGCATCCGGCGCATCTATCCGGCGCTGATCGTCATGCTGGCGGCGACCTTCCTCGGCGCCTGGATCGCGCTGATGCCGCGCGAATTCCTCGCCTTCGCCCGCACCCTGATCGCCACGCCGTTGTTCGCCGCCAACTTCATGTTCCTCGGCGAGGACGGCTATTTCGATGCGGCGAGCATCACCAAGCCGCTCCTCCACACCTGGTCGCTGGGCGTCGAAGAGCAGTTCTACATCGTCTTCCCCTGGCTCCTGATCGCGGCGCGGCGCTACCGCTGGAACCGGCTGGCGATCGTTCTCGCCGTCGTGGTGGCGTCGCTCGCCTCGAGCGTCGTCGCCGGGATGGTCGACTGGGGGCAGGCCTATTTCCTGTTGCCGATGCGGTTCTGGGAACTCGGTTTCGGGGCGCTGCTGGCGTTGCATCGCACGACCGTTTCGCCGCGGCTGCGCGACCTGGTCGGCGTCGGCGGACTGGCGATGATCGTCGCCTCCTGCTTCCTCATCGACGAGAGCATGGCCTTTCCCGGCTGGGTGGCGCTCTTCCCGGTGATCGGCGCTTCCGCCGTCATGGTGGCGGCGGGGAGCCCGGCGAACCGGCTGCTCGCCACGCGCCCCTTCGTCTTCATCGGGCGGATCTCCTACCCGATGTATCTGTGGCACTGGCCGCTGATCGTCTTCGCCGTCCAGGTGCTCGGCCGGCCGCTCCAGCCGCTCGAGGCGGCGGGCATCTTCGCCCTCACGGTGCTCCTCTCGTGGGGGACGCTGGTCCTGATCGAAGCGCCGATTAGGGCACGGCGGCGGCTCGCGTCGCGGTCGCGGCTGTTCGTCGTGGCGAGTGGTCTCAGTCTGGTGCTGGTCGGCGCCGGTATCGCCGGCTTCGTCGGGCGCGGATTGCCGGGACGCCTGTCACCCGAGGTCAGGGCGATCGCCGACGTCGCCGCCGATCCGCCGGCGATCGACAAGGCGTGCCGGCGCAGCCGCACCGCGATCGCGCGCAACCTGCCGCCGTGCGAGATCGGCGCGAGCGAGCCGAAGCACTACGGCTTCGCGCTGATCGGCGACAGCCACTCGCGGGCGCTCGCCGCGGCGATCGGCGACGTGGCGAAGCAGGAGGGCGTCAGGGGGCTCTATCTCGGCCGGGTCGCCTGCCCGCCGCTCCTCGGGCTCGAGCGCCACGGCGCCGGCAACTGGCACTGCGCCGATCATCTCGACTGGGCGATGCGGCGCATCGCCGAGGAGAACATCGGCACGGTGCTGGTGGTGGCGCGATGGGGCGTGGTCTTGCCGCCGGCGTCCTTCGGCCATGAACACGTCGCCGATCTGCGCTACGCTCGCGACGGCCGCGAAGTGAGCCGGGACCGGCTGGCGGCGGAGGTCGAGGCGGGGCTCCGAACGACCTTCGACGCGTTGAAGGGGCGGCGGGTGGTGGTGCTGTTCTCGGTGCCGGAGGTCGGCTTCGACGTGCCGACCGTGTTGGCGGCGGCGAAACGCTTCGGTTGGACGCCGCCGCAGACGCCCGACCGCGACGCCTACGAGGCGCGGCAGAAGAAGATCCGCGATCTCTTCGCCGCGGCGGGCGTGGCGCGGCCGGGGGTCGAGATCCTCGAGCCGGCGGACCTGCTGTGCGGCGCCGGCCGTTGCCGGATCGTCGAGGACGGACGGATCCTCTATTCCGACGACGACCATCTGAGCGCGACCGGTGCGGCGGCGGTGGCGAAATTGTTCGCGCCGGCCCTGAAACGGGCGGCGGGCGAGACGCGCTGAGGCGGCAGGCACCGCTTCCGGAGAGCCGACCGGACATGCGAAAGGCGGCGAGGGGGCTCGCCGCCGATCCGTCGTGGTCGAAGATGGACGTCGCTCGGGCGAACCCGACGCCGGTCACTTCGCTCAGGCGAACCTGACGCCGGTCACTTCGTAGGAGCGGGCGCCGCCGGGGGCCATGACCTCGACGGTGTCGCCGATGGTCTTGCCGATGAGGGCGCGGGCGATCGGCGAGGAGATCGAGATGCGGCCCTGCTTCACGTCGGCTTCCATGTCGCCGACGATCTGGTAGCGCTTCTCCTCCTCGGTGTCCTCGTCGATGAGGGTCACCGTGGCGCCGAACTTGATCTTGGTGCCGCCGAGCTTGGAGACGTCGATGACCTCGGCGCGGCCGAGCTTGTCTTCGAGTTCGGCGATGCGGCCCTCGTTGTGGCTCTGCTGCTCCTTGGCGGAATGGTATTCGGCGTTCTCCGAAAGGTCGCCGTGGGCGCGCGCTTCCGAGATCGCTTGGATGATGCGCGGGCGCTCGACCTGCTGACGATGCTTCAGCTCGGCCTCGAGAGCGGCGTGGCCGCCCGCGGTCATCGGAATCTTCTCCATGGGTCAGGACCCTTTTCATCTGGCGTCCGGTTTTTCGGACGTCGTTGACAAAAGGACTTCACGACCGCCGCCTCCCGGCGGTGGCCGCTCGTCTCTTCGATTTCGGGGTTCGGCCGGCGGCCGATCCGTCCCCCCTAGATCCATTTACCGCCGTCCGCAGGGCCTTCACACCCTTCCGTCGGCGGTCTCCGCGTTCGCCCCCTCAGGCGACGTCGGAGAAATAGGCCTGCAGCGGCCGGACTTCGAGTTCTCCGCCGGCATAGGCGACGATCGCCTCCGCGGCGGCGATCGCTCCTGCGAGGGTCGTATAGTAGGGGACTTTGTGCAAGAGGGCGGCGCGACGCAATGAGCGGCTGTCGGCGAGCGCCTGTGCACCCTCGGTCGTGTTGAACACCAGTTGCACGCCGCCGTTCTTGATGGCGTCGACGATGTGCGGGCGGCCTTCGAGCACCTTGTTGATCTTGGTCGCCGGCACGCCCTGGGCTTCGAGGTAGCGCTGGGTGCCGGAGGTGGCGATCACCTGGAAACCGGTCTCCACCAGAGCGCGGATCGAGGGCAGGATGCGATCCTTGTCCTCGTCGCGCACCGACAGGAACACCGTACCGCCGGTCGGCACGCGGGTGCCGGAGCCGAGCTGCGACTTGGCGAAGGCGGTGGCGTAGTCGTAGTCGAGGCCGATGACCTCGCCGGTCGACTTCATCTCCGGGCCGAGCACGGTGTCGACGCCGGGGAAGCGGGCGAAGGGGAAGACGGCTTCCTTCACCGCGATGTGGTCGAGCTTCTTCGGCTTCAGGCCGAAGGAGGCGAGCGCCTCGCCGGCCATGACGCGGGAGGCGATCTTGGCGACCGGCTCGCCGATGGTCTTGGCGACGAAGGGCACCGTGCGGCTGGCGCGCGGGTTGACCTCGAGGATGTAGACGACGTCGTCCTTGACCGCGTACTGGACGTTCATCAGGCCGCCGACGTCGAGGGCGAGGGCCAGATCGCGGGTCTGCCGCTCGATCTCGGCGATCACCGCGGGCTTCAGCGAATGGGTCGGCAGCGAACAGGCCGAATCGCCGGAGTGGATGCCGGCCTCTTCGATGTGTTCCATGATGCCGGCGATGTAGACGTCCTTGCCGTCGGCGAGGGCGTCGACGTCGACCTCGATCGCACCCGACAGGTAGCGATCGAAGAGCAGCGGCGACTTGCCGAGCACCATGTTGATCTGGCCGGTCTTGTCGTTGGGATAGCGCGCCTTGACGTCGGCGGGCACCATGCCGGGGAGCGTACCGTTGAGGTAGGCGTCGAAGCCGGCCTCGTCACGGACGATCTCCATGGCGCGACCGCCGAGCACGTAGGACGGGCGCACCACCAGCGGGAAGCCGAGGCTCTCGGCGACGAGGCGGGCCTGTTCGATCGAATAGGCGATGCCGTTCTCGGGCTGGCGCAGGTCGAGCTTGTCGAGCAGGCGCTTGAAGCGATCACGGTCCTCGGCGAGGTCGATGGCGTCGGGCGAGGTGCCGAGGATCGGGATCCCGGCCTTCTCCAGCGCCTCGGCGAGCTTCAGCGGCGTCTGGCCGCCGAACTGGACGATGACGCCTTTCAGCGTACCGTTCTGCTTCTCGGTCTCGAGGATCTCGAGCACGTCCTCGGCGGTGAGCGGCTCGAAATAGAGCCGGTCGGAGGTGTCGTAGTCGGTCGACACGGTCTCCGGGTTGCAGTTGACCATGATGGTCTCGAACCCGGCATCCGACAGCGCGAAGGCAGCGTGACAGCAGCAGTAGTCGAACTCGATGCCCTGGCCGATGCGGTTCGGTCCGCCGCCGAGGATGACGATCTTGGTCTTGTCCGACGGCCGCGCCTCGTCGTCCACGGTTCCCGCGAAGGGGATCTCGTAGGTCGAGTACATGTAGGCGGTCGGCGCGGCGAATTCGGCGGCGCAGGTGTCGATGCGCTTGAAGACGGGCCTCACGGCGAGGGCGCGGCGGGCGGCCTTCACTTCGGCTTCCGACTTGGCCGAGAGTTCGCCGAGGCGGGCGTCGGAGAAGCCCATGGCCTTGAGGCCACGGAAGGCTCCGGCGGTCTTCGGCAGGCCGTGGGTGCGGATCTTGGCCTCGGTGTCGATCAGGCCGCGGATCTGCTCGAGGAACCACGGGTCGATCTTGCACGACGCGTGGATCTGCTCGTCGGTGACGCCGAGGCGCATGGCCTGGGCGACGTAGCGCAGCCGGTCGGGCGTCGGCGTGCCGAGGGCGGCGCGCACGGCGTTCTTGTCGTCGCCCTGGCCGAGGCCGGGGATCTCGATGTCGTTGAGGCCGGTCAGCCCGGTCTCGAGGCCGCGCAGCGCCTTCTGGAGGCTCTCCTGGAAGGTGCGGCCGATGGCCATGACCTCGCCGACCGACTTCATCGCGGTGGTCAGCGTCGGTTCGGCGCCCGGGAACTTCTCGAAGGCGAAGCGCGGGATCTTGGTGACGACGTAGTCGATGGTCGGCTCGAACGACGCCGGCGTCGCGCCGCCGGTGATGTCGTTGGCCAGTTCGTCGAGGGTGTAGCCGACGGCCAGACGAGCCGCGACCTTGGCGATCGGGAAGCCGGTCGCCTTCGACGCCAGGGCGGACGAGCGCGAGACGCGCGGGTTCATCTCGATGACGATCATGCGGCCGGTTTCGGGATCGATGGCGAACTGGACGTTCGAGCCGCCGGTCTCGACGCCGATCTCGCGGAGAACCGCGAGGGAGGCGTCGCGCATGATCTGGTATTCCTTGTCGGTCAGCGTCAGCGCCGGGGCGATGGTGATCGAATCACCGGTGTGGACACCCATCGGATCGACGTTCTCGATCGAGCAGACGATGATGCAGTTGTCCGCCCTGTCGCGGACGACCTCCATCTCGTACTCCTTCCAGCCGAGCACGCTCTCCTCGATCTGGACCTCGGTGGTCGGCGAGGCGTCGAGGCCGCGCTCGATGATGTCCATGAACTCTTCGCGGTTGTAGGCGATGCCGCCGCCGGTGCCGCCGAGCGTGAAGGACGGACGGATGATCGCCGGCAGGCCGACCTCGTCGAGGGCTTCCAGCGCTTCCACCAGACCCTTCGAGACGTAGCGGCGCTTGCGGTCCTCTTCCTTGTCGGCCCAGGACTTGCGGAAGCGGTCCTCGAGCTTCGACTTCTCGGCGTCGGAGGCGTCGAGGCCACGGATCCGCGCGATCTCCTCGTCGTGGATCTTCTTGTCGGCGCGCTTGAGGTCGGAGGCGTTGGCGAAGCGCGAGCGCGGCGTCGCGAGGCCGATCTTGTTCATCGCCTCGCGGAACAGCTCGCGGTCCTCGGCCTTGTCGATGGCTTCCGCCGTGGCGCCGATCATCTCGACGTCGTACTTCTCGAGGACGCCCATCTTGCGCAGCGAGAGGGCGCAGTTCAGCGCCGTCTGGCCGCCCATGGTCGGCAGGATGGCGAAGCCCTTGGAGCGGTCGCCGCGTTCCTTCTCGATGATCTTGGCGACGACCTCCGGCACGATCGGCTCGACGTAGGTGGCGTCGGCCAGATCCGGGTCGGTCATGATGGTCGCCGGATTCGAGTTGACCAGGATGATCCGGTACCCTTCGGCCTTCAGCGCCTTGCAGGCCTGGGTGCCCGAATAGTCGAACTCGCAGGCCTGACCGATGACGATCGGGCCGGCGCCGATGACGAGGATGCTCTCGATGTCTGTGCGTTTGGGCATGCGTGCTCGCGACCTATCCGGCGCGGTCGCACGTGAGCGGCCCGCACCGGTCGTTTGTCGATGAAGTCGGAGGGTCGTCCGGACTGGCCGGCGTTATAGGGGAAAAGGATGCGGGGGAAAAGAGGGGCAGGTTCGCCGCGGCGGGCGAACGGCCGGCCGAACCGGCCGAAAGCGGTCGCTCTCGTGCGGGTGCGGCGCGAGATCTTTTCATCGCCACGAAAGCCTACGATATAAGGGGACATGCGCCGCCGATGTCGTCGCGGGGGAACCCGCGGGGACGAGGCCGCTTCGACGAGGCCGCTTCGACGAGGACTGCGACGATGCGCTGGGAAGGCCACAGAGAGAGCAGCAACATCGAGGATCGCCGCGACGGCGGCGGCGACGGTGGTGGTTTCGGCGGCGACGACGGGTCCTACGGCTCGAGCGGCGGCTATTCGCCGGGCGGCGGCTTCGGCCTGCCGATCAACATCGGCGGCGGCGGCATCGGCACGATCGTCATCATGCTGATCATCGCCTGGGTGATGGGCATCAACCCGATGAGCCTGCTCACCGGCACGCAGATCGGCCCGAGCACGCAGTCGCAGTCCTACCAGCGCTCGGCCCAGCCGCCGCAGCGCAGTCAGGCGCGCAACGATCAGCTCGGTCGATTCGTCGCGGTGGTGCTCGGCGACACCGAGGACCGCTGGAAGGACATCCTGCCCGCTCAGGCCGGCGATCTCGTGCCGAAGGCGCGCGGCATGCGCTACGAGGAGCCGCGGCTCGTCCTGTTCTCGCGCTCGACCCGCAGCCCGTGCGGTCAGGCGAGCGCGGCGACCGGGCCGTTCTACTGCCCGGCCGATCACAAGGTCTACATCGACCTCGCCTTCTACGACGAGCTGAAGACCCGCTTCCGCGCCCCCGGCGACTTCGCCCAGGCCTATGTGATCGCCCACGAGATCGGCCATCACATCCAGAACCTGATCGGCATCCTGCCGGCCTTCAATCAGGCCCGAGCCCGGATGAGCGAGAAGGAGCAGAACCGCGCCTCGGTCCGCGTCGAGTTGCAGGCCGACTGTTTCGCCGGCGTGTGGGCGCACGAGGCGCAGAAGGAGCGCGACTTCATCGAACCGGGCGACATCGAAGAGGCGCTCAACGCCGCGTCCCGCATCGGCGACGATTCGATCCAGAAGACGATGCAGGGCTACGTCGTGCCCGACAGCTTCACCCACGGCTCGTCGGCGCAGCGGGTGCGCTGGTTCAAGATCGGCTTCGAGAGCGGCCGCATGTCGAGCTGCGACACGTTCAAGGCGCCGAGTCTCTGATCGCCTCGGCGATCACCGGACGGCGCGCCGGGGTGGCGAAACGCCGGGCGCCGAAGATGCAGAGGACGACGAGGACCGTCGAGAGCGCCAGCCGCGGATCGATCGTGTCGCCGAGCAGGACCGCCGCCAGGATCAGGCCGAGGAAGGGCTGCAACAGTTGCAGTTGGCCGACCGCGGCGACGCCGCCGCGCTCGAGGCCGCGATACCAGAAGAGAAAGCCGATCCATTGGCTGAAGGCGGCGGTGTAGGCGAGGCCGCCGATCGCCGGCCAACCGACCCGCGACCAGTCGGGCCAGTCGTGCAGCATCAGCGGCAAGGTGAGGGGCAGGGCGAGAACGACCGCCCAGGAGATGACCCGCCAACCGCCGAAACGAGCGGTGAGGCGGGCGCCTTCCGCATATCCCAGTCCGGCCGAAACGACCGCCCCGAGGATGAAGCCGTCGCCGCGCCACGTGCCGCCGAGGGTGCCGCCGAGGGCATAGAGCGCGACGACGGCGCTGCCGGCGGCGGCGAAGAGCCAGAAGGCGGGGTGCGGCGGCCGGGCGATGCCGCGCAGAATGGCGAAGCTGGCGGTGAAGAGCGGCAGAAGGCCGATGAACAGCGTGGCGCGAGCGGCCGTGATCTCGCGCAGCGCCAGGGCGGAGCCGACGGGGAAGCCGATCACCACCGTCGCCGACACGACGGCGAGGGCGACGAACTCCCGTCCGGTCGGCCACGGTCGTGGCGCGACGAGGAGGGCCGCACTCGCCAGGAACGCGGCGCCGACGGCGCGGGCCCAGGTCGAGAAGAACGGATCGAAATCGGTCACCGCGAACCGCGTCGCCACCAGGGATCCGGAAAAGAACGCCACGCCGATCAGTCCGTCGATCAGTCCCGCTCTGCGATCGTCCATCGTCGAAACTCCCTCGCTGTGCACCGCCCGGAGAATCGGCTGACACGCGCCATCGATCGAGATACGGTTCGGGTACGGTCGGATGAACCGTACCGGTACATTCATCGGGACGATCGATGGACATACGGATCGAGCGCGATCGTCATGCGACGCTGGTCGGCGCGGTGGTGGCGGCTGTGGAGCGGGCGATCGACGAGCGTCGTTCGCCACCGGGGGCGCGCCTGCCGTCGATCCGGCGGGCGGCGGAGGACCTCGGCCTGTCGAAGTCGACGGTGGTGGAGGCCTACGACCGGCTCGTGGCGGCGGGCCGCGTGGTGGCTCGGCCGGGGTCCGGGTTCACGGTGGCGCCGGTGCCGCGTCCGATCGTCGCCGAGCCGGCTCCACCGGCCGATCGCGACATCGATCCCTCCTGGGTGATGCGCCGGTCGCTCGAGCTCGACGACACGGTGTTCAAACCGGGCTGCGGCTGGCTGCCGAGCGAATGGCTCGAGGAGGCCGGCATCCGGCGGGCGTTGCGCGCGCTCGCCCGCGACCCCGTCGCGCGGCTCGTCGACTACGGCTCGCCGCTCGGCCACGCCGGCCTCAGGCAGGTGTTGGCGCGGCGGCTCGGCGAACGCGGCATCGCCGCCGAACCCGGCCGCATCGTTCTGACCGCCGGCGCTTCCGCCGCGGTCGATCTGGTGGTGCGCCTTCTGGTCGAGCCGGGCGACACGGTCTTCGTCGACGATCCCTGCTACTACAACTTCCGCGCCAAGCTGAAGCTCGAGCGGGCGCGGGTGATCGGCATTCCCTTCCATCCGGACGGACCCGATCTCGAAGTCTTCGAGCGTGAAGCGGAGATCCATCGGCCACGGCTCTATCTGACCAACGCCGGGCCGCACAATCCGACCGGGGGCCGGATCGGCGCGGCGACGGCGCATCGGCTGGTCAACCTCGCCGGACGTCACGGCTTCACGATCGTCGAGGACGATGTCTTCGCCGACTTCGAGACGAGGCCGGCGCCGCGGATGGCGGCGCTCGACGGGCTCGAGCGGGTGATCCATGTCGGGTCGTTCTCCAAGACGCTGTCGTCGGCGATCCGCCTCGGTTGGATCGCCACCGACCGGACGCGGGCGGAGGCGTTCACCGAGGCGAAGCTCGCCACCTCCTTCACCAACGACGATCTGGCCGCCCAGGTCGTCCATCGGTTGCTCGTCGACGGCAGCTATCGCCGGCACGTCGACGGTCTGCGCCGCCGTCTCGGCGAGGCGCGGGTGCGGGTGTGTCGAGCTCTGGAGCGACTGGGGCTCAGGCCGTGGGGAGCGGGTGAAGAGGGGATCTTCGTCTGGGCCGAGTTGCCGGAGGGCGTCGAGGCGGTCGAGGTGTCGAAACGTGCGGACGCCGCCGGCGTCGTCCTGGCGCCGGGCAACGTCTTCTCGCCCTCGCTCTCCGCCGGCCGCTTCCTACGCTTCAACGTGGCGCAATGCGGTCATCGGCGGATCTTCGAAGTTCTGGCGGAGGCGATGGCGGGCCGTCCCTGATCGCCTCGCGCCACCGCCTCACGCCGGCTTCTTGAGCACGCCTTCCGACGAGGGCCGGGCATGGACCGCCGCGAGGAAGGCGGTCAGCGCCGGGCGCATGTAGAGCATCGGCCGGGTCTGCGGCATCAGCGCGATGGCGTTGACGATCGGCGCGAGCAGCAGGTCGGCGAGGTTCGGGGCGTCGCCGCCGAGGAAGGGGCCGTGGCCGAGGGCGGTCTCGAAGACCGTCAGGTCGTGTTCGAGCGCCTCGAGAGCGGCCTGCGGCGGCTCGAAAGCTTCGCCGCGGCGGGTGGCGAAGAACATCGGCGAACCGATCTGACGGATGGCGTGGATGTCGAGATAGGAGGTGATCGCCGAGATCCACTGTTCGGCGCGGGCGGCGGCGAGCGGGTCGGTCGGCATCAGCGCCGGTCCGGGCAGCGCGGTGTCGATCCAGCGCAGGATGGCGGTGGTCTCGTAGAGGGGGGCGCCGTCGAGGAGGAGGACGGGGATCTTGCCCCACGGATGGAGGGCGAGATGCGCCGGCTCCTCGAGGGCGCTCGGCGGGGGAACCAACTCGTAGGTCGCGCCCTTCTCCTTGAGGGCGAGCAGGGCGGACTGGACGAAATTCGAGAAGTTCACGCCGACGATGCGGATCGGATCCATGGGGCCCTCCTGAAGCCGTTTCCCCAGCGTCCGCCGGATCGGGCCCGGGATCAAGGAGGGCTTGCGAACAAGGGACACGGATGCGCGCCGTGCGGGGAGGCGGCCCGGGCGGGCGAGCATCGACGGCGCTGCGAGCACCCGGGCGACCGGGGGGTGGCGGCGGTTCGGGCTTGCCTTCGCTCGAGAAGTTTCGATCATGGCGAGCGCCGCCGCTTCGGCACGAGGTCCGGCGAGGGATGCGGCGGACGCCGGACGGGGAGGATGTCATGCACGACGAGAAGATCGACGCCACGCACGGTCACGTCCATCCCGAGCCGCACACCCATCCGCACGAGCACCGCCACGCCCACGAGCACACCCACTGGCACACTCACGAGCACCGCCACGGCGACCTCGTCCACAGTCACGAGCACGGCCACACCCATTCCCACGAGCACGCCCATGTCCACGAGCACGTCCACACCGGCGCGCACGACCATGCGGATGCGCACGAGGGGACGTCGGGGGAGCACGAACACGGCCATGGGGACCATGCTCACGGGAGTCACGGGCACGGGCACCGGTGAGAGGGCTGTGGACGAGCGTCGGTTCGCGGCGAAGGAGGATATTTGAGGTGAACACCGATGCGATAAGTCTATCGTATAACTATGTTCGTGCCGAAAGGGGGGGTGTGGCTTGACTAGTTCATGCCATGTAATGTACTAATTATTTATAGGGTTTCGCATTGAGAATCCAATTAAATTATTGAATTCCGATAAATTTAATTCCATATCAGATTCAGAATAACTAGACTTTGTCATCATGATCGGGCGAGTCAATTCACACATTGCAATCAGTCGACCTCCATCGACCAATTCTATACTGGTGATTGGTTCGCGCCTTGATGCGTCGTCCGCCTCACGTACGGCGGCCTTGCTGAATTTTCCGGACGTTACAAATATCCCCCGAAGGGCGCCCTGTATAACCATCGCACCCACAAACTCCCGAACGCTGCTCGCAGGTTGCGCTCCCCGCCTGAGCGCGCGCCTCTTTACTTGAACAACCATTTCCTGATCGCCTCGCGCTAGGTACAGGTCGATTCCGCGGTCGTTCGGACCTCCGACGTACGAGACCTCACATTTATGGGTTTCACGAAAGACGTGGCCAACAAGTTCTTCTAATTTACCGGGATCGACATCCTCAAGTTTTTGTGGGTGATGCGTTAGATATTCGCAAAGATTTTCTACCGGAACTTCGGCCGATGAGACGGAAAATGACTTTAGAATAGATCTGCGGTGGAATGACTTAACGCCATGCTTGAAGCCGTAGCTATCAAACTCCTCCGATAAAAAATGCTCTGTTTCCCACCACCCGCAACAGGGGCACTCGCTAGTATAAAATCCTCGAAAACCTTCAATGTTCAATGTATTTGTAGTGAGTTTTGTGTTGCAGTGAGGGCAGTGTTCAAAGTAGTTCCATCTTCCAAACGTCTCATTCCTCAGCGAACTGATTCGCTTTCTCTCGTTGTAATCGCGAAAATCTTCATCCGAGTCGACCAATAAAATACCTTGTGCAGAATTGGTCTGGCGGAGCCGAGCCCCATTGCGATGTAAATCTGCCTTCGAAACAGAGCTACTAACGTAGCCATCATCTTCATTGCAGGTCAGCTCAACAAAATCTTGGTAAACGAGGATCGGGGAGTCGCTTCCCATCTTATTTTCGCCTCTAGGGGGGCAATCAATGCCGATTTTCTAACGAAAGAATGCTGGATATCTATATTACACGCAACTCCAAAGTCGACGCGCCACTGATTCGGTCGCGCCCGCTTCGGGTCGGAGAGAGCCGTCGGCATCGCGCCGGCGGAAGACGGTCGACCCCACGGTCATTCCGACGATCCGCGGCGGCTCATCGGCTCGAGCCGTGTCCGCGGCGCGGTGCGCCGGCGGATCGGCGTCGGGGCCCGATCGCGACGCGGAGACGGGATGCGGGAACGGGCACGCCCGCTCGTCGGAGGCGTGCCCGTTCCCGTCCGTCGCGTCCGCCTCAATCCTCCGGCAGTCCGGCGCTCTCGGCCTTGGCTTCCACCGCGCGCAGTCGCTTCATGCGGCGGGCCAGGAACCACGGCGCCACCGCGACCGTGAGGGCCATCACCCACAGCACCTGCGAGATCGTCGAGGACCACAGGATCGACAGCTCGCCGCCGGAGATCGCCAGCGCATTGCGCAGATTGACCTCCATGACCTTGCCGAGCACGAAGCCGAGGATGATCGGCGCCATCTCGAAATCGAGCTTGCGCAGCATCCAGCCGACGACGCCGATGCCCAACATGATCAGCACCGACAGGACGCTGGAGTGGGTCGAGTAGACGCCGACCACCGACAGCACCAGGATCGACGGCACCAGGATCCAGTTCGGCAGGGTGAGGACGCGGGCGAAGATCTTCACCATCGGCAGGTTGAGGGCGAGGAGGATCAGGTTGCCGATGAACATCGAGGCGACCAGACCGCCGACGATCTCGGGCCGCTCGGTCAGGAGCTGAGGGCCGGGTTGGATGTTGTAGAGCATCAGCGCGCCGAGCATCACCGCCGTCGTGCCGGAGCCCGGAACGCCGAGGGTCAGCATCGGCACGAAGGCGCCCGCCGCCGTGGCGTTGTTGGCGGCTTCCGGAGCGGCCAGACCGCGCACGTCGCCCTTGCCGAAGGTGCCGTCACGATCGTTGAGCCGCTTCTCCGTCATGTAGGAGATCGCCGAAGCGACCGACGCGCCGGTGCCCGGCAGCACGCCGACGACGAAGCCGATGACCGAGGACCGCACCGCCGTCCAGACGCAGCGGCGGATGTCGTCGAGGCGGGCGAGCGAACGGCCGGCCACCTTGAGGATCTCGCCGCCCTTGCTCTGATGCTCGAGGATGTTGATCGCCTCGGAGATCGAGAACAGGCCGATGACCAGGACGACGAACTCGATGCCGTCGCCGAGTTCCGGCTCGTCGAAGGTGTAGCGGTAGGCCCCCGAGGTCGGGTCGAGGCCGACGGTCGCCAGCATCAGGCCGAGGGTGCAGCCGACCAGCGTCTTGACCGGGTCGGAGCCGACCATCGAGCCGAGCGTGGCGAAGGCGAAGACCATCAACACGAAATATTCGGCCGGACCGAAGCCGATGGCGAGCGCGGCGAGCGCCGGGGCGAAGAGCGCGAGGCCGATGGTGCCGACGGTGCCGCCGAAGAAGGAGGCGAGGCCCGAGATCGCCAACGCCTCGCCGGCGCGGCCCTGCTTGGCCAGCGGATGGCCGTCGAGCGCCGTCATCACGGCACCGGCGTCGCCCGGCACGTTGAGCAGGATCGACGAGATGCGGCCGCCGTATTCGGCGCCGCAATAGATGCCGGCGAGCAGGATCATCGTGCTCTCCGGCGGCAGGCCCATGGTGTAGGCGATGGGCAGCAGGAGGGCGATGCCGTTGATCGGACCGATCGCCGGCAGCGCGCCGATCAGCGTCCCGAGGAAGGCGCCGACGAAGCCGATCAGCAGGTTCGTCGGGGTGAGCGCGACCGCGAAGCCGTGCCACAGGTAGTCGAGGTTCATGGGTCGAACTCCGTGAGGCGCGGCGCGTCAGCGCTTGACGAGCATCTTGAAGAGATCGCCGGAGGGCAGTTGCACCTCGAGCAGGACGGCGAAGAGCAGGTACCAGCCGACGGCATGGAGGACGCCGGCGACGATCGCCTTCGGCCACGAGGCGCCGAAGACGCGGCTCGACCCGGCGGTCATGACGAAGATCGCGACGAGGAAACCGGCCGGACCGAGGAGCAGCGCGCAGGCGGCCACCAGCGCCGGCAGGGCGATGGCCCCGACGAGCGTCGCACCGCGTGGCCAGGCCTCGTTGCGGCCGGGACGGACGAAGTTGAGGATCGCCAGACCCGCCAGCACGACCGCCAGCGCCACCGGGAACGTGCGCGGACCGAGCGGATCCGAAGAGAAGGAATATTCGATCCGGCTTCCCATCCATCCGAAGACGAGGGCGAAGACGAAGAGTGCGGCCGCGCCGATCCGGCCGTGGCGCAGCGTGGCGCCGTGGTCGCCGTGCATGGTTCACCCCTGGAGTTGCGAGGAGAAGACGAGCCGACGCGGGCGGAGGGGAGCCCCGCCCGCGTCGCGTCGATCACAGTCCGGCTTCGGCGGCGAGCGCCTTGAAGCGGGCGACGTCGGCCTTCACCCGTTCGTCGAACGCCTTGCCGATCACGGTGAAGGGGAAGAGGCCGCGGGCCTCGCGCTCCTTGGCGAATTCGGGCGTCGCGGTGAGCTTCTCGAAGGTGCTCGTCCACCAGGCGTAGTCGGCGTCCGACACGTTCGGGCCGACGTAGAAGCCGCGCCACACCGTCCAGTCGACGTCGATGCCCTGCTCCTTGGCGGTCGGCACGTCCTTCAGCGCGCCGGGCAGGCGCTCCTTCGACATCACCGCGAGGATGCGGACCTTGCCGGCGGTGTGGTGAGCGACCATTTCGGCGGCGTCGCCGGAGGCGACCTTGATGTGGCCGCCTTCGAGCGCGGTGATCACCGCGCCGCCGCCCTCGAGCGCCACGTAGCGCATCGACTTCGGCGCCTGACCGGCGGCCTTGGCCATCAGCGCCGCCTTCATCCAGTCCTGGCTGCCGACCGCGCCGCCGCCGCCGATCGGGAACTCGTTCGGCGTCTTCGCATAGGCGTCGACCAGATCCTTCAGCGTCTTGATCGGCGAATTGGCGGCGACCACCAGGACGCCGTAGTCGGCGCCGAGGCCGGCGAGCCAGCGTACCGCCGAGGCGTCGTACTTGCCGAACTTGCCCTGGGCGATGAGCAGCGCCGAACCGGAAGAGGCGGCGGTGATGAGCGAGGCGTCGTCCGCCCGCTTGGAGATCACGTGGTTGTAGGCGACCGCGCCGACGCCGCCTTCCATGTAGGTGACGGCCATCGGCTTGTCGATCGCCTTGGTCGCCAGCAGCGAATTGGCGGCGAGACGGCAGGTCAGGTCGAAACCACCGCCCGGCTTGGCGCCGGCGAGGCATTCGGTCTTCTCCGGCGCCGCGGAAGCCGCGGTGGCGCCGAGGAGGACCATGGCGCAAGCCAGCATCTTGGTGTTGCTGAAGAAGGTCGGCATCGTCTTCTTTCCTCTCTGGACGTTTCCTCGGTCACACCGATCCGTCCGCGCGACGACATCGTCGCGACGGCTGGTCATCGTCGGTGCGATGACTTGTCGGGTAGGAATTTCTGTCCGGTCGGCCCGGACCTTCCTCCGAATTTGATCTTCCCGGATTCTTTGTGGACGGGTTCGACGACGATTGTTAGCGTCGCGACCTGTCACCAACCTGTCACGGCGCGCGCGCCGTCGAGGGCAGCCATGCGGATCTTCCTGATCGAGGACACGCGCGACGTGGCCGAGGCGATCGTCGATCGCTTCGAGACCACCGGCCATGCCGTCGATTGGGAGACGGACGGCGCCGCGGCGAGCGAGATTCTCGACTACACCCCCTACGACCTCGTCATCCTCGACGTGAACCTGCCGGGTCTGAACGGCTTCGCCATCCTCCAGCGGCTGCGGGCGGCCGGCAACGCCGTTCCGGTGCTGGTCCTCACCGCCCGGTCGGAAGTCGACGACCGGGTCGGCGCGCTCGATCTCGGCGCCGACGACTATCTGGTCAAACCGTTCGACTTCCGCGAGCTCGAGGCGCGCGCCCGCGCCCTCCTGCGACGCCGGTCCGGCGAAGCGTCGAACGAGATCCGCGTCGGCGACATCGTCGTCGACCGCTCTTCGCGCAGCGTCCGTATCGGCGCGCGCGAGGTCGCCCTCAAGCGCCGCGAGTTGACCCTGCTCGAGATCCTCGCCTCGCGACCGGGCAAAGTCTTCACCAAGGAGGAGTTGCTCGATCAGCTCTTCGGTTTCGACGAAGCGCCCGGCGCCAACGCCGTCGAACTCTACGTGGCGCGGCTGCGGCGCAAACTCGAGGGCGCCCGGGCCGAGGTGGTGACCCTGCGCGGCCTCGGTTATCGACTGGTCGCCCATGAGCCGGCGTGAACCTTCGCTCTTCCTCCGTCTCGTCCTGGCGATCGGCGCGGTGCTCGGCGCGGTCGCGGTGACGCTGGTCGCCGCCGCCTGGGTATGGGGGCGCACCGCCGCCGACGAGGCCTATGACCGCCTGCTCATCGGTGCCGCCCTGCAGATCGCCGAGGCGATCGCGGTGGAGGACGATCGCCTGGTGGTCGATCTGCCGCTCTCGGCTTTCGAGATGCTGGCGCTCGCCGACCGCGACCGCGTCTTCTATCGAGTGATCGGCGTCGACGGGAAGACGATCACCGGCGCCGACGATCTCGAGGTGCGGCGCGATCCCGACCGGCTGCGGCGGGAGCCGGTCGTCTCCGCCGGCCGCCATCTCGGCGAACCGGTCCGCGTCGCCGTCGTCTCCCGCGCCGTGTCCGACCCGGCGATCTCCGGCCGCGTCCAGGTCCTGGTGGCCCAGACGGAGACCGCCCGATCGTCGCTGGCGCGAAGTCTGGCGTTGCAGGTGATCGGGCTGGTGGTCGCGCTCGGCGTCGTCGGGCTGGTCGGTGCGATCATCGCCGTCCGCATCGCGCTGGCGCCGCTGCAACGGGTGGCGCAGGCGCTCGACGACCGCGACCCCAACGACCTCACCGCCTTCGACATCGCCATGCCGAAGGAACTGCGGCCCTTCGCCGGGGCGATCAATCACTTCATGGAGCGGCTCGCCGAGCGCATGGCGCTCCTGCAACGCTTCATCGCCGACGCCGCTCACCAGATCCGCACGCCCCTGACCGCGCTTACGGCGCAGATCGACCTCCTGTCGCGCGGCGACATCGGCGGGCGCGATCGCGACCGGGTCGAGCGCATTCGCGATCGCGCCGATCAGCTCGGCCGCCTCACCAATCAGATCCTCAGCCACGCCATGGTGATCCATCGCACCGACACGATCGATTTCGTCGACGTCGACGTGGTGGCGATCGCACGGCGGGCATTGCGCGACGCGGTGCCGGCTTCGCTCGACCGCGACGTCGTGGTGGCGCTCGAGGCGCCCGAGCACGAGGTGATCGTCACAGGCGAGCCGGTCAGCCTGCGCGAGGCTCTGACCAACGTCATCGGCAACGCCATCCGCCACGGCGCGCCGGGCCACCTGACGGTCCGGGTGCTCGAACCGGACCCGGCGCGGGTGACGATCGAAGTCGAGGACGACGGACCCGGCATCCCGTCGAGCGTCTGGGAGCGGGTGACCACCCGCTTCGGCGCACCCTCGTCCGGCCTCGAGGGCACAGGTCTTGGCTTCGCCATCGCCGCCGAGGTCTGCCGCGCCCATGGCGGCGGTCTCGCCTTTCGCGAGGCCGGTGCGGCCGGTTTCACGGTGATCCTCGAGCTGACGCGTGCCGGCGGCGTGAAGGAGGCGACGGTATGACGTGGCGCTCGATCCTCATCGCGGCGGCGCTCGCCCTGTCGACGGCGACGGTCCGGGCCGCGGAACGGGAGGTGTTTCCGGCGCCGGCCGGTGAGCGCGGTCGCATCGTGGTGCGCGGGGCGACCGACCTCTCGGCGATCCGGCCGTTGATCCTCGATTTTCAGAGGCTGCGTCCCGACGTGACGGTCGACTACCACGACTACGTCACCAACGATCTCTTCGAAGAGGCCGCCGAGGCCTGCCGCGCCGATCGGCCCCATGCCGATCTCCTGCTCTCCTCGGCCGTCGACCATCTCGTCGAACTGGCCAATCGCGGGTGCGCCGCGCCTCACCGGAGCGGTGACGCCGCCGCACTGTCGAGCTGGGCGAAATGGCGCGACGAGGTCTTCGGCTTCACTCTCGAACCGGCGGTGATCGTCTACAACAAGAAGCTGCTCGCCCCGGAACTGGTGCCGGCGAGCCACCACCAACTGGCCGAGATCCTGCGCACCCACGCCGGATTGTTCCGCGGGCGGGTCGGCACCTACGACATCCGCCTGTCGGGGGTGGGCTACCTCTACGCCTTCTTCGATCTTCTCCAGACCGGGACGACCTACGGCCGACTGTTGGAGAGCATGGGCCGCGTCGGCACCGTGCTGCGCTGCTGCACCGATCAGGTGCTCGAAGGCGTGGCGCGTGGCGAGTTGCTGATCGGCTACAACCTCCTCGGTTCCTATGCCTACGGCCGCATGCGGCAGGGCGCGCCGATCGGGATCGTGCTGCCGCGCGACTACACCCTCGTGCTGGCGCGCGGCGCGATGATCCCGCGGCGCAGCTCCGGGGGCGACGGCGGGATCTTCCTCGACTATCTGCTGTCGCCGCGCGGGCAGGAGGTCGGCCGCGCCGAGGCCTTCTTCTTCTCCGCCGACGGCGGCCTACCCCCGGGGGTCGAAGGCCCCGCCTCGATCCTCGGCTCCGGCGCCGGCCGGCCCATCGCCATCGGTCCGGCGCTGCTCCTCACCCAGGATCGGATGCGGCGGACGCGGTTCATCGCCGACTGGAGCCGGTCGATGATCGACATGAACGTCGAAGGCGGAGAGTGATGCCGTCCGCCTCAGCCGATCTTCACCGCCGTCGTTTCCTTGATCCGCTTCACCGGGATGATCGTCCGCGTGTTGGCGACGCCTTCGATGCGGGTCAGGATCTGGGTGAGGAAGCGGTGGAACTCGTCGAGGTCGGCGACGGCGACCTTCAGGAGATAGTCGAAATCGCCGGTGACGAAGGCGCAATCGATCACTTCCGGGCGGGCGAGGATCGCCGTCTCGAAGCGGGTCGACCAGGCTTCCGACTGGCGCTCCAGCCGCACCTCGACGAAGGCGACGAAGCCGGCGCCGACCGCCTTGCCGTCGACCAGCGCCACGTAGCCGCGGATCACGCCGGCCGCCTCGAGCGCCCGGACGCGCCGCAGACACGGCGACGGCGACAGGCCGACAAGGGATGCGAGGGCCTGATTCTGGATCGAGGAATCCTGTTGCAGGATGCGCAGGATCTTGCGGTCGATCTCGTCCATGTGCGATCCGGTATCTCGTAGGGTCGATTTCACGCTATCCGATTGCGTGATGTCGCACCAGGGTGGCTCTCTTCGACCGCCGATGGCGCGGCCCTCGCGCTAGCTTCGGTGGGAAGATCCGTCACGTCCCGTGGCCGGGTCGCCGTATCCGGCCGAGGAGACATTCCGCCATGACGAGGCGCGCCGCCGACGTTCTGCTCGACATCCTGCGCGACGAGGGCATCACCCACGTCTTCGGCAATCCCGGCTCGACCGAGATGCCGCTGATGGACGCGCTCGTCGACGCGCCCGACATCACCTATGTGCTGGGGCTGCAGGAGGCGACGGCGGTCGGCATGGCGGACGGCTGGGCGCTGACCTCGGGCAGGACCGGTTTCGTCAACCTCCACGCCATGGGCGGCCTCGGCAACGCCATGGGCGTGCTCGTCGCCTCGAAGGCGAGCGAGACGCCGCTGGTCGTCACCGCCGGCCAGCAGGACACGCGGCATCTGATGACCGAGCCGTGGCTCTCGGGCGATCTCGTGGCGCTCGCCCATCCGGTGACCAAGTGGGCGACGGAAGTCAGGCGCGGCGAGGACGTCGGCCAGGCGCTCAGGCGTGCCTTCGCCATCGCCCGGACGCCGCCGTGCGGGCCGGTGTTCCTGTCGTTGCCGATGGACATTCTCGATCAGGCGGTCGAGGGGCCGACGCCGCCCGCCTCCGCTCCGCCGCGGCTCGGGGCGTCTCCGGATGCGCTGCTGCTCGCCGAGAAGCTCGCCGCGCAAGATCCGGAGAAGGTCTTCGTGCTGCTCGGCGACGATCTGCCGGCGCGCGCCGCTCCGGGCATCGTCGCCTTCGCGGAGGCCGGCGGCTATGCGGTGTGGGGCACGCAGCTCACCTCGCGCGCCGCTTTCCCCTCGGCGCATCCGTGCTGGGCCGGGGTGTTGAAGCCGGACTTCGCGGTGATGCGCGAGCGGCTGGAGAAGGCCGAGGCGATCGTCCTCGTCGGCGGGCGAGCCTTCGTCGCCTACCCCTACCGCGACGTGCGGCCGATCCCCGAGGGGGTCCGGGTGCATCACATCGCCGACAATCCGGAGGCCTTCGGGCGCGAGCATCCGGCCGACACGGCGCTCCTCGGCGACATCGGCGTGACGCTCGAGGCGACCGCCGCCGATCTCGCCCATCGCCTCGACCGGGAGACGATCGCGGCGCGGCTCGAAGCGCGGCGGGTGGCGAAGGGGAGCCACGTCGCGGCGGTGCGTGCCGAGATCCTGGCGGATGCGTCGACGCCGCTCACCCCAGATCTCGCCGTTCTCTCCGTGTCGGACGCGCTGCCGGAGACGACGCTGATCGCCAACGATTCGGCGGCCACCTTCGGGCGGGTGCAGGAGCTGTTGATGACCCGGCCGGGGCGCTACTTCTTCGCCCGCGGCGGCGTGCTCGGCTGCAACATGCCGGCGGCGGTCGGGGCGGCCTTGATGCATGACGGGCCGGTGGCGAGTTTCGTCGGCGACGGCGGGGCGATGTATTCGCCGCAGGCGCTGTGGAGCGCGGCGAAATACGGGACGAAGGTGCTGTTCTTCGTCTTCAACAACCGCCGCTACGGCGTGTTGCAGAACATCGCCAAGCAGCTCGGGTGTCCGAACGCGGTGGCGGGCCGCTTCGTCGGCATGGACGTCGACGATCCGGCGATCGACTTCCAGGCGCTCGCCGCGTCGATGGGCGTGCCGTCGGTTCGTGCCGACGACCCGGACGCGATCCGCGCCGCGGTGGCCGAGGCGCTGGAGCGGGACGGCCCGAGCCTGATCGAGATCGCGGTGCGGTGAGGCGAGGCCGTCGTCGCCTGCGTCGCACTCTCCCGTAGGCGCCGAAACGACGAAGGCCGCCCCGTAGGCGGCCTTCTCGATGTTCGATGGCGGTCCCGATCCCCGATCAGGCGCGCTCGGGCAGCGTCTCTTCGCCCTTCGCCTCACGGATGAGGTTCATGAAGCGGGTGAAGAGGTAGTGGCTGTCCTGCGGGCCGGGCGAGGCCTCGGGGTGGTATTGCACCGAGAACACCGGTTTGCCCTCGAGCGCGATGCCGCAGTTGGAGCCGTCGAAGAGCGAGACGTGGGTCTCGACGACGCCCTCGGGTAAGCTGTCGCGATCGACGGCGAAGCCGTGGTTCATCGAGGTGATCTCGACCTTGTCGGTGGTGAAGTCCTTCACCGGATGATTGGCGCCGTGGTGGCCCTGATGCATCTTCATGGTCCTGGCGCCGAGCGCCAGCGCCAGCATCTGGTGACCGAGGCAGATGCCGAAGGTCGGCAGACCCGCATCGACGACGCCCTTGATGGTGGGGACGGCGTATTCGCCGGTCGCCGCCGGATCGCCGGGGCCGTTCGACAGGAAGACGCCGTCGGGCTTCAGCGCCAGCACTTCGTCGGTGGTGGCGGTCGCCGGCAGGACGATCACCTCGGCGCCGGCGTCGGCCAGGAGGCGCAGGATGTTGCGCTTCACGCCGAAGTCGAGGGCGACGATGCGGTACTTCGGCGCCGTCTGGCGGCCGTAGCCCTCGCCGAGCGTCCAGGTGGTCTCGTCCCAGGTGAAGGACTGGGCGGAGGTCACCATCGGCACGAGGTCCATGCCCTCGAGGCCGGGCCACGCCGCGGCTTCCTTCTTCAGCGCCGCGAGGTCGAAGATGCCGTCGGGGGAATGGGCGATGACCGCGTTGGGCATGCCCTTCTCGCGGATCAGGGCGGTGAGCGCGCGGGTGTCGATGCCGGCGAGGCCGACGATGCCGCGAGCCTTCAGCCATTGATCGAGATGGCGGGTCGAGCGCCAGTTCGACGGCTCGGTGATCGACGCCTTGAGCACGCAGCCGCGCACGCCGGAGGCCGAGGCCATGTTGACGGTCTCGATGTCCTCGTCGTTGACGCCGATGTTGCCGATGTGCGGGAAGGTGAAGGTGATGATCTGGCCGGCGTAGGAGGGATCGGTGAGGATCTCCTGGTAGCCGGTCATGGCGGTATTGAAGCAGACCTCGCCGACGGCGGAGCCGGCGGCGCCGAGGCCCTGGCCCTCGATGACCGTGCCGTCGGCCAGCACCAGAAGGGCGGTCGGCTTCGGCTCGGCCCAGACGTCGGCTTCAGCGGAGACGCCGGCGGAAATGGTGTCGGTCATGGCATCGGTTCTCGTCGGGGGTCACTCGGGTCACCGGAGCGGTGGCCGCGAGCCGCGCGGATCGTCCGCGGGCGATGGGCTGCCCCCGGACGCACGACGTCCGACCCCGCGAAGGTCGTCGCCCGCCTCGGGGCGCGATATAGGCCGCCCCCGGAAAGAGGTCAACTCGCGCGCGATGCTTTCATGGACCGATGGTCGCGTCGTGGCCGGCGAGGGTGTATGGAACGGGCGAAACGGCGATCGATGCGAGGAGAGAAGCCATGCGGGACGAGCTGAACGCCGCGGTCAAGACGGCGATGAAGGCGGGCGACAAGGCGCGCCTGTCGGCGCTTCGGATGATCACCTCGGCGATCAAGGACAAGGACATCGCCGGCCGCACTTCCGGCGTCGAGCAGATCTCCGACGGCGAGATCGTCGAGCTGATGGCGAAGCTGGTGAAGTCGCGCGAGGACTCGGCCAAGCTCTACGACGAGGGTGGACGGCCGGAACTCGCCGCCAAGGAGCGCGAGGAGATCGCCGTCATCCGCGAATTCATGCCGAAGCAGATGAGCGAAGATGACGCGAAAGCGGCGATCGCCGCCCTCGTCGCCGAGATCGGCGCGGCCGGGCCGAAGGACATGGGCCGGGTGATGGCGGCGCTCAAGGAGCGCTTCACCGGCAAGATGGACTTCTCCAAGGCGAGCGGCCTCGTCAAGGCGGCGCTGACCGGCTGAGGCGAGGTCGACACGGCGGATCGCCCCTCGGCGATGATCTCCGGAGGCGGACGGATCGATGGATTCGTCCGCCTCTTCTCGTCGCTTCGGGCGTGCGCCGGAGCGGCGGAGATCGACCTCGTCGAATTTGCCAGGGCTGCGACAGGACGTCCCAGCGGCGGTCCGAGGGCACCGATTTTGATCCATCGCAAGGTTTGGACCCGGTCTAAACGCAATAACCCATCTCGACCGAACCGACGGCTCGCCATTCGGACGGGGATGGCGAGGAGAGACACGAGACGGTCGAGGAGAGCCGCCGACATGGGCGGCACGACCCGACGCCGACGGCTTCCGTCGGCGGACCCGACGCCGACGCCATCCGTCGGCCGATCCGATGGAGATCCGTCCCATGACGCGCCCGATTTCCCTGCTCTTCGCCTCCCTCTCGCTTCTCGCCGGCTCGACCGCGCTCGCCTTCGCGGCCGACGAACCGATCCAGCCCATTCCCGCCGCCAAGGTCACCAAACCGGCGGTCGTCGAACTCGGCAAGAAACTCTATTTCGACCCGCGCCTGTCGAAGTCCGGCTTCATCTCCTGCAACTCGTGCCACAACCTCTCGATGGGCGGCACCGACAACCTGCCGACGTCGATCGGCGACCGCTGGCAGCAGGGGCCGATCAACGCGCCGACCGTGCTCAACTCGTCGATGAACCTCGCCCAGTTCTGGGACGGTCGCGCCAAGGACCTGAAGGAACAGGCCGGCGGACCGATCGCCAATCCGGGTGAGATGGCCTTCACCCACCAGCTCGCGGTCGACGTCCTCGAATCGATCCCGGCCTATGTCGCCGAGTTCAAGTCGGCGTTCGGTTCGGACGGGGTGAACATCGACCGGGTGACGACGGCGATCGCCGCCTTCGAGGACACGCTGGTCACGCCGAACTCCCGCTTCGACAAGTGGCTGACGGGTGACAAGAAGGCGCTGACCAAGCAGGAAGTGGCCGGTTGGGAACTGTTCAAGGACTCCGGCTGCGTCGCCTGCCACAACGGACCGGCCGCCGGCGGCGCCTCGTTCCAGAAGATGGGCGTGATCGAGCCCTACCAGACCAAGAACAAGGCCGAAGGCCTCGCGGCGGTCACCGGCAAGGACGCCGATCGCTTCAACTTCAAGGTTCCGACGCTGCGCAACGTCGAGATGACCTATCCCTACTTCCACGACGGCGCCTACTGGTCGCTCACCGAAGTGGTGGATCTGATGGGCCGTCTGCAGCTCGGCAAGAAGTTCAGCTCGGAAGAGAACGCTTCGATCGTGGCGTTCCTCAAGACGCTGACCGGCGACCAGCCCGACTTCAAGCTGCCGATCCTGCCGCCGTCGACCGACCAGACCCCGAAGCCGAAGCCCTTCGGCTGAGGCTCGCGCCCGAGAGACGTCGATCGGCCGCCCGATCGACGTCTCGTCATCGCCACCGGCGGGCTCGCCGCCCCTGATGCCCGTCGGTGGATCTCTTCCGCCGGCTGCGCGGTCCCACCCGGACGGGAGGTGGGACCGGGCGGTCGGTGGTCCGTTCGTCGTGGACCGGCGACGGGGGTGAAATGGAAAAGGGTACGCCGTCGATGACGACGCGTGGGGAATCGGACCGATCCGCCGGCCGTCGTGTCGTTCGGAGATGGTGGAGCATTCCCGCCGGGGTGGTCTTCGGCATCGTCGTCGGGATCGTCGGGTGGGGTGCCTTCAACACCGCCCTGGAGGCGACGAACAGCCTCGACTTCTGCATCTCCTGTCACGAGATGCGTTCCACGGTCCACGAGGAATACCGCGCTTCGGTGCACTGGGCGAACCCGTCGGGCGTTCGTGCCGTCTGCTCCGATTGCCACGTGCCGAAGGATTGGACCCACAAAGTGATCCGCAAGGTGCAGGCGAGCGGCGAACTCTGGGCCAAGCTCGCCGGCACGATCGACACGGCGGAGAAGTTCGAAGCGCGGCGTCTCGATCTGGCGCGTCGCGAATGGGCTCGGATGCGGGAGAGCGACAGCCGCGAATGCCGCAATTGCCACAGCTACGAAGCGATGGACTTCCACAAGCAACGGCCGAAATCGGTCGAAGCGATGAAGGCGGCGGAGGGGAAGGGCTACACCTGCATCGATTGCCACAAGGGCATAGCCCACAAGCTGCCCGACCTCACCGCCCGGCATCGCGAGATGGCGCGGCGGATAACCGAAGCGGTGCCCTCGCTCGCGATCGGGGCCACGGTGACGGCGCTCGTGACGATGGACGTCTTCGCCGACGCGACGGGAGGGAGCCCCGTCGCGCGTGTCGTGCCGGGGATGCCGGTGCGAGTTCTGGCCAAAGAGGGTGATCGCCTGCGGATCGAGGCGATGGTCTGGCAGCGGGAAGGGACGGTCCGCACCGTCTACGCCGCCTTCGGGCGCCGCATCACGGCGGCGACCGTCGTCGACGGTGATCGGCTCGAGATCGAGGCCGGCGCGGCGCGGGTCGAGCCGGAGCGTGACGAGACCTGGACCGAAGGCCGGCTGCGCGGCTGGACCGCCGCACCGGGTTGGGTGTCCGACGGTGGGCGGATCGCCGCCTATGCGGCGGAGATGTACGACGCCAATTGCTCGTTCTGTCATGCGTTGCCGAAGCCGGAGGCCTACGACGCCGAGAAGTGGATCTCCAACATCAATGCGATGCGGCGATTCGTGCCGCTCGGCGACGACGAGCTCTCGTTCCTGCTCGGCCACCTGCAGAGGCGGGCGAAAGATGGGGAGGCGCAGACCCGAGGAGCCGGCGGATGACGGCTTCCCGATCGAACGGAACGGCGGGGGACGGCCGACGGACTCGATGTCCGCCGATCGAATCGAACCCCGTTCGCGGGCAGGACTTTTCGTGGCGAGGAGGACGTTCTATGATTTCGGCTTCGTTTCTCGCCTCCGGTTGGAGTGACGTATCATGGGTCGGGCCATGCAGACTTCCCTGTCGCCGCAGGGCATCAACCTCGACGACGAGATCGGCGGGGCGATACGCATGAGCGAGGTCACCGATCAGGACCTCGCCGATCGACTGCGCACCGCCGGTATCGCGCTGACGCTGCAGCGGCTGGTGATCGCGCGAGTGCTGCTGTCGCGACCGATCCACCTCACCGCCGATCAGGTGTGGGCGCGGGCGCGGGTGATCATGCCCGAAATCTCGCGCGCGACCGTCTACAACACGCTCGATCTCTTCGAGCGCTCCAACCTGCTGCGCCGCCTGATCATCGATTCCGAGAAGGTGGTGTTCGATTCGAACACCGCGCCGCATCACCACCTCTACGACGCCTCGACCGGCGAGGTGACCGATATCTCCGCCGGCGAGCTCAAGGTGATCGGCATGCCGACCCTGCCGCCGGGCATGGAACTCGAAGACGTCGACGTGGTGGTGCGCATCCGGCCGCGGGTGGAGTGAGGCCGCGCGCCCGGCGTTTCGCCGGTCGGTCTTCGATGCGGTCGCGAAGAAGATGCGAGCGCCGGTCCGCGTCCCGACGCGTGCCGGAGGCCCACGGGGCTCGGGCCCGCGCCGCGATGTCCTTCGTCACGATATCCCTCGCCGCGATGATCCGGGGAACGATCCTTGCCCGCCGCCCTCCTCCTCTCCGGTCTCGCCGCCGCGCTCTACGGCACCGTGCTGCTGCGGGCGGAGAAGACGCCGCGCCGGGCGGTGGTGAAGACCACGGCGGTGGCCTCGCTCGCGGTCTACGCGTTTCTCGCCGGCGGGCCGGTGTGGCTGGTCGCGGCGCTGGCGCTCTCGGCGCTCGGCGACTTCTTCCTCGCCTTCGAGGGCGAGAAGCCGTTCCTCGCCGGCCTCTCGAGCTTTCTCCTCGCCCATGTCGTCTACATCGTGCTGTTCCGGCAGGTCGGCCTGCCCCTCGCGGCGATCGGGGGGGAGACGTGGCGGCTCGTCGGTGCGGTGGCGATCGTGGTGCTCTGCCTCGGCCTGCTCGGCTGGCTGTGGGGGCATCTCGGCTCGATGCGGGCGCCGGTCGTCGCCTATACGGTGACCATCGCCACCATGGTGGTGAGTGCGCTGGCGCTCTCGGGACGTGGCTCGGCGCTCGTCGGCGCCTTCGCCTTCGCGGCCTCCGACTCGTGTCTGGCGACCGTCACCTTCCGCCTGAAGGAAGGCCCCCTCGCCACCTTCTGGTTGCCGCTCGCCGTGTGGTGGCTCTACTGGGGGGCGCAGGTGGCGATCACGGCGGGGTTCGTGGGGCTGCCGGGGGTGGGGTGAGGGCGCGCCTTCGTCACTCCGCCGCGTCGGACTTGCGCTTGGCCCGGCGTTTCCGCGTGTGGTCCATGTAGGAGCGCAGCACCGCGTTGATCCGCTTCTGATAGCCGGCGCCGCCTTCACGGAAGAAGGCGAGGACGTCGGCGTCGAGGCGGATGGAGATCGGGGTCTTCGACGGGGGAACGACGAGGACGGCGTTCTCCCAGTCGGGGTCGAGATCGTGCTGCCAATCGGGATCGGAGGCGATGTCGCGCTCGATGTCCTCGTCGGTCTTGGCATCGACCCGAGCCCAATCGGTTTCGCTCTTCAATTCGCCCGAGGCGCGCTTCTCACGGATCTCCGCGAGGGTGTAGCGCACGATACGCTCTCTGCTCATTGGCTCTCGCTCGTCGCGCCGAGATGATCCGGATCGAAGGACCCCGCCACGTGTAGATCACGGCGACGAGACGATCGCCGATCAGGCCGAGGGCCTTTCGGCGGGCTTCGTGCGGATAGCTCAGCGGCTCATCCAGATGCGGCTCGAAGAACACGTCGATGGCATCCTCGAAGTCGATGCCGTGTTTGGCGATGTTCGCGAGTCGCTTATTGTTGTCCCACTCGAAGCTGGCGGTATCGAGGGGAGGTTCGTTAAAATTGATCATGCAATCTCCTTGCGGAGCGCAAAAACTTATTCGTTAGCGCCCCAGCTATTGACGTGACACATCGGCGAATCTCCTTTGCTTTGGGTGCTTTGGGTGCTTTGGGTGCTTTGGGTGCTTTGGGTGCTTTGGGTGCTTTGGGT
>CALBKH010000116.1 GCA_937892955.1 uncultured Alphaproteobacteria bacterium
AATCACGTCAGTAGACGGTCGTCGAGGGCTATCCGCGCACAGGTCTCATGAGCCGATCGCGACGCACCCGTCGAAATCACCGGCCGATCGGGATCGCCCATCAGCGATCCCGATCGGAAGGATCAGCGCATTTCATCTCGGGCGATCGGCCGATGCGATAGAGTCCGGTGCGTCGCTTTCGCCTCGACGTTCCCACCGGTGTCTCCCCGCATGTCCGATCTGCTCGCCTCTCTCACCCCGCATGCCCTCGCCGCGCCGCCCTCCGGCATCGTCGAGGTGATGAACTACGGCCGCCTGCGCGAGGGGATGATCCCGTTGTGGGCTGGCGAGGGGGATCTGCCGACCCCGGCCTTCATCTGCGCCGCCGCGGCGCGCTCGCTCACCGACGGCGAGACCTTCTACACCTGGCAGCGCGGCATCCCGGATCTGCGAGAAGCGCTGGCGCATTGGCACGAGCGTCTCTACGGCGGCTCGTTCTCGCCCGAACGCTTCTACGTCACCGGTTCCGGCATGCAGTCGATCCAGATCGCGCTCACCGCTCTCGCCGGTCCCGGCGACGAGGTGATCGTGCCGACCCCGGCGTGGCCGAACTTCGCCGCCGCCGTCGGGGTGCGCGGCGCGCGCGTGGTCGAACTGCCGATGACCTTCCGCGACGATCGCGGCTGGAGCCTCGATCTCGACCGCCTCGCCGCGACGATCACCCCGGCGACCAAGGTCATCTTCGTCAATTCGCCCTGCAATCCGACCGGCTGGACGGCGAGCCGCGACGACCTCGCGACGATCCTCGATCTCGCCCGCCGCCACGGCCTGTGGATCGTCGCCGACGAAGTCTACGGCCGCTTCGTCTGGGACGGCAGCTCTCGCGCGGCGTCGTTCCACGACGTCGCCGGGCCGGACGACCGGGTGGTGTGGGTCAACACCTTCTCCAAGAACTGGGCGATGACCGGCTGGCGCATCGGCTGGATCGAGGCCCCGCCGGTGTTGGGGCAGGTGATCGAGAACCTGATCCAGTATTCGACCTCGGGCGTCGCCGTCTTCCTGCAACGTGGCGCCGTCGCCGCCCTGGAGCAGGGCGACGCCTTCCTCGCCGAGCAGATCGCCCGCATCGCCGAGAGCCGGACGATTCTCTGTGAGGCGCTCGCCGCCACCGGTCGGGCCCGATTCGTGCCGCCGCCGGGTGCCTTCTACCTGTTCTTCGGCGTCGACGGCGAGAACGACACTTCACAACTCGGCCTGCGCCTCGTCGACGAGGCGAACATCGGCCTCGCTCCGGGCACCGCCTTCGGCGCGGCCGGCGCCGGCTGGTTGCGCCTGTGCTTCGCCCGCAGCCCCGAGCAGATCCGCGAGGCGACGCGCCGCCTCGTCGCCTGGCTCGACCGCCGTTGACCCGGTCCGGATCCGACCTTCGATCGAGTGACACGACGCTCTCTTGAGAATCTCCTCGAGATGAAATGTTATGTGCGCGGGTCAGGAGAAATCCCGACCTCCGTGCGCCGACGTCGCCGCACGGCGGAAGAACGCGGTTTTCGGGGAGTTCGCAGTGCCAGATCGGTCGCCGACGGTTTCGGAGGCTCGACTCCTCTCGGTGCTCGACACCGCGGTGGACGGGATCGTCGTGATCGACGAACGCGCCCGCGTGCTCGTCTTCAACAAGGCCTGCGAGACACTCTTCGGTTATGAGGCGGCATCGGTCGTCGGCCGCAACATCTCCTTCCTGATGCCGCCGGACTACGCCTCCGAGCACGACGCCGCGGTCGGCCACTACCAGCGCACCGGCGAGAGGCGGATCATCGGCATCGGCCGCGAGGTTCGCGCCCGCCATGCCGACGGCACCGTCTTCCCGATCGAACTGTCGGTCGGCGAGGCGAAGACCCCGGAGGGGCCGCAGTACATCGGCATCATGCGTGACCTCCGGCCCCGCAAGGCGGTCGAACAACGCCTCGCCCAGCTCCAGGCGCAGCTCGTCCAGATGGCGCGCGTCAACGCCATGGACGAGATGGGCGCCGCGGTGGCGCACGAACTCAATCAGCCGCTGACCGCGGTGATGCTCTATCTCCAGGCGCTCACCCGCAAACTGAAGAGCGGCGAGGACGAGGTCGATCAGGCGGTGCTGGAGATCCTCGGCAAGGCCTCGCGCGAGGCCGAACGCGCCGGCTCGATCATCCAGAAGATGCGTCAGTTCATCGAGAAGCGCGAACCGGAACGCCAGCCGGTCGACATTCGTCGTCTGATCGACGAGGCGCTCGAGGTGACGCTGCTCGGCAACGACGGCGCCGCGGTCGAGGTGGTTCGTGACGAGATGCCCGATCAGCCGGCCCTGGAGGCCGATCCGATCCAGATCCAGCAGATCCTGATCAACCTCATCCGCAACGGCATCGAGGCGGTGAAGAGTCGCGACGAGCGCTGGATCCGCATCGCCACGCGCACCGCGGACGGCCGGCTGCTGGTCGAGGTCGAGGACAGCGGCGCCGGTATCCCGGGGGAGACGGTGCGCAATCTCTTCAAGGCCTTCTCGACTTCCAAGAAGACCGGATTGGGGCTGGGACTTGCGATTTCCCGCTCCATCGCTCAGAACCACGGTGGAGATCTCCTCGTCGAGCCCGGCGGTGGCGGGCGCGGAGCGACCTTCGTGTTGTCCTTGCCCCTCGGGGTGACGGCGACGGTGAATGCGAAATGACCTCCGAGCGCGCCGCGCCGGAGAGTGAAAGACGTATCGAGGTGGCAGATGATCGGACGCGCGCAGAAATCCGACCAGGCGATCTACATCGTGGACGACGACCCGGCGGTTCGTGACGCGCTCGCGGTGGTCTTCGAGCTCGAGGGGTACAAGGTCTCCGGTTACGAGACCGGCGACGCCTTCCTCGACGCCGCCAAGACCCATCCGCCGGCCTGCGTCTTCCTCGACGTCCACATGCCCGGCCGCTCCGGCCTCGACATCCTCAAGGCCCTCAACGCCGATCATTACCCGGCGCCGATCTTCATCATCTCCGGTCAGGGCGACATCCCGATGGCGGTCACCGCCATCAAGTTCGGCGCCTTCGACTTCATCGAGAAGCCCTTCGACGCCGATCACATCGTCCAGCGCGTCCACGAGGCGCTGGAGGCCCAGGCACGCCGCGAAGGTGCCGACCACAAGTCGGTCGCCCACGACTTCCCCGGCCGCGATCTCCTGACCCCGCGCGAGATCGAGGTGCTCGGCCAGATCACCGCCGGCGCCTCCAACAAGGAGGCCGGACGCCATCTCGGCATCAGCCCACGCACCATCGAGGTGCATCGCGCCCGCATCATGGAGAAGCTCGGCGCCCGCAACGCCGCCGATCTCGTCCGAATCGTGCTGACCGGCGAACACGGCTGAACGCGGTCTCCATCCGTCGATTTCCACGCTGCGAGGCTCGTCCCCCGGACGGGCCTCGTGTCGTTTCGAGGGGCCGGCGCGGAGCGTTGACGCGCTGGTGATCGGCGATCGGGAACTCTACGGATCGCGCTCTGAACCGTTTCGGACGATGGTGACATCTCATCCGTTCGGCCGAGTACGCGAGAATGACAGAGACAACGACCGGGGCGCGGCACGCGCCGCCCGGGTCCGTCCACATCCTGGAAGACGACCCCGGCGTCGCCGACAGCCTGCGCTTCCTGCTGCAGGCTCTCGGCCACGACGTCGTGTCGCATCCCGATGCCGAGAGTTTCTTCGAGGGCGCACCGCCGGCCGCCGACGACGTGGTCATCGTCGACCTCGGCCTGCCGGGCATCGGCGGCGCCCAGGTCATCCGTTGGCTCGACCGTCTCTCCCCCCGCCCGCGGGTCATCGCCATCACCGGCCAGGCGCAGAAGGTGATCGAAGACGAATTGCGCGATCTGCCGCTGGTGCGGCTGTTGCGCAAACCACTTTCAGGAGACACACTCGTCGCACTCCTGTGATCCACTCCGGTGAGACACGGGTGTGGGCGGACCGATGAGGGTCGGATCCGCCGTGCGACGAGACGAAGTGCCGTGAATTTAGGTAGATGGGCGTAAGTAGGTCCCCCGAATTGTGGGGGTCTTGCCTTGTTTCTAGCCTGAACGAGCCGAAAGACGCGCCACATCCACCCCTTCTCCACCGGTGACGGGCCGGCGGCGATCAGATCGGTAGGTGAGGAGTGACGACGCTTCCGTCGGAATCGCAAGACCGATGCGATCGGCACCGGTTCCCCATCGCGGACGAACGGCACGGGTCCCGTGCCGGGCGGTCGGGGATCGGCGAGGAGGAGACGATCATGGCCTATTCCGATAGAGCCCTCGGCAATGCCGGTGGGCTCCCCAAGGAAGCCAGAACCGAGGCCGATCTCGTTTGGCTGGAGTTCGCCCGGTCGCAGCGGGTGAAGACCCAGCGCGTCGGCTCGCACGAATCCGTCTTCTACGAAGGCGACCCGGCCGACCGCGTCTACGAGCTCATCGAAGGCGCGGTGATGCTGTTCAAGCTGCTGCCCGACGGCCGTCGTCAGGTCGTGGAGATCATCGCGCCCAATTCGCTCTTCGGCGTCGTCGGCGGCAAGCTCTACGACTGCAACGCCGAGACGTTGACGCCGAGCGTCGTGCGCATCCTCGACCGCCGCGACATCGAGGCGTCGAGCGAGTTCCAGGGCCACGTCGCCCGCTGCCTGCGCGACCAGATCGAGCGCCTGCACGAACACGCCGTCCTGCTCGGCCGCAAATCGGCCTTCGAGCGGGTGGCGACCTTCCTCATGCACTTCGTGCCGTCGCGCGGCCAACCCGGCTGCTCCGGCCCCTCGGGCGAGAAGGACGAACAGACCATCGAACTCACCATGACCCGCCAGGAGATCGCCGACTATCTCGGCCTGACGATCGAGACGGTGAGCCGGGTGATCTCGGACCTGAAGCGCCGCGGCCTCATCGCCATCGAGAAGCAGGACCGCATCCGCATCACCGACATCTGCGGCATCTGCCACCTGACCGGGACGCATTGACGCCTTCGGCGTACCGTTTCCGGGAACCGAGCGAGCCCCGCCCGTCCGGCGGGGCTTTTTCGTCGTGGGCGGGTCGCGCTAGAACAACGCTGTGTTCCTCGCGACCGGAGCCCGCCTTGGCCGCCACCCCCGCCACCACCTTCCTGAAGGCGAAGAAGATCGCCTTCGACCTCCTCGAATACGCTCACGACCCGCGCGCCGAAGCCTACGGCCTCGAGGCGGCGGAGAAGCTCGGGCTCGATCCGGCAAGCGTGTTCAAGACGCTGGTGGTGAGTGACGGGGCGAAGGCCCACGCACTGGCGCTCGTCCCCGTCGTCCGCAAGCTCGGCCTGCCGCTGGCGGCCAGGGCGCTCGGTTGGAAGCGCGCCGAAATGGGCGACAAGGCCGACGCCCAGCGCCTCACCGGCTACGTACTCGGCGGCATCTCGCCCTTCGGCACCAAGCGGCCGCTGGCGATCGTCGCCGACGCCGCGCTGCTGCTGCCCGAAAGGATCCATGTCTCCGGCGGCCGCCGCGGCCTGGAGATCCGCGTCACACCCGCCGATCTGGTGGCGGCGCTGAACGCGGTCGTCGCCGACATCGCGGTCGATTGACGGGCGGGGAGGGCGTCGCTCACACCGCCACGGAATGCCGGGCCGCGGCGCGCGCCAGATAGACGTCGAAGGCGGCGGCGACGATGCGCACCAGCGGTCGGCCCGCCTCGGTGACGCGGATCTTCGCCCCGTCGACCTCGACCAGCCCGTCGCGTGCCGGCTCGATCAACCGCTCGAAAGCGTCCCCGACCGCGTCCCGCGTCATGCCGTGCGCGGCGCAGACCTCGTCGACGTCGACGGCGTAGTCGCACATCACCCGTTCGATGATGTCGGCGCGCAGCCGGTCGTCGGCGTCGAGTGCCTTGCCCTTGGCGATCGGCAGGCGTCCGGCGTCGACCGCCTTGCGCCAGCGGCCGATGTCCGGGTCGTTCTGGGCGAAGCCCTGGTGCACCTTGCCGATCGACGAACAGCCGATGCCGATCAGCGTACCGGCGTCGTCGGTGGTGTAGCCCTGGAAGTTGCGGTGGAGTTCGCCGGACTTCGCCTTGACCGCAATCTCGTCGGTGGCCAGCGCGAAGTGGTCGAGGCCGATCGCCTCGTAACCGTACTCGGCCAGCGCGGCACGCGCCGTCTGCTCCAGTTCGAAGCGTGCGTTGGCGCCCGGCAGCGCCGCCTCGTCGATGAGCCGCTGATGCTTCTTGAACCACGGCACGTGGGCGTAGCCGAACAGGGCGACGCGGCTCGGCGCGAAGGCGTGGGTGAGTTCGATGGTGCGCCGGATCGTCTCCGGCGTCTGGTGCGGCAGTCCGTACATCAGGTCGAAGTTGATCGCCGTGATGCCGGCGCCGCGCAGCGCCGCGACGGCGTGCTCCACCGTCTCGATCGGCTGGATGCGACCGATCGCCTTCTGCACCGCCGGATCGAAATCCTGGACGCCGAGGCTCGCTCGGGTGACGCCCGATTCGGCGAGCAGCGCGGCGAGGTCCTCGCGCACGGTGCGCGGATCGAGTTCGATGGCGTGCTCGACCGTCGGCAGGATGTCGAAGGTCGCCCGAAGCGCCTTCACCACGGCGCGAAACGATTCGGTCGGCAACAGGCTCGGCGTGCCGCCACCCCAGTGGATGTGGGAAACCGGAAGCCTGCGACCGATCGCCTCTCCTATGAGGCGAATTTCCTCCACCAGACCTTCGGCGTAGTCGATGACCGGGTCGTCCTTGCGGGCGCCCTTGGTGTGGCACCCGCAGTAGTGACAGATGGTGCGGCAATAGGGGACGTGGAGATAGACCGAGATCGGCGCACGCGCGTCGAGCGACCGCAGCCACCCGCCATAGATCGCGGGCGTCACCGAGGCGTCGAAATGCGGCGCCGTCGGGTAGGACGTGTAACGCGGCACGCTGCGGGTCGCGTATTTGAGATCGAGCGGTGTCTTCGTCTGCTGAACCATGCCGGCGACCATGCGGTGCCCTTCCTGTTGCGGCCTTGACGCGGATCAACCCGGAAGCCGGAGATGCGCGTCGTTCGCCGATCGCGGCCCGATCTTCTTTTGTGAACAACAGGTTCACGCAGGGTGAGCGGGTCTTTCGTTGTACGCGGACGGATGGTTCGGCAGTCGGCGCCGGCGTTTCGCGGTGCTCCGGCGGAGATCCCGGTCGATCCGGAATCCTTCCGGCGGGAGCCGCGACGCGCATCCGGATCCGCCCACCCGTCCGTGGACGCACCCGCGACGCGCCAGCCCGGGTCGTAATGCGAAGCCCCTCGCTTCGCCGTTCGCCCTGCGGCGCGCGTCGAGGGAAAGTAGCGTCGCGGCCCGGTTTTGGAAACCGTATCAATGCTGACGAACCGTGCTGCGACGATAGGCCGAGGGCGAAACGAAGCCTCGGCGATTGCCCCGACGCGACGGAAGTCTTAATCGAATCCTGGGCTCGTAGGTATTTCGACCGTCTCCTGAGGTCGGCCCGTCGTCGCTATTGTCGCCGGCGTGTCCGTACCGAGGGAAACCCGGTCCTCACCGACGAGCTTGGACCGTTCGGGTCGCGTTGACCTGAATCAAAGTCGCGGGGTGAGGCCGGCTCTACGGTCGGACCGATACCCACCGGCGTTTCGACGTCGCACACCGGGCGCACTCGGTGTTCGCCGTAGGAACGCCGGAAACTTAGGCGGACGGCGCGGGCCGTGCGTTCCCAACCCGAGGTCACATCCGAGGGACGGAACGCCGGGGCGCGTCGCCCGGGGGCGTATCGATACAAGAAACGGGGCGAACGATGGCTCGACCAGTCGAGACAAAGGCATTCACGCTCGAGGAAATGGGCTATTCGCTCTTCCTCGCGCTTCTCGCCGTCGTCTGCGTGATCCTCGCCGGCAAGGCGTGGGAACCGCAGTTGGCGTTCCACGCAGCTGTCGGCGCGGTCTTCGCGGCGATCGGCATCTTCCTGATCATCAAGGGCTACAACGATCGCAGCGCCCAGCCGGCGCAGATGATCGACGGCAAGGCCAACTACAACTACGGGCCCATCAAGTTCGCCGCCATCGCGTCGGTGTTCTGGGGCGTGGCCGGCTTCCTGGTGGGCGTCTACATCGCCTCCGAGTTGGCTTGGCCGGCTCTGAACCTGGACCTGCCCTTCATCAACTTCGGGCGTCTGCGGCCGCTGCACACCTCGGCGGTGATCTTCGCCTTCGGTGGCAACGTCCTCCTCGCCACGTCGTTCTACGTCGTGCAGCGCACGTCGCAGGCGCGTATGCCGGGCATCGTCACCCCGTGGTTCATCGTCCTCGGCTACAACGCCTTCATCGTGATCGCCGGTACGGGCTATCTGCTCGGCGTCACCCAGTCGAAGGAATATGCCGAGCCGGAGTGGTACGCCGACCTGTGGCTCACCATCGTGTGGGTGATCTATCTCCTCGCCTTCCTCGGCACCCTGTGGAAGCGTAAGGAACCCCACATCTACGTGGCCAACTGGTTCTACCTGGCCTTCATCGTCACCGTCGCGATGCTGCACCTCGGCAACAACATGTCGGTGCCGGTGTCGATCTACTCGATCAAGTCGGTGCAGGTGTTCTCCGGCGTCCAGGACGCCATGGTCCAGTGGTGGTACGGCCACAACGCGGTCGGCTTCTTCCTGACCGCCGCGTTCCTCGGCATCATGTACTACTTCGTTCCGAAGCGGGCCGACCGTCCGGTGTACTCCTACCGGCTGTCGATCATCCACTTCTGGGCGCTGATCTTCCTCTACATCTGGGCCGGCCCGCATCACCTCCACTACACGGCGCTGCCCGAATGGGCTTCGACCCTCGGCATGACCTTTTCGATCATGCTGTGGATGCCGTCCTGGGGTGGCATGATCAACGGCCTGATGACGCTCTCGGGCGCCTGGGACAAGCTGCGCACCGACCCGGTGCTCCGCATGCTCGTCGTGTCCGTCGCCTTCTACGGCATGTCGACCTTCGAAGGTCCGCTCATGTCGATCAAGGCGGTGAACGGCCTCAGCCACTACACCGACTGGACCGTCGGTCACGTCCACTCCGGCGCTCTCGGCTGGGTCGGCTTCGTGTCCTTCGGCGCGCTCTACTGCCTGTTCCCCTGGCTGTGGAACAAGAAGAGCGTCTACTCGCTGAAGCTCGTCAGCTGGCACTTCTGGACCGCCACCATCGGCATCGTGTTCTACATCTGCGCCATGTGGGTGTCGGGCATCATGCAGGGCCTGATGTGGCGTGCCTACGACAAGCTCGGCTTCCTGGAGTACTCCTTCATCGAAACCGTTGCGGCCATGCATCCCTACTACGCGATCCGTGCTCTGGGCGGTGCCCTGTTCCTGCTCGGTTCGCTGATCATGGTCTACAACCTGTACATGACCGTGGCTCATGGTGAGGACGCCGAAGGCGCCACCGCCGGTGCCCCGGCTCTGGCCCCGGCCGAGTGAAGGAGCACGAGTCATGTCTCTGATGGAAAAGCACGCCATCTTCGAGAAGAACTCCATCGTTCTCCTCGTCGGCATCCTGATCATGGTCGCCATCGGCGGCCTGGTCGAAATCGTCCCGCTCTTCTACCTGAAGAGCACGATCGAGAAGGTGGAGGGCATGCGTCCCTACACCCCGCTCGAGCTGGCGGGACGCAACATCTACCTCCGCGAAGGTTGCTATCTGTGCCACAGCCAGATGATCCGTCCGATGCGCGACGAGATCGAACGCTACGGCCACTTCTCCCTCGCGGCCGAGTCCATGTACGACCACCCCTTCCAGTGGGGTTCCAAGCGCACGGGTCCCGACCTCGCCCGCCTCGGAAACAAGTATTCCGACAAGTGGCACGTCGAGCATCTGATCAACCCGCGCGCGGTCGTTCCGGACAGCGTGATGCCGGGATATCCCTTCCTGGCGAAGACCGAGCTGGCCACCACGCACCTTCAGGACGTGGTCAAGACCAACGCGCTGGTCGGCGTGCCCTACACGGCCGATCAGATCGCCAACGTCGCGGCCGACGTGATGGCTCAGGCCAACCCCGACGACAAGAACGTCGGCGCGTTCCTGCAGCGCTACACGGTCACCAACTCGAAGGGTGAGAAGATCTCGACTCCGGTCGCCCGTGACTTCGACGGCAACCCCGCCAAGGTCACCGAACTGGACGCCGTGATCGCCTACCTTCAGGTGCTCGGAACCATGGTGGACTTCAAGCTCTACGACGACAAGGCGAACCTGAGGTGAGGAGTGTGAGGTCATGAACACCTACACATCACTTGCCGAGTTCGCCCAGACGTGGGGTCTGGTCTACTTCTTCGTCATCTTCGCGGGGGTCCTCGTCTACGCCCTGTGGCCGTCCAATAAACGGCCCTTCGACGAGGCCTCGCGCGTCCCCCTGCGGGAGGATTGATCCATGGCACAACAGGAACTCGACCATCTGTCGGGTCAGACGACGACCGGCCACGAATGGGACGGTCTGAAGGAACTGAACACGCCGCTGCCGAAGTGGTGGCTCTACGTGTTCTACGTCTGCATCATCTGGTCCGTCGGATATTACGTCTTCTATCCGTCGTGGCCTCTGGTGAGCAGCTACACCCAAGGCATCTTCGGTTCGACGATGCGCTCCGACTCGATCGCCGCCTACGAAGGTGGTGTGAAGGCTCGACTGGCCAACGCGTCCGGTCTCGCCGACGCGCCGCTCGAGCAGATCAAGTCGACTCCGGCCCTGCTCGAGTTCGCCATGGCGAACGGCAAGGCCGCCTTCGGCGACAACTGCGCCCCGTGCCACGGCTCGGGTGCGACCGGCGGTCCGGGCTATCCCAGCCTGCAGGACGACGACTGGATCTGGGGCGGCAAGCTCGCCGACATCTACCAGACCCTGCAGTTCGGCATCCGTTCCGGCCATGCCAAGGCGCGTGACAGCCAGATGCCGAACTTCGGTAAGGACGGCATCCTGAACAAGGAGCAGATCGCTTCCGTCGCCTCCTACGTCGTCTCCCTCTCCGATACCTCGGTGAAGGCGGCGGCCGACGGCAAGCAGCTGTTCTCCGACAACTGCGCCGCCTGCCACGGCGAAGACGCCAAGGGCAACCTCGAACTCGGCGCGCCCAACCTCGCCGACAAGATCTGGCTCTACGGCGGCGGTGTGGACAAGGTCGCGGCTCAGATGACCGAAGCCAAGCACGGCGTCATGCCGGCTTGGGAAGGCCGTCTCGATGCGATCACCATCAAGTCGCTGGCCGTCTACGTCCACTCGCTGGGCGGCGGCAAGTGATCCACGAACCCGAGGGGGAGGGGTGCGAACCTCTCCTCCCCGAGACCACGGCGGCCGAACGGCGCGCCGCGATCACGAGGGAGACGCGAACCGTCTCCCTCGTTCGTTTGCGGGGAGGCATCCGCTTCTCCGCCCGACCGGATCTCGTCGTCCTCGGACGGCGTCCCTCATGGGCACCGGATCTCGTGTCGGGCGTGTGAGCGAGGGGCGGGATGCGTCTTCGGGGCATCCCGCGTCGACGTCACCACCACTTTCCGGTCGTCACCGCCGTGCCGTCGCGCGGTCGGGGGAGCCCGACGACCCCTGTGTCATCCCGCCGCGCGCGGGACGATCGAATCGATTGGATCGGCATGTACACGCATCCGTGGCTTGCCGTGACGGGGATCGCGCCCTAGAGCCTCCCCGGGAGAGACCCGCCGCCGACGGCGACGGGAGACGTCCGGCGACGCGGAGGATGCCACCTCCGCGACGAACGTCGGGACGGCCGGGTGACGGCACCGGCGAGGGGCCGGAGTGGTCGCCGACGGGTGTGTGAGAGGGACGGACGGAATGAGCGTCGAAAGTGGTGCCGGTGCCGGAGGGGAGAGCGATCAGCTCTACGCCGATCAAGCCAAGATCTATCCGGCGAAGGTCACGGGTACGTTCCGCAGGATCAAGTGGGCCATCCTCGTCGTCGGCCTCGCCATCTACTACTTCTTGCCGTTCCTGCGCTGGACGCGGGCTCCCGGTCAACCGGATCAGGCGATCCTGCTCGATCTGCCGGGGCGGCGTTTCTATTTCTTCATGGTCGAGATCTGGCCGCAGGAAGTCTACTACGTCACCGGGTTGATGATCATCGCGGCCTTCGTGCTGTTCCTGATGAACGCCGTGGCCGGCCGCATCTGGTGCGGTTATCTCTGCCCGCAGACGGTGTGGACCGATCTCTATTTCGCCGTCGCGCGCTTCTTCCAGGGCGATCGCCGCACCCAGATGAAGCTCGACGCCGCGCCGTGGAGCTTCGACAAGCTGTGGCGCAAGGCGGCGACCCATTTCGTCTGGATCATGATCGCCTGGTGGACCGGCGGCGCCTGGGTGCTCTATTTCGCCGACGCACCGACCCTGGTGAAGGAACTGGCGACCCTCGAAGCGCCGTCGATCGCCTACATCTGGATCGCCATCCTCACCGCTTCGACCTATCTTCTCGCCGGCTTCGCCCGCGAGCAGGTCTGCCTCTACATGTGTCCCTGGCCGCGCATCCAGGCGGCGCTGACCGACGAATGGGCGCTCAACGTCTCCTATCGTGTCGACCGCGGCGAGCCGCGCGGCTCGCTCAAGCAGAACCGCAAGCTCGCCGCCCAGGGTCTGCCCGCCGGCGACTGCGTCGACTGCGGCCAGTGCGTTGCCGCCTGTCCGACCGGCGTCGACATCCGCGAAGGCCTGCAGATGGGTTGCATCCAGTGCGGTCTGTGCATCGACGCCTGCGACACGGTGATGACCAAGCTCGGCAAGCCGAAGCGCCTCATCGGTTACGACACCGACATCAACATAGAACGGCGCGAGCGCGGCGAGGCGGCCGTCTACAGCTTCATCCGCCCCCGCACGATGATCTACGTGGTTCTGATCCTCGTGGTGGCGGCGATCATGGGCTGGCGTCTGTCGACCCGCGCCACCGTCGGCGTCAGCGTCCTGCACGATCGCAATCCGCTCTACGTCACCAACTCCGATGGATCGATCCGCAACGGCTACACCGTGCGCCTCCTCAACAAGGAGCCGCACCAGCGCGATCTGGCCCTGTCGGTGAAGGGCCTGCCGAAGGGGTCCCACATCGACACGTCGAGTGTGGCGCGACACGAGGGTGAAACCCTGGTCTTCACCACCGACGCCGATCAGACCCGCGAGGTCCGCGTCCAGGTGGTGGTGCCGGCCGGGGCGAGTATCGGCCATTCGACCGATCTGGCCTTCGAACTCGCCGCCCCCGGCGGCGAGGTGGCCACGGCCAAGGACTTCTTCAAGGCGCCGTGAGGCGCTGGCGAGTGAGCCCGGTACGAGGCTCGGCGCCACCGGCCGAACCCGGCGTGCCGCATCGGCTCGCCGGGCGGAGACGAAGCGGCGCTCGACCGCATCCCGACGACGACGGCGCGACCCGCGGGCCGCGCCTCGAGCCTTCCGGACGGGGAGGCGCACCCATCGCGCGACGGAAGCGTTCGACGGTGGTCTGCGAGCGAGCGTCTCCGGTCCCGACCGAAGAGACCATTTCGCTCTTCTGCGACGGACGGGCGTCTCGGCGCCCTCGGCCGTCGCTTCGAGAGGTGGCCGGCCGAAGAGGTCCGGCGCTCCAGTTGGCTCCGGGAGGGGTTCATGTCGACGTCTCTGAATCAAGAACGCGAACCCGAGGGCAGCGGCTTCCGGCTCACCGGTCGCCACGTCCTCCTCATCCTCGTCGGCGTCTTCGGATTCATCTTCGCCGTCAACGGCGTGATGATCTGGAAGGCGGTCGAATCCTTCCCCGGCGTCGTGACCCGCTCGCCCTATGCCGAGAGCCAGCGCTTCAACAAGACGATCGCCCAGGCCCAGGAGCAGGCGGCCCGCGGCTGGCAGGTCGATGCCCAGGCGGCGCGCAGTCCCGACGGCCGTGTCGTCGTCCGCCTCGAGGCGCGCGACGCCAAGGGGGTGCCGCTCTCCGGCGTCGCCTTCAAGGCGACCCTCCTGCATCCCGCCAACCGCTCGCTCGATCATGCCGTGCCGCTTCCCGCGGTCCCCGGCGCCGCCGGTGTCTTCGAAGGCGCCGCGATGGGCGTCGGCGAAGGCAAATGGGGCCTCGAGGTCGAAGGCCTGACCGACAAGGGGCGAGTGTTCCTGTCGGAGAACGCGCTGTTCCTGCGCTGACCCGGTGACCGATCGCTCGTCCGGACACCCTGTCCACACGAGGGGGTTGGACGAATTCGATCCGGCGTCGCGAAGCGATCTGCCGGATCTCGTATCGCGAGGACGAACGCACCGCCCATGACCGCCGCCGAACGCGATTGGAACGCCTTCGCCGCCCCCAAGGCCGACGGCACGGTCCACATGGACCTCGCCGTCGAGGGCATCACCTGCGCCGCCTGCATGTCGACCATCGAGCGCGGCATCCGCACCATGCCGGGCGTCACCGAGGCGCGGGTCAACCTCACCACCCGCCGCCTCGCGCTCGAATGGAAGCCGGCCGAGACCGAGGCGGGCGCCCTGGTGCGTCGGCTCGAGCGTCTCGGCTATCGCGCCCACCCCTTCGATCCCGGTCGCCGTTCGGCGGAGGAGGAGGCCGAGGCCAAGGAACTCCTGCGCTGCATGGCGGTGGCCGGTTTCGGCGCGATGAACATCATGTTGCTGTCGGTGTCGGTGTGGGCCGGCAACGCCTCCGACATCGACGCGCCGACCCGCGACCTCTTCCACTGGATTTCGGCGCTGATCGCCCTTCCCGTCGTCGCCTATTCGGGGCGGCCGTTCTTCCGGTCGGCAGCCCGGGCGCTCCGAGCGCTGCGCACCAACATGGACGTGCCGATTTCCATCGGCGTCGTCCTCACCCTCGGTCTCTCGCTGTTCGAGACCATGCGTTCCGCCGAGCACGCCTTCTTCGACTCGGTGGTGATGCTGCTGTTCTTTCTGCTCACCGGCCGCTTCCTCGACTACAACATGCGCCGCCGCACCCGCTCGGTGGCCGAGAACGTCGCGGCGCTCCGGGTCGAATCCGCCGCTCGCATCCTGCCCGACGGCTCGATCCGCGACGTACCGCTCTCCAAGGTCGACCCCGGAGATCTGGTGCTGGTGCGGCCGGGCGAACGCGTCTCGGTCGACGGCGTCGTCGAGGACGGCGCCTCCGACATCGACCAGAGCCTCGTCACCGGCGAGACCACACTCGTCGCCGTGGGCCCCGGCACCCGTGTCTACGCGGGAACGCTCAACGTCGGCGGCCTGCTCCGCGTCCGTGTCACCGCCGCCACCGAAGGCACGCTTCTCGACGAGGTCAACACCCTGCTCGAGACCGCCGCCCAGGCGAAATCGAAATACATGCGGCTCGCCGACCGCGCCGCGAGCGCCTACGCTCCGGTGGTCCACGCCTCGGCGCTCGTCACCTTCCTCGGCTGGTGGCTCATCGCCGGTTCGCCGGTGGCCGAGAGCCTGGTGATCGCCGTCTCGGTGCTGATCATCACCTGCCCCTGTGCGCTGGCCCTCGCCATTCCCGCGGTGCAGGTCGTCACCTCCGGCATCCTGTTCAAAGCCGGCGTGCTGCTCCATTCCGGCGACGCCATCGAGCGTCTGGCGGCGGTCGACACCGTCGTCTTCGACAAGACCGGTACGCTGACCCTGCCCGAACCCCGCCTGCTCGATCGCGACGCCGTCGACCCCGAGCGCCTGGCGCGGGCCGGTCGGCTGGCGCGCGCCAGCCGTCACCCGCTGGGGCAGGCGCTGGCCGAGATCACCCGCGCCGTGGCGCCGCCGCTCGAGGTGCGCGAAGAACCGGGCCGCGGCATCGAAACGACCGTCGACGGCCGCGTCGAACGGCTCGGCTCCCCCGCCTTCTGCGGCGTCGATGCGGCGGCGGTGGAGGCGCTCCTCGCGCGGTTCCCCGGCGCCTCGCTCGTCGCCCATCGCGAAGGCGACGACGCGCCGATCCTCGTCGCCTTCGAACAGGGCCTGCGCCGCGACGCCCGCGAGGTCGTCGACCGACTGAAGGCGATGGGGCTCGCCGTCGCCATCCTGTCGGGCGACCGTGAGGCGGCCGTCGCCGAGGTGGCCACCACCCTCGGAGTGAGCGACTGGGCCGCCCATCTCGGCCCGACCGACAAGATCGCTCGGCTCGAGGCGCTGAAGGCGGCGGGCCGCCGCGTGCTGATGGTCGGCGACGGCCTCAACGACGCGCCGGCGCTGGCCGCCGCCCACGTGTCGCTGTCACCGGTGACGGCGGTGCATCTGTCCCAGGCCGCCGCCGACGCCGTCTTCCTCGGCGACCGCCTGGCGCCGGTGGTCGCGGCGGTGACCGTCTCCCGCCGCGCCCGCGCCGCAATGATCCAGAACCTGTGGCTGTCGGTGATCTACAATCTGATCGCCGTGCCCGTCGCCGTGGCCGGCTTGGTGACGCCGTTGATCGCGGCACTCGCCATGTCGGGCTCGTCGGTGCTCGTCACCTTGAACGCCCTGCGACTGCGCCTCGGGGCGGCACCGGTCGCCGACCCCGGTGACGCCGAGGCCGCGCCCGCGTTCGTCCGCTCTTGACCGTCATCGCCGCGCGGCGCAGGGATGACGGACGCGGAAGGGCGGGTACGGCCGCGTTGTTCGACGCCCCCGCGTCCGCAGTGACCGAGACGAGGTCCGCGGGACAACGAGAAGGCAAGTCATGGACGTCCTGATCTTCCTGATCCCGATCGCGCTCGGCCTCGGACTGCTCGGCCTCTTCGCCTTCATGTGGAGCCTGAAGTCGGGCCAGTTCGAAGATCTGGAGGGCGCTCGCTGGCGCATCCTCGACGACAGCGATCTTCCCGGCCGCGAGCCTCCGTCCGAGTCGGGCGAGAAGAAGATCTGAGGGCGGTCTCGCTCAGAGCGGCTTGACGATCACCAATCCGGCGATCGCCAGAACGGCCATCCCGACCGTCGCGGGCGTGTATCGAGCGAGGGCGCCGATCGCCGCCGCCGCATCGTTCCGGCGCAGACCACCCGACAGCACCCCGTGCAGCGCCGACAAGGCGACCACGACGACGATCTTCGCCGTCAGCCAAGGCTCGCCGAACCATGCGCCGCGCAGCGCGAGGATCGAGCCGAACGCCCAGGTGGCGGCCATCGCCGGCGCCGTCACCCGGTGATCGAAGCGCCGCACCGCGGCGGCGAAGCGGCGCACCGTATCCATCTCGCGCAGAGCCGGATCGTTCGCGGCGAGCACGGCGATGCCGAGGGCGGTCAGTCCGCCCGTCCAGACGACGGCCACGGCGACATGCGCCGCCACGAGCCAGAGATCGAAGGGCATGGCTTCACTCCGGGACGGACGCGGGAGACGTGCCGCGCGCCCGGTGGCGCAACACCAGGAAGGCGCCGAAAGGCACGAAGGCGGCGAGCCCGAGAATGACGACGTCGCGCCACGCGATCCGCCCGCTCGCTCCGGTTCGCAGCAGCAGCCACGCATAGACGAGGAAGGCGACGCCGTGGATCGGCCCCATGATCGCCGTCGCCTCGCGCAACCCGCCGAGATGGCGCAGCGGCACCGCGACCAGGACCAGAAGCAGCAGCGTCGTGCCCTCGACGAAGGAGGCGATGCGCAGATCGTCGGGCGCGGTGATGTCGCTGGGGAGTGGGTCGCGGGCGGTCATTCGACGTCCTTCAGCATCTTTTCGATGGCGCCGAGCCGTCCCTCGATCCCGGCGACCCGCTCCGTCAGGCCGGCCAACGCCGCCGCGCCGGCGGCCTGCACCTCGACGGCTCGGGCCGCGAGATCGCGCAGGGCCTCGTCGCCGGCGATCCGTGCCCGGGCGGTGCGCGCGGCGCTGAAATACTTCATGGCGAAGATCAGCAGGACGGTGGCGAACAGCAGCACCGTGATCAGAAGAAACGTGTCGATGTGTTGGGCCATGAGGGGCTCCTATTCGGGGTCGCGTCGTTCGACGGGAGAGAGGGTGCGGACCGCGTCGATCAGCGTCGTCGGGGTGACGGTGAGGTCGAAGTCCGTCACTTCGAAGAAGTTCAGCGCCTTGCCGTCGGCGGAGAGTTCGAGCCGGCTACGGACCAGTCCGGCCTGTTCGAGCTTCTGCAGATGCAGGTGGAGCAGTGGTCGGCTGATGCCGACGTCGCGCGCCAGCCGGCTGACATAGTTGCGCCCACTGCCGGCCAACGCCGCCAGAATGCGCAACCGGTGCGGATTGGCGAGGGCGGCCAGCACCTCCACCAACCGGTCTCCGTCGAGCCGCATCCCTCACTCCTCGCATTTCATGTGTAAGAAATAGTTGACACATGAAATACGAAGAGTCAACATCCGAGCGAACGACGAGATGGCGAGGTGCATCACCTCGGCTCGTCGCGGCGCGGACGTGATCGCCGGGTCGACCCTGCCGCTGCGCGAAGGCTGACGCCGGACGCCACGGACCGCACATCGGGACGCGCCCGGGAGCGCGAAAGTGGAGGAGGAGGGTGCCGACGAGACCGCCGAAAAAAGACGGCCCCGGTGTCGCCACCGAGGCCGACGGCGCGGGGCGTGCCCGCGCTCTCGGGAGAGGAGACCGTCAGCCGCCCGAACGCGGCACCGCCATCTTGGTCACCGGCGGGGTGATCTCGTCGGTGTCGTCGTCGAGCGCCACCGGACCGGTGAGCGGCAAGCCGAGCTTGGTCCACACGTCGACGAGCGAGGTCTTCAGCGCAGCGACCAGATCGTCGTCGTGGAACGGCGTCGGGGTGATGCGCAGCCGCTCGGTGCCGCGCGGCACCGTCGGATAGTTGATCGGCTGGATGTAGATGCCGTGCTCCTCGAGCAGCATGTCCGAGGCCTTCTTGCACAGGTCCGGATCGCCCACCATCACCGGCACGATGTGGGTGGCGGTCGGCATCACCGGCAGGCCGGCGCCGCCGAGCACGTCCTTGGTGCGCTGCGCCTGACGTTGCTGCATGTCGCGCTCGGCCGACGAGCGCTTGAGGTGGCGGATCGAGGCGGCGGCCGCCGCGGCGATCGCCGGCGGCAACGCCGTGGTGAAGATGAAGCCCGGGGCGTAGGAGCGTACCGCGTCGCAGATCGCCTTGGTCGAGGTGATGTAGCCGCCGAGCGTGCCGAAGGCTTTGGCCAGCGTCCCCTCGATGACGTCGATACGGCCCATCAGGCCTTCCCGGTCGGCGATGCCGCCGCCGCGCGGGCCGTACATGCCGACCGCGTGCACCTCGTCGATGTAGGTGAGCGCACCGTACTTCTCGGCGAGATCGCAGATCTCCTTGATCGGCGCGATGTCGCCGTCCATCGAGTAGACGCTCTCGAAGACGATCAGCTTGGCCCGCTCCGGATCGGCCGCCTCGAGCAGTTCCTCGAGGTGCTCGACGTCGTTGTGGCGCCACAGCTTCTTCTCGCAGCCCGAACGGCGGATGCCTTCGATCATCGAGGCATGGTTGAGCTCGTCGGAGAGGATGAGGCAGTTCGGCAGCAGCTTGGCGATGGTCGAGATGCCCGCCTCGTTGGAGACGAAGCCCGAGGTGAAGACGAGGCCGGCTTCCTTGCCGTGCAGGTCGGCGAGTTCGGTCTCGAGCTCGACCAGCGGATGGGAGGTGCCGGAGATGTTGCGGGTGCCGCCGGCGCCGGTGCCGAGACCCTGGGCGGTGGAGATCATCGCGCCGAGCACGCTCTGGTGCTGGCCCATGCCGAGATAGTCGTTGGAACACCACACGACGATCTCGCGCGGCTCGTCCTCCTTGCCTTCCTTGCGCCACATGGCGCGCGGAAAGCGGCCGACGATGCGTTCGAGATCGGCGAAGACCCGATAGCGTTTCTCGGCCTTCAGCTGATCGATGGCGTCCTCGAAAATCGACTGATAGTTCATGTCCGTCCTCGAGCCCCTCTCACTCATTTCTGGTGGGCCGTTTCGTCGTCGAACCTCGAAACCAGAGGACCAGCTCGGCTTCGAAGCCCCTCGTCGACGACCGTCTCGAACTCACTGTCCTTCCGATTCTCGCACCGTCTCCCTGACGTCTCGCTGACGCGTCGGCCGTCTCGGACCCGGTGCGTCTATTAGACTTACATGAATTCGATGCACTTTGACCATGATCAAGCTGGCCGAACTTGGCCATACGGGACCCTACGGACCGTGGTTCGTCGACGCAGCCTCACGGCAACCGCTTGTTCACCTTTCCCGGCGAGACTCGTGATCCGTGGAGGAGGCCCCGCGTGAACCTCGATCTCGCATCCCTGACCTTCCTCGTCGTCGAGGACAGCGCCTATATGCGCACCATCCTGCGCACCATGCTGCAGGGTTTCGGCGCGCGCCGTATCGTCGAGGCGGAAGACGGCGCTTCGGGCCTCGAAGCGATGGATCGCGCCAATCCCGACATCCTCATTCTCGACTGGGTGATGCCGATCCTCGACGGCGCCGACATGGTGCGGATGATCCGCAATCCGCAGAACCCGTTCGCCTACATTCCGGTGATCATGGTGACGGCGCACACGGAGCGGTCACGGATTCTCGAGGCGCGAAAACTCGGCATTCACGAACTGTTGTGCAAGCCGATCTCGGCGAAGTCACTCTATCAGCGCATCGCCTCGGTGATCATGCACCCGCGCGAGTTCGTGAAGACGCCCAACTATTTCGGCCCGGCGCCGCGCGCCATCCGCAACCGCCAGAAGATCTGGCAGGCCAAGCCCCAGGGGCTGCTCACCGACAAGCCGAAGGACGGCGGCGACAAGACCGAGATCGCCGCCTGATCCCGGCTCGATCTCCGGCGGCTGCGATTTCCTCTCCCGATCGCCTTCGCTTCGCCGCATGATACGAAACTCGAATTTTCCATTCGGGTTTCGTATTCCGTCCGTCGAAACAGCCCGGTCCGCTCGCGGGCTTTTCGACGGGACGGATCCGGCATCGCGAAGCGATCTGCCGGATCTCGATGAACGAGACGGGCAGGAGCGGGGTCGCGCGGCGCTTCGCCGGGACGATGCGGGGGAGAGTCCGTGAAGATCTGGCCGAGCGGCGGCGCCGCGGTGTTCCTGAAGCGAGTGGGCACGGTCTCCGGCTTCACCATGCTGTCCCGCGTCACCGGCTTCCTGCGCGACGTGGTGCTCGCCTGGGTGATCGGCGCCGGCCCGCTCGCCGACGCCTTCTTCATCGCGCTCCGCATCCCCAACCATTTCCGCGCCCTCTTCGCGGAAGGCGCCTTCAACGCTTCCTTCGTCCCGACCTACGCCGGCACCCTCGAAGCGCAGGGCGCGGAAGCGGCGATGCGCTTCGCCGCCCGCGTCCTCGGCGCCCTGGTGGCGGTGCAGGTGGTGATCCTTCTCGCCGCCGAGATCTGGACGCGCGGTCTGCTGGAGTTGATCACCCCCGGTTTCGCCGGCGCCGGCGAACTCGGCGATCTGACGGTGACGCTCACCCGCATCACCTTCCCCTATCTCCTCTTCGTCACCCTGGTGACGGTCTACGGCGCCGTCCTCAACGCCCATCACCGCTATGCCGCGGCGGCGGGCGCGCCGGTCCTGTTCAACTTCGCCATCATCGGCTGCGTCGGCGCGACCCTCCTGGTCCCCGGCCGCACGCCGAACCTCGCGCCCACCGCCGCCGCGGTCGGCGTGGCGCTCGCCGGCGTCGCCGAGCTGATCCTGCTGATGTGGGCGATGCGTCCGGCGGGGCTGTCGTTGAAGCCCGCCCGGCCGCGGCTCGACCCGGAGGTGACGACCTTCCTGAAGCGCCTCGGCCCCGCCACCATCGGCTCCGGCGCCTCGCAGATCGCCATGTTCGTCGACACCATCCTCGCCGCGGCGCTGCCGGTCGGCGCGGTCTCGGCGATGTACTACGCCGATCGCCTCTACCAGCTGCCGATCGGCGTCATCGCCATCGCCATCGGCACGGTGCTGCTGCCCGAACTCTCCCGCCGCTTCGCCGCGAAGGACGAGGCCGGCGCCCGCCGTGCCCAACGCCGCGCCCTGTTCTGGTCGATCGTGCTCACCGCGCCCTTCGTCGTCGCCTTCCTGCTGATCCCCGACTGGCTGGTGAAGATCGCCTTCGCCCGCGGCGCCTTCGACGCCGCCGCCGTCGCCCGTGCCGGCATGACGCTGCAGGCCTATGCGGTCGGCCTCCTCGCCATCGTGCTGTTGCGCTCGGTGGTGCCGGGCTTCCACGCCCGCGGCGACACACGCACGCCGATGTGGGTCGCCTTCGCCGGCATCGCCGTCAACGTCGCGCTGAAGTTCTGGCTCACCGGCCCCTTCGACGTCGCCGGTCTGGCGCTCGCCACGTCGGCCGGCGCCTGGGTCAACCTGCTGCTCCTCGTCGCCATCGATCGCCATCGCGCTCGTGCGGCGTGACGGCCGGGCGCCGCCGCTTGCGCCGGCCCGCGCCGACGTCGCAAGATCGACCGATCGGGCGAGGAAGATCCCATGCGCGGACGCGGCACCATCCTGTCGAACGGTTATCGCTCGTTCCTCGCCGTCGCCGAGGCCGGCTCGATCCGCGCCGCGGCGCGTGAACTCAACATCGTCTCCTCCGCCGTCAATCGCCAGGTGCTGATGCTCGAAGAGGATCTCGGCATCCGCCTGTTCGACCGCGTCGGCCGTGGCCTGCGCCTGTCGGAGGCCGGTCGCCTGCTGCTGCGACAGGTGCGCGAGGCGGTCGATCGCCACGACGACGTCGTCGCCGAGCTCGACACGCTGCGCGGCTTGAAGCGCGGCCGCGTCCGCCTCGCCACGGTGGAGAGCATCGCCGCCGACCGGCTGCCGCGCCTCCTCGCCGACTTCTGGCGCCGTTATCCCGGCGTCGAGACCGGGCTCGTCGTCGCCGGCGCCGAGGAGGTCTGCCGTCTGGTCGAGACCAATTCGGCCGACATCGCCTTCACCTTCTCCACCCACGAGCTTCCCGCCATGCGGGTCGTCCACCACGAGCCCCATGCGCTCGGCGCCGTTCTCGCTCCCGACCACGCGCTCGCCGGCGCCACCACGTTGCGCCTCGACGATCTCGTCGGCGAGCCCCTCGTCCTGCCGGCACGCGGCCTGTCGCTGCGCGCCGCGCTCGAACCGGCGCTCGCCCGCGTCGGCCGCGCCCTCGTCGTCCGCGCCGAATGCGATTCGCTGCGCCTCACCGCAGCGCTCGTACGCCGCGCCTCGGCCATCGGCTTCATGACCCGGGTCGGAATCGAACGCGAGTTGGCAGCCGGCGAACTGGTCTGGGTGCCGCTCGCCGACCCCGATCTCCTGCCAGATCATCTCGACGTCGTCGCCCGCGAACGCGCCGTGCCGAGCCTCGCGGTGGCTGCTCTCTGCGATTTCATCGAAGAGTCCTGGGGAGGGGCTGCCGTTTCGGCAGGCTGAGGCGTTGATCCGCCGCGAAAACGGGCAGAGGCTGCCCGATACGCGGTCGACGTGTCGATCGATGCTTTTTCGAGTTCGGTACGCTCGAAAATCATCGCTTTTTCGAACGGTCGACTCGACGCATGATCAGGAAATGCCCGTAGGCTCATGGCCGGCGGGCGGATGTCGCGGGGCGCCCATGGCGGTGAGGCGCCCGCGCGGCGTCTCGCAGACGAGGATCGACCATGGGCCGATTGACCACACACGTTCTCGACACCTCGAGCGGCCTGCCCGCCGCAGAGCTCGACATCACCCTGTGGAAGCTCGCCCCCGACGGCAGTCGGCGCCGCATCTCCGCTCACCGCACCAATTCCGACGGTCGCGTCGATCGGCCGATCCTCGAGGGCGAGACCTTCGTTCCCGGCATCTACGAGTTCGTCTTCGCCGTCGGCGACTATTTCCGCCGCCGCGGTCTGGTTCTCGACGATCCGGCCTTCCTCGACGAGGTGCCGCTCAGGTTCGGCATCGCCGAGGGTCTCGGCCACCTCCACGTCCCCCTGCTCGTCGCCCCCTTCGGCTATTCGACCTATCGAGGGAGCTGACCGCATGCGCCGCTCGATCCGCTACCTGTCGCAAGGCCGTGTGATCGAGGTCGCCGACTTCGATCCGACGACGACGCTGCTCGATCACCTTCGCTTGTCTCGTCGTCGCACCGGCACCAAGGAGGGTTGCAACGAGGGCGATTGCGGCGCCTGCACCGTGGCGCTCGGCCGTCTCGTCGACGGCCGGCTCGTCTACGAACCGGTCACCGCCTGCATCCGCCTGCTCGGCACCGTCGACGGCTGCGAAGTGGTGACCATCGAGGATCTCGCCGAGGATGGCCGCCTCCATCCGGTCCAGGAGGCGATGGTGCGGCTGCACGGCTCGCAATGCGGCTTCTGCACGCCGGGCATCGTCATGAGCCTCTTCACCCTCTACGCCACACCCGGTCCGATCGATCGCGAAGCCGTGCTCGATCGCCTGTCGGGCAACCTCTGCCGCTGCACCGGCTATCGCCCGATCGTCGACGCCGCGCTCGCCGCCTGCGCCGCGCGGCCCGGCGACCGGCCCGACGATCTCTTCGCCGCCGCCGCGGCCGAGACGACGCTGGCGCTCGCCGCCCTCGACGACGGCGACGAGGTCTTCGTCGGCGACGAGGACCGCTTCTTCGCCGCGCCACGCCGGCTCGACACCCTCGACAGCATCCTCGCCGCCTGCCCAGACGCCACCCTCGTCGCCGGCGCCACCGACGTCGGTCTGTGGATCACCAAGGCCGGCCGCGACCTGCCGCGCCTCGTCCACGTCGGCCATCTCGACGGCCTCGACCGGGTGGAGGAGCACGACGACGCGGTCGTTCTCGGCGCCGCGGTCAGCCTCGAGGACGCCGGCCGCCTCCTCGGCCGCCTCGATCCCGACATCGCCCATCTCTTCCGCCGTATCGCCGGCGCCCAGGTCCGCGCCTCCGGCACGATCGGCGGCAACATCGCCAACGGCTCGCCGATCGGCGACACGCCGCCGTTGTTGATCGCCCTCGGCGCCTCGATCGAACTGGTCCGCCCCGGCCACGTCCGCCGCCTGCCGCTCGAGGACTTCTTCGTCGCCTACGGCCGTCAGGACCGCGCCCACGACGAGATTCTCACCTCGATCGTCGTGCCGAAGCTGGGCGCGAACCACGCCTTCCGCGCCTTCAAGATCGCCAAGCGCCACGACCAGGACATCTCCGGGCTGCTCGCGGCGCTGCGCCTCACTCTCGACGGTCACACCGTCGCCGAAGCGCGCCTCGCCTTCGGCGGCATGGCCGGCACGCCGAAGCGGGCAGCCGGCGCCGAAGCCGCGCTCGTCGGCGTCTCCCTCGCCGATCCGGCGAGCTGGCGTCCCGCTCTCGACGCGTTGCGCGCCGACTTCACGCCCCTTTCCGACCTGCGCGCCTCCGCCGACTATCGCACCGAGGCCGCCGTCGGTCTGCTCGGCAAGGCGCTGGTCGAGATCGCCGGCACCCCGACCACCCGCACCCGCATCGCCGGCGCCAGAGAGGAGGCCGCCCATGGACGCGCCCTCTGACGCTCCGCGCCGCGATGCCGAGGCGAGCGCCGTCGGCCGATCGGCGCCGCACGAATCGGCCCGACTGCACGTCACCGGCGCCGCCCCCTACATCGACGACCTGCCGGAACCGGCCGGCACGCTCCACATCGTCCCCGGCTGGTGTCGGACGGCGACACGCGGTCGTATCCTGCGCCTCGACCTCGAGGCCGTCCGCGCCGCTCCCGGCGTCGTCGCCGTGCTCACCGCCGCCGACATCCCCGCCGTCAACGACTGTTCGCCCTCGGTCGGCGGCGATCCGGTCTTCGCCGAGACCGACATCCGTTTCCACGGTCAGGTGGTCTTCGCCGTCGCCGCCGAGAGCCGCGCCGAGGCCCGCCGCGCCGCTCGTCTGGCGGTGATCGAGGTCGAGGCGGAGAAGCCGGCGGTCACCGTCGCCGACGCCCTCGATCGCGGCACCGACGTGCTGCCGCCCTACGAGTTTCTGAAGGGCGACGCCGCCACGGCGATCGAGGCCGCACCCCACCGCATCGTCGACGGCTTCCTCGTCGGCGGCCAGGAGCACTTCTATCTCGAGACCCAGGTGGCGCTGGCGATCCCGCGCGAAGCCGACGAGATCCGCATCCTCGCCTCGACCCAGCACCCGACCGAGGTCTCCCACATCGCCGCCCGCGTCCTCGGCCTTCCCGAGGCGGCGGTGCCCTGCGAGTGCCGGCGCATGGGCGGCGGCTTCGGCGGCAAGGAGAGCCAGGCGACGCAATGGGCGGTGATCGCCGCTCTCGCCGCCAGGGTCACCGGCCGGGCGGCCAAGATCCGCCTCGACCGCGACGACGACATGATGATGACCGGCAAGCGCCACGACTTCCGTGTCGACTGGTCGGCCGGTTTCGACGGTTCGGGGCGACTGGCCGGCGTCGAGGTCGACTTCTACGCCCGCTGCGGCCACTCCGCCGACCTCTCCCAGGGCGTCGTCGACCGCACCATGTTCCACGCCGACAACGCCTACGACTACCCCGCCGCCCGCATCTCCACCCGCCGGCTGATGACCGACACGGTGTCGGCCACCGCCTTCCGCGGCTTCGGCGGCCCGCAGGGCATGGCCTTCGCCGAGCGCATGATGGACGCCGTCGCCATCCGCCTCGGCCTCGACCCGCTCGACGTGCGGCTGGCCAATTTCTACCCCGACTTCGAAGCGCCCGCCCACGGCACCACGCCCTACGGCCAAGTGGTCGACGACGGCATCCTCCGCGCCCTCGTCACCCGGCTCGAGGTGACCTCCGGCTACCGCCGCCGGGTCGCCGAGATCGACGCCTTCAACCGGACGAGCCCGGTGCTGAAGCGCGGCATCGCCCTGACCCCGGTGAAGTTCGGCATCTCCTTCACCCTCATGCATCTCAATCAGGCCGGCGCGCTGGTCCACGTCTATTCCGACGGCTCCGTCACCGTGAACCACGGCGGCACCGAGATGGGCCAGGGGCTGATGACCAAGGTGGCGCAGGTCACCGCCGACGTCTTCGGTCTGGCGCTCGACGCCGTCCGCGTCACCGCCACGGCGACCGACAAGGTGCCCAACACCGCCCCGACGGCGGCCTCCTCCGGCTCCGATCTCAACGGCTGGGCGGCGCGCCGCGCCGCCGAGACCATCCGCGAGCGCCTCGCCGCGGTCGCCGCGCGCCTCCTCGGTGGCGACGCCGCGGCGGTGCGCTTCGCCGGCGGCCGGGTGTGGGCGGGCGACGGCAGCCTGCCCTTCGCCGACGTGGCGAAACAGGCCCATCTCGCCCGCGTCTCGCTGTCGTCGACCGGCTTCTACGCCACTCCCGGCCTCACCTGGGACCGGGCGAACGCCCACGGCCGGCCGTTCTTCTACTTCGCCTACGGCGCGGCTTGCGCCGAGGTGGTGATCGACAGCTTCACCGGCGAGATGCGTCTCGCCCGCGTCGACCTCCTCCATGACGCCGGCCGCTCGCTCAATCCGGCGATCGACATCGGCCAGATCGAGGGCGGCTTCGTCCAGGGTCTCGGCTGGGTGACCAGCGAGGAGCTGGTGTGGGACGCCGCGGGCCGGCTCCTCACCCATGCGCCCTCGACCTACAAGATCCCGACCGCCCACGACGTGCCCGAGGATTTCCGTGTCGCGCTGTGGGACGGCGACGCCCGCGTCGACACCATCCATCGCTCCAAGGCGGTGGGCGAGCCGCCCTTCATGCTGGCGATCTCGGTCCACTCGGCGATCCTCAGGGCGTTGGCTTCGCTCGCCCCGGGCCGGCTCCCCCCGCTCGACCTGCCGGCGACGCCCGAGACGATCCTCGCAGCGGTCAAGGCGATGCGCCATCCGGAGGTGACGCCGTGATCGGACACTGGGCCCGCCTCGCCGCCACCCTGGAGAGCCACGGCCGCGCCGCCCGCGTCGCCGTGGTGGCGACCCGCGGCTCCACCCCGCGCGAGATCGGCGCCGCCCTGGTGGTCCGCCCCGACGGCGGCTTCCACGGCACCATCGGCGGCGGCGCCCTCGAATGGTGCCTCCTCGCGCATGCCGGCGTCGCGCTGAACGACGGCGCACCCGGTGTCCACTTCGAGGAGACGGTGCTCGGCCCCGATCTCGGCCAGTGTTGCGGCGGTCGCGTCACCGCGGCGATCGAGATGTTCGATGCCGGCGACCTCGCCGAGGTGCGCCGTTTCGCCCGTCTCGAGGCGGCGGGTCCCTTCACCCTCGTCGCCGAACTCCACGACGGTCGCTTCCGCCGCGCCGTCACCGAGGATCCCGATGCGGAACCCGGCCTCGATCGCGACGGTCGCCTCGTCGAGCACTTCGGCGACGACCGGCGGCGCCTTCTGCTCTTCGGCGCCGGCCACATCGGCCGCTCGCTGGTCCTGGCGCTGGCGCCGCTGCCCTTCCGCGTCACCTGGATCGACGGCCGTCCCGATGCCTTCCCCGCCGCGTCGCCGGCGAACGCGAGCTTGCATACGCCCGCCGATCCGGTGACGATGGTCGCCTCCGCCCCGCCCGCCGCCTTCGTTCTCGCCATGACCCACGACCATGCCCTCGATTTCGCGATCGTCGACGCGAGCCTGCGCCGCAGCGATTTCGGCTATGTCGGGGTCATCGGCTCGGAAACGAAGCGTGCCCGTTTCGCGAGCAGATTGTCGGAAATCGGGCACACGGGAGAGGCGACTCGCCGTATGGTCTGCCCGGTGGGCGGCATCGGGCCGCGCTCCAAGGAACCGGCGGTGATCGCCGCCTCGATCGCGGTGGAACTGCTCGTCGCCGACGAGATGGCACGAACCCCGCAAGGGCGCATGCGCCACGCGGCCGAGGGCGTGAGCGTGGCGGAGGAGTGGGCATGACGGCGAGCGGGACGGCGGCGGGCGGTGCGAAGGGGGAGGGGGCGAGCGCGCCCGGGTTCCTCGTCGAGGCGCGCGGCGTCGTCAAGCGCTTCGGCGCCTTCACCGCCAACGACCACGTCGATCTGGCGATCCGCCCGGGCGAGATCCATGCCCTGCTCGGCGAGAACGGCGCCGGCAAGTCGACCCTGGTGAAGATGCTCTACGGCTCGCTGCAGCCGACCGCCGGCCGCATCTTCTGGAAGGGCGAGCCGGTCGTCGTCACCGACCCGGCCGAGGCGCGCCGTCTCGGCATCGGCATGGTGTTCCAGCACTTCTCGCTGTTCGAGGCGCTGACCGTCACCGAGAACATCGCCCTGGCGCTGTCGAACGTCTCCGACATGAACGCGCTCGCCGCCCGCATCGCCGCGGTGTCGAAGGACTACGGCCTGCCGCTCGAGCCGCGCGCCACCGTCGCCGATCTGTCGGTCGGCGAGAGGCAGCGCATCGAGATCGTCCGCTGCCTGCTCCAGGAGCCGAAGCTCCTGATCATGGACGAGCCGACGGCGGTGCTCACCCCGCAGGAGGCCGACCAGCTGTTCCTGACGCTGGAGCGCCTCGCCTCCGAAGGCTGCGCCGTTCTCTACATCTCGCACCGGCTGGAAGAAGTGAAGCGCCTCTGCCACGCCTCGACCATCCTGCGCCACGGCAAGGTGGTGGCCCGCGTCGATCCGAAACAGGAGACGGCGGCGAGCCTCGCCCGCCTCATGGTCGGCGCCGACGTCCACGCCATCCGCCCCAAGCACGCCCGCGTCGCCGGGCCCACCCGCCTCTACGTCGATCAACTCGACCTGCCGGCCAACGGCCCCTTCGCCGTCGCCCTCGACCAGGTCTCGCTCGAGGTCCGCGCCGGCGAGATCCTGGCGATCGCCGGGGTCGCCGGCAACGGCCAGTCCGAACTCTTCGACGCGCTCTCCGGCGAGCGCCATGCCGATCACCCCGGCGCGGTGGTGATCGACGACACGCCCTGTGGCCATCTCGGGGTCGGCGCCCGTCGCGAACTCGGGGCGGCCTTCGTCCCCGAGGAGCGCCTCGGCCACGGCGCCGTGCCCGCCTTCCGCCTGTCCGAGAACGTCGTGCTGACCCGCGACACGATCTTCGCCGACGCGGCTCGCCGCCTCCTCGGCTTCCTCGACTTCGGCCGCGCCGACCAGACGGCCGAGCGCGTGTCGCAGGCCTACGACGTCCGCAAGAGTCGACCCGACCCGGAGGCGCGCTCGCTCTCCGGCGGCAACCTGCAGAAATTCGTCGTCGGCCGCGAACTCGACCGCAAACCGCGGGTGCTGGTGGTCAATCAGCCGACCTGGGGGGTCGACGCCGGCGCCGCGGCGCTGATCCGTCAGGCCCTCGTCGACCTCGCCGCCGACGGCGCCGGCGTGCTGGTGATCAGTCAGGATCTCGACGAGATCTTCGAGATCGCCGACCGCATCGCCGTGATCTCGCGTGGGTGCCTATCGCCCGGCTACGACGCCCATGTCATGACGCTCGAGAAGGTCGGCCTGCTGATGGGCGGCGCCCACGGCGGCTCCGAGGCGATCGAGGGCGCGCTGAAGCTCCGGGAGGCGGACGGCCGTGCGTATTGAGCTCGAGAAGCGTCCCGAACGCTCCGCGACGATGGCCTGGGCCTCGCCGCTCATCGCCGTCCTCGCCACGGTGGTGACCGGCGGCCTGATCTTCGCCGCGATCGGCAAGCCGCCGCTCACGGCGTTGTGGATCTTCTTCCTCGAACCCTTCTCCAGCCTGTGGTCGCTCGAGGAACTGGTGGTCAAGGCGACGCCGCTGATCCTCATCGGCGTCGGCCTCTCCGTCGCCTACCGTGCCAACGTCTGGAACATCGGCGCCGAGGGCCAGTTCACCTTCGGCGCGCTGATGGGGGCGATCGTCCCGATCTTCTTCAATTCCTGGCAATCGCCCCTGACCCTCGTCGCCATGCTGGCGCTCGGCGTCCTCGGCGGCATGATCTGGGCGGCGATCCCGGCGCTCCTCAAGATCAAGGCCGGCGCCAACGAGATCCTCGTCTCGCTGATGCTGGTCTATGTGGCGCAACTGCTGCTCGACTGGCTGGTGCGCGGCCCCTGGCGCGATCCCAAGGGCTACAACTTCCCCAAGTCGGTCGGCTTCGAGGATTGGCAGACCATGCCGGTCTTCGGCGGTGGCCGTCTCAACCTCGGCATCGTCCTCGCTCTCGTCGCGGCGGCGGCCCTGGCGATCCTGATGCGGCGGACGATGAAGGGCTTCGAGGTCCGCGTCCTCGGCGAGGCGCCGCGCGCCGGCCGCTTCGCCGGCTTCTCCTCGGATCGCATGACCCTCTTCGTCTTCCTGCTCTCCGGCGGCCTCGCCGGCCTCGCCGGCATCGTCGAAGTGGCCTCCACCGTCGGCCAGCTCCAGCCCAACATCTCGCCCGGCTACGGCTTCACCGCGATCATCGTCGCCTTCCTCGGCCGGCTCGATCCGATCGGCGTCGTCGTCGCCGCGCTGATGCTGGCGGTGAGCTATCTCGGCGGCGAGGCGGCGCAGGTGGCGCTCGGCATCTCCGACAAGGCGGCGCGCGTCTTCCAGGGCGTGCTGCTGTTCTGGGTGCTCGCCTGCGACACCCTCATCTACTACCGTCTGCGCATCGTCCGAACCGCACCCGTGGCCGAGGAGGGCGCCCGCTGATGGACCAGTCCGCGCTCCTCGCCGTCCTCCTCACCATCGTCACCGCCTCGACGCCGCTTCTGCTCGCCGCTCTCGGCGAACTCGTCACCGAACGCGCCGGCGTCCTCAACCTCGGCGTCGAGGGCATGATGGTGATGGGCGCCGTCGCCGGCTTCGCCGTGGCGCTCACCACCGGCTCGCCCTATCTCGGCATCCTCGCCGCCGCGGCCGCCGGCGCGCTGCTGTCGGTGCCCTTCGGCTTCCTGACGCTCAACCTCGTCGCCAATCAGGTGGCGACCGGCCTCGCCCTCACCCTGCTCGGCCTCGGCCTCTCCGGCCTGATCGGCGAGCGCTTCGTCGGCCAGCCCGGGGTGCGGCTCTCCAAGCTGCACATTCCCGGCCTCTCCGACATCCCCTTCGTCGGGCCGCTGCTCTTCGGCCAGGACATCCTCGTCTATCTGTCGATCGTCCTGGCGGTCCTCGTCTCCTGGGTGGTCTTCCGCACCCGCCTCGGCCTGATCCTGCGCGCCGTCGGCGACAACCACGCCTCCGCCCATGCGCTCGGTTATTCGGTGGTGCGGGTGCGCTGGATGGCGGTGCTGTTCGGCGGGGCGCTCGCCGGGCTCGGCGGCGGTTACCTGTCGCTCGCCTATACCCCGCAGTGGATCGAGAACATGACGGCGGGCCGCGGCTGGATCGCCCTGGCGCTGGTGGTGTTCTCCTCCTGGCTGCCGTCGCGGCTGGTGATCGGCGCCTATCTCTTCGGCGCGGTGACCATTCTCGGCTTCTTCGTCCAGGGGCTCGGCGTCGGCGTGCCGGCACAGCTCTTGTCGTCGCTGCCCTACATCGTCACCATCGCCGCGCTGGTCGTCATCTCCACACGACGCGGGCGCGCGAGGGCCGATACGCCGGCCTGTCTCGGACAGCCCTTCGTGCCGGATCGATGAAGCTTTCCGGTGGAGGCGCCCTTCGCGGTCGGGCGCCGTCGCCGAACAATTCCCGCACCGCCCCGTCCTTGGAGGAACTCCTCATGAAGAAATGGTCCGCGCTCACCCGCCGTGATGCGATGGCGAGCGCCTTCGCCGGATCCGTCGCCGTCGCGCTCTCCGCGAGCCTCGCCGGTCCGGCGGCGGCGGCCGACAAGCTCAAGGCGGCCTGGGTCTACGTCGGCCCGGTCGGCGACTTCGGCTATTCCTATCAGCACGACCAGGGCCGCCTCGCCGTCGAGAAGGCGCTGGGCGACAAGGTCCAGACCACCTTCGTCGAGAACGTGCCGGAAGGCCCCGACGCCGAGCGCGCCATCGAGCGCCTCGCCCGCGACGGCAACAAGCTGATCTTCACCACCTCCTTCGGCTTCATGGATCCGACCCTCAAGGTCGCCAAGAAGTTCCCCGACGTGAAGTTCGAGCACGCCACCGGCTACAAGCGCGCCGACAACGTCGCCACCTATTCCGCCCGCTTCTACGAAGGCCGCTACGTCATCGGCCAGATCGCCGGCAAGATGACCAAGTCGGGCACCGTCGGCTACATCGTCTCCTTCCCGATTCCGGAAGTCGTCTCCGGCATCAACGCCTTCATGCTCGGCGCCCAGTCGGTGAACCCGAACGTCAAGGTCAAGATCATCTGGGTGAACTCCTGGTACGACCCGGGCAAGGAAGCCGACGCCGCCAAGGTGCTGATCGGCCAGGGCGCCGACATCCTGACCCAGCACACCGACTCGACCGCCGCCCTCCAGGTCGCCCAGGAGAAGGGCATCCTCGGCTTCGGCCAGTCCTCCGACATGGACAAGTTCGCGCCCAAGGCCCAGATCACCGCCATCGTCGACGACTGGTCGCACTACTACATCGGCCGGGTGAAGGCCGCCCTCGACGGCTCGTGGAAGGCCATCGACACCTGGGACGGCATGAAGGAGGACGCGGTCGTCCTGCCGCCGATCAAGAACGTCCCCGACGACGTCAAGGCGATGGCCGAGAAGACCGCCGCGGCGATCAAGGCCGGCACGCTGAAGCCCTTCGGCGGCAAGATCACCAAGCAGGACGGCTCCACCGTCGAGAACCTCGACGACGGCGCCATCCTGTCGATGAATTGGTACGTCAAGGGCATCGACGACAAGCTGCCGCAGTGACGGACGGCTCGACGGCATGAGGCTCGCCCGACGATCCTCGTGCCGTTCGCCACCATCGTGTGTGCGGCGCGCGCTGCTCCGGCTCCGAACGGGCATGAGCCCGATGGGCAGGGAACTCACCCCGGGTTTCCCCTTCTCCCCTCGCGGGAGAAGGTGCCCCGAAGGGCGGATGAGGGGGCTGGAACCCTCCTCCGGCTCGAAGCTCGAAGGCTGCTCCTTGCGCGCTGTCGCGCGCGCCCCTCATCCGCCCCTTCGGGGCACCTTCCCCCGCGAGGGGGGAAGGAAGGCGGTGGATTCCCCCGGCCGTGCCCTGCTCGGTTTGGTCCGAGCCCGCGCACCGGGTGGGTCGACGCGTTCCGCGCTGTGGGAAGAACCGATGCTCGCCTATGCGGCCGATTGGCTGAACATCCTGACCCGCTGGTTCCACCTCGTGGTGGGCATCGGCTGGATCGGCACCTCCTTCGCCTTCATCGCTCTCGACGTCTCGTTCCGGAAGCGTCCCGAGACGCCGGAGACCGGGCTCGGCACCTCGTGGCTCGTCCACGGCGGCGGTTTCTACCATGTCGACAAGTACATGGTCGCGCCGCCGCGCCTGCCCGAGGACCTCATCTGGTACAAGTGGGACGCCTATCTCACCTTCGTCTCCGGCATCGTGCTGATGGCGGTGCAGTACTGGTGGAGCGCCCGGGCCTATCTGATCGATCCCAAGATCGTCGCCATGGAGCCGTGGATGGCGATCGCCATCTCGATCGGCTCGCTCACCGCCGGCTGGCTGATCTACGACGCGCTCTGCCGCTCGCGCCTCGGCGAGAAGACGCTGGCGTTGGCGGCCGTCGTCTTCGCCCTGATCGTCGGCGCCGCCTGGGGCTACACCCACCTCTATTCCGGCCGCGGCGCCTTCATCCACATCGGTGCCTTCGTCGGCACCATCATGGCCGCCAACGTCTTCCGGGTGATCATCCCCAATCAGAAGGTCATGGTCGCCCAGCTCCTCGCCGGCGAGGCGCCGGACGCCCGGCTCGGGGTCATCGCCAAGCAGCGCTCGGTGCACAACACCTATCTGACCCTGCCGGTCCTGCTGATGATGGTGTCGAACCACTATCCGATGCTGACCAACCATCCGCAGAGCTGGCTGGTGGTGGCGCTGATCCTGGTGATCGGCGGCCCGATCCGTCACTTCATCGTCCGCCACGAGGCCGGCGATTCCTTCGCCAAGATCCTGTGGGCGCCCGGCGTCGCCGCCCTCGGCCTCGTCGCCGCACTGATCCTCACCCTGCCGAAGACCGCGGCGGTGAGCGGCGCCGCCGTCTCCGACACCGAGATCCTGACGCTGACGGCCAAGCACTGCACCATGTGCCATTCGGCGAAACCGCGCCACGAGAGCTTCGCCGAGGCGCCCAAGGGCGTGACGCTGGAGACGATCGCCGACATCACCCGCTACGCCCCGCTGATCAAGGCGCAGGCGGTCGACACCGACGCCATGCCGCTCGGCAACGAGACCGGCTTCACCGCCGAGGATCGGGCCAAGCTCGCCGCCTGGATCGCGGCGCACTGAGGGGAGGGGACATGCTCGACATCGCGACCGTGAACGCGCTCTCGATCGACGACTTCGTCGCCCGCTTCGGCGATGTCGCCGAGCATTCGCCGTGGGTGGCCGAGGCGGCGGCTCGCGCGCGCCCCTTCGCGACCCGCGAGGCGATGATCGAAGCCTTCGCCGCCGTCGTCGCCGCCGTATCCCGCGAGGCGCGCCTCGCCCTGATCCGCGTTCATCCCGATCTCGCCGGGAAGGCGGCGCGCGCCGGGACCATGGCCGAGGATTCGAAGCGCGAGCAGGCCGGCGTCGGGCTCGACACTCTGAGCGAGGCCGAGTTCGCCCGTTTCACCGACCTCAACACCCGTTACCGCGACAAGTTCGGTTTCCCCTTCATCTTCGCGGTCAAGGGGGCAACCAAGGCGATGATCCTCGACGCCTTCGAGGCGCGTCTGCCGAACGACGTCGAGACCGAATTCGCCACGGCGCTCGCCCAGGTCGTCCGCATCTTCCGCTTCCGTCTCGAGGACCGCATCTCGTCGTGATCGAACCTTCCGCCATCGCCGCGCTCGGCCACCGCGCCCAGGCGCTCCTCGACGACCTCGCTCTCGTCACCGACGAACCGGGGCGGGTGACCCGCACCTATCTGTCGCCGGCCCACGCCCGCTCGATCGACCTCGTCGGCGGTTGGATGCGCGCGCGCGGCATGACGACGACGGTCGACGCGGTCGCCACCCTGCGCGGCCGCCGCGAGGCCGACATCGCGCCCGAGACGGCGAAGACGCTGCTGATCGGCTCTCACATCGACACGGTGATCGACGCCGGTAAGCTCGACGGCTGCCTCGGCGTGATCGCCGGTCTCCTCGTCGTCGAGGAGATCGCGAAGCGCGGCGAGAAACTGCCCTTCGCCATCGAGATCCTCGGCTTCGGCGACGAGGAGGGCGTGCGCTTCCCCACCGCTCTCTCCTCGTCTTCCGCCGTCACCGGCACCTATCGCCGCGAATGGCTCGAGGTCAGAGACCGCAAGGGCGTGTCGCTCGGCGAGGCGCTCGCCGCGTTCGGCTGCGACACCGACGCGATCGAGGCGGCGCGCATCGATCCGGCCGGCGTCGTCGGCTGGCTGGAGATCCACATCGAGCAGGGGCCGGTGCTCGAACACTGGAACACGCCGCTCGGCGTCGTCACCTCGATCGCCGGACAGTCGCGCTTCACTTTCTCTCTGCAGGGCGTCGCCGGCCACGCCGGCACCGTGCCGATGGACCTGCGCCACGATGCGCTCGCCGGTCTCGCCGAGATCGCGCTCACCGTCGAACGGGTCGGCCGCCAGGGCACCAACGGCCTCGTCGCCACCGTCGGCCGCGTCGACGTCGAGCCCGGCGCCGGCAACACCGTGCCCGGCCGGGTCGAGGCGAGCCTCGACATCCGCGCCGGCGCCGACGCGCCGCGCCTCGTCGCCATCGACCGCATCCGCCACGAGGCCGAGCGCATCGCCGAACGTCGTGACCTCGGCTTCGAGCTGACCCGTCACATCGACGTGCCGACCTGCCCGATGGACGAGCGGCTCCAGGCCGCCTTCGCCCGCGCGGTCGCCTCCCTCGATCTCGATGTGCGGCGATTGCCTTCCGGCGCCGGCCACGACGCCATGGCGATGGCGCGCGCCTTCCCCTCGGCGATGCTGTTCGTCCGCTCGAAGGACGGCATCTCCCACAATCCGCGCGAATGGTCGTCGCCCGAGGACATCGGCCTCGGCGTCGAGGCGCTGGTGCGCACCGTGCTCGATCTGGCGAAGGGGGAGGGGGCATGACCACCGTCCATCTCGCCCGCACCCTCTCCTTCCGCGACGATCCGTCGGTGGCCGGGGCGAAGGCGGTGGTCTTCCGCGAGCGCGGCGCCGTGGTGGTCGGCGACGACGGCCGCATCGCCTGGGCCGGCGAGGCCGCCGACCTGCCCGAACAACACCGCGACGCGCCCCGGATCGATCACGGCCGCGCCCTGCTCTCCGCCGGTTTCGTCGACACCCATGTCCACTTCCCGCAGTGGCGCATGCTCGCCGCACCGGGGCGCGACCTCCTCGAATGGCTGGAGCGTTTCACCTTCAGGGAAGAGGCGCAGTATGCGGAGCGCATACATTCCGAGCACAACGCCGAGGCCTTCCTCGATCGATTGATCGAGAACGGCACGACCTCCGCGGCGGTCTATTCTTCGTCCCATGCGGTCGCCTGCGACGCGCTCTTCGCCGCCGCCGAGAAGCGCGGCATGGGCGTCGTCACCGGCAAGACCCTGATGGACCGCGCCTGTCCCGAGACGCTGCGCGACGATCCCGAACGCGGCATCGCCGAGAGCGCCGCGCTGATCGGCCACTGGCACCGCCGCGGCCGGGCCCGTTACGCCATCACGCCGCGCTTCGCCGTCACCTCGACCGAGACGCAGCTGCGCCTCGCCGGCGAGTTGCTGCGCGACCACCCGACCTGCCTGATGCAGACCCATCTCTCCGAGAGCGCCCGCGAGATCGAGACGGTCCGGGCGCTCTTCCCGAAGGCCGCGAGCTACACCGACGTCTACGACCGCTTCGGCCTCACCGGACCTCGCTCGCTCTTCGGTCACGCCATCCATCTCGACGACGACGAGTGTCGGCGGCTGTCGGAGACCGGCTCGGTGGCGGTGCACTGCCCGACCTCCAACTGCTTCCTCGGCTCCGGCCTCTTCGACATCGCCCGTCTCGACGATTCCGATCGGCCGGTGCGGCTGGCGCTCGCCACCGACATCGGCGGCGGCACGTCGTGGTCGATGCTCGCCACCCAGGGCCGCGCCATCGAGGTCGCCCGTCTGGTCGGGGTCGAACTCGATGCCACCCGCGCCTTCTATCTCGCCACCCTCGGCAACGCCCGCGCCCTCGGCCTCGAGGCCGAGATCGGTTCGCTCGAGCCCGGCCGTTTCGCCGACATGGTGGTGATCGACCCGCGCGCCACGCCGGTGCTCGCCGCCCGCGACGATCTCAGCGAAGGTCTCGAGGATCTCCTCTTCGCCCTCGCCATCCTCGGCGACGACCGCGCCGTCCGCTCCACCTGGATCGCCGGCCGTCTCGCCCACGAAAATCCCACGCCCACAGGAACCGCTCGATGACCTCGCTCACCGACCGCATCTCGTCTCTCGTCGACGCCCGTTTCGACGAGGAGGTCGCCTTTCTGGCCGAACTGGTGAAGGTGCCGTCCGACAATCCGCCGGGCGATTGCGCGCCGCATGCCGAGGTCACCGCGAGCCTGCTCGAGAAGCTCGGCTTCACCGTGTCGCGCCATCCGGTGCCGAAGGCGGTGGTCGAAGCGGCCGGCATGAAGACCGCGACCAACATCGTGGCGCGGCGGACCTACGGCGCCGGCGGTCCGGTGATCGCCCTCAACGTCCACGGCGACGTGGTGCCGCCCGGCGAGGGCTGGACCGCCGACCCCTACGGCGCCGAGATCCGCGACGGCTGGATGTACGGCCGCGGCGTCGCCGTGTCGAAGTCGGACTTCGCCAGCTACGCCTTCGCCATCCTGGCGCTGGAGAAGGCCGGCGTGGCGCTGAACGGCACCCTCGAACTGCACGGCACCTGGGACGAGGAGGCCGGCGGCGAGATCGGCCCGAAGTGGTTGCTCGACGAAGGCATCGTCGAACCGGATCTGGCGATCGCCGCCGGCTTCTCCTACGCCGTGGTCGACGCCCACAACGGCTGCCTCCACCTCGAGATCACCGTCGAGGGCCGCTCCGCCCACGCCGCCATGCCCTTCACCGGCGTCGACGCGCTCGAGGCGGCGACCGGCGTCCTGAACGCCCTCTATGCCTTCCGCAAGTCGCTCGCCACGAAGGTCTCGGCGACCCCCGGCATCGGTTCGCCGCAGCTGACCGTGGGTCTCATCTCCGGCGGCATCAACACCAACGTCGTGCCCGACAAGGTGACGATGCGCCTCGACCGTCGCATGATCCCGGAGGAGAACCCGGAGGCCGTCGAGGCCGAACTGCGCGGTGTCGTCGAAGGCGCCATGCGCGCCTATCCTGCGGCGCGCGCCGGCGTGAAGCGCATTCTACTCGCCCGCCCGCTCACCCCGCTCGCCGGCTCCGAGAAGCTCTCGGGTGCGCTCTGCCGCCGCGCGACCGAGGTCTTCGGCGTCCCCGTCGGGGTGAACGGCGTGCCGCTCTACACCGACGCCCGCCACTACAGCGATGCCGGCATTCCCATCGTCCTCTACGGCGCCGGCCCGAGCACCATCACCGAAGCCAACGCCCACCGCGCCGACGAACGCCTGCCGCTCGACGATCTGCGCAAGGCGACCAAGGTCATGGCCCTGGCGCTGGCCGATCTGTTGGGGTGAGCGGGGACCGGCCGGCGGATCGTGGATCGGAGGGGGGAATTCGCTGCGCTCTTTCCACCCTACGGCGTCCCGTCGCGCAGCGTCGAATTCGGAAACACGAAGGCCGGAGCGGGCGACCGCTCCGGCCTGTTTCGTGTCGCGTCACGTCGCTTGAGGTCTCACTCCGCCTTCGGACCGACCGTCACCACGGTCATCGGCTGCGACAGCAGGCGCTTGGCGACGCGGCGGATGTCGTCGATGGTCACCTTCTCGATCAGCGCGTTACGCTTGTCGATGTAGTCGATGCCGAGGTCGTCGACCTGGATGGCGAGAAGCGATCCGGCGATCTTGTCGGACGTGTCGAAGCGCAGCGGATAGCTGCCGATGAGATAGGCCTTGGCCTCGGCCAGCTCCTTGTCGGTCGGTCCGGTATCGCGCATCCGGGTGATCGCGGCGCGGATGAGGGCGAGGCTCTCCTCGACCTTGTCGGCTCGCGTGCCGACCGCCCCGACGAACAGCCCGGCGTGCATCATCGGCGCGAGGCCGGTGGAGACCGAATAGGCGAGGCCGTTCTTCTCGCGCACGTCGCGATAGAGCCAGGACGAGAACGAGCCGCCGCCGAGGATGTGGTTCATCACATAAGCCGGCACGAAGTCGGGATCGGCCCGCTTCAGGCCCGGCCCGCCGAAGCGCACCACCGCTTGCGGGATCGGCGCCGCGGACGAGACGGTGCCACCGGCGATCGGCGTCACCTCGGCGACCGGGGCGATCGCCCCTTCCGCCGGCAGGCGGCCGAAGACCTTGTCGAGCAACGGCGCCAGCGTCGCCGCGTCGATGTCGCCGACCACCGCGATCTTCAGACCCTTCCGGGTGAAGATCTTCGACCTCATCTCCTTGATGTCGGCGATCGTCACCTTGGCGATGCTCGCCTCGGTGCCGTCGGAGGGCCGGCCGTAGGGATGGTCGGGGAAGACCGTCTTGGAAAACAGCCGCCCGGCGATCGTCTCCGGGTCCTTCTCGGCGCGGCGCCGCGCCGCGATCGACTGGGCGCGCATCCGCTCGACCGCTTCCGCATCGAAGCGCGGCGCATTGAGCGCCAGCGCCAGGAGATCGAAGGCGGCGTCGCGGTTCTCGCTCAGCGTCTTCATCTCGCCTTCGAAGCGGTCGCGCCCGTCGCGGAAACTCACCTGCACCGAGAGGTCTTCGAGCTTGGCCTGGAACTGCTCGGAGGTGAGATCGCCGGCGCCTTCGTCGAGCAGGGTCGACAAGAGATCGACCGCACCTTCCTTGCCCGCCGGATCCTGGGTCGAGCCGCCGAGGAAGGCGAAGTCGACGGCGATCAGCGGCACCGCGTGTTCCTCCACCAGCCAGGCTTCGATCCCCGACGGGCTCGTCACCTTCTGGATCTGCGTCGCCGTGGCGGGCGAGGCGGCGAGGAGCGCGACGGCGGCGACGGCGAAGCCGACGCGGCGCAGGCCGACGAAGACGCGACGCGCCGAGCGAACCAGGGCTTCGGAAGAAGCGAAGATCATGGGCTGAACCTCTCGGACGTCAGAATCGGGACGCGGGCGGCAGCGCCGGCATCAACGCGTCTTCGAACATGCGGATGTGGCCGTTCGAGCCGGGGTCGGCCGACGGCATCGGCCGCTTGCCGACCGCTTTGCCGGTCGACGGCGCCGAGCGTAGGAGCCCGGTGGCGGCGCGGTCGCTCGTCAGCCACTTCGCGGCGGCGGCCTTGACCTCCTCGCCGCCCACGTTGCGGATGCGCGTCGGCAGGGTGCGGACCTCGTCGATCGTCCCGCCCGTCGCCAGGGTCTGGCCGTAGATCCGCGCCAGCGTCGACTGACTGTCCTGGGAGCGGATCGAATCGGCCGCCACCTTCTTGGCGGCGCGCTCGACCTCTTCGGGCTTGGGCCCGCCGGTCGCCAGTTCCGCCACCACCTCGTCGATCGCCTTGCCGAGATCCTCGAGGCTCACCCCGTCGCGCGGCGTGGCGTAGATCATGATCGTGCCGTCGTCGAGCGAGCCGGAACGATAGTAGGCGCCGGCGGAGGCGGCGATGCCCTTCTCGGCGACGAGCTTGCGGTAGAGCCGGCTGTTCGAGCCGCCGCCGAGCACGTCGGCGAGCACGGTCAACGCCTCGCTCTCGCCCGGAGTGGCGGTGCGCTCGGACGGCACTTCGTAGACCCGGCGCCAGGTCGGCTGCGCCACCCGCTCGTCGGCGAGCGAGACGAGGCGCACCACACCGGCGATGTCGGGATCGCGCGGCCGCTTGCGCTGGCCCGGCTCGGCGCGGCGCGGCACCCGGCCGTAGGTGTCGAGGGCGAGATCGCGCACCGCCTTCTCCTCGACGTCGCCGGCGACGACGAGGATGGCGTTGTTCGGCGTGTAGAAGCGATCGTAGTAGGCGAAAGCGTCGGCGACCGTCAGCTTCTCCACCTCGTGCTTCCAGCCGATCACCGGGATCCGGTAGGGGTGGTTGCGGTGGAGCGCCGCTTCGAGCGCCTCTGAGAGCTGGGCGGAGGGGTCGTTGTCGGTGCGCATCGAGCGCTCCTCCAGCACCACCTTCAGCTCCGGCTCCGCCACCTTGGGGTCGAAGGCCAGATTCTGCATCCGGTCGGCCTCGAGCGCCATCATCTTCGGCAGATGCTCCTTGGCCACCCGCTGGTAGTAGGCGGTGTAGTCGTAGGAGGTGAAGGCGTTCTCCTGGCCGCCGATCTCCGCCACCTTCTTGGAGAAGGCACCGTCCGGATTGGCCTTGGTGCCCTTGAACATCAGGTGTTCGAGGTAGTGGGCGATGCCCGACTTGCCCGGCGGTTCGTCGGCCGAGCCGGCCTTGTACCAGATCATGTGGGTGACGACCGGCGCCCGATGGTCGGGAACCACCACCACGGCGAGCCCGTTGGGGAGCGTGAAGGTCGAGATCTTGCCGGCGGTGGTCGGTGCGGGTTTCGTCGCGGTCGCGGCGGCCGGGGCCGGGGTGGGCGCCGGCGCCTGCGCCTGCGCCGCGGCGGGCAGCGCTCCGGCGAGGAAGAGGGCGAGGCTACCGACGGCGCCGATGGGGGCGAGGCGCGCGATGCGGCGACGCGACGGCGTGGAGACGGCGGATCGACGGTGCAACTGCTCACCCTCCCGGAGCGACGATGATGGGGGATCGGCCGGAATCCACCGGAGCGGATCCCGCGGCCGCCGAGAAGACCGGCGACACCGAACGGACGGGAATCTCCCGCGACCCCGTCACGAGAGTTCCTGTCCGATGGATATGGCGAAATTCCGTCCGCCGCCAAGAGGCTGCGTGACGGCGTGTCGCGCTCAGAGCGGCCACCAGCTCGGCTTCCACGAGGATTTCTCCTCCGGAGCGGCGACCGGCGCGTTGGGCGAGGGCTTGCGGTAGGCGTCCGGCGGCTCGATCAACGTGCGTCGGCCGCTCGGGTTCTCCGCCCGCTTGATCGCCTCGGCGTTGACCTGCGCCTGACCGGCCATCTGCTCCGGCGACAGGCGACGGCCCGGATTGTCGTCGTAGATGCGCCGCTGGCCGGCACCGGGGATGGCGTAGCGCGACAACTCGTCCGGCGTCATCACCCGGCCGCTCTTCGACGGATCGACGTCCTTCTCCAGCGCCGCCTTGCGGTTCTCCTCGGCGACGTCCTCCGGATTGCGCGGGAAGCTCGACGGGGTCGCCGCGTCCGGGTCGACGGGCGCGCGCAGGTCGCGCTTCGGCGGCACCACCAGCGGCGCCCGCGGCCGGAATTCGATCGGTTTCTCGTGCGGGTCGATGGCGCCGAGGCCGGTCATCACCGCCTTGATGGCGTTGGTGTCGGCGGCGCCGGTGTCGGAGCCCTCCTCGACGAAACCATCGGTCGAACTGGCGCAGCCGGAAAGAAGGGCGGCGAGGAGCAGGACCGCGGTGGCGCTCGGCGCCGTCTTGGAGAACTTCGTCGTCACGGAGGTGGATCTCCCGGCCGGTTCGGAGGAGGTCGTCGTCGACCGGCGCTCACGATACGAACAGATATTCGGCGGCCGAACCGGGTCCGGCCACCGTACGCGTCTCAGGAAGACCCGGACTTTGTGGCATCCTTGGGACCGGAGACGAGGGAGTCATACAGGAGCCCGGCCACACCGACAACGATCCAGACGTCGGCGAGGTTGAACACGTACCACGAGCGCGACCGGTCGGGCAGGAACAGATGGGCGAAATCGATCACCGCGCCCCACCATGCCCGGTCGATGGCGTTGCCGATCGCCCCGCCGACGACGAGGCCGAGCGAGACGGCGAGGAGCCGGCTCTCGGCCTTCGCCATCCACACCGTCAGCGCCACCGAGGCGACGATCGAGAAGGCGAAGAGCGCCCAGCGGCCGACGTCGCTCTCGGCCTGGAAGAAGCCGTAGGAGATGCCGTAGTTCCAGATCAGCCGAAGTTCGGCGAAGGGCGCGAGCGGAATCGGCCCGGTCTCGGCGAGCCGGACCCCGAGGAGCAGCCACAGTTTGCTCGCCTGATCGAGAACCAGTCCGAGGACCGTGACGATCAGGCCGAGCCGGAAGGGCGAGAGCCCGTTCATGCGGTCGCGCCCCGCGCCTTCCATTCCCGCAGCGCCTGCGCATCGCGCGCCGAGACGTCGGGGAATTCGGGATCCGAGCCGACGTCCGCCACGATCCGCCACGAGCGGGCGCACTTCGGACCTTCCGCCTTCTTCGGCACCACCGCGACGCCGGCGACGTCGTAGAGGCGGAACGCGTCTTCCGGCGCCTCCTCGCCCGTCACCACGATGCCGGAGGTGATCGCCACTTCGGCGAGATCGACGCCGTCGAGCGCTTCGACGAGGCCGACGTCGGCGATGTGGACGATCGGCGCGGCTTCGAGGCTCGATCCGATGCGCTTGGCGGCGCGTTCGAGCTCCAGCGCGCCGGTGACGACCCGGCGGACGTCGCGCACCTTGGCCCACTTCGCCACCAGCGCCTCGTCCTTCCACGCCCCCGGCAGCTCGGGGAAGAGCTCGAGATGGATCGAGCCGGCGCCCGGATGGGCGTGGCCCCAGGCCTCCTCCATGGTGAAGGGCAGCATCGGCGCCAGCCACTTGGCCAGCGCGTCGAAGAGCTGTGCCACCACGGCGAGCGCCGCCCGGCGCTTCACCGAGGAATGCGGCTCGCAGTAGAGCGCATCCTTGCGGACGTCGAAGTAGAAGGCCGAGAGATCGACGACCATGAAGTTCATGATCGCGCCGACGACGCGCTTGAAGTCGTACTCGGCGTAGCCGGCCTTCACCGTCTCGCCGATCTCGGCGAGGCGATGCAGCATCAGCCGCTCGAGTTCCGGCATCTCCGCGAGCGCCGGATCGAGCGCCGCGTCGTGATGGGCGAGCGTGCCGAGCATCCAGCGGACGGTGTTGCGCAGCTTGCGATAGGCCTCGACGTTGGTCTTGAGGATCTCGTTGCCGATGCGCAGATCGTCGGCGTAGTCGGAGGTCATCACCCACAGGCGCAGGATGTCGGCGCCCGACTGGGCGATGACGTCCTGCGGGCTGACGATGTTGCCGAGCGACTTCGACATCTTGCGGCCGTCCTCGGCCATGACGAAGCCGTGGGTGAGCACCGAGTCGTAGGGCGCGCGCCCGTTGGTGCCGCAGCTCTCGAGCAGCGACGAATGAAACCAGCCGCGATGCTGGTCCGAGCCCTCGAGATACATGTCCGCAGGCCACTTCAGATCGGGGCGCTTCCTCAGGCAGAAGGCGTGGGTCGAACCCGAGTCGAACCAGACGTCGAGGATGTCGGTGACCTGCTCCCACTCGGCGATGTCGTCGACGAGGCCGCCGAGGAAGCGCTCCTTGGCGCCCGCCTCGTACCAGGCGTCGGCGCCGTGCGCGACGAAGGCGTCGTGGACGCGCTTCATCAACTCGTCGTTGGCGGCGAAATGCGGTCCCGGCGCCAGATCGTGGGTGCGGGCGTTGCGGAACACGGCGATCGGCACGCCCCAGGCGCGCTGGCGCGACACCACCCAGTCCGGGCGGTTGGCGATCATGCCGGTCAAGCGGTTCTGACCCGCGGCCGGATAGAAGGTGGTCTCGCCGATCGCGCGCAGCGCCCGGGCGCGCAGCGTGTCGCCCTGGCCCTCGATGTCGCGGTCCATGTGGATGAACCACTGCGGTGTGTTGCGGAAGATCACCGGCTTCTTCGAACGCCAGGAGTGCGGGTACTGGTGCTTGAGCCGGCCGCGCGCCAGGAGCGCGTTCGCCTCGATCAGCGCCCGGATGACATTGGCGTTGGCGTCACCCTTGTCGCCATCGGCGGTGATGACGACGCTGCCGGTCAGCCCCGGCGCGTCTTCGGTGAGGACGCCGGCGTCGTCGACGGTGAAGGGGATCTCGGTGTCGATGCCGCGCGCCTCGAGGAAGCGGCCGTTGGCCATCCAGATCTCGAAGTCCTCGCGGCCGTGGCCCGGCGCGGTGTGGACGAAGCCGGTACCCGAGTCGTCGGTGACGTGGTCGCCGTCGAGCAGCGGCACGGGGAACGAATAAGGTGGATTAAAATCATAAGATGCAGCGTAGCCAGAGCCGTCTTCACGCTCGACAATCTTATTCCTCAAGCTGGAGTACAGCCCGCCAAATTTGTCGATCCATTCAGTCATTCCCCCACCGAATCCAGCTCCGGCTCCAATTGTCACAGGCGCGATCGGATTCAGCGGATGGGCGAGCGACAGCGCGCCGAGGTCTGCCGCCGAGACGGTGCGGACCTTCTGGAAGTTCTCGACCTTGGCGGCCTTCATCACCTCCTCGGCGAGCTTGTCGGCGAGGATCAGGAGGTCGCCCTCCTTCGCCCAGTTGCCCTCCGGCGCGGCGTTGACGCGGTAGAGGCCATAGGCGATGCGGTTCGAATAGGAGACGGCGCGGTTGCCCGGGATGGTCCACGGCGTCGTCGTCCAGATGACCACCGACGCGTCGGCGAGTTCCCCGTCCGAGGTCACCGGGAACTTCACGAAGATCGTGTCGGACGTGTGGTCCTGATACTCGACCTCGGCCTCGGCCAGCGCCGTCTTCTCGACCACCGACCACATCACCGGCTTGGAGCCGCGATAGAGCTGGCCCGAGGTGGCGAACTTCTGGATCTCGTTGGCGATCACCGCCTCCGCGTCGTAGCTCATGGTGAGATACGGATCACGGAAGTCGCCGACGACGCCGAGGCGCTCGAATTCGGCCGACTGCACCTTGACCCAGTGCTCGGCGAAGGCGCGGCACTCGGCGCGGAACTCGTTGATCGGCACCTCGTCCTTGTTCTTGCCCGCGGCGCGATACTTCTCCTCGATCTTCCACTCGATCGGCAGGCCGTGGCAGTCCCAGCCCGGAACGTAGTTCGAGTCGAACCCTTCCATCTGCTTCTGGCGGGTGATGACGTCTTTCAGGATCTTGTTCAGCGCGTGGCCGATGTGCAGGTGGCCGTTGGCGTAGGGAGGGCCGTCGTGCAGCACGAACTTCGGCCGACCGGCGGCCTTCGCCCGCTGGGCACGGTAGAGGTCGTCCTTCTCCCACTTGGCCAGGATCTCCGGCTCGCGCTGCGGCAGGCCGGCGCGCATCGGGAAATCGGTCTTGGGCAGAAAGAGCGTCTTGGAATAGTCGACGGGTGCGGCGGTCATCTCGGTATCCAACGTCGGAAGAATTCGGAAGGCGGGCGGCTCGGCGGCCGCCGCTCGCTCGGTTCGCTCGAACCCGGCGGGAGCGTGTCCCACGGGCGAGCGCGAGGGTTCCCGGATCCGGCGTGCGGCCCTCAGGCGCGCCCGCTCGGAGCCGGGCCGATAATTCGCGTCGCCGAAGCGCGCGGGGCGAAGAGGCTCGCCCGATCGGTCCACCGAGATTTCATGGGCGCGTTTCTAACAGGAGACGCCGAGAACCGGAAGGGGCGGGCGACGTCGCCTTGCGTCGAAACCGCCATCTTGCGATCCGCCGTCCGAGGCACGACATGTGGTCGTGAGGGGCTCGATCCGGAACCGTCGCAGGATGGAGGATCAGACCGTGACGACACCCGAACTCACCGAGAGGCTGGCCGATCTCGCCGGCCGTATCGAGGCTCGCATCACCGACCTGCGCGAGCGCGGCGAATTCTCCGACGTCCACGCCGCCGCCTTCGCCGACATTCGCGCCAAGCGGGCGGCTCTCGAAGAGCGGATGGAGGAGGCCGTTGCCGCCGGCGAGGCCGGCCGCGCCACGCTCATCGAACTGCGCCGCGACGTCGATGCGCTGGTCGACGGCTTCGAAGAGGCGGTCTTCGCCATCGACGCTCGCGGCGAGCGCGCCCGCAACGGCTGACCCCGCGCCCCCGAGCCGGCCGTGTCGGTCCTGCGCCGGATCCGGCCGCCGCCGCGGAACGAAGCCCGTCGGGTGAGCGAGCGTCCGGCGCGGAGCACCCATGCCGGAACCGAGGGAAAGACGACTTGCGTGGTGCCCGCCGCGGTCGTCTGATCGCTCCGCCGCGTACCGGAGGAACTCCACCATGACCCATGTCCCCGCCGCCGATCGCTACGAGCGCGCCACCTTCCGCCGTTGCGGCCGGTCGGGCCTCGATCTGCCGGCCCTGTCGCTCGGCCTCTGGCACAATTTCGGCGATGCCGACCCGATCTCGACCCAGCGCGCCATCCTGCGCCGCGCCTTCGATCTCGGCATCACCCACTTCGACCTCGCCAACAACTACGGCCCGCCCTACGGCGCCGCCGAGATCAACTTCGGCCGTCTGCTGAAGGAGGACTTCGCCGCCCATCGCGACGAGTTGATCATCTCCTCCAAGGCCGGCTGGGACATGTGGCCCGGCCCTTACGGCCGCGGCGGCGGCAGCCGTAAATACGTGATGGCGAGCTGCGACCAGAGCCTGAAGCGCATGGGGCTCGACTACGTCGACATCTTCTATTCGCACCGTTTCGACGCCACCACGCCGCTCGAGGAGACGGCCTCGGCACTCGCCGACATCGTCCGGCAGGGCAAGGCGCTCTACGTCGGCATCTCCTCCTATTCGGCGGCGAAGACCCGCGAGATGGCGAAACTGCTCGCCGAGCGCGGCACGCCGCTGCTCATCCACCAGCCCTCCTACAACATGTTCAATCGCTGGATCGAACACGGCCTGCTCGACGCGACCGAAGACGTCGGCGCCGGCATCATCGCCTTCACACCGCTGGCTCAGGGGCTGCTGACGAACAAGTATCTCGCCGGCGTCCCGGCCGATGCCCGGGTCAACAAGCCCGGCGGCGGATCGTTGCGCCCCGCCCATCTCTCCGAAGCCAACCTCGTCCGCGTCCGTGCGCTGGCGAAGATCGCCGAGCGGCGCGGTCAGAGCCTCGCCCAGATGGCGATCGCCTGGGTGCTGCGCGATCCGCGCGTCACCTCGGCGCTGATCGGCGCCAGTTCCGTCCGCCAGGTCGAGGAGAACGTCGCCGCACTCGAGAACCTCGCGTTTTCGGCCGAGGAACTCGCCGAGATCGACGTCCATGCCGTCGAGGCGGGCATCGATCTCTGGGAGAAGCCTTCGACCGATCAGGCGGTGTGACGGAGCGACGCCGGACCGCCGCTCACTCGAGCGGCGGTACCTCGCGCGAGCGGCCGTGCAGCCGCTCGCGATGGACGATGTAGAGGCCGGAGGCGACGATGACGGCGATGCCGACCCAGGTCGGGCCTTCCGGGAAGTCGCCGAACATCAGGAAGCCGAGGATCGTCGCCGAGACGATCTCGAGATAGCCGAAGGGTGCCAGCACCGCCGCCGGCGCCAGTTCGAAGGCGCGTACGATCATCCCGTGAGTGAGGAACGACAGCGCGCCGATGCCGAGGAACCACACCCAGGAGAGGCCGGTGGGCATCACCACCGGCTGCGCCAGGAGCCCGGTCGCCGCCGCTACGGCGAGGACGACGCCGAGCGCCACCGTGCCGACCGCCCCGGTGACGAACTGTACCGCCACCAGACTGCCCGCTCCGGCGAGCCGCCGCGTCATCACGTGATAGCCGGCGAAGGTGCAGGCCGAGCCGAGCGGCAACAGCGCCGTGGCGCCGAACTGTTCGAAGCTCGGGCGGATGATCATCAACGTGCCGAGGAACCCGACCGCACAGGCCGCCCAGCGCCGCGGGCCGACCGTCTCGCCGAGCAGGATCGGCGACACCGCGGTCAGGATCATCGGTTCGGCGAAGGCGATGGCGAGCGCATCGGTGAGCGGCATCGTCGCCAGCGCCGTGAAGAACATCATCGAGGTGGCGGCGAGGAGCAGCGATCGCACCACGTGGCCGCCGAGCCGCGGCGGGATCAGCCGACGGCCTTCGCCGAGGGCGACGCCGACCACCACCGCCGCCAGGAGCTGGCCGACGAAGCGCCCGAAGGCGACCTCGAGTCCCGACATCTCGGCGGTCAGGAGCTTCGCCAGCGCGTCCATCGACGGCACGATCAGCATGGCGACGGTCATGATGCCGATGCCGCGGACGATGGTCTGGGAGCGCGCTTTCGGATCGAACGGGATCTCGGTCATGGCCGGAGCTCGGCGAGCGCCCTGTCGAGGGCCGACCCCGGCCCGATCGCCGAGAGCAGCGCTCGCGCCTCTCCGCAGTCGACCTTCATCTGGTCGATCAATCCGTCGAGCGAGGCGAACTTCGCCTCGGGACGCAGATAGGAGACGAAGGTGACGTCGGCGGTCTTGCCGTAGAGATCGCCGGCGAAGTCGAGGACATGGGTCTCGAGCACCGGCGCGCCGTGGTCGAACTGCGGCCGCCGGCCCCAATTGGCGGCGCCGAGATGGGGCACCCCGTCGACGGTGAAGATCACCGCATAGACCCCGTGTTTCAGGCGGCAGTCGCCGGCCAGCCGCATGTTGGCGGTCGGGAAGCCGAGATCGCGGCCGCGCCGGTCGCCGCCGACGATCGCGCCCTCGACGAACCAGCGATAGCCGAGGAGCCCGGCCGCCTCGGCCAGATCGCCCGCCTCCAGCGCCGTGCGGATGCGGCTCGACGAGACCAGCGCCCCGTCCTCGGCGGTGTGCGGCTCGACCACGTCGACGCCGAAGCCGTGGCGCACACCCGCCACCGACAGGAAGGCCGGGGAGCCCGAACGCCCCTTGCCGAAGTGGAAGTCCCAGCCGACCGTGGCATTGGCGAGACCGAGCCCGTCGACCAGCACGCGCGCGACGAAGTCATCGGCCGACAGCGCCGCCAGCTCACCGTCGAACGGCGCGACCACCAGCCCGTCGAGACCGAGAGCGGAGGCGAGCCGCGCCTTGGCGGCCGGCGGGGTCAGCCGGAATACCGGCTTGTCGGGGGCGAAGAAGGAGCGCGGATGCGGCTCGAAGGTCAGCGCCAGCGCCGGCCGCCCCGCCGCGCGGGCCCGATCGAGCGTCGCCGCGAGCACCGCCTGATGGCCGCGATGCATGCCGTCGAAGTTGCCGATCGCCACATGAGCGCCGCGCAACGTCGCCGGCAGGCCTTCGCCGAAGGCGATCGACCGGAACGGCTGAGAGCGCGGCGACGTCGGATCGGACATGGGGCGGGTTCGCGGGGTCGTCGGACGAGGGGGCGCGGCACCGCAGGCGGCGCGCGAAACGAGCCGCGACCCTGCCCGAGCCGATGCCGGACGGTCAAGTCCGCCCGGCGCAGCTCTCCTCTGCCCATGCGGTCGCGGGATCGGCGTTTCGGGATCGGCGTTTCGGGATCGGCGGCTCGGGATCACCGGCTCGCGGCCGACGCTCGGGGGTCGGTGCCGGGACCCCGCCGGAGCGAGGTCGCGGCCGGTCCCGGACGATCAGGCGGCGGCCTCTTCCTTCGGCCGTGGCGGGACCATGACGATCGCCTGACCGTCGAGCACCACGGTGTCGCCGACATGCGCCTCGCAGTGCAGCGTGCAGCGCCGCCCCTTTTCCGCCAGTTCGATCACCTCGACGCTGACCACGACGGTCTCGCCGATCTTCACCGGCGCCCTGAAGTGGAGCGTCTGCGACAGATAGACGGCGCCCGGGCCCGGCAGACGGGTGCCGAGGATCGCCGAGATCAGAGAGGCGGTGTAGAGGCCGTGGGCGATGCGCTGGCCGAAACGGGTCTTCGACGCGTAGACGTCGCACAGATGGATGGGATTGTCGTCCCCCGACAGCTGCGCGAATCCGATCACGTCGGAATCCTCGACCGTTCGCGTCAGGCTCTCTTTCATGCCGACGGAAAGATCTTCGAAGAAGTAGGACTTCAGTACCGGTACGGACATGTACGACCTCACCAGACGAAAACGTTCGTCTCGACGTTGGGGAGTATTTTACACGAGCCTTCGCGCGAGACCAGAGCGCCTCAATACGGACCCGGGCGAAAGTATGAATCGTGGAGTAACCACGACGACTCCAATTCGATGACTCTTTGACGAGATTTGCGCCATTAACCGAATGTTGGATTCTCCGCGGTAGATTGTCCCATGGGCTCGGGGAGAGGCGGAGATCGGCGAACGATCCCAAGCCGACCCCGGAATGAACACCAAGGAAGCGACTCGACAGGGAACGTCGCGGCCCGTTTCGGAGTACGAACTCATGGCGCTGGATCTCACGATGCCGGTTCTCGTGGTCGACGACTACAAGACGATGATCCGCATCATCCGCAATCTCCTCAAGCAGCTCGGCTTCGACGATGTCGACGAGGCGTCGGACGGCACCGAAGCGCTCGGCAAGATGAAGGAGCGCCGCTACGGCCTCGTCATCTCCGATTGGAACATGGAGCCGATGACCGGCTACGAGCTCCTCAAGCATGTTCGTGCCGACACCGGTCTCTCCAAGACCCCGTTCATCATGGTCACGGCCGAGTCCAAGACCGAGAACGTCATCGCCGCCAAGAAGGCCGGCGTCAACAACTACATCGTCAAGCCGTTCAACGCTCAGACGCTGAAGGGCAAGATCGAGGCGGTCTTCTCGGACTGATCCGCGACACGAGGACCGGGAGCCGGCGGCGAGTGGGGATTCCCGCCGGTTCGAAACTCATCAGGGGACGAAGAACATGGCGCCGGCGAGCCCGGAGCAGCTGACGCACATCGTCGATTTCCTCCGGCGCGAGAGACGCGATCTCTCCCTGGAAGACGTGATGGTCCTCGCCGAACGTATGGCGGCGACCCTCGACGAGACGGTGGCGCGCGTCGATACGCTGCTGCACGACGAATTCAAGATGATCGTTGGCGAGATCGCCACGCTCCGGCGCGACATCGGCGGCCTGCGCCCCGATCACATGCGCTTCGAGCGGATCCCGGAAGCCGGCCGCGAACTCGACGCCGTGGTCGAGGCGACCGAGACGGCGACCGTCGCCATCATGGAAGCGGCCGAGACCATCATGGCCGCCGATGCCTCCGATCCGGAAGCCTACAAGGCGCTGGTCGACGACAAGATGATCGTCGTCTTCGAGGCCTGTTCCTTCCAGGACATCACCGGTCAGCGCATCCGCAAGGTGGTGCGCACCCTCGGCTGGATCGAGGAGCGTCTCGGCCAGTTGAGCCAGCGCCTGAAGTTCGGCGAGGCCGATCCCCTCCACGTCCACGAGACCGAGGAGGAACGCCGCCAGCGCGAGCTCATTCTCCACGGCCCGCAGATGAAGGGCGAGGGCGTCAGCCAGGATTTCGTCGACGACGTCTTCGCCATGTCCGACCAGGACGCCATCGACAAGCTCTTCGATTGATCGCGAGCGCCATGCGCGACACGACGAAGCCGCCCGAGCCTCTCGGGCGGCTTCGTCGCTTTGTGATGAATTCGAGGCGCCTCACGCGAAATTCGGGCGAATCCCTCCGAACTTCGCGTTCCGCTCGTCGAAAGCCCGTCTGAGCAAGGGCTTTTCGACGAGTTGAATCCGGCATCGCGGAACGCGATCTGCCGGATTCCGTATCAACGCGCCGCCGTTCCCGGAACGATGCGGATACCGGGGCGCGGGGCCTCGGCCTCCGCGGCCGGACGTGGTCTCGGCATCGGCCGGGGCACGGGAGCCGGTGGAGCCGCCGGACGAGCCGCCTGGGCGCGCCCTTCGGCCGCCGTCGATTTCGGCTGGGGGGGCGGGGGCGCCGCCGCGGCCTGGGTCGCCGGTGTCGGCGCCGCGGCGCGCGCCTCCGGCGAAGCCTTGAGCACGTCGGCGCGCACCGGCCGCGGCGGCGCGAACAGGAAGCCCTGGCCGTAGCGCACGCCGAAATCGAGCACGTCGACGACGTCCGCCTCGCGTTCGACATGGTCGGCGATCAGTTCCATGCCGAAGCGCTGGAAATAGTCGGCGAGATCGGCCGCATGGATGTCGGTGCCGAGATCGCCGGAACGGCCGAGCAGTCGGTCGGTGGTGATCTTCACATAGCGGAAGCCGAGGTCGGCGAGGTTCTGGAAGCTGATCTTCAGATCCGACACCTGATCGATCGAGAAGCGGAAGCCGAGCCCCCGCAACAGCCTGAGCCCTTCCGTCTCGATCGGCCCCATGTTGCGCACCGAGGCGTGCGGGAACTCCAGTACCAGCATGTCGCGCAGATCGCGATTGGACTCGAGCTGGCGGACGAAGTCCTCGAAGAAGGCGCTGTCGCCGAGGCTCGCCGGCGACAGGTTGAGGAAGATCCCCACCTCCTTGGAGCGCGTCGCCAGACGGCGCAGGATCTGCACCGTCTTCATCAGGATCTGCTGGTCGATCACCGTGACGTAGCCGTGCGATTCCGCGATCGGGATATAGTCGGAGGGGTGGATCGTCTCGCCGTCGTCGCTTCTCAGCCGCGTCAGGCATTCGTAGAAGCGCACCTTGCGCTGCGGCAGGGTGACGATCGGCTGGAGGTGCAGGTCGATCCGTTCCGCATCGATCGCCCCGCGGACCAGGGCGAGGAACCCGTCGGCGCCGAGATGGGCGAAGCGATCCGGCACCAGCGGCGACACGCCCTCCGGTCGCGGTTCGATCGCGCCCCGCCGGCTCGGGGCCGCCTCCCCGCCGCGCGAGGCCGGCGACCGGCTCTCCGCCACCGCGATCTCGAGGTCGGCGACCGTCTCGATCACCTGGCGGGTGAGCGTCCCGATCACCTCGACCTCGGCGACGATCTGTTCGAACTCGTCGCGATGACGCCGGGCGCCACCGTCCTCGACCGCCCCCAGACGCCGCTCGATCGCGGTGATGTCGCCCTCGATCTCGGTCATGCGGCGCGCCAGCGTGGAGAAACGCGCCTCGGTGTCGCGTCGGCCGCGACGCCTGAGCCCGTCGAGACGCAGCAACACCAGCACCGAGAACACCACCACCGCGGTCGCCACGGCGCTGCCGATGGCGACGTCGAAGCGATAATGCGCGATCACCCCGACCGACGCGGCGACGATCGGGATGCAGATCGCGATGAACAGATCGGCGAGGCGGTGCATGGAACGAACCGGTGAGGACACACGCGACCGGCCCGTCGGCCGATCGCGAAGCGGATCGCCGCACCATGCCTGATTCACGCCGTCGAGGCCAAGCGATCGCCGCCCGAGGCGACGCGGACGGCGGAGGTTTTCCACGAAGACCGGCCGTATCGATCGCGCAGAGGTGATCGCCGCGCCGCTCCGCCGCCTTGACCGCACCTCGGGCGCTTCCCCAAATGCACCGGAAGAGCGCCGGTTCGCGCCGATCCGGCCGTCGAAGAGGATCTTTGCGATGATCACCCTGAACGTCGAAGGCATGACCTGCATGGGCTGCGTCGCCAGCGTCGAGAGCGCGCTGAAGAAGGCCGATCCGTCGGCGAAGGTCGCCGTCGACCTGCCCACCGGCAAGGTCGACGTCGACGGCGCGTTGAGTTTCGAGGCGGCCAAGGACGTCATCGAGGCGACCGGTTTCGACGTCAGGGGCTGAACGCGAAACCCGTCGCGGCGGTCGGTCGAACGTCGGTTTCCGATGCGGCGACGGAACCCGGACGGGGCGTGCGGCGTTGCCGTCGCGCCGACCCTTGCGGTGGCCATGAAAGGCGATTGCGTCGGGCATCGAAGGGTGGCATGACGCGACGCCACACCCGCCGGATTCCGCCCCGATGAGCTTCTTTCGCGTCTATCTCCGCGCCCTCGGCCTCGTCGGGCCGGACAAGGGCCTCGCCCTCGGCCTCGCCTTCTCCGGCGTCGTCCTCGCCTTCCTCGGTTTCGCCGAGCCGATCCTGTTCGGCAAGGTGGTCGACGCACTGACCAACGACCGCCCGGCGATGGGCATCGTCGGGGTGTGGGCCGGCCTCGGCTTCGTCGGCATCGCTGCCGGCATCTTCGTCGCGCTCCACGCCGACCGCCTCGCCCACCGCCGCCGGCTCGAGGTGATGAAGTCGTTCTTCGAACACGTCATCCAACTGCCCGCCTCGTTCCATTCCGACGAACAGTCCGGCCGCCTCATCGCGGTGATGCTGCGCGGCACCGATCACCTGTTCTCGCTCCTGCTCTCGGTCTTCCGCGAGCACCTGACCGGCATCGTCATGCTCCTCACCCTGGTGCCGGTGGCGATCTGGATGAACTGGCGCATGGGTCTGCTGCTCCTCGGCCTGATGGTGATCTACACCTCGCTGTCCGTGGTGGTGGTCAGAAAGACCCGGTTCGGCCAGGAACGCGCCGAGACCTACCACTCCGAGCTCTCCGGCCGTGTCGTCGACGTCATCGGCAACGTCTCGGTGGTGCAGTCCTTCACCCGCCTGCAGGAGGAGGCGCGGGCGCTGCAGGGCATCATGGGCAATCTCATCGCGGCGCAGTTCCCGGTGCTGAACTGGTGGGCGCTCGCCTCGATCCTGACCAAGGCGGCGGCGACCATCACCATCGTCTCGCTCTTCGCTCTCGGCACCTCGCTCCACGCCAAAGGCGAGATCACCGTCGGCGAGATCGTCTCCTACGTCGGCTTCGCCACCATGCTGATCGGCCGGCTCGACCAGCTCACCCACTTCCTGTCGAGCCTCGTCTTCGACGCCGCCGGTATGCGCCAGTTCTTCGCCGTGCTCGATCAGACCTCGACACTGGTGGAGAAGCCGAACGCCCCGGCCCTGAAGGTCGAAGGCGGCCGCGTCGTCTTCGAATCCGTGAGCTTCACGTATCCGAAGTCGAACTCGGGCATCTTCGACGTCTCCTTCGTCGCCGAGCCCGGCGAGACGGTGGCGATCGTCGGCCCGACCGGCTCGGGCAAGTCGACGGCGCTGGCGCTCTTGCAGCGTGCCCGCGACCCCGACGCCGGCCGGGTCACCATCGACGGCCAGGACCTGCGCGACGTGACGATCGACAGTATCCGCCGCTCGATCGGCGTGGTCTTCCAGGATCCCGGCCTGTTCGACCGCTCGATCGCCGAGAACCTGCGCATCGGCAAGCCCGACGCCACCGACGACGAGATCCGCCACGCCGCCGCTCTCGCCGAAGCCGACGGCTTCATCGAGAACAAATCCGGCGGCTACGACACCCGCGCCGGCGAACGCGGGCGCGGGCTTTCGGGCGGCGAGCGCCAGCGCCTCGCCATCGCCCGTGCGGTGCTGAAGAACGCCCCCATCCTCATCCTCGACGAGGCGACCTCGGCGCTCGACAACGAGACCGAGCTGAAGATCAAGCGGGCGCTCGACAAGCTGGCGCGCGACCGCACCACCTTCGTCATCGCCCACCGCCTCTCCACCGTCCGCTCCGCCGACAAGATCCTCTACATGGAGGCCGGCCGCATCCTCGAGGTCGGCAAGTTCGACGCCCTGGTCGCCGAGGGCGGCCGCTTCGCCGATCTGGTCGCGGCGGGCGAGTTGAAGGACGAGGAAGAGGAAGAAGCGGCGGCCTCGCCGGGGTGAGGGGTGGAAGGACGTCTCACGTCGCCGATCGTCTCACGGCGGGCGGCGGCGCCCGCACTCGACGGTCTCGAGATCCGTCATCCCCGGCCGAAGCGAAGCGGAGGGGAAGGGGATCCATCGATTTTTTCAGGGAGTTGCGAGGCGGATGGATCCCCTTCCCTCGCTTCGCTCGCCGGGGATGACGGCGGTGCGGGTGGCGGCGAATTCGCCCTCTGCGAGTCCCGATCTGCCGCCACCGACCCCGATGACGGCCGATCGCTAAAACTCTAACGATCCTCCGAACCGGATCTTCGCATCCCTCTGCTAGTGACGACGGACCTCGGCCGCGTGTGCCCACGCGGCTTCCGTCGATCTCGAGCAACGGGTCCCGCATGGCTTCGGTTTCCTCCACCTCGTCCTCGCCCTTCGGCGCCGCCGATGACGTCCTCGCCGGCGCCTTCGTCGCCACCACCTCGGACCGTGACGACTGGCGCCCCGCGCCGATCACGCCGGCGTGGGTCCGCGAAGGCCGGCCACTCGCCCGCTTCGTGCCGCTCGCCCGCGGCCGCGACGATCTCGGCTCGACGACGCTGTGGGACTGCACCGACGGCACCTTCGACTGGACCTTCGTCTGGGACGAGACCGTCCACATCCTCGAAGGCGCCGTCACCGTGACCCTGCCCACCGGCGAGGTGCACCGGCTGACCGCAGGCTCAGTCGCCTTCTTCCCGGCCGGGTCCACGGCGGTGTGGAAGGTCGAGGGCTATGTCCGCAAACTCGCCGTCTGCCGCCGCGCCTATCCCGGCCCGCTCGCCCGCGCCGTGGCGCTCGCCCGCCGCGCCAAGTACGGCCTCGCCGCGGCCAAGGCCGGCGCCTCTGATTGGTTCGCCCCCGTCTCGGCGGCGGCGCGCCTGCGTTTCGGCGCCGCTGCCGCGCTCGGCCTGTGGATCGGCCTCGACCTCGTCCTCGACTTCGTCTGAGCGCCCGGCGCGACGCGCCACGACCCCGCCCGCCGGAGCGATCCGGCGGGCGGGGCCGCATCGCGCTCCCGCGTCGTCGCCGGAGCCGTCGCGCCTTCACCCTTTCCGACCTTCGTCGATGCGTTCGCCTTGACAGCGCCGACGCGCGTCCCTATCTCGGCGACAGTCCTCTGGCACTCGTCTCGGATGAGTGCCAGCAGGCACGATTTCCCGGCGCTCGCGCGCCCGTCCGCTCCCGACGAGGGAGGCGGGAGGGGCGAGGGGGCCGCTTCAACCCGCCCACGAGAGGAAATTCTCCCATGGCCACTTCCTTCCGTCCGCTGCACGACCGCGTCGTCGTCGAGCGCATCGAAGCCGAGCAGAAGACCGCCGGCGGCATCATCATCCCCGACACCGCCAAGGAAAAGCCCCAGGAGGGCAAGGTCCTGGCCGTCGGCCCGGGCGCCCGTGACGATGCCGGCAAGCTCGTTCCGCTCGACGTCAAGGTCGGCGACCGCGTGCTCTTCGGCAAGTGGTCCGGCACCGAGGTGAAGATCGACGGCAAGGATCTCCTGATCATGAAGGAGAGCGACATCATGGGCATCGTCGGCTGAGCCGACCGAACCCGAGGCGACGGACATGCCCGGCACCCCAGGAAACCCGATCGTCACCCAGGAGTGGCAGATCGCACTGGTTCTGATCGCCGGCTTCGCCGTCGCCTACCTGCTTCATCGTATTGCCCGTCGCATGGCCGCGAAGGAACGCTCGAGCCGCCGCGACGACCGAGGAGAAGATTGAAATGGCTGCCAAGGACGTGAAGTTCTCCGCCGATGCCCGCGAGCGCATGCTGCGCGGCGTCGACATCCTCGCCAACGCCGTCAAGGTGACGCTCGGCCCCAAGGGCCGCAACGTCGTCATCGACAAGTCGTTCGGCGCCCCGCGCATCACCAAGGACGGCGTCACCGTCGCCAAGGAGATCGAGCTCGAGGACAAGTTCGAGAACATGGGCGCCCAGATGGTGCGCGAAGTGGCCTCGAAGACCGCCGACCTCGCCGGTGACGGCACCACCACCGCGACCGTGCTCGCCCAGGCGATCGTCCGCGAGGGCGCCAAGGCCGTGGCCGCCGGCATGAACCCGATGGACCTCAAGCGCGGCATCGATCTCGCCGCCGCCGCTGCCGTCAAGGATCTCGAGGGCCGCTCCAAGAAGATCAAGACCTCGGGCGAAGTCGCTCAGGTCGGCACCATCTCCGCGAACGGCGAGAAGGCCATCGGCGAGATGATCGCCGAGGCGATGCAGAAGGTCGGCAACGAGGGTGTCATCACCGTCGAGGAGGCCAAGACCGCCGAGACCGAGCTCGACGTCGTCGAGGGTATGCAATTCGACCGCGGCTACCTGTCGCCCTACTTCATCACCAACGCCGACAAGATGATCGCCGACCTCGAGGATCCCTACATCCTCGTCCACGAGAAGAAGCTCTCCAACCTCCAGGCCATGCTGCCGGTGCTCGAGGCGGTCGTGCAGACCTCCAAGCCGCTGGTCATCATCGCCGAGGACGTCGAGGGCGAGGCTCTGGCGACCCTGGTCGTCAACAAGCTGCGTGGCGGCCTGAAGATCGCTGCCGTCAAGGCGCCGGGCTTCGGTGATCGCCGCAAGGCCATGCTCGAGGACATCGCCATCCTGACCAACGGCCAGGTGATCTCCGAGGACCTCGGCATCAAGCTCGAGAACGTCGGTCTGGAGATGCTCGGCCGCGCCAAGAAGGTGACGATCGCCAAGGAGAACACCACGATCGTCGACGGCGCCGGCGCCAAGCCGGAGATCGAGGCGCGCGTCGCCCAGATCAAGGCGCAGATCGAGGAGACCACCTCCGACTACGATCGTGAGAAGCTCCAGGAGCGTCTGGCCAAGCTCGCCGGCGGCGTCGCGGTCATCCGCGTCGGTGGCGCCACCGAGATCGAGGTCAAGGAGAAGAAGGATCGCGTCGACGACGCGCTCGCCGCCACCCGCGCCGCGGTGGAGGAGGGCATCGTCCCCGGCGGTGGCGTGGCGCTGCTGCGCGCCAAGAAGGCGGTCGAGAGCCTCACCTCCGACGTCGCCGACGTCCAGGCCGGCATCCACATCGTGCTGAAGGCGCTCGAGGCCCCGATCCGTCAGATCGCCGAGAACGCCGGTGTCGAGGGTTCGATCGTCGTCGGCAAGCTCGTCGAGGGTTCGGACGCCGAGATCGGCTTCGACGCCCAGACCGAGAAGTTCGTCAACATGGTGTCGGCCGGCATCATCGACCCGACCAAGGTCGTCCGCACGGCCCTCCAGGACGCCGCTTCGGTCGCCGGCCTCTTGATCACCACCGAGGCGATGATCGCCGAGAAGCCGCGCAAGGAAGCCGCTCCGGCGATGCCGGGCGGCGGCATGGGCGGCATGGGCGGCATGGACTTCTGATCGAAGATCGGAAGTCCATGAGAGCCGCCCATGGGTAGAATGTGGCGAAGTCGGGCGGGCCCGACTTCGCTGGGCGGCATGGACTTCTGATCCGCGCCTGCGCTCGAAAAGTTGCAGACTTTTCGGAACAGCGCCGGCGCAGAAGGGATCGGAAGTCCATGAGAGCCGCCCATGGGTAGAATGTGGCGAAGTCGGGCGGGCCCGACTTCGCTGGGCGGCATGGACTTCTGATCGAAG
>CALBKH010000117.1 GCA_937892955.1 uncultured Alphaproteobacteria bacterium
CGACCACTGATACCGAGTTCACGAAATTCGGACTCGTCCGAATTTCGTGAGTTACTGCCTGACCGGCCGGCGCCCGTTCGGGCTCGCCTTCGCGGAAGAAGTCCCGAACAGGTCGGAACTTCTTCCGCTCGGTATGACGCCGCCGGACGGGGCGTCACAGGCGGGTGAGCCGCTCGAGACGCGCGGCACACCCGTCGAGTTCGCATTCCCAGATCACCAGGACGCGGAAGCCCAGGGCGCGCAGGCCGCGGATCTTCGCCGCGTCGCGACGACGGTTGGCGGCGAACTTGTCTTCCCAGAAGGCACGATTGTTCTTCGGCATGGTGGCGCGGGAGCAGGCCGTGTGGTGGTGCCAGAAGCAGCCGTTGACGAAGATCGCCCAGCCGCGGGTGCGATTGGCGAAGTCGGGGGAGCCCGGCAGGGTGCGGACGTTGCGGCGATAGTGGAGGCCCAAGCCGCGCAGCAGGCGGGCGACCTCCTCTTCGGCCGAGGTCTTCGTCCGGCGGACGCGGGCGAGCAACGCCGAGCGTTCCGGCGACTGGGGCGGCGGCCGACCGGAACGGCGCTTCGGCTCGCGGTCGTCCGTCCCGCTCATCGGCTCACTCCGCCGCCGGTCGGATCGTCGGCCGGCGTCGCGACGGCGCGGGTGTCGCCTCGGCCATGCGATCGCGATGGGCGACCACCCGTTCGAGTAATCCCGCCGGCAGCCGCAGTTGCGTCCGCCGCAGCCGTCCGAGGAAGCCCTCGGTGGCGCGTAGCGACAGCGGCTTGCCGGGATGGGCGAGGAAGGCGGCGAGGCCGGGTCGGGCGGCGCGGAGCGGGTGCGTCGAGACGGCGACCGCGTGGCGTCGCTTCCCGTCGAAGCGGGCCGCGGCCGGCCAGCGTGCGACCTCCGCGAGGTCGCGATCGCGGCGGAGATCGTGGGTGCCGGGGTAGGCGAGCCGCTCACCGACCCAACGCGCCACCGGCACGCTCACGGCGTTGCCGACCAGCGACCAGCGCAGCCGTTCGAGGCCGACCTCGGCGGCGGGGCGGGTCCAGTCGGCGGGGAAGCCCTGCAGACGCTCGGCGTCGCGGATCTCGGGGGTGACGATCGCCCCGTCGGGCAACAGGATCGCCGGGGGCGACGGGATGCCGAGGGTCGAGCCGTTCTTCAGGGTCGGCACGCAATCGCGACCCCAGCCGAGGCCGCGGATGCCCTCGGTCCAATAGAAGCCGTGGGCATGGGTGGCGAGATCGGTCTCGGGCTCCGTCGGCGCGACCTCGTCGGCGAAGAGCACCTCGGCCGGATCGATGACCCGGCTCGCCACCAGGAAGACCCGCTGGCGGCGTTGCGGCAGGAAGGCGAGGCTGTCGACGGTGCGGTAGGCCCAGCGATAGCCGCGCTCCTCGAAGGCGGACGTGAGCCGCGTCATCGCCACGCCGCCGTCGAGGCGGAGCATGAAGGAGACGTTCTCCAGCAGCACGGTCGGCGTGGCGCTCGCGTCCATCAGACGGAAGACGTTGTCGACGAGACCGGACTTGGCGCCGCCGATACCGGCGGTGCGTCCGGCCTGGGAGAGGTCCTGACAGGGGAAGCCGGCGGTCATCAGGTCGTGCGCGGGGAGGCTCGCGACCTCGCGCACGTCGCCGAGGCGCGGCGCGCCGGGGAAGCGCGCGGCGAGCACGGCCGCGGCCGGCGCCCAGCTCTCGACCAGCACCTCGGCCTCGTGGCCCGCCGCCGCCATTCCACTCTCGAGCCCGCCGACGCCGGCGAAGAGCCCCGCCACCCGCATGGGCGTCCCTCCCGATTCGCGCCCATCCTCGAGCGCGCCTCGAAGGGCGTCAAGCGGCAGCGACGCGGTCGCCTCAGGCGCCGGGGGCGGTGCGGTGCGGGCCGTGGCGGAAGGCGAAGCGGGAGTAGCCGTAGTAGGAGACGAACATGGCGACGCCGGAGCCGACCACCGCGGCCATCGGCGGCGACAGGTTGCGCCCGACCCAGACGATCTCGGGCATCGACCACAGGGTGAGGGCGTAGACGCCGTAGTTCACCAGCGCGGCGATGACCGCCACCAGGCCGTAACGGCCGCCCTCGGCGGCCATGCCGCGGGCGTCGGTGACCTTGTCGTGGGTCTTGAAGGTGAAGCGGCGGTTGATCAGCCAGGTCACGGTCATCGCCGTACCCATGGCGCCGACGCGGGCGAGATAGGGGTTCACCCCGAAGACCATGGTCAGAGCCGACAGGATCGAGACGTCGACGACGAAGCCGATGCCGCCGGTGAAGGCGAACTTGATCACCCGCTCCAGGCGCGCCGCGACATGCGGGGAAAAGTGCTTCTCCAGATCGATCATCGGAAATCGGACGTCCATGTGGTCGGGCCGGCCGCGTCGTACGACGTTCGGGGCGGCCGGGGAAGACCCCAGCCGAGGGATCGACCGGCGAGGCCGAACAAGCGGAGGAGTGTGGCGAAGCCGTGTTCGACGACAGTTGAGCACGAAGAAATTTCGTTCGTCTGAACGCCGCGCCGATCGCGGCGACGGGATTTGCCGCCGCGACGGTTGACCGCGCCGCCGACTTGGGGGATCTGTCGCGCATGGATCGCAGCCGCAGACCCCCGAAATCGCCGAAGCCCGCAGCGCCGACCGGCGGACGTCCCGCGCGTCCCGGCGGAGCGGAGACGCGTTCGCGTCGTCCGGCAGAGGAGACCGGGAGCGTCGTCGCGCCGCCGCGTCCGGTCGATCCGACGGCGCTGGCGCCGCGCCGCATCACCGGCGACCCGCTCGCTCCGGAGATGCTGGAGATGGCGGGCTGGGACGACTACGCGCTGATCGACTCCGGTCACGGCCGCAAGCTCGAACGCTACGGCCACGTGCGGCTCACCCGGCCGGAGGAGCAGGCGCTGTGGGTGCCGCGGCTCGCGGCCGAGACCTGGGAAGCGGCCGCCGCCCATTTCACCGGCGACGTCGAAGAGGAAGGCCCGGGGCGCTGGCGCTTCACCGGGCGCATGCCCGAGACGTGGCCGATGCGCTTCGACCCGGTGCGCTTCTCCTGCCGCTTCACCTCGTTCCGCCACACCGGCGTCTTCCCCGAACAGGCGGCGCATTGGCGCTGGATGCGCGAGGCGATCGGTCGAGCGGCGCGCGCCGGGCGACGGCCGAAGCTCCTCAACCTCTTCGGCTACACCGGCCTCGCCTCGCTGATCGCGGCGGACGCCGGCGCCGAGGTGACCCATGTCGACGCCTCGAAGAAATCCATCGCCTGGGCCCGCGAGAACCAGGGTGAGAGCGGCCTCGATCATCTGCCGATCCGCTGGATCTGCGACGACGCACAGAAGTTCGTCGCCCGCGAAGTCAGGCGCGGCAATCGTTACGACGCGATCCTGCTCGATCCGCCGAAATACGGCCGTGGTCCGGACGGCGAGGTGTGGCAGTTGTTCGAGAACCTCGGGCCGATGCTCCGGTCCTGTCGCGAGCTTCTGTCCGCCGATGCCCTCTTCGAGATCCTCACCGTCTACGCCATGCGCTCGTCCTACGCCTCGTTCCACGAACTGATGGCCGAGGTGATGGGGACACGCGGCGGGCGGATCGCCTCGGGCGAACTGTTCATCGCCGAAGACCCGGCGCCGGGAACCGACATCCGCCGCCGCCTCGCCACGTCGCTGTGGGTGCGCTGGACCGGGGAGGAGAACCGATGACCCGACCGCCGCCGCGCGACGCCTCGCGCGATCTCTACCGCCGACCGAAGCCGAAGACCGGCGGGTCACCCAGGCCCGAAGCGTCGCATGCGGCTCCGAGTGCCGCGACCGACGGGAGCGGATCGAAGCTCGTCACCAGCCTCGCCAATCCGGTGGTGAAAGAGCTGCGCGCCCTGCACATGAAGAAGGAGCGCGCCGAGAGCGGGCTGTTCCTCGCCGAGGGGCTGAAGCTCGTCACCGATGCGCTGGAGGAGGGTTGGCCGATCCGCACCCTGGTCCACGCGACCCGGGTCAAGGACCAGCCGCTGGTGAAGCGGGCGATCGCCGAGGCCGGAGCGCGCGGCGCGCTGGTACTCGAGGTCTCCGACGAGGTGCTGACCAAGATCTGCCGGCGCGACAATCCGCAGATGGTGGTCGCCGTCTTCGAACAGCGGCTGCGGCGGCTCGACGAGCTGACCGAACCACCCGGTGTCTGGGTGGCGCTGGAGGGGATCAAGGACCCGGGCAATCTCGGCACGATCGTCCGCACCGTCGATTCCGTCGGCGCGGCCGGGGTCATCCTCCTCGGCGACGTGACCGACCCTTTCGCCCTCGAAGCGGTCCGCGCCACCATGGGATCGCTCTTCCACGTGCCGCTGGTCGCCGCCTCGCTCGCCGACTTCGTCGCCTGGAAGCGGGCGCGCGGTATTCCGGTGTGGGGGACGCATCTGAAAGGCGCGGTCGACTATCGCACGGTCGACTGGCCGGAGACCTGCGTGCTGATGATGGGCAACGAGCAGTCGGGCCTCTCCGACGCCCACGTCGAGGCCTGCGACGGCATCGTCAAGATCCCGATGGCGGGCAAGGCCGACAGTCTCAATCTCGCCGTCGCCACGGCGGTGATGCTCTACGAGATCCGGCGCAGCCGCCTGACGGTTTGACCGGCGCGGACATGCTCCGCACCGCCTCGGAATGTCCCGTCCGGTGTCTCCTCACGTCGTCGACAGCGTCCGTCGCACCGCGTCGGCCCAGCCGGCGCGCTTGGCGGCGCGGGTCGCGGCGTCCATCGTCGGGGTGAAGCGACGGTCGAGGGTCCAGGTGCGGGCGAAGACCTCGGGCTCGGGCAGGACACCGGCGCCGAGACCGGCGAGGTAGGCGGCGCCGAGCGCCGTCGTCTCGCGGATCACCGGACGATCGACCGGGGCGTCGAGGATGTCGGCGAGGAACTGCATGGTCCAGTCGGAGGCGGTCATGCCGCCGTCGACGCGCAACACCGTGCGCCCCTCCCCGCCCCAGTCGCGGCGCATCGCCTCGATCAGGTCGCCGGTCTGTTGACCGACCGACTCGAGCGCGGCGCGGACGATTTCGCGGCGGGTGGTGCCGCGCGTGAGGCCGTAGAGAGCGCCGCGCGCCTCGGCGTCCCACCACGGCGCGCCGAGGCCGACGAAGGCGGGCACGAAGTGGACCGCCTGGGCCGGATCGGAGTCGGCCGCCAGCCGTCCGGTCTCGGCGGCTTCGGCGACGAGGCCGAGGCCGTCGCGCAGCCACTGCACCGCCGCGCCGGCGATGAAGATCGCGCCCTCCAGCGCATAGGTGCGCTTGCCGCCGAGCTGATAGGCGACGGTGGTGAGCAGGCGGTTCTTCGAGGCGACCGCCGTTTCGCCGGTGTTGAGGAGCGCGAAGCAGCCGGTGCCGTAGGTCGACTTCATCATGCCGGGGGCGAAGCAGGCCTGACCGACGGTCGCCGCCTGCTGGTCGCCGGCGATGCCGCGGATGGCGACGGCTGCGCCGAGGATCTCGGGATCGGTCACGCCGAAGTCGGCGGAGCTGTCGCGGACCTCGGGCAGGAGGCTCGTCGGCACGCGGAAGAGGCGGCAGAGCTCCTCGTCCCAAGCGCCGGTGTGGATGTCGAAGAGTGCGGTGCGCGAGGCGTTGGTGGCGTCGGTGGCGTGCACCCGACCGCCGGTCAGGCGCCACAGGAGATACGCGTCGACGGTGCCGAAGGCGAGCTTGCCGGCCTCGGCCGCGGCGCGGGCACCGGGGACGTCGTCGAGGATGCGGGCGATCTTGGTCGCCGAAAAATAGGGGTCGAGCAGCAGACCGGTGCGGGCGGAGACGAGAGGTTCGGCGCCTTCGGCCTTCAGTGCGGCGCAGGTGTCGGCGGTGCGGCGGTCCTGCCAGACGATCGCCCGATGGACGGGCGCGCCGGTCGCCCGATCCCAGATCAGCGTCGTCTCACGCTGGTTGGTGATGCCGATCGCGGCGATGTCCTTGGCGGCGATCCCGGCCTTCGCCACGGCGGCGCGCAGCGTGTCCAGGGTGGTGCGCCAGATGTCTGCCGGGTCGTGCTCGACGTGACCGGGAGCCGGGAAGATCTGCGGGAATTCCTCCTGGGCGACACCGGCGATGGTGAGGTCGGTCCGGAAGACGATGGCGCGCGACGAGGTGGTCCCCTGATCGATGGCGACGACGTGCGACGTCATGGCGGTCTCTCCTCAACGCGCGCCTTCGAGGGCGGCGATCAGTTCGACGGACGGGTAGCTGTCGGCGGGCAGGCCGAGCTTCATCTGGGCGGCGCGCACCGCCGTACGGGTGGCGTTGCCGAGACGGCCGTCGGGTTCGTCGTCGGAGAAGCCCTTGCGACGCAGCAGCGCCTGCAGATGTTTCATCTGCTCGGTCGTCAGAGGCTTCACCTCGCCACGACCGCGCGACACTTTCGGCGCGCCGGCGAGGCGGGTGGCGTAATAGGCGGCGGTGGTCGAATAGACCATCGCCTTGTTCCACCCGAGGTAGGCCTGGAAGTTCGGATAGGTGAGGAAGGCGGGACCGAGGCGGCCCATCGGCAGCCACAGCGACGCTGGCGGGCCGCCGCTCGCCAACGCCGAGCCGTCGGGTCGGGTGACACCGTGACGGGCCCATTCGGCCCGGCTCAGATCGATCGACGGATCGGAGCGGCTCCAATCCATTTCGGCCGGCACCCGCACCTCTTCGAGCCAGGGTTCGCCGCGCCGCCAGCCGAGACCCTTGAGGAAATTGGCGGCGGTGGCGAGTGCATCGGGGATCGAGCGGATGACGTCGCGGCGGCCGTCGCCGTCCATGTCGACGCCGTAGGTGTAGAGATCGGTCGGCGTGAACATCAGATGGCCGAGTTCGCCGGCCCAGTCGCCGATCATCTCGGAGGGCCTGAGATCTCCGCGCTCGACGATGCGCATCAGGTCGACCAGTTCGCCGGTGAACATCTCTGAGCGGCGGCAGTCGTAGGCGAGAGTCGCCACCGCGACGGGGGCTTTGTACTTGCCCATGTCGGAGCCGAAGTCGGTCTCGAGCCCCCAGAAGGCGACGAGCACCGGACCGGGCACGCCGAACTGCGCCTCGATGCGCTTCAGCAGGCTCGCGTGGGTCTGCAGCAGTCGGCCGCCGCGCGACATGCGGTCGCCGGAGACCATGCGATCGGAGAACTGCAGGAAGGTCTGCTGGAAGACGCCCTGGCCGTGGTCGCGGCGGACGATCGCCGGATCGTAGGCGACACCGGCGAGGCCGGTTTCGATGGCGGCGCGCGACACGCCCTCGGCCTCGGCCTGCTTCTTGAAGCCGGCGAGCCAGCTTTCGAAGCTCTGCCCCTTGCGGCAGGCGGTGTCGGCGAGAGTGGGCGTCGCGAGACCGAGCCCGAACATCGTGATTGCGACGATCGCCGCCGTGCGGAAGTAGCTCATCGCCCATCGCTCCCTGGAAGAATCGCACCGTACCGTGATCTCGTCACCATGGCCGCGTCGCCGGCCCGGAATCAAGGTTCGGACATTCGGTCCGCGGCGCCGACCGAGAGACGGTCGTCGTCGCGGCGAAGGCGACGATGGTCGTGGAACGCTGTGGCGGGAGCGTGGCGCGAGCGCGACGATCTCGCGCGCATCACACCCTTCGAAACACCAGATATGCCGGGGTGCGGCCTTCGCGGAGTGCCTTTTCCTCGTAGCGGG
>CALBKH010000118.1 GCA_937892955.1 uncultured Alphaproteobacteria bacterium
GGATCTTCACGTTGTAGTCGACCACCCGCTTCACGGGCACCAGGATCTTCATGGGCTTTTCCAATCAGAAAATCATCGAGGGTTCAGCTCGGTCGGAAGAGGGGGAGCCCTCAGAAGAACGCCTGGATGCCCGTCTGCGCCCGACCCAGGATCAGGGCGTGGACGTCGTGGGCGCCCTCGTAGGTGTTGACCGTCTCGAGGTTGGCGGCGTGGCGCATCACCTGATACTCGATCGAGATGCCGTTGCCGCCGTGCATGTCACGCGCCATGCGGGCGATGTCGAGCGCCTTGCCGCAGTTGTTGCGCTTGATGATCGAGATCATCTCCGGCGCCATCCGGCCCTCGTCGAACAGCCGGCCGACGCGCAGGGCCGCCTGGAGGCCGAGAGTGATCTCGGTCTGCATGTCGGCGAGCTTCTTCTGGTAGAGCTGGGTGGCGGCGAGCGGCTTGCCGAACTGCTTGCGGTCGAGGCCGTACTGGCGGGCCCGCATCCAGCAGTCCTCGGCCGCGCCCATCACCCCCCAGGCGATGCCGTAGCGCGCCCGGTTGAGGCAGCCGAAGGGACCCTTCAGCCCCGAGACGTTCGGCAGGATCGCGTCCTCCGGGACGACGACGCCGTCCATGACGATCTCGCCGGTGATCGAGGCGCGCAGGCTGAGCTTGCCGCCGATCTTCGGGGCGGAGAGGCCCTTCATGCCCTTCTCCAGCACGAAGCCGCGGATCTCGCCGTCGTGGGCGGCCGACTTCGCCCAGACGACGAAGACGTCGGCGATCGGCGAGTTGGAGATCCACATCTTCGAGCCGACGAGGCGGTAGCCGTCGGCGACCTTCTCGGCGCGGGTCTTCATGCCCGCCGGGTCGGAGCCGGCGTCGGGTTCGGTCAGGCCGAAGCAGCCGACCCATTCGCCGGAGGCGAGCTTGGGCAGGTACTTCTGCTTCTGCTCTTCCGAGCCGTAGGCCTCGATCGGGTACATGACCAGCGACGACTGGACGGACATCATCGAGCGATAGCCGGAATCGACCCGCTCGACCTCGCGCGCCACCAGCCCGTAGGAGACGTAGCCGGCGCCGGCGCCGCCGTAGTCGTCCGACACGGTGACGCCGAGGAGGCCGAGTTCGCCCATCTCGGAGAAGATGGCGCGATCGGTCTTCTCCTCGAGATAGGCCTCGGCGACGCGCGGAAAGAGCTTCTCCTGAGCGTAGGCGCGGGCGGTCTCGGAGATGAGGCGTTCGTCCTCGGTCAGCTGCTCGGTGAGGAGGAAGGGATCCTCCCACTTGAAGGGGGCAATCTTGTTGGGGGCCATGGTCGTTTCCGTTCGTTCTGCGTCAAGGGTGGGAATTCTCGAAGACCTCTTCGGCATGCTGCCGAGGGAAGGGGTGCAGGGGCATTCCGCCTCCGATGGTCCCGGCGTTCACCGCGCGACCGCGGATCGGGGCGGCGGCCGTCGTCATGCGTCGTCTCCGGTGTGGACGACGCCATCGATCTCGTCGCGGATGCGGCGGACGACGCCCGCCGCCATCGCGATGGTGGCGCCGGCCTCGTCGACCACCTCACCCTCGACGTGGATCGTCTTGGCGCCGCCGCCGCGGATCCGCGACCGCGCCAGCAGGCGTCCGTCGCGCACGGGCGCGACAAAATTGGTGGAGAGCTGCACCACCACCACGCGGCCGGTGAGCCGCCCGTCGACGAGGCGCACTCCGGCGAGCGAACAGACGCTGTCGAGCATCGACAGCACGACGCCGCCATGAACGGCGCCGTTGCGGTTGAGGTGATGCGGCCCGACGTCGAGCGCCAGTTCCGGCCCTTCCTCGGTCCAGCCGACGATGGCCAGACCGAGATGAGCGGCGAAGCCGGCCAGCGGCGGGTAGGTCGTCTTCTGGTCCGTCATCGGGAGGCCTTCGCGGTGAGGTCGGAAGCTCGGCGCGCGCGGCGCCGGACCCGGAGAGAGGATCGCGGGATCGCTCAGCTCGCCTTGACGAGCCCGCCCGCCAGGGTGACCCGCCGCAGATGATGAGCGGTGTCGCCGAAGGCGATCTCGATCATCGCGAGGCGGCGGAAGTGATGGGCGCCGAGATACTCCATCGTCATGCCGATGCCGCCGTGCAGCTGCACCGCGGTCTGACCGACGAAGCGGGCGGAGCGGTTGATCTGCACCTTGGCGGCGGAGATCGCCGAGCGCCGTTCGTCGGCGTCCTCGGCCTCGACCATCATCGCGGCGTAGAGCGCCATGGAGCGGGCCTGTTCGAGGGCGACGAACATGTCGACCGCCTTGTGCTGCAGGCTCTGGAAGGAGCCGATCGCCACACCGAACTGCTTGCGGGTGCGCAGGTATTCGACGGTGAGGTCGGTCAGCGCCCGCATCGAGCCGATCGCCTCGGCACAGACCGCGGCGATCGCCGCCTCGGTCGCCCGCTCGACGATCGCCACGCCGCCGCCGATCGGACCGAGCACGGCTTCCGCCGGCAGCTCGACGCCGTCGAGCGAGATCTCGGCGGTGCGTCCGCCGTCGTGCGCCGTGTGCGGCACGACCCGCAGTCCGGGCGTTCCGGCCGGCACCAGGAAGAGCGTGACGCCGTCGCCGTCGCGACGGGCGCCGGAGGTGCGCGCGCTCACGATCAGCAGATCGGCGGTGCCGCCGTGCTCCACCACGGTCTTGCGACCATCGAGGCGCCAACCGCCCGACGGGGTCGGGGTCGCGGTGGTGGCGACGTCGAAGAGGTCGTACCGGGCCCGGGCCTCGCCATGAGCCAGGGCGGCGCGCGAGGTGCCGGCGATCACCGCCGGCAGGATCGCCTCGCGCTGGGCGTCGTTCGCGGCCAGTCGCAGGGCTCCCCCGGCGAGGACGATCGCGGCGAGGAAGGGCTCGGGCGCGAGCCGGCGCCCGAAGGCCTCCATCACCAGACCGATTTCCACCGGCCCGCAGCCGAAGCCGCCGTCGGCCTCGGCGAAGGGCAGGCCGAGCACGCCGAGCTCGGCGAGCTCGGTCCAACGCGAGGCCGAGAAGCCGGCGGCTTCGGCGCGGGCCGCGATCGTCGCCTCGAGGGTCGGATAGGTGTCGGCGGCCCAGCGCTCGACGGTGTCCTTCAGCAGGGTCTGTTCTTCGGAGAGATCGAAATCCATGGGTTCAGCTCCTCACAGGCCGAGGATCGCCTTGGCGATCACGTTGTGCTGGATCTCGTTGGACCCGCCGTAGATCGAGACCTTGCGCGTGTTGAAATAGACGGGCGCCGCAGTGTCGGCCCAGGCGAAGGGGGCATCGAGGTCATCGAGACCGTCGCCGATACGCTCGCCGGAGAGGGCGGCCGGACCGGCCAGCTCGAGCAGCAGCTCGGTGGTGGCCTGCTGCAACTCCGAGCCGCGCAGCTTGAGGATCGAGGAAGCGGGATCCGGCTTGGTCGGATCGCGGGTCGCCTGGGCGGCGACCACCCGCATCTGGGTGATCTCCAGCGCCTTCAGCTCGATCTCCACCGCGGCGAGGCGCGAGCGGAAGTCGAGATCGTCCCACATCGTGCCCTCGCCGGCCGGGGTCAGCGGCGCCAGCCGCTTGATGCGGGTGATGCGCTCCTTGGACATGCCGATGCGGGCGATGCCGGTGCGCTCGTTGGCGAGCAGGAACTTGGCGTAGTCCCAGCCCTTGTTCTCCTCGCCGACGAGGTTCTCGACCGGCACTTCCACGTTGTCGAGGAAGACCTCGTTGACCTCGTGGCGGCCGTCGATGGTGATGATCGGGCGCACGGTGACGCCGGGCGTCTTCATGTCGATCAGCAGGAAGGAAATGCCGGCCTGCTTCTTGGCGGTCGGATCGGTGCGGGCGAGGCAGAACATCCAGTCGGCGTACTGGCCGAGGGTGGTCCAGGTCTTCTGCCCGTCGACCACATAGACGTCGCCCTTGCGCACCGCCCTGGTCTTCAGCGAGGCGAGGTCGGAGCCGGCGCCGGGCTCGGAGAAGCCCTGACACCACCAGTCGTCGAGATTGGCGATGCGCGGCAGGAAGCGCTGCTTCTGCGCCTCGTTGCCGAACTGGGCGATGACCGGGCCGACCATGAAGCAGTTGAACTGCAGCGGCAGCGGCACCGCCGCCTGCATCAGCTCCTCCATGAAGATGTAGCGCTGCACCGCGGTCCAGTCCTGTCCGCCCCAGGCGACCGGCCAATGCGGCACGGCCCAGCCCTTGGCGTTCAGGATCCGCTGCGAGGTGATGTAGTCCCGGTGGTCGAGCTTGCGGCCTTCCGACACCTTCGTGCGGATGTCGGCGGGAATCTCGGTCAGGAAAAAGGAGCGGACTTCCTCGCGGAAGGCGATCTCTTCGGGGGTGAAGCGCAGGTCCATCAGTTCGCTCCCGGGTGAATTTCGAAGAGGCCGGCCGCACCCATGCCGCCGGCGATGCACATGGTGACGACGGCGAAGCGCACGCCTCGACGTCGGCCCTCGAGGAGCGCGTGGCCGACCAGGCGGGCGCCGCTCATGCCGAAGGGATGGCCGATCGAGATGGCGCCGCCGTCGACGTTGACGATCGCGGGATCGAGGCCGAGGCGGTCGATGCAGTGGACGGACTGCGAGGCGAAGGCCTCGTTGAGCTCCCACAGGCCGATGTCGGCGACCGTCAGGCCCCGACGGGCGAGCAGGCGCGGCACCGCGAAGACCGGGCCGATGCCCATCTCGTCCGGCTCGCAGCCGGCGGTGGCGTAGGACCGGAAGGTGCCCAGCGGCTCGAGCCCGCGCCGCGCCGCCTCGTCGGCCGACATCAGCACGCAGGCGGAGGCGCCGTCGGAGAGCTGGCTGGCGTTGCCGGCGGTGACGTATTCGTCGGCACCACGCACCGGCTTCAGCGCCGCCAGCCCCTCGTAGGACGTATCGGGGCGATTGCCCTCGTCGCGCGCCAGCGTGACGGTCCGCCGGGAGACCTCGCCGGTCGCCTTGTCGGTCACCGCCTGCTCGACGGTGATCGGCACGATCTCGGCATCGAAGCGTCCGGAGCCTTGCGCGGCAGCGGTGCGCTTCTGGCTCTCCAGGGAGAAGCGATCCTGCGCCTCGCGGGAGACACCGTGACGCCGTGCCACGATGTCGGCGGTCTCGATCATCGAGGTGTAGACCGACGGCTTCTCGGCGGTCAGCCGGGGGTCGCGATAGAGTTCGCGATCGACCGGCTGGGTCAGGGTGATGGATTCGAGCCCACCGGCGACCGCGATCGGAACGCCGTCGCGGGCGATGCGTCCGGCCGCAGCGGCGACCGCCTCGAGGCCGGAGGCGCAGAAGCGCGAGACGACGGCGGCGCTCGCCGAGACCGACACGCCGGCGCGGAGCGCGGCATGGCGTGCGACGTTGCCGCCGGTCGCCCCCTCCGGGTAACCGCAGCCGAGGATCACCTCCTCGACCTCGTCGCCGGCGAGGCCGGCGCGATCGAGGCTCGCGCGGATCACGTGGGCGCCCATGGCGGCCCCTCGGGTCAGGTTGAGCGCGCCGCGTCCCGCCTTGGCGATGGCGGTCCGCGCAGTCGAAACGACGACGACGTCGACCATGGTCTTTTCCTCAGTGGGTTTCGGCGGGGCCGGCGAAGGTCGCGCCCTCGGCGGCGAGCCGGCGCAGCAGGGCCGACGGCTTCAGACCGTCGTCACCGGTTTCCGCCGCCATCTCGTCGAGGCCGGTGACGATGGTCGAAAGTCCGACGCGGTCCGCCCAGTGCATCGGACCGCCGGTCGATGCCGGCCAGCCGTAGCCGTTGATCCAGACCAGGTCGATGTCGCTCGACCGCGCCGCGATCCCTTCCTCCAGGATCTTCGCGCCCTCGTTGACCATCGGGTAGAACAGCCGCGCCAGGATTTCCGAGGTGGAGAAGGCGCGCCGGGTGATGCCGTGCTCGTCGGAGAGGCGCCGGATCAGCGCCTCCACGTCCGGGTCGCGCTCGCCTTTCCGGGCGCCGGCCGGATAGACGTGGAAGCCCCGGCCGGCCTTCTGGCCGAAATGCCCCTGCTCGCAGAGGGCGTCGGCGACCGGTGCTTTGCCGCCGGTCGCCTTGCGGTTGCGCCAGCCGATGTCGAGACCGGCCAGATCCAGCATCGCGAAGGGCCCCATGCGAAAGCCGAAGGTGGTGACCGCCTCGTCGATCTCGTGCGGCAGCGCGCCGGCGAGCAGCAATCGCTCGGCCGCCGCGCTGCGCTTGGCCAGAATGCGATTGCCGACGAAGCCGTGGCAGACGCCGACCACCACCGGCAGCTTGCCGAGGCGGCGCGCCAGATCGAGCGCGGTGGCGATCACGTCCGGAGCGGTCTTCGCCGCCCGCACGATCTCGAGCAGGCGCATGACGTTGGCGGGCGAGAAGAAGTGCAGACCGATCACGTCGGCGGGCCGCGCCGTGAAGCCGGCGATGGCGTCGACGTCGAGATAGGAGGTGTTGGTGGCGAGGATCGCACCCGGCTTGGTGATGCGATCGAGGGCGCGGAAGATCTCTTCCTTGACGCCGATCTCCTCGAAGGCCGCCTCGACGATCACGTCGGCCCCGGCCGCCGCTTCGAGCCCGACCGCCCCGCTCAACAGCGCGAGCCGCGCCGCCAGCGCCTCGGCCGTGAGCGAGCCGCGCGTCACCGAGGTCTCCCAATTGGCCCGGACGCGCGCGAGGCCGGCGTCGAGCGCCTCCTGCTTCTGTTCGATCACGGTGACGGCGATGCCGGCCTGGGCGAAGCACATGGCGATGCCGCCGCCCATGGTGCCGGCCCCGATCACCGCCGCGCGGGCGATCGCGCGCGGGCGATCGTCCTTGCCGACGCCGGGCACGCGCGCGGCCTGGCGTTCGGCGAAGAAGAGATGCCGCGCCGCCTTCGAGCGCGGATCGCGCAGAAGCGCCAGGAAATGCGCACGTTCGATCGCCAGACCTTCCGCGTAGGGACGGTCGAGCGCGGCGCGCACGGCGTCGACCAGCGCGGCGACGTCGGGCGTGTCGGGGGACTTCGCGAGGGCTGCGGCCGCGGCCGCCTCGAAGGCCTCGCGGTCGGCCGGGTCGGCGGCGACCGTGACGGTGGAGAGACGGCGCAGCGTGCCGCGATCGGCGATCTCGAGCGCGATCGCGACCGCGACGTCGAGGAGATCGCCCTGGGCGAGTGCGTCGACGAGACCGAGCGCGACGGCCTTCTCGGCGGCGATCGGAGCGCCGGAGAGCATGATCGAGAAGGCCCGGGTGGCACCGATCAGTCGGGGCAGACGCTGGGTGCCTCCGGCGCCCGGCAGGAGGCCGAGCTCGATCTCGGGCAGACCGACCGTCGCGCCGGGTGTGGCGATGCGGGCATGACCCGCCAACGCCAGTTCGAAACCGCCGCCGAGCGCGGCACCGTTCAGGGCGATCACCACGGGCTTGGCGCAGGCTTCGATCCGGGCGAGCACGTCGGGCAGAGCGGGAGGGATCGGCGGCTTGCCGAATTCCGTGATGTCCGCGCCGGCGACGAAGGCCCGCCCGGTGGCGGTGACGACGATCGCGCGAATGGTGGGATCGGCTTCGGCCGCCGCGACCGCGGTGACGAGATCGCTCCGCAGCCGGGCCGAAAGCGCGTTCACCGGAGGATTGTCGATGGTGAGAAGCGCGACGCCGTCGACGCTCCGTCTCGAGACCGTTTCCATGCGTCCTCCCGACGCGTTGAACTGTATAGCGGAATTGAAAACCGCATAAATTTGCTGAGCAGATGAAATGCGGAATGAGAAACCGCTTGTCAAGCCATATACAGGGCAATTCCTTCGGTTCGTTGGTTGATTTGTTCTGCAATGCAGAATCAATGTCTGTTTTTGTTGACAAGTTCGAAAGGCCGTGGCACTCGATGGACAGCCGCTGGTCAGCCGACGGACGCGAACGATGCGGGATACGACCCGTGCGAAACGGAGGAAGCGTCGAGCCGGGCGCTGCGGGCGGGGTCTCGACCGGGATCGTCGGCGACGTCGTCTTCTCGAGCCCGGCCTCGCAGGTCGATCTCGATCTCCCGCACGATCTCTACTTCGCCTGCGACGGACGCTCGTCCGCCGCGGAGCTCCGATCACTTCGCCGCGAAGAGGACCCGCCCCCATGTCGCCGACGATCCTGGTCGAGACCCCGCGCCCCCTTCGCGTTCGTGATCCCGCCGTGGGATAAGACCATCGAGATCACGAGAGACGAGAGGTCAGTCATGGCGGAGCATCATACAGACGTGGCCGATACCGACGACGATCCCCGGGAAGATCGCCACTTCGTCACGGCGTTGGCGCGGGGATTGGACGTCCTCTCGGCCTATCGGCCGGGTGAGACTTGGCTCGCCAACCACGAAATCGCCGAGCGTTGCCGCCTGCCGCGATCCACGGTGACGCGGCTGACCTACACGCTGACCAAACTGGGCTATCTCCATTTCGGCGAGGAGGTCGGCAAGTATCGACTCGGTAGCCGTCTGATGGCGCTGGGCACGGTGGCGCTCGGCGGGCTCAGCGTGCGTCAGATCGCGCGGCCGGCGATGCGCGATCTCGCCAACATGTCGAATGCCTCGGTCGGGCTCGGCGTGCGCGACAATCTCTCGATGCGCTACGTCGAGATCGCCCGGGGTCCGGCGGCGATCGCGCTCAACATCGACGTCGGCTCCCGCCTCTCGATGACCCGCAGCTCGATGGGCCGAGCCTTCATCGCCGCTCTGACGCCGGCGGAGCGCGATCAGCTCTTCCACGATTTGAAGATGCTCGATCCGCTCGCTTGGCCGAAGATGGAGAGCATGCTGAAGCGGGCGCTCGAGGAGTACGAGCAACTGGGCTGCAGCTGTTCCTTCGGCGATTGGCAGGAAAACGTCAGCGCCATCGCCCTCGGCTTCCGCCCCGGCGGCGGTCTGCCGCCGATGGTGATCAATTGCGGTGCGCCGACCGTGATCGCCTCGCCCGACTTTCTTCTGAAAACGGTCCGCCCGCGCCTCCGCGAAGTCGTCGCCGGCCTCGACGGGGTGATGGGGACGTGACCAGAATCACGGAGCTTCCGATGACGACTCTCGCCGATTTCGACCTGCCGCTTTCCGGTGTCCGCGTACTGGATCTGTCGCGTATCCTCGCAGGCCCCTGGTGTGCCCAGGTCCTCGGTGATTTCGGGGCCGACGTCATCAAGGTCGAGCATCCCCTCCGTGGGGACGATACGCGCGACTGGGGGCTCAGGACCGGGGCGACGACCACCTCTTATTTCGACGGGGTCAATCGCAACAAGCGCTCGATCGGCATCGATCTGGCCACCGCCGAGGGCCTCGCGCAGGTGCGCGCGCTGGCACGGGAGGCGGACGTCGTGGTGCAGAACTTCAAGACCGGGGGCGCAGAGAAGCTCGGGCTGGGCTGGGAGGATCTCTCCCAGGAGAACCCCCGTCTCGTCTACTGCTCGATCGCCGGCTACGGCCCCGGCCCGGAGGCGGAGCGCCCCGGCTACGATCTGCTGGTCCAAGGCGAGGCCGGGCTGATGGCCCTCAACGGCGAGGCCGGCCGTCCGCCTCTGAAGTTCGGCGTCGCGGCGGTCGATCTCTTCACCGGTCAATATGCGGCGCAGGCGGTGCTCGCCGCGCTCTTCCGCCGCGAGCGGACCGGCCGGGGCGGCCGCGTCGATCTGGCGCTCTTCGACTGCGGCGTGGCGCTGACCTCCTACTACGGGTTGGAGGCCCTGGTGCAGGGCGAGGATCCGCCGCGTTACGGCAACGCCCATCCCTCGATCGTCCCTTATGGGGTCTTCGAAGCCGCGGACGGTCCGCTCGTGATCACCGTGGGCAACAATGCCCAATACGACCGCTTCTGCAAGATCGTCCTCGCGCGTCCCGATCTGGCGACGGATCCGCGCTTCGCCACCAACCTCGAGCGCGCCCGCAACCGCGCCGCCCTGCTGCCGGAACTCGAGGGCGAACTACGCCGGCACACGCGGGCCGATCTCCTGCGCGCGCTCGGCGAGGCCGGCATCCCGGCCGGCGAGGTGCTCGGTCTTCATCAGGCGCTGACGTCCGAGCGCGCCGGCGTCGCCGGCTCGGTCGAGCGTCGCGGCGAGGCGGGCGCGGCGTCGCGCTGGTTGTTGGCGCCGCCCTACCGTGTCGACGGGAGCCGTGTTCCCATTCGCCTGTCACCTCCCGAATTGAACTCGGCACTCACTTCGGTGCAGTGGGGAAAATAAAATCGAATTGGTCCAATCCGTGAAAACCGGAGCGGTCGGAGTCGAATCGCGCCGGCTCCGTCCGTGGCTCGGCGCTCTGGTTCGGGCGGGGATGGCCACCTGCTCCTGTTCGTCCCACCAGCGTAGTTCGGCCTCGGCCGGCGGGATGTCGCCGATCGGCTCGAGGAGCCGGCGGTTGTTGAACCAGTCGACCCATTCGAGAGTCGTGATCGCCCTCGTGCTCGAAGGTCATCCTGACGCGCGGCCACGCACTTCCGGGGCGAACTTGTTCGCCGTCTTGCTCGTCATGGCTCCATCCTCTCGAGAGTTGGAGCCTCCGGCAAACCCGGCGCGGTTCAACAGTCAGAATGCCGAATAGACGAAAGGCTCGGCATGAAGACGATTTGGCGCGACGCCTTTTAGGCGCAACAGCCGACAGCTCACCTCTATGGCGTGCGGCGAGCCGAACGCATAGACGCGGTAAGCGCTCAAATCTTGAAAGTCCGCTGTAAGAACATCGGTGAGAAGGCCGAGACGGTCGGTGCGATTCAACGCTCCTCCTCCGACCACCGTATGACTGTAACGCAAATTCACCAAATCTTTGGTTGCCTGCTGCAGTTCTTGCCGGCCATAAATGTATTCAGCTGAGGAAAATCCGGCATAGATGTATATCGGATTCGGCATCCGGGCCTCGGAAATGGTCCGTAGCAAGGCTATGAGCGGCCCCAGTCCCGTATTGTTGGAAATACACAGGATCGGTGCAGGGCAGTTGCGACGAAGAAAAGCGGCACCCAACGGCCCTCGTAACTTCAAATTATTTCCAACCTTCAAGGTGTCCCTGATGTAGCGGGAGGCCTGGCCATGATAGTGAAGCTGGATGTCGAAACGCAAGGTGTCATCGGTCGGCATACTTGCCGCAGAGTACATTCTTACGATGTTGGATGGAAAAGTTACCTCAAAATACTGCCCGGCTGCGAATTTGACGGGCTTTCAGGACTCAGTGTCAGCCGTCTTATATGTTCCACCGGGGCGTCGACCGAGACGACACGGCCACGCGCCATCTGCGCCGGCAGCACCAATATGTCGGCCGGGTCAAGAATTTCGATCAAACAATCGGCGTTGGGCACAGTTTGACAGGCCAGGACAGACGCCATTTCACTGAAATGATATCCTACAGAAAGAAAATCCGGCACAGCCAACGAACATCTGCAGAGACCGCAGCGGCCGTCTTTGCAGCTATGTGAAATCGGTGCATTTTGGCGGATCAGCGCCGCGAGGATCGTCTCATCCGGCTGGATGTCGAGGACCTTTCGGCTCGGGATCAGCGTGAGCTCCATGATCACTCAGCTCGCCGGTTTGAGAAAAAGCTTGTAAATCAAATTGCGCAACCAGAAATTGCCGGGATCGCGATGCATGCGCCGATGCCAGCAAACGTCGACGTAAACCGTCGGCAACGTACCTGGAAATGGTAGGCTGATCAGGCCATACGGCGCTTCGAGGATGAGAGCGGCATCCTCAGGCAGAGTTGCGACCATATCCGTGGCCTGCAACGTTGGGCCGAGACTCAGGAAGTGCGGTACAGTAAGGCGAATGTTTCGGGATATGCCTTTGCGTTCCATCAACGCATCCATGTCGCCATGCCCCGTTCCTTGGGCAATAATCACGACATGTTCCTGTGCGAGATAATCGGATAACGTCCAAGCTGACTTTTTTGCCAGCGGGTGATTCTTCCGTACGCAGATGACGTGCTTTTCCTGCAATAGACGTCGAGAAAGGAAATTGCCTTTGAGCCGAGGCAATACGTCGATCGCAAGGTCGATCGTGCCCATTTCCATTTCTTCTCGCAAGTCCGAATTTCCCGGCCGAAGGGTCGTGAATCGTATCTTCGGCGCAATTTCCGCTGTCTTGGCCAAGATGCGTGGCAGCAGGTAGGCCTCCCCGATATCCGTCAAACCAAGCCGAAACAGTCGACGATCCGTCGCGGGGTTGAAGTCCGTCGGCTGGGTGAATGTCGCGTCGATCATCGCGAGCGCATAACCGATCGGTTCGGCGATTTGAGTGGCGAACGCCGTCGGCTCCATGCCTCCAGATGAACGAATAAAGAGATCGTCACCTGTCAGTTCGCGAAGTCTCTTGAGTGCATTACTGACGCCGGGTTGCGTCAGGCCCAAAGCTTCGGCGGCTGCCGAAACTTTTCGATCAACCATCATACGATGGAATATCCGAAGCAAATTTAGATCGAACTTCAAAATATCGATCATTTTCATGCTACCGAGCTGGCACGAACAAGAGTCTCAGGAAGAAAAAAATTTCGATTCCTATTTCCAGCCCAGGCTTCCATTCCGGTTTTGATGGGAGGGATGCGATGAGCGATCGTCGCCGTGGATTCGGGCATGCCGCCCGCAGCACACGGGAGGGGGCGAAGCGTGAAGAAAGCACAGAACCATCTCCCGTGCCGAGAGGCGCCGAGACACCGGGAGCGCAGGCGAGAGTGATGCTCCCGGCCGGAGGTTCTTCCATTTCGTTCATCGATCCGCATCACCGATTTCCCCCGCTCCGACTTTCGACCCTCGTCGAGAAGGTCGCCCGCCCGAATCCGGCCAACGCTACCCATATGAATAAAGAATACATTGAAAACGTGCATCCGACGTAAAATCCGAAGTGAGCGCAATACATTCGAGCCTCGCCGTCGGGATGGCAAGAGGGCGCCGAAATAACCGCCCGCTCGGCCTTCTTACTTCACGATCGTCTGAATGGCGGTGTATTCCAACAGCGCCTCGTCGCCGTTTTCGATGCCGATTCCGGATTGCTTGCGCCCACCGAAGGGAACGGACGGAGACAGGAACTGGGCCTTGTTGATCCAAACGGTCCCGCTCTCGATCCGTTCGGCGACCTTGGCCGCCACGTCGGTATCCTTGCTCCAGACCGATGCGGCAAGCCCGAATTCGCTGCTGTTCGCGCGCCGAATCGCGTCGTCGATATCGCGATATCGCAGCAGGGGAACGACCGGGCCGAAGGGCTCCTCGGTCACGACGCGGGCATCGTCGGGCGGATCGTCGACGATCGTTGGCGCGATGAAATATCCCGGCCCATCGAAATCGCCGGGCTCGGAAAGGAATTCGAGGTTGGCGCTCCGTGATTCCTCGATCAGTTCGCGGACACGCTGATACTGGAGCCGGTTCTGCACAGGACCGAGGCTCGTGCCCGGCTCCTCGCCGTTCGCCGGACGATGCGCTCGGGCAAGATCGGCCATGGCCGCCGCAAAGCGATCGTAGATGGCGTCATGGACGTAGATCCGCTTCGCAGCGACGCAGACCTGACCGCTGTTGCGGAATGCGGCCCAGAAAATCTTCTCCGCGACTTCGTCGACGTCGACGTCGGGCAATATGATTGCCGGATCGTTTCCACCGAGTTCGAGCGTGAGACGCTTGAGGTTGCCGGCGGCGCTACGCATCACCGCCCGGCCCGTGGCCGTCGAACCGGTGAAGGCGATCTTGTCGATTCCGGCGTGCTGCGAGATCAGGGGCCCCAGTTCATCGCCGCCAGAAACGAAATTGACCAGACCCGGCGGAAGAATGTCGAGCAATGCCTCGCCCAACTTGAGGGTCGACAGCGGTGTGAAGGGTGAAGGCTTCAGCACGACCGCATTGCCCGCCAGAAGTGCGGGTGCCAATTTCCATACTGCGAGGGTGATCGGAAAATTCCAAGGCGTGATCGCGCCGACGACCCCGATCGGCACGCGCCGAACCTCGATCTCGTGTCGATTGCCCTCGGTATATCGTTCAATCGGCAGTTCACGCGTGGCATAGTGCTTGAACCAGAGCGCGGCGCGTTGAATTTCGGCCTTTGCTTCCGCGAGAGGTTTGCCCTGTTCGCGGGTGAGCAGCAGGCTCAACGGCTCGGCAATCGATTCCATTCTGTCCGCGATCGCGTTCAACAGCGCGCTTCGGGTCGCGTGAGAGGAATGGCGCCAGCTGAGGAAGGCGTTGCGGGCGGCGCCGACGGCCGCGTCCAGTTGCTGCGGAGAGCAGTCCGGCGCCTGGCCAACTGAGGTTTCCGTCGCCGGGTTGACGACGTCGAAGGTCTTGTCGGCACTCGTCGTTCGCCCATCGATCACCATCTGGAAGTCGCGAAAGAAGTCGACCTCGTTGCTCTTCGCCATGGAGTCCTCGTGTCCATAGAGTCGTGCGGCATGCCGAACCGACTACCGATCGATCAAGACCTACGCCGGCGACTACTCGTCGCCGGCGTCGATATGGTGTGGGACACCGCGGGGCGCCGGGCCACCAGGCGATACGATCAGAGGAACGCGTTGAGGTTCTTGCTCAGCAGCGTGTTCTGATTGAGGTGGATAGTCCGCTGGACCAGCTTCAGACCGTCCGGCGTGCGACGCCAGAGGTCCTTGCGCTTGCCGACCTGGATATCCTCGTCGCTTTCATTGCGCCCACGGCAGAGCAGGAACGCGGAGTAGACGCGATATTCGCTCTCCGTTTCCGTCAGCTCCACCTCGACATTGCCGATGAGGTGCGTGAAGCGGGTGGCAGGGTCCTCGGACCAGGCCGTTCCCGTCTTCAGCCGGTCGAGACGCTTGAGCATGTCTTCGCGGTTGTCGTTGAAATAAGCTGCCCGCTTGAGATCCGCGATGATATTGCTCTTGTCCGCGCGGTATCGTGTCTCCATGTTCGGCATGAAATAGTGGAGATCCGGGGCAAGCATTTCGACCCACTCGTCGTAGCGCTCGGCATCCAGGAGCCTGGCTTCGCGGTAGAGCACTTGCTGGATCTCGACGACCAGATCGACCGCGGGAGCCGACAACGGCGCGATTTTTTGAGCCAGTTGGTTCATGTCATCCTCCTATACGCGATCGATCAAAGGCTCCGGAGCCCGTTGTGCAGGTCGCGGGTTTCGCGGCCCTTGAGACGATTGCCCTGACGGTCGGGAACGTCGTTCCAGCTTTCCGCGGTCATCAGGTCGAGCCAACGGCGGTGGAAGGCGCGCTGATTGGAATCTCCGAACTGTCCCCTGTAGATGATGCCGGGCAGTTCGGGGTGGTCGTCCTTGCGGCTGATGCCACAACGGTAGTGCAGCCGCCCCTGGCGGGTCACAAACCCCTTGTTGGTCGAGCAGCTGTTTTCCCAGTTCTCGCCGTCGTCCATCTCGAAGGTGCCGCTCGGACCGAAGGTCTGCATCACGCCCTTGGTGAGCTCGTCTTTGATTTCGTCGGGCATATTACGGTTGACGATGGTCCAGGTCCGCACTTCCGTCTTGTCGGGCCCCTTGGGCAACCAGGTGCGGAACGTCGAGATCCCGGGCAGGTAGGAAACATTCGGGAACACGGTTGCCGATGCGATCGAGCCGAAGATCGTGGAACGGAGCTTGCCCAGTCGCGCCTCGATCCGGGGCTTCAGTACCTGCATGAAGTATTCGGTCACTTTCGGGCGACCGAGCAGCATGATGTCACCGAAGCCATCCATGCCGAATTCATGACCATGGCCGTTGGCGCTCGCATGGAAGGTGTTGTGCAGATCCAACTCGGGAAACGCCATGCCACCCGTCATGGCCTTGGCACCAGAATCGTGGGACCAAGCGGCGTGATAGGCGTCGCCGATGAAGTTTTCCGCTGCCATCTTCCAGTTCATCGGAATGACGAACTTCATCGTCCCGCCGATGAGTTCCGAACCGCCATCATCGCTGTCCAGCATGCAGTCGAGATACCAGCGGTAATCGCCGAGATAATCCTCGAGGCTGGGAGCCGTCGGATCGAAAGTGGCGAAAATCAGCCCCTTGAAGGTCGCGACCTTCGCAACCGACTTCATGCCCCATTCGCTCTTGTCGATATCGCCCGGGTCGTAACAGCGCTCCTCGTTCATGCCCATGAGCTTGCCGGCCGTATCGAAGGCCCATCCATGGTAGTTGCAGACGAACCGCCGAGCATTCCCGCCATCCGCATGGCACACCTTGTTGCCACGGTGAGGGCAGGAATTGAGGAACACGTTGACCGACATGTCCTTCTGCCGGGCGACGATCACACCGTCCTCGCCCATATAGGTCGTGACGAAGTCGCCGGGCTTGGGAACCTGGGATTCATGGGCGACGAACAACCAGACCCGGGCGAAGATCTGACGCATCTCGGCTTCATAGATCGCCGGATCGAAAAAGACATCGCGGGAAACCCACCCCTCTTCCAAGTTCATGAGGGAGTTGTAGTCTCGTGGGGGACCAATTCGCTCCATTTTCATCATTATACTCCTTTTCGTTTCCTCACCAGTGACATCCCGGATGCTGTTCAGCCGGGAATGTAGGTCTGAGCCAGCGATCGCGCTTGCGCGGCCAGCAGGTAGGCGTCGAGGCCGACGGCGACCAATCGGGCACCTTCGGCAATCGACAACCTCAGCATTTCCGGATCACGGCTCAGGATTCCGGGCGCCTTTTTCGCTGCGCGAATTCGCCCGATGGCACCCAGAATCTCCCGCTGCATTTCGGGATGGCCGGGCTGGCCGAGATGGCCGAGCGACGCCGACAGGTCTGCAGGACCGATGAAGACACCATCGATGCCTTCGGTCTCCGCGATCGCGTCCAGGGCCTCCAGCCCCCTTCGGGTTTCGACCTGAACGATGATCGAGATCTGGGCGTTGGCTTGATGAAGGTACTTCGGGACATGTCCCCAGCGCGCCGCGCGCCCGCCACCGACTCCACGTTCGCCCTGTGGGGGGTACAGGCACGCACGGACGATCGCCGCCGCCTGTTCGGCGCTTTCGACCATCGGTACCAGAAGGGTCTGGATGCCGAGGTCGAGGTATTGCTTGATCACAAGGGGATCGGACGACGGAACACGCGCGACGGCATGGGTACGCGGGTAGCCGGAAATCGCGTGAACCTGCGCCAGCACGCTCTGCAGCGAATGCGGAACATGCTCGCCGTCGATGAGCAGCCAGTCGAACCCCGCGCCGGCGCAGATCTCGGCGCTCGACGGATCACCCAGCGACAGCCAGAGGCCGAACTGCGGCCGGCCTTCGAGAAGGGCCTGCTTGAGCGGATTGACGGGATTGTCCATGGCTGTCACCCGAACCGAACATTGATCGTGCCGAGAGGCCCGTAATCGGCGCAGAACTGGTCGCCGCTCGAGGCCGTCACCACGCGGGTGAAGGATCCGGCGAGCACGATCTCGCCGGCCGAAAGATGCTCGTCCCACGCACTCAGCTTTCGCGCGAGCCAGGCGATGCCGTTGGCCGGGTGATTGAGCACGCCGGCCGCGAGGCCGGTTTCCTCGACGGCACCATTCTTGTGAAGAATGGCGCCGACCCGACGCAGGTCGACGGCCTCGGGTCGCGCGGGCTGTGCGCCGAGAACGATCCCGCCGTTCGCCGCGTTGTCCGCGATGGTGTCGAGGACCCGACGCTGCGACCTGGTCTCGGGGTCTATCCGCTCGATCCGTGCGTCGATGATCTCCATCGCCGGCACGACCCAGTCGGTTGCGTTCAGCACGTCGAAGATCGAGACGTCGGGTCCACGCAGATCCTTCTTCAGGATGAACGCGAGTTCGACCTCGACCATCGGCGCGATGAAACGGCCGGGCGGGATGGTGCTGCCGTCCGCGAACAGCATGTCATCGAGCAGGACCCCGTAGTCGGGCTCCGTGATGTTGGCGACCTGCTGCATCGCGCGAGATGTGATGCCGATCTTGCGACCGATACTCCTGCGCCCTTCCGCCTTCTTCAGACGGACCCATTCACGTTGCACCCGATAGCTGTCCTCGAACTGAATGTCCGGGAAGCGCTGCGAGAACTGCTTTGCCTGGACGCGGGTTTTCTCGGCCTCGTTCAGTTCCTGGGCGAGCTTGCGAATCGTCGCTTCGTCAAGCATCGGCCGCCCCGTTCGGCTTCAGCAGATGCGTGCGCATGATGGGCAGCATGGCGTCCCAGCGCTGGATCTGCGCCCAGTGGCCACACCGATCGAGAACGGTGAGCTCCGCGCGCTGGAGGTGCTGGAGGAGATACAGACTCGCTTCGAGCGGCACGACGCGATCGTGGCGGCCGTGGACGAGCGCCACCTCATGCGGCATACGCGCGAGAGCGGAGGGCGGAACGATGAGCGCATCCATGCCGGTCTTCATCGACTCGAACATGACTTCCTGCACTCGGCGGACTTCGGGGTTGGTCGCGACCCTGAAGCGATCCTCGACGATCTGGTCGAAGTTCGGCACGACGCTCGGATCGTAGACGAAGCTCGAGATCAGTTCGCGATAACGTGGCAGTCGGGGGTCGGCGTAGAACGACAGCAGTCGCGCCATCTCGGGCGTGCGGTTCATCGGTGCGCCCGCCGGTCCCATCAGCACGACCTTCTCGAACCGCTCCGGCGCCTCGATCAGGAGATGCAGCGTGACCGCGCCACCCATCGAGTTGCCGACGATGTGCGCCTTCTCGATCCCCAGATGATCCATGAGTCCGAGGACCTGTTCGACGCGCATGCCCATCCAGGTCATGCTGTGCGCCGGCAAGGGGTCCGGAATATCGCTCTGGCCGAAGCCGATCATGTCGGGCGCGACGACGAAGAAATCCTTCGCCAGTTCGGGGAAGCAATGACGCCAGTTGGACGCGGCATGCGCGCCCGGACCGGCGCCGTGCATCAGGATGAGTGCCGGCTTCTCGGGATCGCCGGCAATCATGACATGGCTCTCGAAGCGGCCGGACGGCAGGCGCTTTTCGACGATGATGTCGCTCATCAATGTTCTCCTGTTGGGCAAGTCGAGGCTGGAACCGGCAGGACGGCTCGGCGAGTCAGAGTTCTTCCCCGCCGCTGACCGCCACGATCCCGCGAACACCCAGGCCACCATCGGTGTTGATGATTGCGCCCGTCGTCGCCGCCGAATTCGTGCTGGAGGCGAGCAACACATAGGGACCGCAATATTGCTCGGGCTTCGGCGAGATCTCGAGCGGCGTGATGCTCTTGAGCATGTCGTCCAGCGTTTCCATCTGAGCGAGGCTCTGTCCGGAGGTGCCGGTCGCCGACAGGCCGCTGAGCGAGGTCTTCATCCCGCCGGGGGCCACACCGTTCACGCGGATTTTCGGGGCGAGCTCGTGGGCGAGCTGCTTGACCACGCCGACGAGCGCGTGCTTCGAGGCCGTGTAGAGGGGGCCGCCACCGCCCGGGTAGAAGCCGGCGTTCGAGATCGTGACGATGATGTTGCCGCGTGTGCGCAGCAGTTCGGGCAGGGCCGCCCGTGCGCCGAGGAGCGCACCCTTGACGTTCACCGCCATCAGTTCGTCGAACGCGGCAGCGAGTTGCTCCCCGTCGTATTTCGCCAGCGGCAGGAAGAAATCGAAAATGCCGGCGTTCGCGATGAACGTGTCGAGCTTTCCGAACTTGGCAACCGTCCGCTCGACGGCCTCCTGGTTGCTGCCATAACTCGCGACGCTTCCGACGGTCACCTCGACCGAGGCGCCGAAATCACGGGCGAGATCCTCGGCCCGATCCTTGTTCGCTTCGAGAACGCCGACCTTGGCGCCTTCGTCGATGAAGCGCCGTACGAGCGCCCGCCCCAATCCGGAGCCCCCACCAGTGATCAAGACCACCGTGCCGACAAGCCAGCCCATAACTCCCCCGTCCGTTAGCGTTTCCCTGTCGTGCGCTTTCTTCTTTTCGAACGCGTGGGTGAACAGAATTCATCCCGGACGTCGTTCGCTGGATGTAGCGCTGTAGAGATGGTAGCGGCGGCTTTCGTGGGGAGTAAGCGGATCCGCCGAATACACGATATCATGCAGCGGAATAAGGCAGCGCCGGCGCCGATTTCGGGCGTCGTTCCGCCCTCATCACTGCCAGTGATGGTCATTAGTTCTGGCTGTGATCAAAGGATGGGTGCGGAGTATGCGTTTCATGACCTAGGCTCGATGCCCAAAATAAATCCGCGAACTTGACGGCTACGCTGTGGTCGGGCCGTCGCGACGGACAATTCGGACAACATCGGGAGGAGCAAGCATGTCGGCCGTTGCCGTTACCGAACTGGGCTACATGGGCATTTCAGTCAGTGACGCCCTCGCCTGGAAAGACTATGCCCGCGACATCGTCGGCATGGAGATCGTCGACGAGGGTGAGGGAGATCGCTTCTACCTGCGCATGGACTCCTGGCATCACAGGATGGTGGTCCATGTCGGCGATCAGGACGATCTGGCCTATTTGGGGTGGCGGGTCGCCGGGCCCGACGAACTCGATGCGATGGCGGCGAAGCTCGATGCGGCCGGCTACGCATATCGTGTCGCGAGCGCTTCCGAAGCCGCCGAGCGGCGCGTGCTCGGCCTGATCAAGCTCGCGGATCCGGGCGGAAATCCGACCGAAATCTTCTGGGGCCCCGAGCATACGTTGGGCCGTCCCTTTCACCCCGGGCGTCCGATGCATGGTCGCTTCGTCACGGGTGATCAACAGGGCTTCGCCCATTGCCTGCTGCGTCAGGACGACGATGTCGCCGCCTACAAGTTCTATCGCACACTCGGGCTGCGCGGTGGGATCGAGTATCATCTTCCGCTGCCCGACGGGGCGGTCGCCAAGCCCATATTCATGCATTGCAACGATCGCCAGCATTCGGTCGCCTTCGGGCTGGGGCCCATGCCGAAGCGCATCAATCACCTGATGATCGAATATTCGGATCTCGACGATCTCGGCATCGCGCACGACCTCGTGCGACAGCGCCAGATTCCCGTGGCGATGCAACTCGGCAAGCATTCCAACGACAAGGCGTTGACGTTCTACCACGCGTCGCCTTCGGGCTGGCTCTGGGAGCTCGGTTGGGGCGGGTCCAAGCCGGCTTCGCAGCAGGCCTACTACAAGTCGGACGTATTCGGTCACGGCTTGGAAGCTTCCGGCTTCGGGCTGGATGTGGATCTCGGTGCCGCGGAGTAGTCGCCGGCCGATCGCCTGCGTATGGCCTCTCGGGCGCGCCGCCGGCGGGACGTCATGGTCTCGGTCGGAGCGTCGGCAATCGGAGGCGCAGACGACAGGTCTGCGCCTCCGGCCGACAGGGGGCGGCAGCGGCGGCCGTGAGTCCATGTGCCCCGATCGAGGAAAGCTCCATGCGGTGTTTCGATTGCCACGAAAGTGAGAGAGATGAGTCGGATTGTTCAAACGGGACGTGAGGTCAGGCTCTGTGCGGCGAGCGACGTTCAGCCCGGTGAGATGTTGCGCGTCGACACGGACAACGGCCTATATCTGGCCGTGTTCAACGTCGATGGCGAATATTATGTGACGGACAATGTTTGCACGCATGGCGTCGCCATGCTGACGGATGGTTGGCTCGAAGACGAAACCATCGAATGCCCGCAGCACGGCGGCTGTTTCGATGTCCGTACCGGCAAGGCGACTGCGTTTCCCTGCGAAAAGCCGTTGAAGACCTACGCCGTCATTCGCGATGGCGACGATCTTCTCGTCGATGTCGGAGAAGGGAAATGAGAACTGCACGAATCGACATTGTCGGCGAAGGCCATTTCGAGGGGGAGCTTGGAAAAAATCTTCTGCGAGAAGCCCTTCGAAAGGGCTTGGGTTTCCCTTATGACTGCAATTCCGGTGGTTGCGGCACTTGCCAGTTCGAGCTCGTCGAAGGCGATGTCGCGGATTCGTGGGAAGATGCGCCGGGACTTTCCGCACGCGCCCGGTCGCGCGGCCGACGTTTGGCCTGCCAGAGCAAGATCTCCGGTGATTGCACGCTGAAGGTCCGTTTGAAGCCCGAATTCGTGCCGCTCAAAAGCCCGACCGTGCGATCGGTCCGGCTGGAGGGGCGGCAGGAATTTACGCGGGATATGGTGGAATATACGTTCCGTTGTGATGGCGAGGCGGATTTCCTGCCCGGCCAATATGCACTATTGCGCTTGCCGGGTGTCGTGGGCGACAGGGCCTATTCGATGTCCAATCGGCCGAATCCGGAGGGATTGTGGCGCTTCATCGTCAAGCGCGTACCCGGCGGCCGGGGCACGGCGGTTCTGGCGGAAAACCTTCGGATCGGCGACAGCATCGAGTTGGATGGACCCTATGGCATGGCCCATCTCCGTCCCGACGCGCCGCGCGACATCGTGTGCATCGGGGGCGGTTCGGGTCTTTCCCCGCTGAAGTCGATCTGCGCGGCCGCGGTTCGTGAGCCGCAACTTCAGGGACGCAGGATACGTCTGTTCTACGGTGCCCGCACGCCGTCCGACCTCTGTCTGGACCAAGCATTCGATGGAGATCCCTTGCTGCGCGACCGTGTCGAGATCATTCCCGTGGTCTCCGATTCGGCAAGCGACAGCGCATGGCATGGCGAGCGTGGCTTCGTTCACGATGCGTTGCGCCGCTGGCTGGAGAAAGCGGGGAATGCGAAAGATCACGAATATTACTTCTGCGGGCCGCCGCAGATGACGGATGCCGTTCGCGGCCTTCTGCAACTCGATCTGCGCGTGCCGGCCACGCAGTTGCATTCCGACCGCTTCGCATAGGGGCAAAATGAAACCTGTGCGCGGATGGTTCCGCGAGGTGGTCCCCATCCGGCGGGGACCACCCCGGTTGTTGGGGCTTTCCGGGCGAGGGAACACGCGCCTGCGAGCGCTGTTCAAGCCTTGCAATCGTGAGTCATCGCGCATATCAAGTTCATTCGTTCGAACTTTTTCGGTGTCGGATGAACCCCTCTCTGCTCGACGGCAAGGCCAACGGACATGCATTGCGGAGCGCTGAGACACGCGCACGGATGCTCGATGCAGCAATCGAGGTCTTCGGTGAGGTCGGTTTCAAAGCTGCGAGCACCCGGCAAATATCGCAGCGGGCCGATGTCAGCCTGGCCGCGATCGTCTATCATTTCGGCGGTAAGCGCGAACTCTACATCGCCACGGCACAGATGATCGCCGATCACGGCAGGGACCGGATCGCCGACATCGTCCGTCGACTCGCCGCGGAAGACCATCGCGATCCGGCCGACAGGATCGTCGAAGCCGTGAAGGTATTCGCTCGTCTCGTGGCCGATACGGGTACTCATTCTTGGACCCGCTTCTTCGCCCGATGCGAGCAGAATGCGGATGAAGCCTTTCGCATAATTCATGGAGCGCTGTTCGCTCCCTTCGAGCATGCTCTCGCGATCGCCGTGGCCGGGGTGGCCGGTGGAACATCCGCGGACGAAGAGATCCGCACGAGGGTCGCCATCCTGATGGCGGTCGTCGTCAGTCTACGAACCCATCGGAACACCTTACTGCGCAGCCTCGGTTGGGATCACCTCGACACCGGACGGTTGGAGCGGGTCGTTGCGATCATCGCGGATCTGGCGCGCAGCGACACGATCCTCGCGACGGTCGGATCACCGTCGCGAACGACCGCCCCACCGGAAAGATGAACCGCTCCGATACCGTCACAACCTCTGCGTCAAGGCTTCCCGATGCTTCCCTCAACGGATGACGCTTCGTCTGCGACTTGCGTCGAGCCCAAGAAGATCGTGATCTTCTACTCGTCCATCGGTAATGGACACATCAGTGCCGCCAAAGCCATTCGGCGCGCTCTGCTCGATCGGCAAATAGGTGCCCAGGTCGTCCTGAAGGACATCCGGTCGTTCATGAATCCGGCTTGGCGTGAACTCGACGAGCGTCTCTACTGGTTCATCGCGACCAATCTTCCGGAATGTTTCGACGCGCTGTTCCTGTCGTTCAAGCGGCGCGGCAATCAGACCGCTACGCTTTCCGACCTTCCCAACGACTATCCGGAAGACCAGGTTGCGCACTACCTTCAGGCGCTGGCACCGGACGCGATCCTCGCGACCCACTACGGCGCAGCCCAGGTGCTCGGAACGCTGCGGGGGCGTGGCCTGTTGTCGTCGACGCGGATCGGCTGGCTGCACACCGACTACTTCGAAGGCTACTTCCCGCGCATCTCCAAGCGAATCGACCGCACGTTTCTCGCCCATCCCGATCTGGAGGCGCGCTGGTTGGCCGCCGGAGTGCCGCCCGACAAGGTCGTCACCTCGGGGATGCCGGTCGACGTTCCCACCCTCGAGCGCAGCGTCCTTCGCCGAGGATTGCGCGACATGGGCCTCGCGACCGACATGGTGACCCTGCTGATCACCACCGGCAGAGAAGGGCTCGGCGATGCGGTCACGGCGATCGACAGCATCCTGCACGCCTGCGCGACGCCGATCCAGATCATCGTCGTCTGCGGCGCCAACACCGCATGCCGGGCCCAACTCGTCGAACGGGCGCAACATCTGCCCGACCACACGACGGTGGTGGCCCTGGGTCTGGTACCTCACGACCAGATGGTGGCGCTGATCGGTGCGGTCGATGTGCTGATAACCAAAGCGGGTGGACTGACGCCGTCGGAAGCCTTTGCCCTGGGAACACCCACGGTCCTCCTCGATGTGATCGGCGGTCACGAACGCGAGAACGCGGAAATGTTCACGCGTTCTGGTATGGCAGTCCGCGCATCGGACCCGACCACGATCGGCAACGTCGTTCGTGACCTCCTGGAAAGCCCGCCGAAACTCGACGCCATGCTCGAGGCGCAGAGCACCTTTCGCCGAAACATGCGGATCGACGAGATCGTTCGCTTCGCCTTCGACGACCGCTTCACGCCCATCGAATTGCCCTTCGACTTCGGCGCGGAGGACGGGACGCCGGTCGACGACGTCGACGAGGCGCTCGCCCGGCTCGACGTCGCCGCCCCCGCCGACATCGAGCTGTTGTTGTCCTACTCGACGGCGCGATCACCGCAACGCGTCGTCCTGGAAAATCCATTCGGCCACATCGCCATCCGCCTCGGGGCGGTCGTCTACAGCGCGAACCACATCGCCAAGCCGACCAGCGACCCGAACTTTCTCCAACATCTCGACCTGTCCGACTATCTCTACGGTACGGTCCGCCCGTCGTCGTCGCAGGTCCACACCAACACCTACGGGATGGCCTACGGCCGCGAGACGCTCGGCCTCCGCGTCGCGGGCGTCGACGCGAACCGGCTCGAGGCGATGCGATCCGAAGTCATCCGGATCGAGGACGAGTACCGACGCGGGGTACTGCATTGGGACCGCAGTCGTTTCAACTGCGCGGACGTCGTGGGCCGCATTCTCGCGCGAGCCGGATGGGACGATCGCACCCGGGGCGCTCGCGTCGGATTCCCCGCCATGCCGCTCGACGTGTTCGAAGCCGCGCGCACCGTCTTCACCGCGGATCCCAGCCTGCGGATCGATCTGGTCGCCTATCGTCAGGTGCCCGGCGCCAAGGCGAGTTATCGCTTCTCGCGCTTTCCGTTGTCGTTCGTCCAACCCTTGCGTTCGATCGCCAACATCCTGCGCGATCGAGCGAACGATCCACTGGAGAGCACCGTACATCACCAGGTCGGCAGCGTCCGGGGTGATCGCCGATTGACGGTCGACATTCTTCGGTCGCCCGCATCCGACTCGAAGCGACAGGAACAGACGCGTGACGAGACGACGATCGAACGAGCCTTCCTCGCCGATCTGCAGCGGCTGATCTCGGTCCACCTCGACGCTCTGTCGTTCAATTTCGAGCTTCGCAGTCCATCGAGACTCGACGACGAGTTTCGCAAACTCGTCGAAGGTGCACAGGAACTCCTGGAACGCGCCGTAGCACAGATCGACGCGATAGGGTCGCCCAATGCCCGGCGTCTACGAGAGATGTGCGATGTGATCCTCTCCATCCAACTTCGCTCGAGGGTGCTCGATGTCCAGACCATCGAGTCTGCTCGGTCCTCGGCGCGATTTCGGGCCTTTCGAAGCCGGATCAGGCAGACGTTCGAAGGCTTTGCGGCGTCGCCTACATGGCGAGCACGCGTCTGGTCTCGCGCATTGCGATGGCGCGTCTCGCGGCTGGCGGCCCTGGACACGTGGATCGGCGGGACAGATGAAGCCGATTGATACCGATCCGTTGTAGTTCCGACCTTCATCGGCGAAGGCAAGCCCGAACGGGCGCCGGCCGGTCAGGCCGCAACTCACGAAATTCGGACGAGTCCGGATTTCGTGAACTCGGTATGATCCCTGCTGTTGTCGATCTCTGCGCCCGGCACTCGGAGCGAGCGTGTCCCGTGAGGGGGGTAGCAGAGGGAGGGAAGTGCTCATCGGCGGAGCAGCGATGTGGTCGAAATCGCGCGCCCGCACTCGGATCTCGCCTCGTCGTGATCGGCGCCGTACCCCTTCAGGAACAACCAGATCGCCGCCTCGATCTGTCGATCCACAACAGCTTGCGGCAGCGGAGGCAGGCCGAGGGCGCGGTCGAAGGGGATCTGCCCCTGAAGCAGGGCCATGAACTGATCGGCGGCCAGATCCAGGTCTTCGATTTTCAACGCACCGTGCTCCGTCATCCGAGCCAGAAGCTTCATCAGGCGACGCTTCACTTCGGACGATCCTTCGGCTTCGAAGGCGAGCGCCAATTTCGGGAAACGGTGGACCTCTCCTACCAGCAACCGGTACATCGCCAAACCGTCGTCGTCCTGGAACAAGGCGATGAAATCATGCGCGAAGCGACGAAGCGTGCCGGATAGATCGCCGTCGAAGGTCTCGGGGATGCGGATGCGTGCGGCAAAGTCGGCACAGCTTCCGGTGAGAATCTCGGCGAACAGAATTTCCTTGCTGGCGAAGTGTGCGTAGAGCGTCGCCTTCGATACCCCTGCTGTCTTGGCGATGAGATCGGTCGAGACGGCATCATAGCCCTGTTCGAGAAACAGCCTGAACGCCGCATCGAAGATGAGCCCTACTTTCGAGCTCTTGGACTCCGTGCGCAGTGCCGAACCTTCCATCATCGTCCCACCGCCTTCCATACCGCGACCGGCCTCTCATCCAAAAGTGAACCGGTCGGTTCAATTCGAGCTTGACCAATTCTGCGCCGACGCGCATCTTCGTTCAAGAAAAACTGAACGGTTCAGTACTCTTTACGATTCACCTCTCCCTCCCCAGCCTCCGGTGAGCCATGCGACTCGTCCCCTCGCGACGTATCCCCCCCACTCGAACGTCGCATTTGTCGGTTTCGTCGTTCGGCCTCGTCGTCTTGCTCGGAGCCTGCTCGGTCGGTCCGGACTTCGCGTCGCCACAGGCGCCGGACGCCCAAGGGTACACCAGCGACGGTCGCGCCGCGAGCGCGGTCGGGACCGATGTCTCCGGGGGCGATGCTCAGCATTTCGTCAAAGGGCGAGATATTCCCGGGGAATGGTGGCGGCTCTTCCGCTCTCGCACGATCAACGCGATGGTCAGCGAGGCGATCCGCAACCACCCCGACCTCGAAGCAGCCCAGGCCGCGCTGCGGGCCGCCCGCGAAAACGCGCTGGCCGAAGGTGGGTCGCTGCTGCCGCAGGTGGGATTGACCGCCAGCGAGACACGAATCGGCGTATCACCTGCCCAGAACGGGATGCGCGGACCCGGCAGGATCTTCGATCTCTCGAACACCTCGGTCGCGGTCTCCTATGACCTGGATGTCTTCGGCGGCGAACGACGCAAGATCGAAGGGTTCGAGGCGGCGGCGGAATCCCAGCGCTTCCAGTTCGAGGCGACGCAGTTGGCTCTGACCGCCAATGTCGTCACCACGGTGATCCTCGATGCCTCGCTCCGCGCGCAGATCGCGGCGATCAAGGATATCATCCGTGCCGAGACCGAACAGCGCGACCTCCTGAAGGCGCAGTTCGGCCTCGGCGCCGTCGCCCAGACCGATGTGCTCCTGCAGGAGTCCAATCTGGCTCAGAGCAAGGCGACACTGCCTCCGCTGGAAAAAGCGCTGGCTCAGAACCGCAATCAGTTGATGGCCTATCTCGGCCGGCTGCCGTCGCAAGACCGCGGCGAACAGGTCGCGCTCGGCGATCTGCGCCTGCCCGGCGAATTGCCGCTCAGCCTGCCGTCGTCGCTGGTGCGCCAGCGGCCCGACGTCCTGGCGGCGGAAGAGAACCTGCGCCGTGCCAATGCCCAGATCGGTGTCGCCACCGCAGCCATGTTGCCGAAACTGTCGTTGTCGGCGGCTTTCGGCTCGCAGGCCCTTTCGCCGTCCGAACTGTTCGGTGCGGAGACCGCCGCGTGGAACGTGGCGGCCGGCGTGGCACAACCGATCTTCAAGGGCGGCTCCCTCCTGCATGGACGCGAATCGGCGATCGCCACGCGCGATCAGGCGGCGGCGCAATACCGCTCGACGGTGATCAAGGCGTTCCAGAACGTCGCCGATGCGTTGCGTGCCATTCAAGCCGACGCCCGGACGCTCGCCGCCCAGGTCGAAGCCGAACGGGTCGCGACCCGCAGCCTGGAGATCGCCCGTAGCCAATTCAAAGTGGGCGGCACCACCTGGACGACCGTGTTGACCGCCGATCAGGCCTATCAGTCCGCCCGCATCGCTCGGGTGAAGGCTCAGGCGCAGCGCCATGCCGACACGGCGGCCCTGTTCCAGGCCCTCGGCGGCGGCTGGTGGAACCGGATCGACGAGGGTCCCACGGCGCAGCCGCGCCCGATCGGTGAGATCTTCGCCGGAAGAGATTGATCTCGGGATCGCCGGGCGTTCCCCGGTTGCTCGGCCAAATGTGACGAATTCACGGGAGACGTCGTGATGTGGAAGCGCATGTTGCTCATGCTGCTGGCGGTCGGTGTGGTGTTCGGGGGGCTCGCGGGCTTCCAGATCTTCAGGACGGGCATGATCGCCAAGATGATGGCCGAGATGGCCAACCCGCGCCAGACCGTGGCCACGGCGGACGCTCGCCAGGAGGCGTGGGCGGATCGCTTCTCGGCGATCGGTTCGCTCCGGGCCAAGGACGGCGCCGAACTGGCGCTCGAGGCCAGCGGCATCGTCGATGCCATCGCCTTTTCGTCGGGTGAGCGGGTCGAAGCCGGCAAGGTCCTGCTGAAGCTCAAGTCCGACGACGATGCCGCCCGGCTCGAAGCTCTGCAGGCGACTCTGCGCCTCGGCCAGATCAACTACGATCGCGACGTCGAACAGCTCAAGATCAAGGCGGTGGCCCAGGCCACCGTCGATGCCGATGCCGCCAATCTGAGGAACGCCAAGGCCCAGGTCGACGCCCAGCGGGCGGCGATCGAAAAGAAGACGTTGAAGGCGCCGTTCTCCGGTCGCCTCGGCATCCGCTCGGTCGATCTCGGTCAGTTCCTGCCCGCCGGCACGGCGATCGTCACGCTGCAGGCGCTCGATCCGATCCACATCGACTTCTTCCTGCCGCAGCAGGCGTTGGCGCAGATCAAGGCCGGTCAACCGATCGCCGCACGAGTCGACACCTGGCCGAACGAGGTTTTCGAAGGCGCGGTCACCGCGATCAACCCCAAGGTCGACACCGCCACTCGAAACGTCCAGATCCGCGCCACCTTACAGAACCCCGGCGAGCGTCTGTTGCCCGGCATGTTCGCCCGCGTCGAGATCACCGTCGGCGCACCGAAGAGTGTGATCACCCTCCCGCTGACGGCGATCACCTCCAATCCTTATGGCGATACCGCCTTCGTCGTCGAAGGCGAGGCGCCGGAGCAGACGGTGCGTCAGATCTTCGTCAAGACCGGCGAGACGCGCGGCGACGTGGTGGCGATCGTCGCCGGCATCGAGGCCGGACAGACGGTGGTCACCGCCGGACAGTTGAAGCTGCACAAGGGATCACCGGTCACCGTCGACAATTCGATCGTGCCGACCGCGGATCCGGCGCCGACGCCGGTCGACAAGTGAAGATGGGGAACGGACGATGACCTTCACCGACATCTTCATCCGCCGCCCGGTGTTGGCCACGGTGGTGAGCCTGCTGATCCTGGTCCTCGGACTACGCGCCGTTTTCTCGCTGCCGGTGCTGCAATATCCGCGTACCCAGAATGCGGTCGTGACCGTCACCACGATCTATCCCGGCGCCGATCCCGACGTCGTCGCCGGCTTCATCACCACGCCGCTGGAGGGCGCCATAGCCCAGGCCAACGGCATCGACTACATGTCGTCGACCTCGACCTCGAGCGTCTCGACCATCACGGTCAATCTGCGGCTGAACTGGGACAGCGGCAAGGCGCTGACCGAGATCAACGCCAAGGTCAACTCCGTTCTCAATCAGCTCCCCAACGGCGCCGAACAACCGGTGTTGTCGCTGAAGGTCGGTCAGACCATCGACTCGATGTACATCGGCTTCCGTTCCGACATTCTCGAACCCAATCAGATCACCGACTATCTGGTGCGCGTCGTTCAGCCGAAGCTCCAATCGGTGGAGGGCGTGCAGACGGCGGAGATCCTCGGCGCCAAGAGGTTCGCCCTGCGCGCTTGGCTCGATCCGCAAAGGCTCGCCGCTCATCAGTTGACGGCCGCCGACGTCAGCGCAGCGTTGGTCAACAACGACTACATCGCCGGCATCGGTTCCACCAAGGGACAGATGATCCAGGTCAACCTCACCGCCTCGACGGCGTTGCATTCGGTCGCCGAGTTCCGCGATCTGGTGGTGAAACAGGTCGGCGGCGCCGTGGTGCGCCTGAAGGATGTCGGGGAAATCTCGCTCGGCGCCGACGACTACGACACCTCGATGATCTTCGGAGGCAAGCGTTCGATCGCCATCGGCATCCAGGTCGCTCCGACCGCCAATCTGCTCGACGTCATCGGCCGTGTACGCGACGCCATCCCGGCGATCCGCGCCCAACTGCCCGAGGGGTTGGAGGGCATCGTCCTCTACGATTCCACCGACTTCGTGAACTCCTCGATCGCCGAGGTGATCCGCACTCTGCTCGAGGCGCTGGCCATCGTCACGGTGGTCGTCTTCCTCTTCCTCGGCTCTTGGCGCTCGGTGCTGATCCCGGTCATCGCCATCCCGTTGTCGTTGGTCGGCACCTTCACGATGATGTTGATCTTCGGCTTTTCGATCAATCTGCTGACGTTGCTCGCCCTGGTGCTCGCCATCGGCCTCGTCGTCGACGACGCCATCATCGTGGTCGAGAACGTCGAACGCCATCTGGCCGAGGGCATGGCACCGTTCGGTGCAGCGTTGTCGGCGGCGCGCGAACTCGCCGGCCCGATCATCGTCATGACCGTGGTTCTGGTCGCCGTGTACGTGCCGCTCGGATTCCAAGGCGGATTGACCGGCGCGCTCTTCACCGAATTCGCCTTCACTCTGGTCGGCGCGGTGACGGTCTCGGCCGTGGTCGCCCTGACGTTGACGCCGATGATGTCGGCCCATCTTCTGGTGCCGCATGCTCGGCTCGGGCGTTTCGACCGTAAGGTGGTCGACACCATCGACGTGGTGATGTCCTGGGTCACCACCCGCTACCGCCGCATGCTGACGGGCAGTATCGACTATCTGCCGGTGACGGCGGTCTTCGCGGCGTTGATCTTGACATCGATCGGCTTCCTCTATGTCGGCTCCAAGAGCGAACTGGCGCCCGACGAGGATCAGGGCATCGTCATCGGCTTCGCCACGCCCTCGGCCAACGGCACGCTGCAGCAGCGCCAACTCTACAACAAGGGGATCTCGGATCGGCTGCTCGCCGTTCCTGAGACACAGACGGTATTCGAATTGAACCTGCCATCCCAGACGATCTTCGGCCACGTCCTGAAGGCCTGGGACCAACGATCGCGTACCGCCATGGCACTGCTGCCCGGCGATCAGGCGATCTTCGACGGCAACGCCGGACTGAAGACGGTGGCCTTCCTGCCGCCGGCGCTGCCCGGCGCCAACGGGTTGCCGATCCAGTTCGTCATCGGCACCACCAATGATTTCGACCAGCTCGCCGAAGTATCGAACCTGTTCCAGCAAGCGGCCCTGAAGACCGGCCGTTTCATCTTCCTCGACAACGATCTGAAGATCGACAAGAAACAGTCGACGGTGCTGATCGACCGCGAAAAGACGGCTCAACTCGGTCTGAAACTCTCCGACGTCGGCGGGGCACTCGGTGCGCTGATCGGCGGCGGTCACGTCAACTGGTTCTCGCTCGCCGGTCGCTCGTACAAGGTCGTCCCACAGGTCATGCAGCGCTATCGCCTGACCGCCGATCAGATCCTCGACACCTATCTGCGAGCCGGTGACGGCTCGATGATCACGCTCAGGACCGTCGCTTCGGTGGTCGACAAGACCGTGCCGGAATCGCTCAACCACTTCCAGCAGGTCAACAGCGCCACCATCGGCGGAGTCGCCTTTCCGGGTGTGACCACCGGCGAGGCCCTCGAGGCTCTGCAACAGATCGCCAAGGAGGTCCTGCCCCAGGGCTACACCATCGACTACGGCGGTCCGTCGCGACAGTTCGTGCAGGAATCGAGCGGGATGGTCGCGACCTTCCTCTTCGCCATCCTGATCATCTTCCTGGCTCTGGCGGCACAATTCGAGAGCTTCCGCGATCCCGTGATCATCCTGGTGTCGGTGCCGATGTCCATCGCCGGCGCCTTGATCTTCATCTTCCTCGGCATCGGCGGCGCGAGCCTGAACATCTACACCCAGGTCGGCCTGATCACCCTGATCGGCCTCATCTCCAAGCACGGCATCCTGATGGTCGAATTCGCCAACGAACAACAGGAGCACGGACTTTCCAAGCACGATGCGATCATCGAGGCGGCCGCCATTCGTCTTCGTCCGATCCTGATGACGACCGCTGCCATGGTGCTCGGCGTCGTTCCGCTGATCATGGCGACCGGCGCCGGTGCGGTTTCGCGGTTCGCCATGGGCCTGGTCATCGCCACCGGCATGTCGATCGGCACGATCTTCACTCTGCTGGTGGTTCCGGCATTCTACATGATGATTGCCGCGGACCGCTCGAAGGCGAAGGACACCGCCGAACGCGAGGGAAACATGGTGATCGCACACTGATACCCGTCACATGAAATTCCGCTGCGGCGGAATTTCATGTTGTCACGGCCCGACCGGCCGACGCACCCGCTCGATCGAACTCCTGGAACAGGTCGGCATTCCCTCTCCCGAGACCCGGCTCGAGGCCTTCCCGCATCGGCTCTGCGGCGGCATGAGCCGGCGCGTCATGATCGCCATGGCGATCGCCCGTTCGCCGTAATACCAAGGGCCGGAGGTGCTGACGCACCCGGCCTTTGAAGGAGCGCGAATTTCTCATTCGCATCAGGGGCATGAGAAATTCGCGTCAGGAATACCATCGGTCATTTTCAATGGCCGATGGTATAATGAGACCTGTGCGCGGATAGCCCTCGACGACCGTCTACTGACGTGATTCAC
>CALBKH010000119.1 GCA_937892955.1 uncultured Alphaproteobacteria bacterium
AGAGGCACATTAAACGCATCAAATCAACATGATGGTCCAACCGCGCACAGGTCTCATTATCTGTCGGAAGTCGGGGCTATCTGTCGGAGGAAGGCGGGAGATGGTGGAATTTGCTGCAATTTGATGGGTGCGTGCCAACGTCGTCGAGAGACCAGCTTTACTCGGAGCTTCGGAAGGAGGGGGCGACCGACCGGCGGAGGCGCATCCAGAACCGATGAATCGATGATCGCGACGGAACACGGTCGCTCCCGAACCGCGCGCGCCCCTCCCGCACGATTTCTTCGAGAGACAGGAGCCCGAACCGCTCGACGAGGAAGATGGCGATCTCCCGATCGTTTTCGATGCGGGATCGGCGCGGGTGAAGGAAGGTGTCGAGTTTTCCCCGCCGGATCCGATCGGCGGTGGACGATTGCGGACCGTCACCGCCGGAAACGTGTCCTTTTGCTGCGACGCCCGCGACCTTCTCGCCTTCTTGCTGCGCCCGGTCGCCCATTTTGATGCCGGCTGGCTCCTACGCTCACCCGACCCACGGGGTGACGAGGAGTTCGGCCGTTCCCTTCCACTCGTTGGTCTCGCCACCGGTGCCGAGTTCGCTGTTGAGGAGTTTCAGGCCGGCGCTTTCGAGCGAAGGCGGTACGACGAGCAGCGTCGGCTTGATGCCGAGCGGACGGCCGCCGTCGCCGCGCATGTTCTGCATCGCCGCGCGCGCCGCCGCATAGGACGTCGCGTCGAGCGTCTGTTTCGATCCGTAGGCGAGCTGCCACAGGCCGAACCCGGCGTTCGACCGCGCCCGGACGCCGTAGATGTACTCGTCCTTCCAGAAGACGTTGTCGTCATTGTCTTCGGTCAGGGCGGTGAGCTTGTAGGGAAGCCGCTCCTGGAACACCAACGGCTTGATGGCCCGGCTGATGTCGAGAAGGAACCACGGCGTTTCCGAACCGCCGCCGGTGTTCGACATCGACGCGGTGGCACCGCTCGCGTCGGTCACCGGGTGGTCGCTGTCGAAGAAGTACTGCCCGTCGTAGCACTTCGACGTGAAGCCTTCGGCGAGAAGCGAGAACACCAGCTCGTTCGGGTGTTCGGCGGCCGACTTGCCCATCTCGGCCATGATCGGCGAGAAGACGCCGTAGCGATCGTCTTCGATGTCCGTCCGTCCGACCGAGACGGTGTTCTCGAACTTGCGGTTCTGGATGGCGTAGGTCGCCGCCGCAAGGTTCTGGATGAGGCGGTCGCCGACCCATTCGCGCATCTTGGGGAAGGTGCCGAGCCAGCCGTAGGTTTCGGATGACGCCGACGACGGCACCACCATCGCCACCTTGGTGTAGGCGTTGTCGGCGCCGGTGAAGCCCTTGTTGAAGGCGGCGTTGAAGGCGTCGTAGAGCGTCGAGAGATTGGCGCGGTTGATCAACATCGGTCAGGCCCTCGCGGGTTCGGCGAAGGCGCGGGCCTTCACGAGTTCGTCTTCGGTGATGCCCATGCGGCGGCAGATCGACCGTTCGTCGTCGCTCAGGCGAGAGGAGTGTGCGGCCGGTTGGTCCTTCCGCGTGGCGGTCTGCGGGCTGACGATCGCGTTGAACGCCCCTCGCGTCCGGTCGATGAAGGCGTCGAAAGCGGTCTTGTTGACGCTGCACAGCGAGACGCCCCAATCCTTCAGGGCCGGCGGCAGGTTGCCGTTGCGGATCTGAAGCTCGACATGAGACACCGCCGCCTGTGCCGAGACGCCCTGATTGAGGCGGTGCACTTCGGCGACCGTCTGTTCGAAGCGCCGATCGGCACGAACTGCGTCGGGTCCGGCGTCGCCGCCTGCTGAGAGGTGGTGAGATCGCGCAGCTTGGCGAGGATCTCGGCATCGCTGGCGGTGTCGGGGAGACCGAGCGCCTTGCGGATCTCGGTCAGAAGCGCGTCGGGGCTCGACGGGGTCGCGTTCGGGTCCATGGGAGGGGTCTCCGCGCTTGCCAGCGCCGTGAGCTGTTGCAGGTTCGGGTTGTTGGTGAGTGCCGCGCGGACGATGGACCGAACGGTTCCATCCGGCGAATGGACGAAGACGGGCGAGAGGTAGCGGTACTCGCGCTTGCCGAGGTATTCCGCCGCGCGGCCCGTCCACGTCACCCGCCCCCAGATGCCGCTGGCGCGGGATTGAAGGGCGTCGATCCATCCGGCGGCCGGCGCGGGTTGGCCGTTCTTCTCGGCGCGGTCGATCTGGTGGTCGTAGTCGACCGGGATCTGTACCGGACGGCATAGCGCCGGCTCGTCTCGATGACGGCGGCGGCGTCGGCGAGCCGGTACGGCCCGCGTCCGTCTCGGCCGCCGAAGGTCCCGGACGGCATCAGATGGATCCACTGCTCGGTGGAGCCGACGGGCGACGAGGTCATGAGTTCGATCGCCGCCGTGGCGATCGTGTCGGGCGAAGCGGAGCGCGAGGGATCGGTCACGGCCGGCCCCCCTTCGTCGAGGTGCGCGGTGTGGCGTCGGTCAGCCGGTCACGCGCCCGCGCCTTCTCCACTGTGCGGATGTGGATCCCCATGGCGGCGGCGATCTGGGATATGGACTCGCCGCGTGTGCTACGCTCGGCGATCTCTCGGCGACGATCGGAGATGCGGGCGCCGTGGTTCATCGGAACGACGAAGGTCGTCCCGCGGTTGCCGAAGTGGTCCGAGAGTGCGCGTGCCGCCTCGAGGCCGATCGCGGTCACGAGACGGCTTCCTTCGTCGACGGTCCCGGGAACGTAGACCGATTGTCCCCCGAAGGCCTTCACCAGCGCGTCGGCGGCTTCCCGGCCGATCGCTCCGCAGATTTCCACCATCGAGACGTGTTCGACCATGAGTGCCGCCGTTCGTTCGGGTCACCCATCGCCGGCCGGCCACCAGGAGCACCGGCCGGGCGTTCGAGACGCTCTCCGGCGATGGGCATCCCGAATGTGTTCGGGGGCACGAACGAAAGCGCCCCCGAACATGTTCGGGGGCATCATGAAAATCGGTGATCGGCGGCAGATGAGCGTAACCGGAGAACCGGTAGCGGTCCAATCGACTTTCAGAAGGCCGATTAATAGTCGATAAAAGCCCTTGGACCGGGTTCGCCGCTTCTATTTGATCATCCCACAGCGGAGGTGGTCACGGCCGCCTGTGGGGCTTCTCTTCGGATCCGGGTCCAGGCGTGGCGCCGGCGCGGAATTCGGCCTATATTGTTGCGGCACATGTCGTCGCGCCCGCTCAGCGATCGGTGACGTGGAGCGACGGGGCGGGAACGGCCGCCCTAGTCTCGGCGTTGTCCGCCGGATTGCACGGTGATAGGTTCTACCTCGCACGCCGAGGCGCGGACCGATCTCCGATCGGCGAGGTGGAGCGACCGAACCGGATCGGCGGATTCAGGTCTCGACCCACAGAACACCGTCAGCGGACGCTTCAGGGACGCAGCACCCTGCCCACTGCTCGTTCTTCGACCGGCCGTCCTACCTCCTTCGAAACCACTTCTACGTCGATGTTGTCGCCGGGTGTTCGCTCCGACGTGAAGAGGCCCGATCGAAGCGGCGTCTACCGCCGCGACCGGGCCTCTCGCTCTCCCATCGATCGTCACTGTGACTTCGCCCGCCTCCTGCCGATCATCGCCTTGAGGCCGGCAATCGCCTTGGCCGTCGTCGGGCCGTCGCAGAACCGCAGCGCCGAGACGCCGTAGCTGTGCTCGAGCCAATTGTTCAGCTCGTGCTCGTCCTTGCCGTCCGACCACTGGTTCCAGAGATCTCGGATCAGGTCGACCTGTTTCGGCGTCGCCATGCCGGGACGCCGGCCGAAGGTGCGTTGCGTCCACGAGGATCGGAAGCCGCAGGCCGTGAAATAGGCCATGACGGCTTCGAAGCCGGTGCGGTCGAGATCGGCGGCACTCTCGACGCCGCCGATCCGCACGAGGACCGCGCGATAGACCTCTTCCGATAATCCCAGTTGCTTCTTGGCGACATGGACGACGGCGATCTGTCGGGCGGTCGGAATCCGTCGTTGCCGATCGGTGATCCTTGCGGTCATGACGTGAACCGCTCCTTGCGGTTGGCGTTGACGAGGTCTACGGCCCGGTCGAGGTCGTTTTTGATGATGGCCATGAAAAGGGAGTACATTTCGAACAGCTTGCCGTTGTTCTCTTTCATGCTGAAATGATGATGCTGCATTTCCCCGGAAACCCATGTGAGCAGGTCTACTCGGTTGCGGAAATATTCGATGTCGTCGTACAGATTTTCGATTTTCAAGAACGGATCTATGTCGGTGAGTATATTGATGTGCTTGGTCATGGTGTTCTCCCTTCGGTTCGATCAATTCGATATCGTCAGAGGGCGCGACGTCGATCTGTGAGCTTTCGGAGGAATTCGTTCGCGGCTTTCCTGCCACCTTCGAAGCCGATGGCGTCTTGAAGCTGCGAGATACCGATTTGCCGGTCTGCGGAGAGGCCCGCCGCGGCACGAAGAAGCGAGAACAACCGCCGCCATGTGGTCTCGATCGCGTAGGCGATCACCCAGTCGCGCACCGTGGCATCCTCGATCCCCCAGGCGTCGCAGACGGCGGCGATGTCGCCGCGGGTGCGGTCGATGCGATCACGAACCCGGATGCGATCTTCGATCTGGTCGAGTGCAGCTTCGTTGGCGTGGGTTCGCTTGATTGTGTGTTCGTTGCCGATCATGATGATCGGCAGGCCGTACATGTCGTTGTAGTGAAGGAGTTGCCGAAGCGCGTTCAGGTCGATGTTCTGGACTTCGTCGCAGACGACGTATGGGCCTCGATATATTTTTCTGGAATCGAAGCCGAGAGACGTTCCACTATCGGTGCTTCCCCAATTGAGCCAATGTTCGATATCTTTATTGAGCTCATAGGTTGATCTGCCGGTGAGATTAATGTTTAGGACTTTGGCGATGTCCTTGAGCACCGACTACAGGTTCCGTGATGCGGCCGAAAAGACCACATACCGGGCGTCCCTATCCTCGCGCAGGAAGCGCTGAACGATCGTCGTCTTGCCGACGCCGGCCGAACCGGTGAACAAGGCGACCGAACCGGTATCCCGCACGAGACGGATCTTCTCGAGGGTTCGCTCGGCAGTCGGGGTCATGACGAATTCGCCGGCAGGCGTCCGTTTCATCCACGCCTCCTCATGGCCGCGGCAATTTTCTTCGTGATTTCATTGTTATAGTGGTTCTCTTCGTCGATCCGGTCCTGTTCTGCCGCCGCGTCCCGCGTCTTGCGTTCGGCTCTCTCGGCTGTCGTCTCGGTGATGCGTTCGGCGATCCGGGCGGTCTCGTCGGTGAGCCCGATGACGGCGGCGACGGGTGGTGTTGCGATGGCTGGGAGATCGGACACCAGCGCTGCTCGTTCGGCGCGGGGATCGACCGCCGGTACCGAGTGGCGGAGGTCTCGGATCGCCCGCTTCTTCTCGGTGGAGCGCCGTTCGGCCTCTCTCGCACCTTCCGGGTCGAGGAGAGCGAAAGGCCGGTCTTCTTCGGCGAAGCCGATGATCGTTCCGCTTCGGTCCTTGAGAGGGATGGCCGACCACTCGCCGTACTTCGGGATGAGGGCCGTGACCTTGTCACCGTGGAAGGCCAGCAGCTCGCGGCAGGTGTACCGCCGCCCCTTGTGGGTGATCGTGCCTTGGCTGACGGTCTTCTCCTTGGCGTCGGAGAAGGCGATCAGAAGTGCCTTCTGGTCGACCGCGGTCGCGCCCCAGCCGGCGGTGATCGCCTCGTTCCACACCGCCAGCGGAGACTTGCCCGCGAGCGCACCGCGTTGCGGGCGGATTTCGTAGAGGGCGAGCGCGCGAGCGATCTCCTCCCGGAGATCGTCGAACATACCGGGGTAGGGATCGGGATCGCGGCCGACGTTTGCCGTCTTCTTCTTCATGCGGTCGCCGCCGATCCATCCGGGGATCGTGTGGAACACCGTCCGCTCGAGAACCGAGAAGATGCCCTCGATCGGCTTCGCGGCCGCGTTGTAGGGCTTGGCCCGGATGATGTTGGAGGTGCGCTCCGCCCAGGGCGCGACGGTTCCGAGGGTCCGTCGGCCTTCACGGTCGATCAGTTTCAGCGCGTCGTCGACGAATTCGGCCCAGTTGTATTCCGAGCCGTTGTCGAGGTAGAGCGCGCGCGGCGCGCCCCAAGCCCGGACCATCCGGGCGAAGCTGGCGATCACGTCGGCGTTGCGGATGCCGTCGCCCTTCTCCAGGAGGAGCGGGTCGAGCCACACCCGGTTCGTCGCGAGATCGAGCCACGCGACGGCCTTCGGCGTGATTGCCGAATCGTCGTCGCGGCGGATGAGAATGTCGATCGGGTGAACGTCGCCGACGACGACATCCATGGGGAAGAGGCCGCTGCGTGTCCGGCGGATCCGGGGCTTGGCGTCCTCGTGTGCCTTACGATCGGCATCGAAGATGCGAACCTTGCGGTGGATCGCCTCTCGGTCGACGTGACCCTTCGGGATGTGGCAGATGCGCTCGCGCACGACCTGGTCCGGGGAGAAGCCGGCGGCGACCGTCAGGTTCGCGAGCTTCCGTGCGGCGAGCAGGCGGATGTTCGAAGGCGCCTCGCCGGCTTGGACGAGCCCCCGGATGTACTGGCGAAGGTCACGGCCGATGCGCTCCTTCGTCGTCTCTTCGAAGGGCACGGCGGCATCCCATGCGCGGGTGACGACGACGCGCGCGGTACCCGCATCGCGACGCTTCGTGCGGCCGAGCCCCGCCAAGCCGCCGGCCTCTTCGTAGTCCTTCAGACGGCGCAGAACGGACCGCTCGGAGAAGGTCTTCCGTTCGCCGTCTGGCCGCATGTGGCGCCTGCCGGCGATCTCCCGAACGGCGGCTGCTCGCTCGGCGGAGCCCTTCGGATGAGTGAGGGCCGGGGCGATGAGGGCGTGGAGCCAATCGCGCTCGATCTGCGCTCGCATGCCGTGGTTCAACCGGCCTTCGACCGGGCTGCGAAGCGTCTTCAAACATTCTTGGAGATCGGCCGGAAGGCTGTCGACGCTGACCTGATAGGAGGTTCCGGAGCGGCCGCCGCGGCCGTGGACCTCACGGACGACGAGGGTGGCACCGCGCCACTTCATATCACCGCGATTGCAGGCCCGCGTAATGGCCAATTCGATTGCTCGGTCGGTGACGCCGAGTAGTGAGGCGAGAACCTTGGACGGGACGAACTCGGTCATCGCCTGACACCCAAGAGTTCGATGACCATCTGTTGACGTAAATCGTTCGCCCGCCTTCCGAAGCGCTCACCCTTCAATGCCTTTTCCGCAGTCTGTCTATTGACACCGTGCGACTTACACCATGCATTGAGACTGGTTCCGCGCGCCACGAGGGCGGCACGGATGGCGTTGTACAGGTCTGTCCCCGCAAGGGGAGTGAGAGGGAGGGTGCGCTTGAGTTGGTGCATATTGCCGACGATTGCACCTGTTTATGTGTATGTCAACTCCTATCGACGATGCGGAGATCGCGAGCCGGCTGCGTGATATTCTGAAGCTGAAAGGGATATCTCTGCGGGATATCAGTGATGCTTTGGAAATGCCCTATCGCACTGTGCAGAATTATATGACGGGATCGTCTAAAATCCCGGCTACGTTTGTATTCGGTGTGTGTCATATTTTAGATGTTGAGCCGGATTTTTTACTATACGGAGATTTCAAGCCTCAGTATGCAGATTTGCATAGTGCAGTCTTGGAGGCCCTAGATGACTGCGGGTCCATCGCCGGTTACATAGCAGGACCCGGGACAGCGCAAGGGGTTGTGGTCGAGGTCGACGGTGAGAAGTTTCTCTCGTTGGGGTGGCGGTTGGCAGCCGCAGTCTCCGAAGCCTATGACCGGGCTCGCCGTGATAGAATGGCGGTGAAGAGGAAATTGAGCGTGCTGCCCTTCGGCAAGAGGGACCATTCCTCCGAAATTTGATGTTCGCCAATATGTTCGGCAATGGCAGGCGGTGCGCTCCGCCGGTACCAGACTGTTCGCCAATATTCTCTGTGGGATCAATCGCTTCAGAAATCAGTGTCGAATGCTTTGTATCAGCATGAGGTGTTCGCTAAATCGCCGATGAAATATGCAAGATAATTCAGAGATTTACTTTGATCTTGCGACATATAATTCGCGCAGCCCGAATCGCCCCCTCCGACAAATAGCGATGGCGCCCCCAGCGAAGCGGCCGCTCGAGACGCGCACCACCCACCGTGAACGTCATGCGAACACGGACGAGTTTCACTTTTTCGAACAGAATGTTGAGTGCCCCCTTGTCAAATGGAACAAAGCATGTACATTGACTGCGATTGGCAGGCACCGAGCCGCGTGAGATAAGGGAGCTGGACGATGGCACAGGCTTCACTTCGCCTCGTCGAAGGGGACGGTATGGACAGAACCAAGGCTTTGGACGCGGCGCTTCAGCAGATCGAGCGCAACTTCGGCAAGGGCTCGATCATGCGGCTCGGCCAGGGCAAGGTGGTCGAGGTGGAGACCGTCCCGACCGGCTCTCTCGGCCTCGACATCGCGCTCGGCATCGGCGGCCTGCCGCGAGGCCGGATCGTCGAGATCTACGGGCCGGAATCCTCGGGCAAGACGACGCTGGCGCTGCACTGCGTCGCCGAGGCGCAGAAGAAGGGGGGCGTGTGCGGCTTCATCGATGCCGAGCATGCGCTCGACCCGATCTATGCCCGTAAGCTCGGGGTCGATCTCGACGACCTGCTCATCTCCCAGCCCGACGCCGGCGAGCAGGCGCTGGAGATCGCCGACACGCTGGTGCGCTCCGGTGCGCTCGACGTGTTGGTCATCGACTCGGTGGCGGCGCTGACGCCCAAGGCCGAGCTCGAAGGCGAGATGGGCGACAGCCTGCCGGGTCTGCAGGCACGCCTGATGAGTCAGGCGCTGAGGAAGCTCACCGCCTCGATCTCCAAGTCGAAGACCATGGTGATCTTCATCAACCAGATCCGCCAGAAGATCGGCGTGATGTTCGGCAATCCCGAGACCACGACCGGCGGCAACGCGCTCAAGTTCTACGCCTCGGTGCGTCTCGACATCCGCCGCATCGGCGCGATCAAGGATCGCGACGAGGTGGTCGGCAACCAGACCCGCGTCAAGGTGGTGAAGAACAAGATGGCGCCTCCGTTCAAGGAGGTGGAGTTCGACATCATGTACGGCGAAGGCGTCTCCAAGGTCGGCGAGTTGGTCGATCTCGGGGTCAAGGCCGGCGTGGTCGAGAAGTCGGGCTCGTGGTTCTCCTATTCGAGCCAGCGCATCGGCCAGGGGCGCGAGAACGCCAAGCAGTTCCTGCGCGACAATCCGGCGGTCGCCGGCAAGATCGAGACGGCGATCCGTCAGAACGCCGGGCTCATCGCCGACAAGATCATTCCCACCGGTACGGCGGAAGACGAGGACGGTCCGGTCGAGGACTGAGCCATCCGGCGATCGGCGGCGCGCGGGACGGGGGTTTCCGCCGCACGCGGTGCGAACCGGTCCGGATCGACGAGGCGGCGGGGGTGACCCCGCCGTTCGCGTTCGTGCCTCGACAAGGGGGAAGCGACAGGGGGAATGTCGGTCCGGGGCGCGTCGGGCGCCGAGGGTGATCGCCCGTCGACCGAGGATGGCGTGGGCGGTCGGTCGCACCGGGTGGGTGGCGCCCGTTCGGCGGGAAATCCGGCCCGGCGCCGGAGGACCGGCGGTCGCCACGGTTCCCCGGTGCGGCGGCCGCCCCTTCGGGTCGGCTCGCCCTGACGCAGGGAGGGGGAGCGACGATCGGCCGGGCGACATCGGGGTCTGCCGCGGTGCAGCGGAAATCGCTCGGCGGGCGGGCGGAAAGGCGCGCTTTCCGTGGACATGCGACGGATTGGTCGATAGAACCTCGGGGCTCATCCCGAGGAGAGGTTTCGGTACGATCATGAGTGGCGTCAACGAGATCCGCGCGACATTCCTGGACTACTTCGCGAAGAACGGCCACGAAGTGGTGCCGTCGTCGCCGCTGGTGCCGCGCAACGATCCGACCCTGATGTTCACCAATTCCGGCATGGTTCAGTTCAAGAACCTGTTCACCGGGATGGAGAGGCGCGACTATTCGACCGCCACGACGGCGCAGAAGTGCGTCCGGGCCGGCGGCAAGCACAACGACCTCGACAACGTCGGCTACACCGCGCGCCACCACACTTTCTTCGAAATGCTGGGGAATTTCTCCTTCGGCGACTATTTCAAGGATCGGGCGATCGAACTCGCCTGGAACCTCGTCACCAAGGAATTCGGCCTCGACGCGAAGCGTCTGCTGGTCACGGTCTACTCGGAAGACGACGAAGCCTACGATCTGTGGAAGCGCATCGCCGGTCTCTCCGACAACCGGATCATCCGCATCCCGACCTCGGACAATTTCTGGCAGATGGGCGACACCGGTCCGTGCGGTCCGTGCTCGGAGATCTTCTTCGATCACGGCGAGCACATCTGGGGCGGCCCGCCGGGCTCGGCCGAGCAGGACGGCGACCGTTTCATCGAGATCTGGAACCTCGTGTTCATGCAGTTCGAGCAGTACGGCGACGGCACGCGTACGCGTCTGCCGCGGCCGTCGATCGACACCGGCATGGGGCTGGAGCGCGTCGCGGCGGTGCTGCAGGGCGTCCACGACAACTACGACATCGATCTGTTCAAGGCGCTGATCCGCGCCTCGGTCGAGTTGACCGGCGTGGCGGCGGAGGGGGATGCGCGCGCCAGCCATCGGGTGATCGCCGATCACCTGCGCGCCGCTTCCTTCCTCATCGCCGACGGTGTGCTGCCGTCGAACGAGGGTCGCGGCTATGTCCTGCGTCGCATCATGCGGCGCGGCATGCGCCATGCGCATCTGCTCGGCGCGCGCGATCCGCTGATGTGGCGTCTGGTGCCGGGTCTGGTGCGGGAGATGGGACGTGCCTATCCCGAACTGGCGCGTGCCGAGGCGCTGATCACCGAGACGTTGCGGCTCGAGGAGACGCGGTTCCGCAAGACGCTGGAGCGCGGTCTCGGGCTCCTCGACGAGGCGACGACCGGCATGCTCGAAGGCGACATGCTCGACGGCGAGACGGCGTTCAAGCTCTACGACACCTACGGCTTCCCGCTCGATCTGACACAGGATGCGCTGCGCCGGCGCGGCATCGCGGTCAATCTCGACGGTTTCCAGGACGCGATGGCGCGGCAGAGGGCGGAGGCGCGCGCCTCCTGGGCCGGGTCGGGCGAGGCGGCGTCGGCCGCCGTCTGGTTCGCCATCAAGGAGAAGGTCGGCGCCACCGAATTCCTCGGCTACGACACCGAAGCGGCGGAGGGCGCGATCGTCGCTCTGGTCGCGAACGGCGTCGAGGCGGCGTCGCTGGAGACCGGCGCGGAAGGCGCGATCGTCGTCAATCAGACGCCGTTCTATGCGGAGTCCGGCGGTCAGATCGGCGACACCGGCGTCATTCTCGGCGACGGCTTCCGCTTCCGCGTCACCGATACGCGCAAGGAAGGCGAGGGCGTCTTCGTTCATGTCGGTGTGGTCGAGGCGGGGCCGATCGCGGTCGGCGCCACGGTGAAGCTGACGGTCGACGGCGAACGCCGCGGCTCCATCCGCGCCAACCATTCGGCGACCCACATCCTGCACGAGGCGCTGCGCGAAGTGCTCGGCGACCACGTCGCCCAGAAGGGTTCGCTGGTCAACGCCGACCGGCTGCGCTTCGACTTCTCGCATCCCAAGCCGATGACGGCGGAGGAGCTGGCGCGGGTCGAGGAGATCGCCAACGACGTGGTGCTGCAGAACGCCGAGGTCACGACGCGGCTGATGAGCCTGGACGACGCCCAGGCGTCGGGGGCGCGCGCCCTCTTCGGCGAGAAGTACGGCGACGAGGTGCGGGTCGTGGCGATGGGCCGGCAGAGTGACGGCAATCGCGCCGGGCGCGCCTTCTCGGTCGAATTGTGCGGCGGCACCCACGTACGGCGCACCGGCGACATCGGCCTCGTCTCGGTGGTGATGGAGAGCGCGGTGGCGGCCGGTGTGCGCCGGCTCGAGGCGCTGACGGCGCGCGGTGCGCGGCGCCATCTCGTCGAGCAGGACAAGCGGGTGCGCGATCTGGCGGCGTCGCTCAAGGTCCAGCAGGCCGACGTGGTCGGCCGCGTCGAGACCATCGCCGACGAGCGGCGCAAGCTGGAGCGCGAGCTGACCGAAGCGAAGAAGAAGCTCGCGATGGGCGGTGGGGCCGGAGCGGCGGTCGAGGCGGTGCGCACCATCGGGGCGACCGAGTTCGTGCCGCGGATCGTCTCCGGTGTGGCGCCGAAGGACCTCAAGGGTCTTGTCGACGAGGCGCGCAACGGCTTCGCCAACCGGGTGGTGGTGCTGATCGGACGCTCGGACGACGGCAAGGCGGCGAGCATCGTCGTCGGCGTGACGCCCGATGCGGTGGCGGCCAACAATGCAGTCGATCTGGTGCGCGTCGCGGCCGAAGTGATGGGCGGCAAGGGCGGCGGCGGCCGGCCGGACATGGCGCAGGGCGGCGGCCCGGACGGCACCAAGGCGGAAGCGGCGATCGAAGCGATCGCCGAGCGTATCCGGCAGGCCGCGGGCGTCTGATCGCCCGTCGGTCCGTCGGGCGGGAGGAAAGGGAGGCGATGCCGGCTCCGTCGGGATATCGAGCGTGGAAACATCGGATCTTCGAGATCCTCGAAGTGCCGCCGCTCGGCGACGGCGTCGCGCTCTTCGTCGACCGCGCCATCGTCTTCCTGATCGTCCTCAACGTCTTCGCCGTGGTGATGGAGACGGTGCCGGGTTACCGGCAGAGCTACGGCGGGATCTTCCTGTCGGTGGAGATCGGCACGGTCGTGCTCTTCGCCATCGAATATCTGGCGCGGGTGTGGATCTCGGACGAGCACGTTCCGCTCAAGCGCTACGGGCGGATCGGGGCGCGGTTGCGCTACGTCTTCACGCCCTGGGCGATCGTCGATCTGATGGCGGTGGCGCCGACGCTGGTCGGCTTCGCCTTCGGCGTCTTCGACGTCAACGTGCTGGTGGTCTTCCGCCTGCTGCGCTTCCTCAAGCTGGCGCGCTACTCCGCCGGCATGAGTTCGCTGATCAATGCCGTCGCCTCCGAGCGGCGGGCGCTCTTCGCCTCCGGCGTCATCATGGCCGGTCTGGTGGTGACCGCGGCGTCGCTGATGCACTGGATCGAGGGCGAGATCCAGCCGGACAAGTTCGGTTCGATCCCGCTCGCCATGTACTGGGCGGTGACGACGCTGACGACCGTCGGCTACGGCGACATGGTGCCGGTGACCCCCGGCGGGCGGGCGCTCGCCGGCGTGGTCATGCTCTTCGGCTTCTGCATGTTCGCCTTGCCGGTCGGTATCATCGCCACCGCCTTCGCGCGCGAGATCCACAGCCGCGACTTCGTCGTCACCTGGTCGATGGTGGCGCGGGTGCCGTTGTTCTCCGAGCTCTCCGCTTCGGAGATCGCCGACGTGATGCGGCTCCTCAGGGCGCAGACTGTAGAGGCCGGCACCATCGTCACGGCGGCGGGCGAGCCGGCGCATTCGATGTATTTCATCGCGGCAGGCACGGTGGAGATCCAACTGCCGCGCGATCGGTTGCGGCTCGGCGAGGGGCAGTTCTTCGGCGAGATCGCGGTGCTGAGGAAGGCGCGGCGATCGGCCGACGTGGTGGCACTCACCCATTGTCGGCTGCTGGTGCTCGACGCCGAGGACCTCCACTACCTGATGCAGAAGAAGAGCAGCGTCGCCGCCCACATCCGCGCCGTGGCGCGCGAGCGGGTGGCGCGCGAAGCGGTGACGCCGCGCGGCGACATCGCGCTCGAAGAGGTCGATGAGACGCGCGGCGGTCCCGACGACTGGATCTGACGCCGAGCGAGGGCCCGATGGTGCCGATTCCTCGTCTTGATCACCCTGGCCGGCCGCATTCGATCAAGCGGCTCAGCCCCCCGACTTCCACACCTGCCCCAGCGCTTCGAACCGGGTCTTCCAGCTCTGGCGTTCGTCGGCGAGGGAGTCGAGGAAGTTGGCGAGGCGGCGGGCCTTGAAGACGGTGTAGAAGGTGATCAGCGCCGAAGGGATCAGTGCCGCGAGGAAGATCCACACCTTGTCGGAGGTGGCGGCGTCGGCCCAGCCGAAGAGGTTCATGCCGAGGAAGCCGGTCGCCAACATGCCGATCTGGCTGAACAGGGTCACCACGGTGAGCTGCAGGATGGTGACGGCCTGACGGCGCAACAGGTCGGTCTCGAGGTAGGAGGCCATATCGTTGATCTCCTCGCGCAGTTCCTGATAGAGGCGCTCGGTGCCGAGGTGGCCCATCCACAGACGGAAGACGTCGCGGATCGTCGCCTGATCGGAGATCTCCGAAAAATAGTAGCGGTGGGTGAAGCGCAGGAAGATCTCGAGCGTGGCGCGGATGTCGTGGCGGAAGCGGCCGACCGAGTCCTTGCGCGACGGATCGAGGCGGCTGACGGTCGCCACCAACCGATCGGAGAGCATCAGCAGCGCCGCCCGGTGGAAGTGGGCGATGAGCCCGGTCAGGAAGAACTGGTGGCGGAACTGGGCGAGGAAGCCGCGTTCCGGGTCGTCGAAGACGGCGCGGCCCGCCTCGCCGACGGCGACGAAAGCCTGTCCGGAGCACATCAGTCGGGTGTCGACCCAGCCGTCGCGGGCCGGTTCGTGGAAGCGGTCGTAGCAGTAGAGTTTTTCGAAATCGGCGAGGAAGGGCTCGGAATAGGGCGTGCGATCGGCCTCGCCGGGGGCGCCGGCGAAGGCGAGACGCATGTGATCGGCGCGGGTGAGGGCGCGGGGATCGTCGAGGGCGAGCCACACCATGATCGGCATGCGGTGGAACTCGAGCTGGCGGTAGCGGGCGAGGCCGCGCGCCTCGCTCTGGTTCGGCACCATCGGTTCGAGCAGATACTCCCAGTGAGCCGAGATGGCGGTGGTCTGGTGGCGGCAGACCGAGGCCATGAACTTGTCGCGCGCCTCGTAGTCGGAGACGCCGAGGACGGCGCCGGCGGCGTCGAGCCATTCGACCTTGCGGAAGCAGTTGGTCGGGGCGCCGTCGGTCTCCCAACCGGCAGGATAGGCGCGGCCGAAGCGATAGACCACGTCCTGCATCTCGGCGAGCGGCAGGTCGCCGCCCTCGATCTCGACCACCAGGATGGCGACGTCGACGTCGTAGAAGAAGTAGAGGTCGACGTGGACGACCCTCAGCGTCAGCGGCTCGGGGAAGCTGCGGCGATGGATGCGAACGGCGTCGACGTCTGTCCGGCGGAAGATGCGGATCGGGCTGTCGCCGTAGGTGGTGCGGCCGGTGCGCGAGGCGCGCTCGCCGTAGAGGAAGCGCTGGACGTGCGGCAGGAAGGCGACGAATTCGCGGTAGTGCCGTTCCTGATAGTGGCGCGGGTCCTCGGGAAAGTCGTCGTCGAGTTCGGTCCAGCGCCGGCCGCCGTCTTCGGCCAGCAGCGGCTCCCAGGGCGCCCGGTCGTCGCCGGTCGGCATCAGTTGCAGCGGCCAGATGACGATCTGGCGAAACGCCTCCACCCGCGGCGTCGCCGCCGCCGCACCCGTCCCGCCCATGGCCGTCCCCTCGAACCCTCGGTTCTTCTTCTCGGGCGAGAGTGTGCCAGGGCGACGATGCGGGCAAGGGCTGCGAAAGGGGAGGATCGGGGTGTGCACCGCCTATCCGGCAGGGGGGATTTTTGCGCGGGCGCTCTCCTGCGCCGGCTCCACCGCCCTTCGGCCACCGACATCGGATCGCTTCCGCCCCCGAAACGACGACACCCCGGAGCGGGCTCCGGGGTGTCTCGTTCTTCGGATCTCGGATCGACCTTCCCGAGGGCTCAGCCCCAGGTGGCCATCTCCTTCTCCATGTTCTCGGCGATCTTGTCGAGGAAGCCGGTGGTGGAGAGCCACTTCTGCTCGGCGCCGACCAGGAGGGCGAGGTCCTTGGTCATGAAGCCGGCTTCCACGGTCTCGACGCAGACGCGCTCGAGGGTGGTGGCGAACTTGGCGAGATCGGCGTTGTCGTCGAGCTTGGCGCGATGGGCGAGGCCGCGGGTCCAGGCGAAGATGGAGGCGATCGAGTTGGTCGAGGTCTCCTTTCCCTTCTGGTGCTCGCGGTAGTGACGGGTGACGGTGCCGTGGGCGGCTTCGGCCTCGACGGTCTTGCCGTCCGGCGTGAGCAGCACCGAGGTCATCAGGCCGAGCGAGCCGAAGCCCTGAGCGACCGTGTCGGACTGGACGTCGCCGTCGTAGTTCTTACAGGCCCAGACGTAACCGCCCGACCACTTCAGCGACGCCGCGACCATGTCGTCGATCAGGCGATGCTCGTAGGTGATGCCGGCTTCGTCGAACTGCTTCTTGAACTCGGTCTCGAAGACTTCCTGGAAGATGTCCTTGAAGCGGCCGTCGTAGGCCTTGAGGATGGTGTTCTTGGTCGACAGATATACCGGCCACTTGCGCATCAGGCCGTACATCATCGAGGCGCGGGCGAAATCGCGGATCGATTCGTCGAGGTTGTACATGGCCATGGCGACGCCGGCGCCGGGGGCCTTGAAGACCTCCTTCTCGATCACCGTGCCGTCCTCGCCGACGAACTTGATCGTCAGGATGCCCTTGCCGGGGAACTTGAAGTCGGTGGCCTTGTACTGGTCGCCGAAGGCGTGACGGCCGACGACGATCGGCTGGGTCCAGCCGGGGACGAGGCGCGGCACGTTCTTGCAGATGATCGGCTCGCGGAAGATGACGCCGCCGAGGATGTTGCGGATGGTGCCGTTCGGCGACTTCCACATCTCCTTGAGGTTGAATTCCTTCACGCGCGCTTCGTCGGGCGTGATGGTGGCGCACTTGATGCCGACGCCGTGCTTCTTGATCGCGTGGGCCGCGTCGATCGTGATCTGATCGTTGGTGGCGTCACGGTTCTCGACCGAGAGGTCGTAATATTCGATCTCGAGATCGAGGTAGGGCAGGATCAGCTTGTCCTTGATCAACTGCCAGATGATGCGGGTCATCTCGTCGCCGTCGAGATCGACGACCGGGTTCGCCACCTTGATCTTCGCCATATGCGCGTCCTCGCTGGAGGCCCCACGGCCCCGGCCCGGGCGCGGGCCGGTCGTCGACCGGGAGCGTTGAATTGTCGCGGGGTCCATATCACGCGAGTGCGAGAAGCGCCAACAATGCCTTCGGAGGATGCGGCGATCAGAGCCGCGTCATCCGATCGACGAGGATGCGTTCGCAGGCTTTGAACAGCAGGTAGGCTGCGAGCGCCCCGATCAGGGTGGCGAGGAGCCCGAGGAGCTGGCGCGCCGCGCCCTCCATCAACGCCACGGTGCCGTGGGCGGCGATGAAGTCGAGGTTGGCCGACAACAGACGGAAGACCTCGACGGTCTGCAGGGAGAACGCGGCGAAGGCGGCGCCCATGATCACGAAGGTCAGGGCGGGATGGAAATGGAGAAGGCGGGCGATGGCCTCGAACATGGGCACCCTCCTGCGGCCGGTGACGGCCGATGAGACATCGGAGCGTCGCCGTGGGCAACCACCCTCGCTCTCGGAGCAGGTGAGGTGGTCGGGATCGAGGCGAAGCGAAACGCGTGGTCACGCAGGGACGGCGGTGACGGCGATCCAGAGGGGCGCGGATCGCCGAGGCGTTTCGTTCGTGCCGCGCCGGTCGGGAGGGACCGCCGCGGCGAGGCCGCGAGAGGAGGGGCGGGTCAGGCCCGGTGATCGAGGCCGGTCAGGAAGCCGCCGAGTTCGTCGATCAGCTTGCGGCTCTCTTCGATCTCCTCGACCAGCGCAGCGCGGCGCGCGGTCAGAGCGGCGACCAGATGGGCGCGGAACTCCTGGGCCCCGAGCCGGTCGCGCAGCGTGAGCAGGGCGGCGATCTCGTCCACGGTGAAGCGGAAGCGGCGGCAGGTGACGATCAGCCCGAGGCGGGCGACGTCCGCGGCATCGAAGATGCGCATGTTGGAGCCGATGCGACGCGGCTTCATCAGGCCCTTCTGCTCGTAGAAGCGGATGGTGCGCAGCGTCACCCCGAACTTCTCGGCCAGTTCGCCGATCTGATAGGGGCGGTTCTCGACGGGGATGAGCTCGGACATGACGAACATGTCGTCGTGGGGCGCGTACACGATGATCGGATCTCCTCTCGGTGCGGAGACGGGGCAGGGGGAACGACCCGTCTCGTCGTCACGGGTATGGCATCGCCGAGAGGCAAATTACAGGTTGTAACCGTTCATTCCGTGAGGGCAAACGGTTGCCCGGAGGTCATGTAACGGTGCCAACATCTTGTTACAAAAGGTGGTTTCTCAAAGTGACGTAGGGCGACCGGGGCCGTCGGAGGGGCGTGCGGGCGCGCATGCCGGCCCGTTTCATCCGGGTCGTAGCGGTTACGTCGACCCGTGGTAACACCAGAGGCCGAAGGTGCCGACGCACCCGGCCTTCGAACACACGCGAATTTCTCATCTGC
>CALBKH010000120.1 GCA_937892955.1 uncultured Alphaproteobacteria bacterium
CATTAAACGCATCAAATCAACATGATGGTCCAACCGCGCACAGGTCTCATCAGTCCCTGCGGAACAGCACGCCCCCGAGCCAGCCGGTCATGACGGCGATCAGCACCGAGACGAGCCCGTAGAGGACGCTCCGGTGCGCCGCGAGATCGGCGGTCTTCTGCTCGAAGCCGATCTTGGTCACCTCGATCTCGGAGACGTGTTCGGCGACCGGGCTGCCGTCGGAGAGCACCAGGACACGAGCCGAATAGCGTCCGACCGGTACCTCGGCCGGGATCGGCAGGGTGGCGGAGAAGAGGTGCGAACTCAGCAGTCGCACCGCGCCGGGGTATTCGGCATACATCCCCGCCTTGCGCTGGTGATCGGTGAAGGCGTCGCGGAATTCGGCCGCGCCGGCGAGAACTTCGACGCCGCCGGGGACGCCCTCCGGCAGGATCAGATGATCGATGCCGATCTGATGGGCATCGAGTTGGGCTTCGGTGGCGAGGTCTTCGACCGGCTTGGTGGTGGCCAACGCATAGAAGGCGGGCGCGTCGTAGGTGCGCCAGTCGCGGTTGACCCAGATACCGAGGACGCGGTCCTTGCGACGGGTGACCACCGTGCGGCGCGGGCCGATCAACATCACCGCGATGTCGTAGCCGCTCGCCCGCGAGACCGTCATGGCGTCGCGCTCGACCGAGCCGTAGACGGTGAGATCGGTGCCGGAGAAGTTGGAAGCGATGGCGACCCGCTTGGTCGAGACCTCGGCGATCAGGGTCTCGGCCACGGTCGGCACAGCTGCGCCGAAGAGCGCGGCGAGACCGAAGAGCGCGGCGCAGACGGTGCGGGTGGCGGCCATCACGGAACGCCTCCGACCTGGACCGCGACGGTGTAGCGCTCGCCCGGGGTCACCACGAGTTCGTAGGCGAAGCGCAGGCCGACGGCGAGGATGAGCAGGCCGAGCAGGGCGCGCAGCTGCTCGCCACGCAGACGTTGGCCGATCTGGACGCCGAACTGGGCGCCGATGACGCCGCCGACCATCAGGAGGAAGCCGAGGACGATGTCGACCGTGTGGTTCTGCGCCGCCTGGAGGAAGGTGGAGAAGGACATGGTCGCCACCATCTGCACCAGCGAGGTGCCGACCACGACGTTCGCCGGCACCTTGAGCAGGTAGATCATCGCCGGGACGATGAGGAAGCCGCCACCGATGCCGAGGAGGGTGCCGAGGAAGCCGATGCCGGTGCCGAGCAGGATCACGGGGATGGCCGAGATGACGAGACGCGAGCGGGGAAAACGGACCCGGAACGGCAGGCCGTGGATCCAGTTGTGCGCCCTGAGTTTCTTCGGTGGCTGGGGCGTCTTCGAGCGTGCGGCGAACATGGCGCCGATCGACTCGAAGGTCATGAAGCCGCCGATGAAGCCGAGGAAGACGACGTAGCAGAGGCCGACCACCAGATCGAGTTGGCCGAGGCTGCGCAACTGCGCGAAGACGCGCACGCCGACCCAGGAGCCGACCATACCGCCGACCAGCAGATAGCCCGCCATCTTCCAGTCGATCGCCCGGCGCCGCCAATAGGAGAGCGCGCCGGAGGTGGAGGAGGCGACGACCTGGGCGGAGACGGTGGCGACCGCCACGGCCGGCGAGATGCCCGAAAAGACCAGCAGCGGCGTCAGCAGAAAACCACCGCCCACCCCGAACATGCCCGAGATGAAACCGACGGCCCCGCCGAGGCCGAAGATCACGAACATGTTCACCGGCCATTCGGCGACGGGCAGATAGAGCAGCATCGGCCTCTCTCGACAGACGGAATCGGGGCCGGCTCGCGCCGAACCGTCTCGATTTCTAATCGAATTGAGCCGTCGAGGCGAGGTCGCGGCCGCCTGCGCCTGCCCGAACTTCACGCATCGGGGGCGGCGGCGGCCCAACGCTCGGCCCAGCGGCCGGTCAGTTCGGAGACGTGAGCGACCCCGTCGCGGCTCATGCGGGCGGCGAGATGATCGAGGATGCGGCCGACCAGGCCCGGCCCCTCGTAGACGAGGCCGGAATAGACCTGCAGCAGAGTGGCGCCGGCGACGAGCTTCTCGTAGGCGGTTTCGCCGCTGTCGATGCCGCCGACGCCGACGATCGGCAGATCGGGGCCGACGCGCAGGCGCATCTTGGCGAGGGCGACGGTGGCGCGACGGAAGAGCGGCCGGCCGGAGAGACCGCCGGTCTCGCGGGCGAGCGCGGTCTCGCGCAGTCCGTTGCGCGCCAGCGTCGTGTTGGAGACGACGAGGCCGTCGAGGCGCTGATCGAGCGTCTCCGCGGCGATGTCGTCGAGGCCGGCGTCGTCGACGTCGGGGGCGATCTTGAGCAGCACCGGCACACGCCGCCCCCCGGCGGCGGCGATCTCGTCGCGGGCGGCGAGGACGCGGGCGAGCAGCTCGGCGAGTTGGGAGCGCGCCTGCAGGTCGCGCAGGCCCGGCGTGTTGGGCGAGGAGATGTTGACGGTGAAGTAGGTGGCGAGGTCGGCGAAGGCGCGAACGCCGGCGACGTAGTCCGCGACGCGATCCTCGGCGTCCTTGTTGGCGCCGATGTTGACGCCGACGACGCCGTCGCGGCCCTTGCGGGCGAGGAGGCGGGCGCGCATCGCCGCATGGCCCTGATTGTTGAAGCCGAGGCGGTTGATGACGCCGTGGTCGGCCGGCAGGCGGAACATGCGCGGCTTGGGATTGCCGGGCTGCGGACGCGGCGTCACCGTACCGACCTCGACATGACCGAAGCCGAGGCGCAGCACCGCGTCGGCGACTTCGGCGTTCTTGTCGAAGCCGGCGGCCATGCCGATCGGATTGGGGAAATCGACGCCGAAAGCGGTCACCGCCAGTCGCGGATCGGGCGCCCGTCGGATGCAGGGGGCGAAGGGCGAGGCCAGCGCCTTGATGGTCAGGCCGTGGGCGGTCTCCGGATCGATGGTGAAGACGCCGGGCTTCAAGAGGCGGTAGAGGTCGATCACGGGATCATCTCCGGGAAGCGATGGCGGCCGTCGGGGCCGAGCGGCAGGTCGACGACGTCGCCGGCGAGCGCCGGATCGAGCGGACCGTAGAGATGGGGAAAGAGCGCGCCGCCGCGCGAGGGCTCCCACTTCAGCGCCGCGCCGAGCCGATCGGCGTCGACGGCGACGAGGACGAGGTCGCCGAGACCGGCGAAGTGCTTCGCCGCGGTCTCGCGCACCTGGGCGGCGGTGGAGAAGTGGATGTAGCCGTCGGCGCGGTCGACCGGGGCGCCGAGGAAGACGCCTTCGGCACGGGCTCGCGCCCAGGCATCCTGCGACAGGATCTTGTAGACGACGGTGGCCATGCCCACGCTCCCGGCTTGCAACCCCGCGACGGGTCGCTCGATCGCGGCGGACCCTAGTCGCCGGCGTCGGTCGACACAAGCGCCGAGCGTTCGCCGAGAGACACGCGAATTCAACTCGAGATTGATTTCCTCCATACTTACGACCATGCGAATCGATCTTCGCGCCGAGATCGGGGTGGAAGGCGGGGTGAAAGGCGCCCCTCTTCGGCCGTCGTCTCGGAGATGGAGGTGACGATGGGCGCACCGTCGGCGGATCTCAACCACGAACGGCTGTGGGCGGCGATCGATGCGATCGCCGAGCACAACGGCCTCAGTCCGTCGGCACTGGCGCGGCGCGCGGGTCTCTCCTCCACCGCCTTCAACCGGTCGAAACGAGTGACCGCGGACGGGCGGCCGCGGTGGCCGTCGACCGAATCGATCTCGAAGATCCTGGCGACCACCGGGGCGGATCTCGGCGATCTGGCACGGCTGATCATCGGGTCGATGGCCGACGACCGGGTGGAGCGCCCCTGCGTCTCCTTCCTGTCGGTGTCGGAACCGGAGCGGTCCGGCTTCGCCGAAGACGGCGCCCGACCGCCGATCGACGCGGTGTATTTTCCCGGCGAGCGGGACGCCGCACTCTTCGCCCACGAGGTGACCGACGACGCGGCGGCGCCGCTCTACCGGCGCGGCGACGTGCTGATCGCTTCGACGTCGGCACCAGTGCGCAAAGGCGACCGCGTGCTGGTCCGGACCACGGACGGCAAGGTCTCGATCCTTCGCCACGTCGCCCGAAACCGTCGCTCGTGCACGCTCGCCGCTCCCTCCGGCCGCGGCCGACGCTTGCGTCTGGCCTGCGTCGACGTGGTATGGATCGCCCGGATCCTCTGGGCGAGCCAATGAAGCCGAGCCGTCGTCGATTGCCGTTGCGCCATGTCGTCGCCGTCGCCGCCGTGGCGGTGATCGCCGCGGTGATGGTCACGGTACGCGACGAGGCCGATCGCGACGGCGACGATCCGTCGAGTGCGATGGTCGCCGCCGACCCGCTCGCACCGCCACCGCATCCTGCATCCACGGCGGCCGCGGATTCCGCGGCGCCGAGCGAGCCGCAGCCCCCTACCCCGCTCGCCGCCCCTGCCGCCGAGCCGCCGCCGGTCCGCACCGTGACCGGCCCGGGGATCACGCCGCTGCCCCCCGCCGACACACCGCCGCACCGGGTCGCCCCACCGGAGAAGCCGAAGACGCCGGCGCCGCCGATCGTGATACGCCGGCTCGGGCTGGTGAAGATGGAGGACACGGCGCATTTCTCGGTCGGCGCCATCCGCTTGCGGCTGCCCGGGGTGGCGGTGACCGGGGCCGACGACATCTGCCGCGACCGCGCCGGCATCGAGTGGCCGTGCGGGCGGCGGGCGCTCGCCGGGGTGCGCGCGGTCGTGCGGGGCAAGGCGGTGGACTGCCCGCTCCCCGACAAGGTGCGGCGCGGCGATTTCGTCACCGACTGCACGCTCGCCGGCGCCGACATGGCCGAACGGATCGTCGCCTCCGGCTGGGCGCGGGCGCTCGACCGCGAAGGGCGGCTCGGCGAGGCGGAACGGCAGGCCGAGGCGCGCGGGCTCGGCCTGCACGGCGCGGCGATGCCGATCGGCGTCGACCCGTTCCCCGATCCGGGCGATCTTCCGCCCGATCACACCACCGCGCCCCTTGCCGGCGCCGGGACCACGCCGACGCCGACCGCACCCGCCGAAGCGGGCGCGGAGGGGAACGCGTCACGGTGAGGTTTTCGGCTCAGCCGGCGGCGAGGGTGCCGTCGAGGGCTTTCTCGATCAGCGCCCGGGTCTCGGCGAGGCCGTAGAGGGCGACGAAGGAGCCGAAGCGTGGACCCTTCTCCTGGCCGAGCAGGATCTGGTAGAGGCTGGCGAAGAAGCCGAGCGACACGCCGGGACCGCCGTCCGGGCCCTTCTTGGCCGGATCGGGGAAGTGGGCGCGGCCGACGTCGAAGACCACCGACTGGATGGCGTCGGCGTCGGCGCCTGCCGGCAGCGCCGCCAGCGCCGCGTCGAGCGCGGCGAGCGCACCGCGCTCGGCCTCGTCGGGGGCGCGGAACACCTTTCCGGGCTTCACGAAGTCGTGGAAGTAGCGGATGGCGTAGCCGACCAGACGATCGAGCTCGGGCGCGTTCTCCGGGGTGACGTCGGGCGCGACGCGGCGGAGGAAGCCCCACAGCACGTCGCGGTCCTCTGCGTTGGAGGCCGAGACCAGGTTCATCAGCATCGAGAAGGATGCCGGCATGTGCTTCTTCGGCGGTTCGCCACCGTGGATGTGCCACACCGGGTTGCCGATCTGCTGGTCGACCGTCTGGCGCTCGTAGGCGTCGAGGAACTGGTAGTACTCGTCGACGTTGCGCGGGATGACGTCGAAATAGAGCTTCTTCGCCGCCTTCGGCTCGCGGAACATGAACAGCGCCAGGCTCTCCGGCGAGGCGTAGGTCAGCCACTCGTCGATGGTCAGGCCGTTGCCCTTCGACTTGGAGATCTTCTGGCCGTTCTCGTCGAGGAAGAGCTCGTAGTTGAAGCCCTCGGGCGGCGGCGAGCCGATCGCCGCGCAGATCTTCGAGGAGAGCTTGACCGAGTCGATCAGGTCCTTGCCGGACATCTCGTAATCGACGCCGAGCGCCGACCAGCGCATGCCCCAGTCGGGCTTCCACTGCAGCTTCACCGCGCCGCCGGTCACCGGCAGGGTGACGAGATCGTTCGTCTCCGGGTCGCGATAGGTGACCGTGCCGGCGTCCGCATCGACGCTCTCCATCGCCACCTGCAACACCACGCGGGTGCGCGGGCAGATCGGCAAGAACGGCGAATAGGTCGAGGCCCGCTCCTCGCGCAGGCTCGGCAGCATGATCTTCATCACCGCGTCGTAGTTCTTCAGCACCGCGAGCAGCGCGGCATCGAAGCGGCCCGACCTGTAGTAGTCGGTCGACGAGGCGAATTCGTAGTCGAAGCCGAAGGCGTCGAGGAAGCGACGCAGCATGGCGTTGTTGTGGGCGCCGAAACTCTCGTACTTCTCGAAAGGATCGGGCACCTCGGTCAGCGGCTTGCCGAGATGGGTGGTCAACATCTCCTTGTTGGGGACGTTGTCGGGCACCTTTCTGAGGCCGTCCATGTCGTCGGAGAAGCACAGGAGCCGCGTCGGGATCCGGTCCTCGGTCAGCACGCGGAAGGCGTGGCGCACCATGGTGGTGCGCGCCACTTCGCCGAAGGTGCCGATGTGGGGCAGGCCCGAGGGGCCGTAGCCGGTCTCGAAAAGGACTTGCGTCTTGGGTTTCTTCGCCAGCCGGGCGACGATCTTGCGCGCCTCTTCGAAGGGCCAAGCCTTGGAACGGCCGGCCGCCTCGACGAGGGCGGGGGAAAGATCGAGGGCACGCGGGGCGGGCGCGGTCATGGATACGGGTCCTTCGAGGGATCGGAAAGAGGCGGAAATGCTCCGCGAACGGGCCGGCGGACACTAATCTTGCGGTGCGGGAGCGTCAACTCGCGGTCGACGGCGTCACGAAGCCGGCTTGCAAGGCTCGGCGCGTCGACCTAGCGTGCGGCCCGACCGACACCGAGGATGCCCGATGCCCAAGACCCTCTCCGCCCACGAAGCCCTCCTCCATCTGATGATCACGGTGTCGATGGCGGATCGCACCGTCACCGACAAGGAGATCGGCGAGATCGGGCTGCTGGTCGACACGCTGCCGGTGTTCGTCGGCTTCGACCGGGCGCGGGTGCCGGGGCTCGCCGACGAGACGGCATCGATGCTCGACACCGACGACGGCCTCGACCGGATCCTGCGCAAAGCCAAGGACGCGCTGCCGGAGAAGCTCTACGAGACGGCCTACGCGCTGGCGATCGAGGTTTCGGCGGTGGATCTCTCGGCGGGGCAGGAGGAGTTGCGCTTCCTCGAGATGATCCGCGACACCTTCGACCTCGACCCGCTGGTCACCGCGGCGATCGAGCGCTCGGCACGGGTCAGGTATCGGAAGATGTGAAGGGGGACTTCCTCCAGGACATCTCGGCGCTCGATGTCGTGTGGCCCCACGTCGACCCGTCATCCCCGGCCGGAGCGCGACATCGTCGCGCGGAGGGGAAGGGGATCCAGGAGGTGCGGCGAATGTATTTCGTCTACATCCTCGCCAGCCGCCGCAACGGCACGCCCTACACCGGCGTCACCAACGATCTCCATCGCCGTATCGACGAGCATCGATCCGGGCACGGTGCCGAGTTCACCCGTCGCTACGGTGTGACCATTCTCGTCTGGTTCGAGACACACGTACGAATCGACGAGGCGATCGCGCGCGAGAAGCAGATCAAAGGGTGGAACCGATCCTGGAAGCTGCGGTTGATCGAGCGATCGAACTCGGGCTGGAACGACGTCGCAGGCGACATCCCCTACGACTGATGTGAACATCCCGCCGAGAGGCTACCTGGGTCCCCTTCCCTCGCCCTTCGGGCTCGCCGGGGACGACGGCCGGGGACGTCGACGGAACCCCGCCCCTCAGTTCAACACCCGCGTCGTCGCCGGGACGTCCAACGAGAAGGCCGGGATCTCGACCTCGAAGAAGCCGCCTTCGGCGTTCTCCATGCGGTAGCTGCCGACCATGAAGCCGGAGGAGGTGGCGAGCGGGCAGCCGGAGGTGTATTCGAAGCTCTCGCCGGGGCCGATCAGCGGCTGTTCGCCGACGACGCCGGGGCCGGACACCTCCTGGCGGCGGCCGTGGGCGTCGGTGATCAGCCAGTGGCGGGCGCGCAGACGCACCGGCGCATCGCCGAGGTTGGCGATCTCGATGGTGTAGGACCAGAACCAACGGTTCTCGTCGGGCTCGGAGCGATCGCTCTGGAACTCCGGCGTCACCGTCACCCGCACGCCGTGGGTCACCGCCTCGTACATGGCGTCCATCCGTCGTTCTCTCCCGAACCGAACCCTGGGCGACGAGTCCGGTCGGCCGTCTTCTGCCCCATCATGCGCCGATCCGATGTCGACGCAATGCGTTCATATGGGGCGCGAGGGGCGAGAGGCGAGCGCGCCGAGGAGCGGGCGGGCCGAGACCCGCCCGATCCGATCAGACCCGACGCGCCGCGTCCGCCGCGGCGATCACGTCCTCGATCAGATCCTCGACGTCCTCGAGACCGACGGAGAGGCGCAGAAGGCCGTCGCCGATGCCGAGTTCGGCGCGGGCTTCGGGCTTCAAGCGCTGGTGCGTCGTCGTCGCCGGATGGGTGATCAGGCTCTTGGCGTCGCCGAGATTGTTGGAGATGCGGATCACCTCGAGCGCGTTGGAGAAGGCGAAGGCCGCCTTCTTGCCGCCCTCGACCTCGAAAGCGACGAGGTTCGAACCGGCGCGCATCTGGCGCTTCACCAGATCCGCCTGCGGATGGTCGGCGCGGCCGGGGTAGATCACCTTGGCGATGCCGGGGATCTCGACCAGCGCATCGGCGAGGCGGGCGGCGTTCGACGTCTGCTTCTCGACCCGCAGATGCAGCGTCTCGAGGCCCTTCAGCAGCACCCAGGCGTTGAACGGCGACAGCGACGGGCCGGTCTGGCGGATGAAGACCTGGAGATGGTCGTCGACGAACTTCTGGCTCGACAGCACGACGCCGCCGAGGCAGCGGCCCTGGCCATCGATGTGCTTGGTCGCCGAATAGACGACGACGTCGGCGCCGAGCGCCAGCGGCGACTGCCAGCACGGCGTGGCGAAGACGTTGTCGACGACGAGGCGAGCGCCGCTCGCATGGGCGATCTCGGCGATCGCCGCGATGTCGTAGACCTCGAGCGTCGGGTTGGTCGGGCTCTCGAGGAAGAGCACCCGGGTCGTCGGCCGGATCGCCGCCTTCCACTGGTCGAGATCGGCGCCGTCGACCAGGGTCGAGGAGATGCCGAAGCGCGGGCAGAGATCCTCGACGACGTAGCGACACGAGCCGAACAGCGCCTTGGCGGCGACCACATGATCGCCGGCGGAGAGCTGGCAGAGCATCGCCGCGGTCACCGCGGCCATGCCGGTGGCGGTGGCGCGCGCCGCTTCCGCCCCTTCGAGGAGGCGCATGCGGTCCTCGAACATGGTGACGGTGGGATTGCCGAAGCGGGAATACTGATAGCCGGGCGAGGTGCCGAGGAAGCGGGCTTCGGCCTCTTCGGCCGAGGCGTAGACGAAGCCCTGGGTGAGGAACAGCGCCTCGGAGGTTTCGCCCCACTGCGAGCGGAGCGCGCCGCCATGGACGAGTTCGGTGGCGGGGCGGCGACGGCGATCGGTCATCTCATTCCACTCCGGTCGGTCTGCCCCGAGGGACGCGCCCCGGAGACAAACGAAAAACCCGGCCGACGGGCGCCGGACCGGGTTCGCTTTTCCCAGATCCCGGCCCTTTAGCGACGTTGTTTTACGTGGCGGCAAGCCGGCCGGCTCAAATGACCACGGGATGGAGCTTCACTAGACCGCGCCGACGCATCCGTCAACCGACGGAACAGCAGATCGTTCCATGCGAATTCTCTCATGTTTTCGCGCCGAGACGATCCGCATCGCGGCGGATCGAAGCGCGGGAACACCGGCCGCCGCGTCCTTCGCGGGAGTGGCGCGCTCGTCGCCGATGGTCTACGAAAAGTCTCGCAGTCACGCGGGTGAGAAGAGCGGGAAGATCATGAGCGCAGCGTTCGGTCCGGGCATTCTGGCGCAACAGGACATCCGCGCGCTCGCCGAGACCGGAGCGATCGCACCCGCCCGCCCCTTCGACGCCGATCAGATCCAGCCGGCGAGCCTCGATCTCAGGCTCGGCACGGTGGCGCACCGGGTGCGCGCCTCGTTCCTGCCGGGGCCGGATCTGTCGGTCGAGGCGAAGATCCGAGCGTTGACGCTGCACACGGTCGATCTCAGCCGAGGTGCGGTGCTGGAGACCGGGTGCGTCTACATCGTGCCGCTGATGGAGAGCCTGGCGCTGCCGGCGGAGATCTCGGCGGGGGCGAACCCGAAGTCGTCGACCGGACGGCTCGACGTCTTCACCCGCGTCATCGTCGATCAGACCCGAGCCTTCGACACCATCCCCGCCGGCTATCACGGGCCGCTCTATCTCGAGATCAGCCCCCGCACCTTCCCGGTACTGGTGCGCGCCGGATCGCGGCTGTCGCAGATCCGCTTCCGGGTCGGCGACGCGCGCCTCTCGGACGCCGAACTGACCGAGGTCCACGCCCGCCACACCGTCGTCTCCGGCGGCGATGCGGTGTTCCAGGGCGGGCTGACGCTGTCGATCGATCTCGACGGCGGCGCCTGGGCCTCGACCGCGCTCCCCCATCACGGTGACGGCGGGGCGCTCGTCGGCTGGCGGGCGAAGCGCCACACCGGCGTCATCGACGTCGACAAAAAGGCCGCCCTCGAGGTTCTCGACTTCTGGGAGCCGATCGTACGGCGCAGGGACCAGCGCTCGCTGATCCTCGACCCGGACGAGTTCTACATTCTGGTCAGCCGCGAGGCGGTGCACGTGCCGGCCGACTACGCCGCCGAGATGGTGCCGTTCGATCCGCTGGTCGGCGAGTTCCGCGTCCACTACGCCGGCTTCTTCGACCCCGGCTTCGGTGCGGCCGAGGCCGGCGGCAGGGGGGCGCGGGCGGTGCTCGAGGTACGTTCCCACGAGGTGCCGTTCATCCTCGACCACGGCCAGACCATCGGCCGGCTGGTCTACGAGCGCATGGGAAAGCGCCCCGAGACGCTCTACGGCCAGGGCATCGGCTCGAACTATCAGGCGCAGGGCCTGAAGCTGTCGAAGCACTTCAGGAACTGACGCTCTCCGTTTCAGGAGCCGACGCTCTCCGGTTCAGGAGCCGACGCTCCGCGGCGTTTCGGTCACGATCCCGCCACCTCCTCTTCTCATTGTCGCGGGCGTCCCCATCTGACGGGAACGCGATCCCGATGCGAGGAGAGAGGAACACCGATGTCGCCGCAGGATGCCGAGATCATTCGAGACGTCTTCGCCAAGGTTCGCGCGATGGGGTCGGCGATCGACGACGTCGAGGCGGCTCGCCTCGTCGAGCAGGAGCTGCGCGCCAATCCGGCCGCCGGGCTCAATCTGATCCGGGTGGTGGTCGGGCTCGAGCAGGAGCGCGACCAGTTCGCCGCCCACATCGACGAGCTCAACGCCTACATCGACCAGATCGAGGCGCAGCTGAACAGCCAAGGAGCCGGGGCCGGTCACGGCCAGGGCTCGACGAGCGGAAGCCTGTTCGGCGGCTCGGCCCGGGGCTCGTCCTGGGGCGGCGCGCCGGCCCCGGGCCACTACGACCCGCAGCCGGCGCAGGCGTCGCCCTGGGGTGGCGCCCAGCCCTCGCCCGGTCCGTGGGGATCGCAGCAGCCGCCGGCGCAGGGTCAGCCGCAGGGCAACGGCTTCTGGGGCAGCGCCCTCAAGACCGGCGCCGGCGTCGCCGGTGGTCTTCTCGCCTTTCAGGCGGTGAAGGGCCTGTTCGGCGGCGGTCACGACGAACATGCGCGGTCGTCGGAGCGTCACGGCATCTTCGGTGGCGGTGCCGACAAGCCGCTGGACGCCGGCCATCGCCCGGAGCAGAGCGAGACCGCCGGCGGCTTCGGCGGGGGTGGAGGCGGTGACGACCGGCCGCGTTCGGGCGGCTTCGGCGGCAGCGACAACGGGCCGGCGCCCGGTAGCATCGTCGCCGACAACATCGACTTCTTCGGCGGCGGCGACGATCGCGAGACCTGATGGGGGATCCGGCGATCCGGGCGATCAATCGCCGAGCTTCGCCGCCCACTCCGCCTTCATCCGCGCCTCGGCTTCCGCCTTCTCGGGATCGAGGGTGCGATAGAGGCAGACCGTATGGGTGTCGCGCCAGCCGAGCGCCTCGTAGAAGGCGAGGACGCCGGCGTTCTCCCGGCGCACCAGCAGATTGATCTTGGGGATCCCGCGGCCCCGCACCCAGGCCTCGGCGGCCTCGACGAGGCGGCGGCCGATGCCGCCGAGCCGCATCTCCGGATCGACCGCGAGATAGTAGACGGCACCGCGATGGCCGTCGTGGCCGACCAGTGTGGCGCCGACCAGCCGGCCGTCCAGGGTGGCGACGAGAACCGCGCCATGGCCGCTGTCGCGGGCCATGCGGATGTCGTCGACCGGGTCGTTCCACGGGCGGGTCAAGCCGCAGCGCTCCCACAGCGCAACGATCGCCGCGACGGCGGCGGTGTCGAGGTCGGCGGGTTCTGAAACGACGACGGATCCCGTCATGGGTGGCGCTCCGGTTCGGCTCGGGCGGAGATCGGGGGCGGGGATCGGGCGGGAGGCCCGTCCTCATCGATCCGCTACGTGATTTCGCCGCCGCCGACAAGCCGTCGACCCGCCCCCCCCGGCCGTGCGCCGCAAGCCCGGCGTCACATCCGGTGTCCCTGGTGGACGATGCCCTTCGCCCGCCGCGGCTCTCGTACACGGATGAGGATCGCCGCGACCTCGTGCTCGTCGGCGTGGTGGCCGGCATCGTGGACCGGGTGGACGAGCGGCGGCCCGCTGCGATCCGTCCATCGGGTGATGGTACGAAGACCACCGAGCGACCGGTCGATACGGCCTCGCCGAAAGACGAGAAGTGGTTCACCCGGAACGACGAGATCCCGGGATTCGGCCTCGTCGTCATGCCCTCGGGGGTGAAGTCCCACGTCCTGCGCCATCGCACGGCCGAGGCGCGCGACCGTTTCCTTTCGCACGAGGAGATCGTTCCGCACGGCAACCGAGACGGCTTCCGATACTCGCGGAAGAGCGGAACTGCTAGGTTGCTCCCGCCGGCGCCGGGGCGAGAGAGAGCCGGGAACGATCGATCGGACCGGACCACTCGGTGGGCGTGGGTCCTTGCAGCTGGGGCGGCGAACCATGCGCGTACTTCTGGTGGAAGACCATCCGGATCTGGCGCGATGGCTGGGCGGCTGGCTGGAACAGAGCGGCTACGTCGTCGAGCGCATCGAGCGCGGCGACGACGCCGATCTGGCGCTCACCACCAACCGCTACGACGCCGTCGTGCTGGATCTGTCACTGCCCGGTCTCGACGGGCTCGACGTCCTGAAGCGGCTGCGCGACCGCGGCGACAACACGCCGGTGCTGGTGCTCACCGCGCGCGGCGCCAAGGACGACCGGGTGCGCGGCCTCAATCTCGGCGCCGACGACTATCTGCCCAAGCCCTTCGAACTCGACGAACTGGAGGCGCGACTACGAGCGCTGCTCAGGCGTTCCAACGCCCAGACGCCGCGGCTGAAGATCGGTCGGCTGGTGCTCGACACGCTCGAACGCGAGGTGACGCTCGACGGGCGGGCGCTGTCGTTGACGCCGCGCGAGACGGCGGTGCTCGAGGCGCTCGCCGCGCGCCTCGGCCGACCGGTGTCGCGCGAGACGGTGTTCAATCGGGTCTTCGAATTCGATTCCGACGCGCGCATCGAGAGCATCGAGATCTACGTCCATCGCCTGCGCAAGAAGATCGAAGGATCGGGCGCGACCATCACCACGCTCAGAGGGCTCGGCTATGCGCTCTCCGTCGAGGGATGACACCGCGCGCGGACCCGTCGGTCGCAGCCTCGCCGGGCGTGTCGCGCTGATCGGCCTCTCGGCGCTGGCGGCGCTCTTCGTCTTCGATGCGATCGTCGCCTATCGCGACGCGCGCGAGACGGTCTATGCGGCGCACGATCGGGGCCTGCGGGCGGCCCTCGGGCTGATGAAGTCGTCCTCGGTCGATCCGGGCGCCCTGGTGGAGCGCCTGGCCGAGGCGCTGGAGGCGCGGGTCGACGAGGTCCATTTCGCGGTGATCGACGCCCAGGGGACGACCCTCGCCGGCGAGAGCGACCTCCCCTACGCCAAACCCGACGCCGCCGAGCGGCTACGCTTCGTCAACGGCCATCTCCTCGGCGATCCGGTGCGCGTCGCCGCCCTGTTCGTCGAGGGCGAGGCGACGGCACGGCCCGGCGCGGCGATCCTGGTGACGGCGGAGAGCACGCGGGTGCGGGTCGAGGCGGTGGGCCGGCTGGTGGCCCGGGAGCTGCGCCGGCATCTGGCGACCGCGATCGTCGCGCTCCTCATCGGCTGGCTGTGGATCCGCGCGGTGCGGCGCGAGGTGGCCGCCGCCGCCGCCGGGCTCGAGGGGCGCGAGGCGGAGGACATGACGCCGCTCGCCACCGAGGACGTGTCGCGGGAGTTCCGCCCCCTCGTCGAGGCGATCAACGGCCATCTCGCCCGGCTCGCCGGACTGCTGGAGGCGAGCCGCCGCTTCGCCGCCGACGTCGCCCACCAACTGCGTACGCCGCTCACGCTCCTCGGCGCCCAGGCGCAATACGCCCTGCGGGAGGCGATCCGGCGAAACTGCGCGAGGCGATCGAGGGCATCACCACGGCGTCGCGCGGCGCCCAGCGCCTGTGCAACCAGATGCTGACGCTGTCGCGCATCGAGGCGGTGCGCGGCGCCATGGCCGAGGGGGTTCGCATCGACCTCGGCGCGCTGCTGCGCGAGACCGCCCTCGACCTCTCCGTGCTCGCCATCGATAAGCGCATCGACCTCGCCTACGAGGACGCCGGCGAAGTGGTCTTCGTGCTCGGCCACGAGATCATGCTGCACGAGCTGTTCTCCAACCTGATCGACAACGCCCTGCGCTACACGCCGCGCGAAGGCCGGGTCCGCATCAGCCTCGACAAGCCCGGCGACGGCGTCGCCGAGGTTTCGATCGCCGACGACGGCCCGGGCATCCCGGCCGAGATCCGTGAAACGGTGTTCCAGCGCTTCCATCGCCGGCTCGATCGCCAGGGAAGCGGCGGCTCGGGCCTGGGATTGGCCATCGCCCACCAGATCGCCCTGGTGCATCGCGGCTCGATCGCCTTCGACGACGTCGCCGGCGACTGTGGCTTCGTCGTCAGGGTTCGGCTTCCCGTCGTCTACGACCCGAGCGAGGCGGGATCGAAAGGTTCGTGAAAGGGAAAGCGCCTTCCATCGGCAGCAGGGCCGTTCGGTCCGCAACCGAAAAAAGGGGAGGACTCCCATGAAGATGCGCCACCTGTTCCTGTCGGTTCTGCTGCTCGCCGGATTCCAGGCTCTTCCCGCTCGGGCCGAGGAGAAGCTCTACGTCTACACGTCGATGAAGGAGTCGCTGATCGGCGAGTTGAAGAAGTCCTTCGTCGCCAAACACCCGGACGTGAAGATGGACTATCAGTCGGCCGGCGCCGGCAAGCTGATGGCCAAGCTCGCCGCCGAGCGCGAGTCCGGCAAGGTTCTCGCCGACATCCCGTGGACCAGCGAAGTCCCCGACTTCTACCAGCTCAAGGAACAGGGGGTTCTCCAACCCTACGTGCCGAAAGAGATCTCGGCGCTGGTCAACCCGCTGCCCGAATACGACGGGTCGTTCACCGCGGTGCGTCTGGGCACGCTCGGCGTCGCCTACAACACGCGTCTGGTGAAGGAGGCTCCGAAGTCCTGGGCCGACGTCGGTGGGCCGTCCTTCAAGGGCGCCTTCGGCATCGCCAACCCGGCGCTGTCGGGAACCGCCTACATGAGCGTCTCGCTGCTGGTGAAGCAGTTCGGCTGGGGCTACATCGAGAGCCTGCGCGCCAACGGCGCCAAGATGGGCAAGGGCTCCGGTCAGGTCGTCGACGACACCGCCTCCGGTGACCTCCTGGGCAGCCTCGCGGTCGACTACATCACCCTCGACAAGGTCGACAAGGGCGCCACCCTGGCTCTCGTCTATCCGTCCGAGATGCTGGTGATCCCGAGCCCGATCGCGATCATCAAGGGCTCGCCGAACACCGAAGCCGCCAAGAAGTTCGTCGACTTCGTCCTCTCCAAGGAGGGTCAGGCGATCATCGCCAAGGAAGGCACGCTGCCGGTGCGTTCGGACGTCGAAGTGCCGTCGCGCTATCCGATGCCGCCGGTCGCCGACGCGATGAAGCGCGCCATCCCCATCGACTACAAGAAGTTGATGGCGGAGAAGGAAGCCACCATCAAGAAGTTCACCGACATCATGCAGAAGTGAACCTTCGGAGGGGGCCATGAGTTCGGTCAAGATAGCCGGCCTCTCCAAGTCCTACGGAGGCCGATCGATACTTCACGGGTTGGATCTGACGGTCGAAGCAGGAGAGTCCTTCACGCTCCTCGGCCCCTCCGGTTGCGGAAAGACCGTGTTGATGCGTCTTCTCGCCGGGTTCGAAGCGCCGAACGCCGGAAGCATCCGGATCGGCGACACGGTCGTCGCGGACGGCGGGACCAACGTCCCGCCGGACCGGCGCGGCATCGGCATGGTCTTCCAGGACTATGCGGTGTGGCCGCACATGAGCGTCCGCGACAACGTCGCCTATCCCCTGAAGATCGGCGGCGTCCCCGCCGACGAACGCGACCGGGCGACGCGGGCGGTGATCGGACAGGTCGGCATGGCCGGGCTCGAGACGCGCATGCCGTCGCAGCTGTCGGGCGGCCAGCAGCAGCGCGTCGCGCTGGCGCGGGCGCTGGTCTCCAAGCCGTCGCTGCTGCTCCTCGACGAGCCGCTCAACAACCTCGACGCCAACCTGCGCGAGGAGATGCGCTTCGAGATCCGCGAGTTGCAGCAGAAGCTCGGGATCACCGTCGTCTACGTCACCCACGACCAGGAGATCGCCCTGGCGATCGCCGACCGCATCGGGGTGATGGACGAGACCGGCCGGCTGCGGCAGGTGGGCACCCCCGACGACGTCTTCGATCGTCCGGCCGACGCCTTCATCTATCGCTTCCTCGGCGTCGCCAACTTCGTTGCGATGCATCGCGCCGGCGAGGCGTGGTGCTTTCCCGACGGGGTCGGGGTGTGGGAGGGCGCGCCGCCGGAGATGGAAGGCGACCGCCTCACCCTCGGCTGTCGGCCCTTCGACATCGACCTCGCCCGTGACGGCGCAGGCCTCCCCGGCGTCGTCACCCGTGCCAGCTTCCTCGGGGCGCAGATGGACTATCTGATCGAAGCCGGGGGCGTGACCTTCCGCGCCGCCACCGACAGCCGGCGCGCGCTGCGCGACGATCGGCGCTTCGAGGAGGGTGAGCCGTGCCGGCTGACCTTCCGCGGCGCCCAGTGGTTCGACGCGAGCGCCAGCGAAGGAGGTCGGGCATGACCGGGTCATTCCGTTTCGGGACGCCACAGATCCTCTTCGCCCTGGCGGTCGGCATCCTGGTGATCTTCGTCGCCGTGCCGGTGCTGTTGATCTTCTTCAACGCGCTGTGGGTCGACGGCCGTTTCAACATCACCGACACCGTCAAGGTGCTGAGCGAGCCGGACACCTACAAGGCCCTGATCAACTCGCTGATCCTCGCCTCGGGCGTCACCGTGACCGGCACCATCGTCGGCACCTTCTTCGCCTGGTTGGTGACCCGCACCGACCTGCCCTACAAGGGCGCGATGCGGGTGCTGTTCCTGGTGCCCTTCATGCTGCCGTCGTTCATCGGCGCGCTCGCCTGGAAGATGCTGCTGTCGCCGCGCGCCGGCTACATCAACCGGTTCTTCATGGAGACGCTGGGCTTCTCGGAGCCGGTGTTCAACATCTACTCCTACCACGGTATCATCCTGGTGGAGACGATGTACCTCTTCCCCTTCGTCTTCATCCAGGTGTGCGGCGCGCTCGAACGCATGGATCCGACGCTGGAGGAATCGGCCCGGATTTCCGGCGCCGACCTGTTCACCATCACCCGCAAGATCACCATCCCGCTGGTCGCCCCTTCGATCCTGTCGGGCGCGCTGCTGATCATGCTCTATTCGATGGCGCATTTCGGCACCGTGGCGATGCTCGGCATCGAGGCCGGTATCTACAACATCCCGACGCTGATCTACGAGCGTATCCACCAGAGCGCCGGCTCCTTCGGGGCGATCCGCACCGGCACCGTGCTCTCCACCGTGCTGGTGGCGACGGCGGCGCTGATCATCTGGCTGCAGAACAAGGTGCTTTCCGGCGGGCGCTACCAGATCATCGCGGGAAAGAGCTTCCGGCCGACCGAGATCCGCCTGCGCGGGCTGCGCCTGCCGCTCCTCGCCTTCTGCGTCGCCTACATCGGCTTCACCATCGTGCTGCCGACGGCGACGATCTTCCTGGTCGGCGGGCTCGCCACCTACGGGCTGCCGATCACGCCGGAGAACATGACGTTCGACAACTACCACCACATCCTGTTCGAGTGGGATCTGACCCGCGACGCCATCTGGAACTCGATCGGCCTCGGCCTCGCCGCGGCGCTGATCACCATGTTCGCCGGCGTCGTCATCTCCTACGTCATCGTCAAGATGAAGGTTCCGGGCAAGGGCATCCTCGAGTTCCTCGGCATGCTGCCGTTCTCGGTGCCGGGATCGGTGATCGCGCTCGGCGTCATCCTCGCCTGGTCGGGCAAGTACGGCGTCAACATCTACAATACCATCTGGATCATCCTGGTGGCCTACATCGCCCGCTACATGGCCTTCGCGCTGAAGGCCAACTCGGCGGCGCTCGAACAGGTGCACGACAGCCTCGTCGAGGCGGCGCGCGCCTCCGGCGCCACCATGTGGCAGGCGCTGCGCGACATCGTCATCCCGCTGGTGCGGCCCGGCATGGTGGCGGCATTCTTCCTGATCTTCCTGCCGGCGCTACGCGAACTGACGGTCTCGGTGCTGCTCTACGGGCCGACGACCCGCACCATCGGCGTCGCCATCTACACCCTCAACGAGGACGGAGAGACGGTCTATGCCGCCGCCATGGCGGGCGTGGCGCTGATCATCATCGTCACCGCCGAGGTGGTGGTGAAGCGCGTCTTCAAGATCAAGCAGTGAGGGAGGCGGCCATGTCGTATCTGAAGCTCGCCGGCATCGACAAGCGCTTCGGCGCCGTCGCGGCGGTCTCCGGCCTGAACCTCGAAGTGGCACCCGGTGAGTGCGTGGCGATGCTCGGGCCCTCGGGCTGCGGCAAGACCACGACGCTCAGGATGGTCGCCGGCTTCGAGGACATCGACGGCGGCGAGATCGTCGCCGGCGACAAGCTCTTGTCGTCCAAGGCGAAGAACTACTATCTGCCGCCGGAGAAGCGCGACTTCGGCATGGTGTTCCAGGCCTTCGCGGTGTGGCCGCATCTCTCGGTGTTCGAGAACATCGCCTTCCCCTTGCGCATCCGCAAACTGCCGCAGGACGAGATCCGCAAGCGGGTCGAGGATGCGCTGCGCCACACCAACCTCACCGGCGTCGTCGACTCCCGCCCCGACGATCTCTCCGGTGGCGGCAAGCAGCGCATCGCGCTGGCTCGCGCCCTGGCGATCCGGCCGAAGGTGATGCTGCTCGACGAGCCGCTGTCGAGCCTCGATCCGCATTTCCGCGAGGAGATGCGCTTCGAGATCAAGGACATCCAGCGCCGCCTCGGCTTCTCGATCCTCTACGTCACCCACGACCAGTCGGAAGCCATGGCACTCTCCGACCGCATCCTGGTGATGAAGAAGGGCGTCGTCCAACAGGTCGGCAGCCCGCGTGACGTCTATTATCGCCCGGCCAACCGCTTCGTCTTCTCCTTCATCGGGTTGTCGAGTTTCCTGCGCGTTCGCTTCGCCGGCGGCAGGATGGTCGTCGACGATCTGGAGTTGCCGTTCGACTCGGTCGGAGAAGCGCCGGCCGAACTGGTCGGCGCCGGCGACGGGGTGCTGGCGGTGCGTCCGTCCGACGTCGATTTCGTCGACGAGGGCGGGCTGCGCGGCGTCGTGCGGCGGCGGTCCTCGCTCGGCGAGATCGTCGACTATCAGATCGCCGTCGGCTCGCAGACCCTACGCGTCCAGAAGACCCGCCACGAGAGCGGGCCGCAGACCGGCGAGACCTGCGGCGTGCGCTTCGCGATGTCGAACTGGTATCCGATGTCGGACGCCACCGACGGCTGATCCGGCCGCCCGATACCGACGCCGACTTCGGTCGTCGGACCCGGGTCGCGACGCCGATCGGTTCACGCCGGCAGAACGTGGAGCGACGACGGCGACGGATCGAGACGGACGATCTCCCCGACCGCGTGAAGGCCGGTCTCGGCCGGGTTCGGGCAATCGACCAACCAGTCGCCGACACCGTCGACCGCGACGAGGTATTCGGCGAGATTGCCGAGGAACATGACGCGGCGCACCGTCCCGGTGAGAACACCGGCGTCGCACGACAGACGTACCGCCTCGGGCCGGACGAGGAGCGTCACCGCCGATCCGGCCGGACGGGTCGGCATGTCCGCCACGGCGATGGCGATGCCGGCGATGTCGACCGTGCTCGCATCGCGCACCGTCGCCTCGACGAAATTGGCCTTGCCGATGAAGTCGGCGACGAAGCGGTTGACCGGCCGGGCGTAGATCGCGTGCGGCGTGCCGCGCTGTTCGACGGCGCCGGCCTTCATCACCACGATCTCGTCGGAGATGCTCATCGCCTCGATCTGGTCGTGGGTGACGTAGATTGCGGTGATGCCGACGCGCTGCTGCAGTTCGCGGATCTCGACGCGCATCTGCTCGCGCAGCTTGGCGTCGAGGTTGGAGAGCGGCTCGTCGAAGAGCAGCACCCGCGGTTCCATGACGATCGAGCGGGCGAGCGCGACGCGCTGCTGCTGGCCGCCGGAAAGCTGGTTCGGCGAGCGCCGGGCGTAGCCGGTGAGGCCGGTCAGGTCCAAGACCCGCTCGACCCGCCCCTCGATCTCGGACGCCGCGAGTTTGCGCAGGCGCAGGCCGAAGGCGACGTTCTCGAAGACGTCGAGATGGGGGAAGATGGCGTAGGACTGGAACACCATGGCGGTGTCGCGCCGATTGGGCGGCACGTCGTTCATCCGCCGATCGCCGAACAGGATGTCGCCCGATGTGGGGTCCTCGAAGCCGGCGATCATCCGCAACAACGTGGTCTTGCCGCAGCCCGAGGGCCCGAGCAGGGTCACGAGTTTGCCGGCGCCGATCTCCAGCGTCACGTCCTTCACCGCCGCCATGGTGCCGCCGTCGGGGGAGGTGAAGACCTTGTTCAATCCGGTGATGGTGATGGGGTCGGTCATGGATGTCTCACCATGGTGGTGTGGCGGCTCCAGCGATCGACGAAGGCGCCGATGATGGCGATGGCGATCAGGACGACGACGATCACCACGACGGAGAAGGCGGCGGAGACCCCGAGGCGGCCGGAGCCGACCTGATTGAGGATCTGCACCGTCATCAGGTTCCAGTTGGCCGAGACGAGGAAGATGGCGGCGCTGATCGCCGTCATGGCGCGGACGAAAGCGTAGACGAGACCCGAGAAGAAGGCCGGCGCGATCAGCGGCAGCGTCACCTTGCGGAACGTGGTGAGGCCGTCGGCGCCGAGGTTGTGGGCGGCCTCCTCGATCGACGGGTCGATCTGGCGCAGCACCGCGATACCCGACTGGATGCCGACCGGCACGTAACGGAAGACGAAGGCCAGAACGATGATGGCGAGCGTGCCGGTGAGCAGCAGCGGCCGATCGTTGAAGGCGAGGATGTAGCCGATGCCGACGACGGTGCCGGGGACGGCGAAGGGCAGGATGGCGGCGAACTCGAGGGTGGCGCGGCCGGGGAACGACCGACGCACCACCAGGAAGGCGATCAACATGCCGAGCAGGCCGCTGATCGGCGTGGTGATGATCGCGACGATCAGCGTGTCCTTCACCGACTGCAGGCCGACGTCGAAGACATAGGCGAAATGGGCGAGTGTCGGCGAATAGTCGAAGCCCCAGACCCGGGTGAAGGCGCCGACCAGGATCACCGCGTAGAAGGCGGCGACGAGGAGTGCGAATGCGACGAGAAGCGCCCACAGCAGCCATTTGACCGGCGTCGAGACGATCTTCGAAGACGACGCGGTCGGTTTGCCGGTGACGGTGATGTACTGGCGCTTCGAAAGATACCAGCGCTGGATGGCGAAGGCGGTCAGGGACGGGATCAGCAGCACGATGGCGAGCGTCGCGCCGCGCGACAGGTTGAAGGAGCCGGTGATCTCCAGATAGGCCTGCGGCGCCAGCATCGGGAAGGCGGCACCGGCGAGCACCAGCGGATTGCCGAAGTCGGCCATCGACTCGATGAAGACGATGAGGAAGGCACCGGCGATGCCGGGCAGCGACAACGGCAAGGAGACCTTGACGAAGGTCTGCCAGCGCGTCGCCCCGACGTTGAGCGCCGCATCCTCGAGTGTCGGGCTGATCGAGGCGAGGACGCCGCGCAGCGACAGATAGGCGATCGGCGCGAAGGTGAAGATCTGCGACAGCACGACGCCGTGGAAGCCGTAGATCGAGAAGTCCTCGATGCCGAAGAGTTGCCGGGTGACGAGGCCGTTGAAGCCGAAGAGGAACAGGATCGACACGGCGCTGACGAAGGGCGGCGAAACGATCGGCAGGATGGTGACGTAGTGGAGGATCGTCTTACCCGGCACGTCGAGGCGGGTCATGACGAAGGCGGCGAGATAGCCGACGACGACGCTCGCCACCCCGACCAGCGCGCCGACGCCGAGGCTGTTGATCAGCGCATTGCGGTAGAGCCGGCGATCGGCGATGTCGAGGTAGCCCTGGAGGGTCCAGACGCCGTCGACCCGGAAGCTGGCGAGGAGAACTCGGACCAGCGGATAGACGACGAAGACGGCGACCGCGATGGCGATCGCCGCCAGAAGCACCGCCAACAGCGGGTCACGAGCCAGCAACCGCAGTTCGGCACGTGTGTCGCGGGCCATGACCGCGGTCCCTACTGCCCGAGCACCTCTTTGGTCCAGCGTTCGACCAGGCGCTTCTTGTTCTGCGCGGCGAAGGCGGCGTCGACCGGGATCAACTTGATCTTGTCGAGCGAGGTGACGCCGGCGCCGCCGCTGACGTCGGGACGCACCGGGAGGAAGTAGGTCTTCGAGGCCGAGAGAGCCCCCTGCCCCGCCTTCGACGTCATCCAGTCGACGAGTTTCTTGGCTTCGTCGGCGTTCTGCGCGCCCTTGAGGATCGACATCGACGCCACTTCGTAGCCGACGCCCTCGCTCGGGAACACGACCTGGACCGGATAGCCCTCGCCGGCGAGCTTGAGAAAGCCCGGCGTGAACTGGATGGCGATCGGCGTCTCGCCGACGCCGAGGGCGCCGGAGGGCGCGGTGCCGGACTGGGTGTAGGTCTGGATGTTGGGATTGAGCGACTTCAGATAGCCGAAGGCGCCGTCTTCGCCGCGCTGCTGGATCAGCGTCAGGATGACCGCATAGGCGGTGCCCGACGACTGCGGCGACGGCATCTGGATCAGGCCCTTGTAGGCCGGGTTCTTCAGGTCTTCCCAGGAGGTCGGCACCGGCGCGTTGCGGCGCTGGAGGATGTCGGTGCGCACGCCGATCGCCAGCGGGTTGGTGTAGATGGCGTGCCAGTAGCCCTCCTTGTCCTTGAAGGCGTCGGGCAGGGCGGCGGCGTTCGGCGACACGAAGGGCTCGGTCAGGCCGCGCTCCTTGGCGATGATGTGGTTCTCGCTCGGGGCGCCGAACCAGACGTCGGCCTGGGGACGCGCCTTCTCCGCCTCGATCCGCGACAGCGCCGGGCCGGAGGACAGGAACACCATCTGAACTTTGACGCCGCTGTCCTTGGAGAAGGCGTCGAGCAGCCGTTTGGCATTCTCCTCGTCGACGCTCGAATAGACGGTGAGGGCTTGCGCGGCGCCGATGGCGAGGGCCGACGTCATCGTGGCCGCCAGGAGGGTTCCGATGGAAAGGCGCATGTCTTCCTCCATTTGTTTTGCCGGCTAGCCTATCACCGGCCCGGAGGGCCAGCAATGAAACGACCAGTGGACAGACCCGTGACGGATGCAGCGTCGAGGAAACCGTTCGGGAAACCTCCGATGAGACGAATGGGCCCGACGGAGGCGAGGTCACGGACGCCATCGCCACCGCCTTCGCGACGTCGGTTGCGCGCGCGGACTTCGCCGCGATCGGTGACCCGGGCGAGATCCGCCGGCCGTCCGGATCGACGATCGAACGGTGAAACCGAATTAGATCAGTGAGATGGATTGGAGCGGGCGATGGGAATCGAACCCACGACATTCAGCTTGGGAAGCTGACGTTCTACCCCTGAACTACGCCCGCTCGAGGGTGATCATCCATAGCCTCGCCGACGGGCGATGCGCAAGGGGTCGCGCGCGTCGGCTCGGCCGCTTCGACGGCGCCGCCGCGTTCGGCGAGACCGTGGGTGGTCTTGTTCCAGCGGTGCGGCGCGACCATCAGTTCGCCGAGCGCCCGATAGGCGGCGAAGGAGATCAGGCACCAGTAGACCGGCATGGTCGCCACGTCGAAGAGGCGGAAGCCGTCGCGGTGGCGGCCGGCGGTGCCGCGACCGGCGACGCGGCGGGCGAGCACCAGCGATCCGGCGACGCCGCTGGTGAAGCCGAGGAGGCCGGCGGTCAGCAACACGTCGTCGAGAAAGCCGCGGTCGCCGAGCAACGGCGGCAGACCGAAGGCCCCGGCGAGCAGTACCGCGAGGCTGGGAGCGAAGACGAAGACCGAAGCGAGCTGGCCGGCGAGGACCAGATGGAAGGAGAGCGCCTCCAGCGGGCGAACCGCGCGGTGGAACGACACCGGCCGGCGCATGTGGACGAGCCAGGTCTGCATCCAGCCCTTCAACCAGCGCACCCGTTGCGCCCGCCAGCGGGCGAGATCGAGCGGCGCCTCCTCGAGGGTCGAAGCGGCGATCACGTCGGCGCGCCAGCCGCGCCGCATCAGACGGACCGCGACGTCGGCGTCCTCGGTGACGTTGTGCGGATCCCAGCCGCCGATCTCCACCAGCGCCGAGCGGCGGAAGTGGTTGGAGGTGCCGCCGAGCGGCAGGAAGAAGCGGTGGCGCGCCAGCCACGGCAGGAGGCCGTGGAAGAGCATGGCGTATTCGATCTCGAACTGGCGCACCAGCCAGGGACGATCGCCGTCGGCGTGATCGATCTCGAGCGCCGCCTGGACCACCGCGAGATCGTCGCCGCCGGCCCGGAAGGCGGCGGCGGCCTTGCGCAGCTGGTCCGGGTCGGGGCGATCCTCGGCATCGAAGACGGTGACGAAGGGGGCGTCGACACAGGCGAGGGCGAAGTCGAGCGCCTTGGGCTTGGTGCGCGGTTCGGCCGGCGGCACCACCAGGATCTCGACCGGCGTGCCGGCGACCGCCCGCTCGGCCGCGATCGTCGTCGCCGCGTCGTCCGCCTCCACCACCAGGCGCAGGTCGAGGCGATCGACGGGATAATCGAGCCGCAACAGGGCGGCGACGAGATCGCCGACCACGTCGGACTCGCGGAAGAGCGGCACCAGGACGGCGAAGCGCGGCAGATCGGCGGTGGCGAGAGGCGGCGCGACCGGCGGATCGACGATCGCCTCGGCGAGGTGGGCGCGCAGCACGCCGATGCCGAGGAAGAGCGCCGTCCAGGCGACGAGCAGGCTGCGCGACAGATCGAGCACCGCCGCCGCCCAGGCCCCGGCGACGAGGAGGATCAGGGCGATCGCGACCGCTGGCGTGGCGTTCGCCGCCGAGCCGGCCGGATCGCGATCGAGGATGGCGCGAACGGCGCGGCGAACGAGGGCGGCGGAGTGGCGAGCGACGAGGGCCCGACGGATCTCGCGCGGCGTGGCGATCGCCACCCGGCGGCACAGGTCGGGATGGCGGGCGACGAGAGCGGCGACCTCGCCGCACACCGCTTCGCGTGGCGCGGTGACGAGGATCGAGCCGTCCCCTTCGCCGAGGAGCAGAGCGTCGGCGCGGCGGAAGACCTCGCCGGCGGGCGGGGCGAGGTGGTCGGGCTCCACCGTCGTCTCGATGCGATCGAGGAACGCGACGCCGAGGCGCGAGGCCAAGCGACGCCACGGTGCAGCCTCGTCGGTGGATGGCGGATCGGCGGGAGCGGGATGGCGGGCCGCGTCCGCCGGGTGAGGCGCCGGTGGACGCGTGAGATGCGACGATCTTTCCGCAGCCGGTGTGTGCCGAGCGGTCGGGACCCGGTCGGTCGGGGCGAGCGACCCGCGGTACGACCTCGTCGGAGACGATCGTCGCCGGTCGTCGTCGGCCGCTCCACCCTGGAGATACATGCCTACTCCCACTCATACCGGGCTGATGAATTTCGGACTCGTCCGAAATTCATCAGCGTTACGGCCTGACCGGCCGACGCCCGTTCGGGCTTGCCATCGCCCATGAAGTTCTGAACAGGTCAGAACTTCATGGGCTCGGTATCACGAGACCTGTGCGCGGTTGGACCATCATGTTGATTTGATGCGTTTAA
>CALBKH010000121.1 GCA_937892955.1 uncultured Alphaproteobacteria bacterium
CCTACGGAAAGGCGGCCCCGTTTAACAGCCGAGCCGCGCCAGGGTCAAGCCGAACGGGTCGTCACCACGGCGAGAAGAAAGGCGATCCGAACGTAGAACGCCCGGGGTCCGTCGACCACCGGGCGTTCGTCGATCACGATGTCTCGAGCGACATCTTCGCGCGTCACTCGTCCTCGTCGCCGGCCATCGCCTTGACGAGTTCGACCACCTTGCGGCGCTGCTTGGGATCCTTGATACGGATGAAGGCCTTGTTCAGCGCCAGACCTTCCGACGACGACAGGAAGTCGACGACATAGGAGGTCGAAGCCTGATCCTCGAAGCCCTGGTCGCCGGCAACGGGAGCGAGGCCCGGGGCATCTTCGAAGAAGAAGGCGACCGGAACAGAAAGCACTCGCGCGATCGCCTGCAGCCGGCTGGCCCCGATACGATTGGTGCCCTTCTCGTACTTCTGGATCTGCTGGAAAGTGATTCCAAGATGTTCGCCGAGCTTCTCCTGGCTCATTCCGAGCATCATACGCCGCAACCTGACACGACTGCCGACGTGAATATCGATCGGATTCGGGGATTTCTTGCTGGCCATATCGGCACCTTTTTGTCATTTACCGGTTTTATGGGACAGGTCGTGCCGCTCCGATCTGCGCCGGTTACGACATCTGGTCCGGAGGATCACCTAGATCCCGAAGAGCACGCCATCCATCGTGGCGATCTCGACCGGGACATCCGAACGAGGCGGTTTCGACCCTGACCTGTCCATCCGGTCCACCGCACACCGAACATTGTGATCGGGGACGGGTCGTGTCAACGCTCTTACTCGAACGTTCGGTTACGTCTTCTATAAAGAATTGCCGCCAAGGCGATCGTTACGAGTACCCAGGCGATCTTCTCACCCCAACGCGAAGCGACCGTCGGCGGTGCCGGACGCGGCAGGTCGAAATCCAGGGCGCCGACCGCGCCGAGCGTCAGCCGTGCGACGACCCGGCCGAGCGGATCGACGGCGGCGGAGACGCCGTTGTTGGCGGCGCGCACCAGCGGCAGTCCCTCTTCGACGGCGCGTAGCCGGGCCTGATGGTAGTGCTGCCAGGGCCCCGGGGTCAGGCCGTACCAGGCATCGTTGGTGACGTTGAGGATCCATTCGGGGCGACGGGCGGGATCGATCACCTCGCCGGGGAAGATCACCTCGTAGCAGACCAGCGCCGCGAAGGGCGGCGTGCCGGGGATCTCGACGGTGCGACGCCGCGGGCCGGGCGTGAAGCCGCCGCGCAGGTGGGTGAGCTGGCGCAGGCCGAGGCTCTCGGCGACATCCTGGAACGGCAGATACTCGCCGAAGGGGACGAGATGGACCTTGTCGTAGGCGGCGAGCACCTCGGCGCCGGGACCGAGTGCGAAGATCGAATTGTACCAGCGCGCCCGGGTCTCGCCGGCCGAGGGCGCTTCGACCCGGACGGCGCCGGTCAGGAGGGTGGTGCGGTCGCCGATCAGTTCGGCGATGGTGGAGAGCGCCCAGGGTTCGTCGGTGAGGACGAAGGGGAAGGCCGATTCCGGCCACACCAGATGGGTGATGCCGGCCGGCAGGCGGCCGGCGCCGTGGGCCGACGCCATGGTCCCGGCGGAGAGGCCGGGTCGGAGGTCGCTCGCCAGCGCACCGCCGGCCGGTGCGCCGCGCACCGGGCCGGCCGAGAGCTCGGCATAGCGCTCGACCGTTTCGGTCTTGAACTCCGGCTTCCACTTCTTCCACTGGTCGATCGCCGGCTGGACGATGCGGAAGCGGACGCCGGGAACGGATTCGGTCGGGGTCAGAGCGAGGCGAACGACGCCGAAGCCGACGACGGCGACGAGCAGGGCGGTGGCGGCGGCGAAGAAGCGGCGATCGGCGCGATCGCCACGCGCCAGCACCGCCGGGGCGGCGAAGATCGGAACGGCGAGGAGCGTCAGACCGTAGCCGCCGACCAGTGCGGCGACCTGCATCATCGGGCCGTTGGCGGCGAGGCCGTAGCCGACGAGGTTCCAGGGGAAGCCGGTGAGCACGTGGCCGCGCGCCCAGTCGGCGAGGAAGAAACCGATCGTCAGGGCGACGATACGGCCGGGGCCGTCCGACCACAGGAGACGGGCGATCGCGGTCGCGATCCCGTGGAACAGGCCGAGGCCGATCGACAGGAAGGCGAGAGCGAAGGGGATCATCCAGCCGAACTGGGCGAGATCGACGGTGAAGGCGGCGCCGATCCACCACAGGCCGGCGAGGAACCATCCGGTTCCGAAGGCCCAGCCGACCCGGAAGGCCGGGCCGAGGCGAGCGAGCGCGCCGGTCTTCTTCAGCTCCACCGCGCCGTCGAGCGCCCACACCAGGACGGGGAAGGAGATCCACAACACCGGGAAGACGTGGAACGGCGCCTGAGCGAGGGCGGCGAGCGCGCCGGCGCCGGCGACCACCAGGGTCCGTCGCCAGCCCCAGAGCAGGGTCACGCCGTGGGAGAACCGTTCGAGCATTCCGCCTCGTTCGAATACGGCCGTGAGCCGGGCCGAATCAGCCGCCGCGTGGGCGGACGCGACCCCATGCGTCGCATTCGCGGCGGTGTCGTGACAACGCCTCGAATGCGCGATCGGCGATCAGGCGGCGTCGGAGACGACGCGGACGAGGCGCAGGCGCTTGAGGCGACGGGCGTCGGCATCGAGCACTTCGACGGAGAATGCCGGCAATTCCTCGAGATGCAGCATCTCGCCGACGGTCGGCACACGGCCGACGAGCGACACGACGAGGCCGCCGAGAGTTTCGACCTCCTCGTCGAGACCGAGCCCCGAGAGATCGACGCCGACCGCCACGGCGACCTCTTCGAGTTCGGCGCGAGCGTCCGCCACCCATTGGTCCGGACCGGTGGCGACGATCGCCGCGTCCTCCTCGACGTCGTGCTCGTCCTCGATGTCGCCGACGACCGTCTCGACGATGTCCTCGAGGCTGACGAGACCGTCGACACCGCCGTATTCGTCGATGACCAGCGCCATCTGGATGCGGTTCTGCTGCATGCGGGCGAGCAGGTCGGTGGCCGGCATCGAGCCGGGGACGAAGAGCACCGGGCGAACCAGACCGGCGTCGGCGAGCCGCACCGTGAGATCGGCCCGTGCGAGATCGACGGCCGAGGCGCCCGCCGCCGGTTCCTCGACCATCGAGGTGTGGGCGATGTGGCTCATCAGATCGCGGATGTGGATCATGCCGACCGCCTCGTCGAGGCTGTCGCGATAGACCGGCATGCGCGAATGGCCGCTGTCCATGAAGCGCAGGACGACCCGGTCGAGCGTCGTATCCTCGTCGATGCCCTCGATCTCGGCGCGGGCGATCATGACGTCGTCGACGCGGGTCTCGCGCAGCCGCAGGATGTTGCGGATCATCGCCCGTTCTTCGGCCGAGAAGCCGCCGTCATCGGAAGGCGCGGTCTCCTCGAGGGCGCTCTCGAGATCGGCTCGGAGGGCGGCGGGCGACGATTTCCACCCCACCGCCGTGCGCAATCGATCGATCCAGCTCTCGGTCGATCGTTCGGAGGCCTCGCCACGGGTCTCGGTCCGTTGCGAACCTTCCCCCGTGGCGCCGGTACTCTGGGAATGCGCGTCGCTCATCTCTCTCGTGTCTCTCGTGGCCGGTCGGTTTCGAACCGGGGTCGGGTCATGGTGCGGCGGGGCGGGCGGGCCTGTCAATTCGTCGGTCATCCGAGCCGGGGTGCGACTCCCGGTCGCTCGGAGACGCGATCCGATCAGCTCTCCGCGTAGGGGTCGGCGATGCCGAGGCCGGCGAGGATCTCGGTCTCCAGCGCCTCCATCTCCTCGGCTTCCTCGTCGCTCTCGTGGTCGAAACCGAAGAGGTGCAGGAGGCCGTGGACGAGGAGATGGGTGAAATGGTCCTCGAAGGTCTTCCCTTCCTCCTCCGCTTCGCGGGCGGTCGTCTCGTGGGCGACGACCACGTCGCCGAGGAGGGGGCCGGGGTCCTCGTCGTCGGCGTCGGCGGCCGGGAAGGAGAGGACGTTGGTCGGCTCGTCCTTGTCGCGCCAGTCGCGGTTGAGGACGCGGATGCGGGCGTCGTCGGTCAGGACCAGCGACAGCTCGGCATCGTCGGGGACGATCAGTTCGGGCCGCGCCGCGATCGCCGCGGCCACTTTCTCGGCGAGCGGACGCCAGCGCGCCTCTTCACCCCAGGCGTCGGCCTCGACGGCGATGTCGACGGCGATGGCGGGGGTGGCGGTCACGAGCGGCCTCCGCCGCCGGGGCGGGTGTCGATGCCGTATTTGTCGCGCAACCCGCGCTCGTTGTCGGCGCGCATGTCGCGTTCGGCGGCGAGGCGGGCCTCGCGCTCGGCGGCCCAACGCTCGCGTTGTTCGCGCTCGGCGGCGAGCTTGTCGCGCGAGGCGTCGTCGTAGGCCTTGACGATGCGGGCGACGAGTTCGTGGCGGACCACGTCCTTCTCGGTGAAGTTGACCCGGATCATCCCCTCCATGCCGGAGAGGATCTCCAGCGCGTCGACGAGGCCCGAGCGGGTGCCGGACGGCAGGTCGACCTGGGTCGGGTCGCCGGTGACGATCATCTTGGAGTTCTCGCCCAGCCGGGTGAGGAACATCTTCATCTGCATGGTCGTGCAGTTCTGCGCCTCGTCGAGCAGCACCACGGCGTTGGAGAGGGTGCGGCCGCGCATGAAGGCGAGCGGCGCCACTTCGATCATGCCGGACTGCAGCCCGCGCTCGACCTTCTCGGCCGGCATCATGTCGTAGAGCGCGTCGTAGAGCGGGCGCAGGTAGGGGTCGACCTTCTCCTTCATGTCGCCGGGCAGGAAGCCGAGCCGTTCGCCGGCCTCGACCGCCGGCCGCGACAGGATCAGCCGATCGACGTCGCCGCGCTCGATCAGGGCGGCGGCATAGGCGACGGCGAGATAGGTCTTGCCGGTGCCGGCCGGGCCGATGCCGAAGACGAGGTCGGAGCGTCCCATGGCGCGGACATAGGCGTCCTGGGCCGGGGTGCGCGCCGAAACCGTTTTGCGGCGGGTGGAGATGGTGGCCGGAGTGAAGCGGGCCTTGGGCTCGAGGGTCGGCAGCGGCAGCTGCTCCTCTTCCGCCTCGGCCATGCGAATGGCGCCGTCGACGTCGCCGGGATGGATCTCGAGGCCGGATTGCAAGCGCTCCCACAGGCTCTCGAGCACCCGGCGGGCGGCTTCGCAGGCCTCGTGGCCGCCCTTCACCGTCACCTGATTGCCGTGGGCGACGAGGGTGACGTGCAGCCGGCGCTCGATCTCGGCGAGGTTCTGATCGAACTGGCCGAAGAGATCGGAGACCAACCGGTTGTCGTCGAAGGCGAGGACCACGTGGGTCAGATCCGAGGCATGGCCGGTCACCGGGAAATTCGCAGACGGCGGGCGCTCGGGTGTGGTCAACGGAGATCTCCTCGGGGGTGAGGGGCCGGCGGGTCGACCAGCACGGCGGAGAGCGAATTGGCGCCGACGGCGTCGATGCGAACCGGCACGATGCGGCCGAGAAGCTCGGCCGGCGCCTCGACGTGGACCGCCTGGAGCCAGGGCGAACGGCCGCCGAGCTGGCCCTTCTTGCGGCCCGGCTTCTCGAACAGCACGTCCATCACCATGCCGAGGCGCGACGCGTTGAAATCGGCGGACTGGCGATCGATCAGGGCCTGGAGACGGTGGAGCCGCTCGACCTTGACGGCGTCGGCCAGCTGGTCGGTCTTGGCCGCCGCCGGGGTGCCGGGGCGGGCGGAATATTTGAAGGTGAAGGCGGAGGCGTAGCCGACCTCCTCGACGAGCCGCAGCGTCGCCCGGAAATCCTCTTCCGTTTCGCCGGGGAAGCCGACGATGAAATCGCCGGACATGGCGATGTCGGGACGGGCGGCGCGGATGCGCTCGACGAGGCGGAGATAGTCGGCGGCGGTGTGGCGGCGGTTCATCGCAGCGAGGATGCGGTCGGAACCGGACTGCACCGGCAGGTGCAGCCAGGGCATCAGCTGCGGCAGATCGCGATGGGCTTCGATCAGGTCGTCGCTCATGTCGCGGGGATGCGAGGTGGTGTAGCGGATGCGGTCGAGGCCGGGCACTTCGGCGAGGCGGCGCACCAGTCGGCCCAGGCTCCAGGCCTCTCCGTCGGGTCCCGCCCCGTGATAGCCGTTGACGTTCTGGCCGAGCAGCGTCACCTCCCGCACCCCGGCTTCGGCGAGGCGCTCGGCCTCGGCGACGATGCGGTCGACCGGTCGCGAGGTCTCGACGCCACGGGTGTAGGGGACGACGCAGAAGGTGCAGAACTTGTCGCAGCCCTCCTGCACGGTGAGGAAGGCGGTGAGGCCGCGGGCGACCGTCTTCGCCCGCGAGGCGGGAGCGAGATGGTCGAACTTGTCCTCGACCGGAAACTCGGTCTCGACGACGCGCGAGCCGTTGTCGGCGCGGGTCAGGATCTCCGGCAGGCGGTGATAACTCTGCGGGCCGAAGACCATGTCGACGACGGGGGCGCGGCGGGCGATCTCGACGCCTTCGGCCTGGGCGACGCAGCCGGCGACGGCGACCATCAGTTTCTCGCCGCGTTCGGCCTTCTCGCCTTTGAGAACGCGCAGCCGGCCGAGTTCGGAATAGACCTTCTCCGACGCCTTCTCACGGATGTGGCAGGTGTTGAGGATGACGAGATCCGCCTCCTCGGCGCTCGCCGCCTCGACCCAACCGTTCGGCGCCAGGGTGTCCGCCATACGCTCGCTGTCGTAGACGTTCATCTGGCAGCCGTAGGTCTTGAGAAAGACTTTCCTGTCGTCGCTCATCTCACCTTCCGCGAGGGTCCCCGGCGGATCGCCTCGCACCACGCTCGATACCCGCATCGTCTTTCGCTCCACCCACGACACGCGACGCGTCGACGGGGGAGCGATCGTCGCCACCTCTAGCGCGGATCACGGACCTCGAGAACAACAATCCGCGGCGATGACGCTGCGATGACGTTCGTCACGGCCTCAGCGCGGCGAGAAGGTCACGGCGGACGGTGGCTTCGAGGTCGGCGGCGAGTTTCTTGCGGTTGGTGGTCTCGTCGAAGGGCAGCGCTTCGCCCCAGATCACTTCGACGTCGAGGCCGCCGGCGAGGAAGATGCCCCAGAGATGGCCGGGCAGCTCGGTGTCGCCGTACCAGCCGACGCGGGCGCGTTCGGCGCGGCCGATCGGCAGGCCGCCGAGGCGCTTGTAGGCGACGGTCAGCGGCTGCACCCAGACGCGTTCGTGGCCGCCGTGGAGGATGGCGTTGCGCGCCGCGCCGAGAAGCGCCGAGCGGAAGGGCAGCACCTCGTCGCCGCGCCAGGAGGTGCCTTCGGGGAAGAGCACCATGCAGTCGCCGTCGGCGAGGCGTCCGCCGAGTTCGCTCGCCGCCGAGCCGGTGGCGGTGCGACGGGTGCGGTCGACGAAGACGGTGCGTTGCAGCTTGGCGAAGAGGCCGAAGAGCGGCCAATCGGCCACTTCGGCTTTTGCGACGAAGGAGATCGGCATCAGCGAAGCGATGACCGGGATGTCGAGCCAGGAGGAGTGGTTGGGCGTGACCAGGAGCGGCCGGTCGGTGACCGGCGCGCCGGTGATGCGGATGCGGGTGGCGAGCGCCTCGAGGGCGCGGCGATGCCACCAGACGGGCAGTGTCGACGCCAGCCGCCAGTTCGCCCGGACCGCCAGCATCTGCAACGGCAGGGCCACCGCGGTGATCGCCGTCAATCTGGTCAGGGCCACCGCGGCGGCGAGGCGTCTCATCGGGTCACGACTGGTCGTCGTCGAGCGGCACGCCGTAGAGCTCGAGCCGGTGATCGACGAGCTTGAAACCGAGTTCGCGGGCGATCAGCTGCTGCAGCTTCTCGATGTCGGAGTTGCGGAATTCGACCACTTTGCCGGACCGGAGATCGATCAGATGGTCGTGATGGTCGTCCGACACGGTCTCGTAGCGCGAGCGGCCGTCGCGGAAGTCGTGGCGCTCGATGATGCCGGTGTCCTCGAACAGCTTCACCGTTCGATAGACGGTGGAGATCGAGATGCGCTTGTCGATCGCCGCGGCGCGTCGATGCAGCTCCTCGACGTCGGGATGATCGAGCGAGGTCTCGATGACGCGGGCGATGACGCGACGCTGGTCGGTCATGCGCATACCGGCGGCGACGCACCGATCCTCGAGGGCGGTGTCGTCGGTGTGAGCTTCGCCTTCGGCGTTGGTCGTTCGGGTCACGGGCGACCTCCTGTAACGGGGGCGATGGATTCGCGATTAGCGAAGATCGGCGCGCATGACAAGCGCGGTGGCGCCGGGAACGGAGCCGTGAGCGTAATAGCCCTTGCGTTCGCCGACCTTTCGGAAGCGCAGGCGGCCGTAGAGCGCCAGCGCCGCCTCGTTTCCGGCGTCGACCTCGAGGAACAGCGTCTCGGCGCGATCGTGATAGAGGCGGCGGAAGACGTGCTCCATCAGATGTCGGGCGAAGCCGTGGCGACGATAGGCCGGGGTGACGGCGATGGTGAGGATCTCCGCCTCGCCGGCGACGAGGCGGGCGAGGACGAAGGCGACCGGCGAACGCGTGCCGAAGAAATTGGCGCGACGGACGACGAGGCCGAAGACGGTCTCCTCGCGCAGCAGCGCGGCGAGATCGGCGGCGCTCCACGGCGCACCGGGAAAGCTCTCGGCATGGATGGCGGCGAGGCGATCGAGGTCCTCGGCCCGCGCGTCGCCGACGACGGTGACCGGCATGGTCCACCAGTTCCAGGCGGGCACCCAGTCGGCATAGTCCCACACGCTCATGGGGCGCCTCCCGCGGCGAGGCCGCCGGGCGTGAGCCGCGCCAGCCGCGCCGCGCCCTGCGGCTTGGCGTCGGGGGCACGCACGTAGAGCGGCGAGGGGCGTGGTGTGGTCGGTGTTGCCGCGGCGAGGCGGGGCAGCGCCAGGCGGGCGATGGTGTCGATCGCCGGGAAGGGTGTCGCGGCGACGATGTCGAGAGAGGGGTCGATCGCCGCGAGGAGCGGCGCGCCGGAGCCGATCACCATGGCGCCGAGTTCGGCGGCGCGATGGGCGATGCGGGCGGCGGGGGCGACCACCGCCGCGTCGAGCGGGCGACCGTCGGCGTCGAAGGCCTGGGCGTAGACCTCGTCCTTGCGGGCGTCGAGCACCGCGACGATCGACCGACCGGGCGCGAGCGCCCTGCCCTCTTGCGCCAGGGCCTCGAGCGAGGTCACCGAGACCGCCGGCTTCCCGGCGGCGAGGGCGAAGCCGCGCACCGCAGCGACGCCGACGCGGATGCCGGTGAAACTGCCGGGGCCGATCGACACGGCGTAACCGTCGAGATCGGCGTGGGCGACCCCGGCGCGGGCGAGCGCGTCGTCGACCACCCGCATCAGGCATTCGGCGTGGCCGCGGCCGATGACCTCGGTGACGCCGAAGACCTCGACCGTACCATCGTGCGACCGCGCCACCGCGGCGGCGCAGGCATCGAGGGCGGTGTCGACGGCAAGCAGGATCATGGCATGGTCCGCGAGGCTGCCGCTCAGGCGGCGCGCACCTCGATCACTTCCGGGATGAAGTGCTTGAGGAGGTTCTGCACGCCGTTGCGCAGCGTGGCGGTGGAGGACGGGCAGCCCGAGCAGGCGCCGCGCATGTGGAGATAGACGATGCCGTCGTCCCAGCGGGCGAAGACGATGTCGCCGCCGTCACCGGCCACCGCCGGGCGAACGCGCTCCTCGAGCAGCTGCTCGATGGTGGCGATGATGCGGCGGTCGTTCTCTGAATAGCCGTCGAGCGAAGCGCCCGTCTCGGCACCGCCGGTGATGATCGGCGCGCCGGAGAGGAAGTGCTCCATGATGGTGCCGAGGATGGCCGGCTTCAGATGCTGCCACTCGGGGCCGTCCTTGGTGACCGAGACGAAGTCGGCGCCGAGGAAGACGGCGGAGACGCCCTCGATCTCGAAGAGGCGCGCGGCGAGCGGCGAGGCACTCGCGGTCGTGGCGGAACGGAACTCGCGCGAGCCTTCGCCGAGCACGGCGCGGCCGGGGACGAACTTCAAGGTGGCGGGATTGGGGGTGACTTCGGTCTCGATGAACATCTGCGCTCCTCTCTCGGGGTCAAGGCCCGAGCCGGATTGGACGTTTTCCAGATAGGGCCTTCGCGCCCCCCCGTCCAGACGACGGAGGGCGGAGAGAGGCGCGAATGGCCTCTTGCGCGACATTTTCCGTCGTGAATGGTTCACGTGCGGACCCCGAGCGGGAGACATCGCCCCGAATCAGGCGATCGCGGCGATGTCGGCGTCGGAGAGATGGCCCGGCACGATGGTGATCGGCACGGGAAAGGCGCCGGCGCCGCGACCGGCCAGCGCGGTGACCAGCGGTCCGGGACCTTCGGAGCCCGTCCCGGCGGCGAGTACCAGGACGGCGATGTCCTCGTCCGCTTCGATGTGACGCACCACCTCGACCGCCGGCGCGCCCTCGCGGATCACCCGTTCGGCCTCGATGCCGGCGAGCGCGAGCACCCGCTCGGCGACGGAGGCGAGCACCGTCTCGGCGGCGGCATGGGCCTGTTGCCGCATGACCTCGCCGACGCCGACGAAGGCGCGGAAGTCGGTGTCCTCGATGATGTGGAGCAGCACGAGGCCGCCGCCGGTGTGCTCGGCGCGACGCGCGGCGAAGACCACCGCCCGGTCGCATTCGGGCGTGTCGTCGACGACGACCAGGAACTTGCGCCGGTGACCGGCCTCGAGGGAGGAGCGTTTCAGACCCATGGGTCGACCCTGCCACCTGAGAGGCCGAGGGGCAAGCCGGAGCGCGGTGGGCAGGGTCGCCGAAACGGGAAGGGCGCGCCCCGTCGCCGGAGGCGCGCCCTCGTTCCTGGACCCGTGACGGCCGTCAGTGGATGAAGCCGACGATGTCCTTGACCGCGTCCATCACCGGACGGGCGATGGCCGAGGCGCGCTCGGCGCCGTCCTTCAGGACGCCGTCGATGTAGGCGGTGTCGTCCATCAGGCGCTTCATCTCGGCGCCGACCGGGCCGAGCTGGTCGACCGCGAGTTCGGTCAGCGCCGCCTTGAAGGCCGAGAACTGACCGCCGCCGAACCGGCCGAGCACGTCGGCGGTCGTCTGGCCGGAAAGGGCCGCATAGATGCCGACGAGGTTCTGCGCCTCGGGGCGGCCGGTGAGACCCTCGACCTCGCTCGGCAGCGGCTCGGGATCGGTCTTGGCCTTCCTGAGCTTGGCGGCGATGGTGTCGCGGTCGTCGGTCAGGTTGATGCGGGAGAGGTCGGAGGGATCCGACTTCGACATCTTCTTGGTGCCGTCGCGCAGGCTCATGACGCGGGTCGCCGGGCCCTGGATCAGCGGCGCGGTGAGCGGGAAAAAGGCGTCGCCGAAGCCGTGGGCGCGGATCGAATCGGCGAAATCGTTGTTGAACTTCTGGGCGATGTCGCGGGTCAGCTCGAGGTGCTGCTTCTGGTCCTCGCCGACCGGCACGTGGGTGGCGCGATAGACGAGGATGTCGGCGGCCATCAGGGTCGGATAGGCGAAGAGACCGAGCGAGGCGCGCTCGCGGTCCTTGCCGGCCTTCTCCTTGAACTGGGTCATCCGCTCCATCCAGCCCATGCGGGCGACGCAGTTGAAGATCCAGGCGAGTTCGGCGTGCTCGGGCACCCGGCTCTGGTTGAAGACGATGTGCTTCACCGGATCGATGCCGGCGGCGAGGAAGGCCGCGGTCACCTCGCGGATGTTGGCGGCGAGCTGGGTCGGGCCGCCCCACACCGCCACCGGCTGGGTGATGGCGTGCAGATCGACGACGCAATAGATGCAGGAGAAGGACTTCTGCATCTCGACGAAGCGCAGGATGGCACCGAGGTAGTTGCCCAGGTGCAGATTGCCGGTCGGCTGGACCCCGGAGAAGACGCGGGGTTCGAAGGTGGCTCGGCTCTCGTCGGTCATGGCTCGCTTCCGTCTCGGCCGTCGATCATCGGCGGCTCGCATCGACCCTCGCCGCATCGAGCGGCGGGCGCGTTATGCGCGATCCGCGGGGCGCGAGCAAGACGGCTCGACATCTCGACGATCACGACCGGCGCAGAAAAGCGCCGAGGCGGGCCGGTTCGACCACCCGCAGAGCGACGACGAGGCCGCCGTGGACGAGAAGGCCGAGCCCGACCAGCAGCGCCAGCGCACCGGCCTTGCCGGCGAAGCCACGGGCGGGGCCGAAGGCTTCGGTGAGACCGAGGCCGGCGAGGTGCACCGTCACCGCCATCGCCGCCGCCGCGACGGCGAGACGCGGCAGCCGGCGGCGGAGATCGGCATCGATGTGCCAGTGGCCGCGCGCCAGCAGGCGGGCGAAGAGCAGGCCGGCGTTGACCCAGCCGGCGACGGCGGTGGCGATCGCCACCGAGAGCCAGCCGACGACGGGCAGAAACGCCAGCGCCGTCGCGACGTTGACCGCCACGGCGAGGCCGCCGATCACCATCGGCGTGACGGTGTCCTCGCGGGCATAGAAGGCCGGGGCGAAGACGCGGACGAGGACGAAGGCCGGCAGGCCGGCGGCGAAGACCGCGAGTGCTCGAGCGGCGGCGAGGCGATCGGCGGCGGTGAAGGCGCCGCGCTCGAAGAGCACCGAGACGATCGGCTCGGCGAGGAGCGCCAGAGCCAGAGCGGCGGGCAGAGCCAGGGCGAGAGCGAACTCCAGCGCCCGGTTCTGGACGTCGCGGCCGCCGTCGCCGTCCCGGTCACCCAGCCGATGGGCGATCTCGGGCAGCAGCACCTGACCGACGGCGATGCCGACGACGCCGAGGGGAAGCTGGTAGAGCCGATCGGCGTAATAGAGCCAGGAGACGGCACCGGCGGTCGACGAGGCGATGACGGTGCCGACGATCAGATTGATCTCACTCATGCCGCCGGCGAGGAGACCGGGAAGGCCCAGGCGGAAGAGACGGCGGATCTCGGGCGAGAGGCGCGGCGCGACGATCGGCGGGGCGAGGTTCGCGCGCGACACCGCGACGGCGAGAAGGCCGACCTGGCCGAGGCCACCGACCACCACCGCCCAGGAGAGGACCGTCGCCGCCCGGTCGGGTTCGACGCCGCCTTTCGCCAGGAGCGCGACGAGGGTGGCGATCAGCACCAGGTTGAGCACCACCGGGGCGAGGGCGGGCATCAGATAGCGGCGATCGGCGGTCATCAGGCCGGAGAGCAGCGCCACCACGGTGATCGCCACCAGATAGGGCAGACAGATCCGCGCCAGCCGGATCGCCAGTTCGTGTTTCTCCGGGTCGGCGGTGAAGCCGGGGGCGAGGAGATCGACGAGGAGCGGCGCGGCGAAGAGGGCGGCGATCGCGACCACCACCACCACTGCCGTCAGTCCGACCAACGCCTCGCCGGCGAACCGCGCCGCCGCCGCATCCCCCGCCTCGCCGCGGCGGCGGACGAGGAGCGGCACGAAGGCGGCGGCGAAGGCGCCCTCGGCGAAGAGGCGGCGGAAGAGGTTGGGCAGACGGAAGGCGACGAAGAAGGCGTCGGCGGCCGGGCCGGTGCCGAGTGCGGCGGCGAGCGCCGTGTCGCGCAGGAAGCCCGCGACGCGCGAGACGAGGGTGGCGCCGCCGACGGTGAGGACGTTGCGGAGGAGCGACAAGGAGCGCGACACCTCGGCTCGGTGGTTGCAGGGGTCCGGTGATCGTCGCCGACGGGTCCGCGGGATCAGGCCGACAGGCGTTCGCTCTTCTTCGGATCGCGTCCGTCGAAAGCGCGCAGCAGATGTTCGCGGATCGTCTTCTCGCGCGATCGGCTCTCGACCTTGTGGCCGAAGAGATCGGTCACATAGAAGACGTCGACCACCCGCTCGCCGAAGGTGGCGATGTGGGCGGAGGCGATGTTGAGGTTGAGGTCGGAGATCTCGCGGGTGAGATCGTAGAGCAGGCCCGGCCGATCGAGGCCGGAGACCTCGAGCACGGTGAAGCGATCCGACCAGGAATTGTTGACCATCACGTCGGTCGGGATGGTGAAGGCCTCGAGGCGGGTGCGAGCGGCGGTCTTGCGCGCCACCTGTTCGGGCAGCCGCTCGGTGCCGGTCAGCGTCTTTTCGATCAGCGCCGAGATGCGCTGGCCGCGCCGCATCTCGTCCTGGTCGTCGGTGAATTCGCGGCCGACGAAGATGGTGTCGAGCGCCAGACCGTCGGTCGTCGTGTAGATCTGGGCGTCGACGATGTTGGCGCCGGCGACGGCGCAGGCCCCGGCGATCGCCGACAGGAGGCGCGGATGGTCGTCGGCGAGCACGGTGATCTCGGTGACGCCCTCGAAGGCGTGCGGCATCACCGCGGTGGCGAGCTTCTTTTTCTCACGCGTCGCGGTGCGGATGAACTCGGCGTGACGGACCTTGCGCGGCAGGTCGACGCGCAGCCAGTAGGGCGGATAGTGCCGCTCGACGTAGGCCGCCTTCTCCGCATCGTTCCAGCCGGCGAGCTTGTCGGCCAGCTCCGCCTTGGCGCGGGCGACGCGCTGGTCGCGTCCGACCTGCGAATGACCGCCGGCGAGATAGGGCTCGGTCTCGTAGTAGAGGGTCCGCAGAAGCTGGCCCTTCCAGCCGTTGAAGACCCCCGGACCGACGGCGCGGATGTCGGCGACGGTGAGGCAGTGGAGCAGCTTGAGGCGCTCCGGCGACTGGACGATCTCGGCGAAGGTCTCGATGGTGCGGCGGTCGTTGAGGTCGCGGCCCTGCGCGACCGAACTCATCACCAGATGGTTCTCGACCAGCCAGGCGACCGTCTCGGTCTCGGCGGCGCCGAGGCCGAGCCGCGGGCACAGGCGTCGGGCGATGATGCCGCCGTAGAGCGAGTGATCCTCCGGCCGCCCCTTGGCGATGTCGTGGAGGAAGGTCGCGACGTAGAGCACCTTGCGGTTCTGGATGCCGGGGAAGAGCTCGGTGGCGAGCGGCACCTCTTCGGCGATCGCGCCCTTCTCGATCGCCGCCAACTCACCGATCGAGCGCAGGAGGTGCTCGTCGACGGTGTAGTGGTGGTACATGTTGAACTGCATCATCGCCACGATCCGCCCGAACTCCGGCACGAAACGGCCGAGAACACCGGTCTCGTTCATGCGCCGCAGGACGCGCTCGGGGTCGTGACGGGAGGCGACGAGTTCGAGGAAGAGGCGATTGGCCGCCTCGTCCTCGCGCAGACGATCGTCGACGAACCGCAGCGAGCGGGTGATCAGCTGCAGCACGTCGGGATGAAAATCGAGATTGTTGCGATCGGCTTCGTGGAAGATGCGGATCAGATTGCAGGGATCGCGCTCGAACACCTCGTCGTCGGCGACGTTGATGCGGGAATGGTCGACGACGAAGGCCTCGCCGTTGCCCTTGGGCTTGCGGCGGCGGGTGAAGCGGCCGAAGAAGCGGTTGAGCACCGGCGCCTGTTTGACGTGTTCCTCTTCGAGCGCGGCGCAGAAGATCAGGGTCAGGTCGCCGACGTTCTTGGCGAAGAGGAAATAGTGCTTCATGAAGCGCTCGACGGCGCGCAACCCGGCCTTGTCCCGGTAGCCGAGGCGGGCGGCGATCTCGCGCTGGAGATCGAAGGAGAGGCGCTCTTCGGCTCGGTTGGTGGCGAAGTGCATGTGGCAGCGCACGCCCCAGAGGAAATCGTCGCAGCGCTCGAAACGGCGGTATTCGGCGCGTGAGAAGACGCCGGCGGCGATCAGGTCGCGGGCGTCCTTCACCCGGTAGAAGTATTTGGCGATCCAGAACAGGGTCTGGAGATCGCGCAGGCCCCCCTTGCCCTCCTTGATGTTGGGCTCGACCAGATAGCGGCTCATGCCCTGGCGCTTGTGGCGTTCGTCGCGTTCGGCGAGCTTGGCGGCGATGTAGTCGCGACCGGTTCCCTGCACCACGTCGCGATCGAAGCGCGTCTCCAGTTCGTCGAAGAGCGGCCGATCGCCCCAGATGTAGCGCGCCTCGAGGATGGCGGTGCGGATGGTCAGGTCGGACCGCGACAGGCGGATGCATTCCTCGACGTTGCGGGTGGCGTGGCCGACCTTCAGGCCGAGATCCCACAGCATGTAGAGGATGTATTCGACGACGCTCTCGCCCCAGGGCGTCTGCTTGTAGGGCAGGATGAAGAGCAGATCGATGTCCGAGCCCGGCGCCAGCGTGGCGCGGCCGTAGCCGCCGACCGCGGCGATCGACATGCGCTCGGCCGACGAGCGGTTGGTCACCGGATAGACGTGGGCGACGGCGAAGTCGTAGATCACCCGGATCAACTCGTCCTGGACGAAGGAGAGCCGCTCGGCGCAGAGCACGCCGCGCTTGTCGGCGAGCAACATCTCCTGGATGCGGCCGCGGGCTTCGAGCCGCACCTCCTTCAGGATCACCAGGGCCTTGGCGCGAACCGCGGGATTGCCGCCGTCCGCACCTTCCGCGACCAGAGCGGAGAGCCGCCGACGCAGATCGTCGGCATCGATCAGTCCTGCGAGACGCTCCGGCGCGGCCATCGGTGCTTTGCTTCTCCCCGGTGGCGGCGCGACGGCGCGGCCGAATTGTGAATTGCGACGCGGGCGAAAATAGCCCTCCGCGACGTGGCTTTCCATCGCGGATCTTTCCCGAGAGACGGAAATTTCCCGATCGTCACCGGCGCCTGCGACCATCGGACTCCTTACGTCCAAATACGTAACCGTCTATCGGATCGCGCCGCCCGCCATCCCGGTGCGGAGCGACGGGAGGACCCGAGGGGCACGGACGGTGTCGCTCGGGAACGGTTTCGTCGAACCCGAGGCGGCCGATCCCGAGGAGGAAACCATGTTCGCTCTCTTGCTCGCGGCGGTTCTCGTCGCCTTCGTCGCGTCCGTCGTCGTGTGGGGCTATCCGGCCCTGATCATCGGCCTGCTCGCTTCGGTGGCGGCCGCCTTCCTGGTGATCCTCGCCTTCACCGGCGACGGACTGATGGCCAAGAAGTCCGGCTCGGCTCACTGACGTCGATTCCGAGCGAAATTCGGCGAACGGCGGGCTCGCGGGTCCGCCGTTCGTCGTTTGCCGACCTCCGCAAGGTTCCCATCCTGCACCGAACCGAAATTCGCGCTAGATTTCAGATGGAAGGTGCCGACGAAGTCGTGCGGCCCATCATGGTCTCGGGTGGTGCCGGCAATGGTCCGCCGCCTCCCGAGGAGGAGGAGAGCCCATGTCCGACCTCGTGTTCCCCGTCATCGGCGTCGTCGTCTTCATCGCTCTGGTGGTCGCGCTGGCCGGGCCGATCCGCAGCTATTTCTCGGAGGAATCGAAGGTCTTCCTGCACGACATCAAGGCGGACGACGAACTCGATCTGGAAGAGGCGCAGCGCGAGGCGACGGCGCAGACCCGATCGCGGCCGAAGCCGGGCTGAGAGGACGGCCGGTAGGCCATCTTGGGCGGCGAGTGCTCACCGGGGCGTCCGATCGGAGCGGGGCTCGAACCGGGTCTCATCCGGCCCGCCCGTGAGACGGTCGGTTGAATTCGAGACCGTCCCGGCCCCTCGCATGGCTCGGGGCGTTCGTGGTTCGCGGACGTCCACCGGACGTCCGCGTTTCTCCGTCACCGTCGGTGACGGAGAAACCGCCACTCACCCGTTCACATCATACGCCGCCAGCGCCGCCATGTTGACGAGGTCGCTGTCGCGGGCGCCGAGCGGCACCAGCTGCACCGGCTTGTCGAGACCGACGAGCAGCGGGCCGATGACGGTCGCGCCGCCGAGCACGCGCAGCGCGCCGGAGGTGATCGAGGCGGCGTGGAAGGCCGGCATCACCAGGACGTTGGCCGGACCCTTCAGGCGGCAGAACGGATAGGCCGCCATGCGCGCCGGATCGAGGGCGACGTCGGCCGACATCTCGCCGTCGTATTCGAAATCGACGTGACGACGGTCGAGGATCTCGACCGCCTCGCGAACGAAAGCGGTGCGTTCGCCCGGCGGCTGGCCGAAGTTCGAATAGGCGAGGAAGGCGACGCGCGGCTCGTAGCCGAGCCGGCGGGCGGCGCCGGCGGCTTCTTCGGCGATCTCGGCCAGTTCCTCGCCGTTCGGCAGCTCGGTGATGGCGGTGTCGGCGACCAGCACGGTGCGACCGCGGGCGACGATCAGCGACAGGCCGATGACCCGATGCGCCGGGCGGGCGTCGATGACGCGGCGGACGTCGTTGAGCACCGAGGTGAAGTGGCGGGTGGCGCCCGACACCATGGCATCGGCGTCGCCGAGCGCCACCATCGAAGCGGCGAAGACGTTGCGGTCGAGGACGAAACGGGCGCAGTCGCGATAGAGGAAGCCCTTGCGCTGCAGCCGCTCGTAGAGGTGATCGGCGTAGGCCTTGACCCGCTCGGCGGTGAGCACGTTGGCGATCTCGACGCCCTCCGGCAGGTCGATGCCGGACGCCTTCACCGCGGCGGCGATACGGTCCTCGCGGCCGACCAGGATCGCCGTGCCGAGGCCCTGGTTGACGAAGGAGACGGCGGCGCGGATCACCTGCTCCTCCTCGCCTTCGGCGAAGACGACGCGCTTCGGCTCGGCCTTGAGCTTGGAGAAGATGCGCTGCAGCGTGCCGGCGACCGGATCGCGGCGGGCCGAGAGGCTCTGGCGATAGGCCTCCATGTCGACGATCGGCCGGCGGGCGACGCCCGATTCCATCGCCGCCTTGGCGACCGCGGCCGGAATCTCGGAGATCAGGCGCGGATCGAAGGGCACCGGAATGATGTACTGCGGGCCGAACTTGGGGCGGACGCCGCGATAGGCGGCGGCCACTTCGTCGGGCACGTCCTCACGGGCGAGCGCGGCGAGGGCTTCCGCCGCGGCGATCTTCATCTCCTCGTTGATGGTGGTCGCCCGCACGTCGAGGGCGCCGCGGAAGATGTAGGGGAAGCCGAGGACGTTGTTGACCTGATTCGGATAGTCGGAACGGCCGGTGGCGACGATGGCGTCGGGGCGAACCGCTTGGGCCTCTTCCGGCGTGATCTCCGGATCCGGGTTGGCCATGGCGAAGATGATCGGCTGGGCGGCCATGGTGGTGACCATCTCGGGGGTGAGCGCCCCCTTGGCGGAGAGGCCGAAGAAGATGTCGGCGCCCTTCACCGCGTCGGCGAGGCTGCGCGCCTCGGTCTCGACCGCGTGGGCCGACTTCCACTGGTTCATGCCCTCGGTGCGGCCCTTGAAGACCACGCCCTTGGTGTCGCAGAGGACGACGTTCTCGGCGCGGAAGCCCATGGCCTTGACCAGCTCGATGCAGGCGATGCCGGCGGCGCCGGCGCCGTTGCACACGAGCTTGGCGTCCTCGATGCGGCGGCCGGTCAGGTGCAGGGCGTTGATGATGCCGGCGGCGGAGATGATCGCGGTGCCGTGCTGGTCGTCGTGGAAGACCGGGATCTCCATCAGCTCGCGCAGACGGCTCTCGATCATGAAACACTCGGGGGCCTTGATGTCCTCGAGGTTGATGCCGCCGAAGGAGGGGCCGAGGTAGCGCACCGCGGCGATGAATTCGTCGACGTCCTCGGTCGCGACCTCGAGGTCGATACTGTCGACGTCGGCGAAGCGCTTGAACAGCACCGCCTTGCCCTCCATCACCGGCTTCGACGCCAGCGCGCCGAGATTGCCGAGACCGAGGATCGCGGTGCCGTTGGAGATGACGGCGACGAGGTTGCCCTTCGAGGTGTAGTCGTAGGCCTTGGAGGGATCGTCGGCGATGGCGCGCACCGGCACGGCGACGCCCGGCGAATAGGCGAGCGACAGGTCGCGCTGGGTGGCCATCGGCTTGGTCGGCACCACCTCGAGCTTGCCGGGCTTGCCCTGGGCGTGGAACTGCAGCGCCTCCTGGTCGGTGACGGCGAGGCGGGTCTTGCCCGAGGGCTTGTCGTTCAGGTCCATGTCTCACTCCACGGCCGCGCTTCCCGCGCGGGTCTTGTCGCCCGAAAGGTGTGAGAAGCGTCGCGGCGGCGAGGACCGCGCCACGGATCTTCTCGAACTCACGTCTCGGCGAAGGGGAGAGGACCATAATCGCGCGCTGCCCGTCGCTCAAGCGCGGCACGTCGGGCGAATCGATGGAATCTCATGCTTCCTTGGTCTCGAGCGGGGTCTCGACAGGCACTTTCTCGCATTCCACCACCGCTTCGCCGTGGAAAGGCGGGAGGCGAGACGATCGCGCGGGTCGCGCGCCGCGCGCCTTCTGGTAAGGTCTCTCGTCCTCCCCACCCTCGCGCCCTCCCCGAGAGCTCTCCCCTCATGTCCGATCCGACGGCCCGCGACGCCTCCGACCTGCGCCCGACGCCCGTCATGGAGCAGTACATCGAGATCAAGGCGGCCAATCCGGACTGCCTGTTGTTCTATCGGATGGGCGACTTCTACGAGCTGTTCTTCCGCGACGCGGAGGAGGCGTCGCGCGCCCTCGGTATCGTGCTGACCAAGCGGGGCAAGCACCTCGGCGAGGACATCCCGATGTGCGGGGTGCCGGTCTCCCGCGCCGACGAGTATCTTCAGCGGCTGATCGCGCTCGGATTCCGAGTGGCGGTGTGCGAACAGCTGGAGGACCCGGCGGAGGCGAGGAAGCGCGGCTCGAAATCGGTGGTGAAGCGCGACGTCGTCCGCCTCGTCACCCCCGGCACCATCACCGAGGACAACCTGCTCGAGGCCGGCCGCGCCAACTGGCTGCTGGGTCTCACCCGCGCGAAGGGCGGCGAGGGCGAGGAGAGCCGCTTCGGCCTCGCCTGGGTGGACATCTCGTCCGGCGCCTTCCGGGTCGCCGAGACCGACGGCAGCCGGCTTTCCGCCGAGATCGCCCGGATCGAACCGCGCGAGATCGTGCTCCCCGACCGGCTCTTCGACGACGCCGAGCTGAAGCCGATCCTGCGTTCCGAGCGCATCGCCCTGACCCCGGTCGCCGCCGCGCTCTTCGACGTCACCACCGCCGAGAGCCGCGTCGCCAGCGCCTTCGCGGTCGCGACCACCGACGCCTTCGGGCGCTTCTCGCGGCTCGAGCTTTCGGCGATCTCCGGCGTCGTCGCCTATGTCGAGCGCACCCAGAAGGGGGCGCGGGCGCCGCTCGAGCCGCCGCGGCGCGAGGGCGGCCTCGGCGACGGGGCGGCGATGATGTCGGTCGACGCCGGCACCCGCGCCAATCTCGAGATCTCCCGCACGCTCTCCGGCGAGCGCCGCGGCTCGCTCCTCTTCGCGATCGACCGCACGGTGACGGCGGGCGGCCAACGGCTCCTCGCCGAGCGGCTCGCCGGCCCTTCGACCGACCGCCGCGTCATCGAGACGCGTCTCGACGCAGTCGGCTTCCTCCTCGACGACCCGGCCCTGCGGCGGCGCCTGCGCGAGGCGCTCGCCGCCGCGCCCGACATGCTGCGGCCGCTCGGCCGGCTCGGCCTCCAGCGCGGCGGCCCGCGTGACCTCGGGGCGATCCGCGCCGGCCTCGTCGCGGCGCGCGATCTCGGCGGCGTGCTCGGCGCGGTCGGGATCCTGCCGGAGGAACTCGCCCGGGTGCACGAGGCGCTCGCCGCCGCGCCGATGGATCTCTTCGATCTGCTCAAGGGGGCGCTCCTCGACGAGTTGCCCTTCGGCCGGCGTGACGGCGGCTTCGTGCGGCCGGGCTGGTCGCTGCCGCTCGACGAGGCGCGCGAGCTCTCCGCCGACAGCCGCCGCACCATTGCCCGGCTGGAGGCCGATTACGTGGTGGAGACCGGCATCAAATCGCTGAAGATCCGCCACAACAACGTGCTCGGCTTCTTCGTCGACACCACCCCGGCGCATGCCGAGAAGCTGTTCGCGCCACCGCTCGCCGAGCGCTTCATCCACCGCCAGACGTTGGCCAACGCGGTGCGCTTCACCACCGTCGAGCTCTCCGACCTCGAGGCGCGGATCGCCTCGGCCGGCGAGCGGGCGCTGGCGATCGAGGGCGAGATCTTCGACACGCTGGCGAATGCGGCGCTCGGCCGGGAGGCGGAGATCCGCGCCGCGGCGGAGGCGCTCGCCGTGCTCGACGTCGCGAGCGGCCTCGCCGAACTCGCCGATCAGGAGGGCTACGTCCGGCCGAAGATCGAGGAAGGCCTCGCCTTCCGCATCGTCGGCGGGCGCCATCCGGTGGTCGAACAGGCGCTGCGGGAGGGCAGCGGCGAGCCCTTCGTCGCCAACGACTGCGATCTCGGACCGCGAGCGAGCGAGGGTGACGGGCGGCTCACCATCGTCACCGGCCCCAACATGGGCGGCAAGTCGACCTTTCTCCGCCAGAACGCCCTCATCGTGCTGATGGCGCAGATCGGCGCCTTCGTGCCGGCGCGCGAGGCGACGATCGGCATCGTCGATCGCCTGTTCTCCCGCGTCGGCGCGGCCGACGATCTGGCGCGTGGCCGCTCGACCTTCATGGTGGAGATGGTGGAGACCGCCGCCATCCTCAATCAGGCGGGGCCGCGCGCCCTGGTCATCCTCGACGAGATCGGCCGCGGCACGGCGACCTTCGACGGCCTTTCGATCGCCTGGGCGACGATCGAGCACCTCAATGCGGTCAACAAGTGTCGCGCCCTCTTCGCCACCCACTATCACGAGCTGACGGCGCTCGCCGAGCGGCTGCCGCGCATCGCCAACGTCACCTCGACGGTGCGCGAGTGGAAGGGCGACGTGGTCTTCCTGCACGAGATCGTCGCCGGCGCGGCCGATCGCTCCTACGGCATCCAGGTGGCGCGGCTCGCCGGGCTCCCGCCGAAGGTCATCGACCGGGCGCGACAGGTGTTGAAGCAGCTCGAGGAGCAGGACCGGCGCGGGCGGCGCGATACGTTCGTCGACGAATTGCCGCTGTTCTCGGCGGCGGCGCCGAAGACCCCTGCCCCGCCCGAGCCGATCGCCGACGAACGGTTCGACAAGCTCGCCGCAGAGATCGCGACGCTCGCGCCCGACGACATGAGCCCGCGCGAGGCGCTCGACGCGCTCTATCGACTGAAGGCGCGGGCCAAGGAGATCGAGAAGGCGTGATCCGCGAGCGGCTGGTCTTCGCGCCACCGCCGGTCCAGGATCGCCTCCCGTCTCGGAGGGTTTCCAGTGTCGCATATCGATCTGCCGCTGATCCTCGGCGCCGCGCTCGTCGGCGTCGCCAGCCCCGGCCCGACGACACTGGCCATCGCCGGCACGGCGATGGAGGCCGGTCGCCTCAGGGCGCTGACGCTCGCCACCGGCGTCACCGCCGGGTCGCTCACCTGGTCGATCGCCGCCGCCCTCGGGCTCGGCGCGGTGATGATGGCGAACGCCTGGGTCTTCGAGGTGCTGCGTTACGCCGGCGCGCTCTATCTGGGCTGGCTCGCCTTTCGATCGGCGCGCTCGGCGCTGAGCCCGAAGCCGTCGGCGGCGCTGCGGGCGCTGGGCTCGTCGTCACGGATCGCGACGCTGCTCCAGGGCTATGCGCTGCACATCACCAATCCCAAGGCGATCCTGTTCTTCGCATCGCTCTATTCGCTCGGCGTTCCGGCGGACGCGAAGCCGGCCGAACTCGCGCTGGTCGTCGCTCTGGTCGGCCTGCAGAGCGCGACGATCTTCCACGGCTATGCCGTCCTGTTCTCGAACCGGCGCGTCACCGCGACGTTTCTCGGAGCGAAGCGCTGGCTCGACGGGCTCTTCGCCGTCGCCTTCGGCTGGGCGAGCTTCAAGGTGCTGACGGCGAAGCTGACGTGAGGCGGGACCTACGGCCGTAGGGTGCGGCACGGTGCATCTCGGCTTCGGCTCGATGCACCCTACGCTTTCGCGATGGTCGAGCGTCTCAGCTCGCCCGACGACCGGCGTCGGCGCCGTAGAAGGTGATGTAGCGCTCGGAGATCCGGGCGACGGGCATGACGATGAAGACGTCGGTGGTACCGAACTGGTGGTCGACCACCGCGCCGTCGCCGACCTTGGCGCCGATGCGCAGATAACCCTTGATCAACGGCGGCAGCGACTGGAGCGCAGCGCGGGTGTCGATCGCCGCCGGCGCCATGCGGTCCATGGCGGAGAAGCGCTCGGGCAGCGCCCGAACCTGCCAGTCGGCATCGGCGGCGCAATTGTGATGCAGAAAGGAGAGGGGCAGGGCGAGGCGCGACGGGTCGGTGCCCTCGAGGCTGGCACAGCCGATCATCGCGTCGATGCGATGGGCGAGCACATAGGCCCAGACCCCCTGCCACAGCAGTTCGACGGTGCGCTTGCCGCGATAGGCGGGCAGCACGCAGGAGCGGCCGAGCTCCAGGAACTCGAGGCCGCGATGGCGATCGAGCAGGGCGGCAAGATCGTATTCGTTCGCCGAATAGAAGCCGTCGTGGCGCTCGGCGACCGACTGGCGCAGCACCCGGTAGGTGCCGACGATCTTCGGCCGCGACTTGCCGAAAGGTTTCGGCTCGGGCGTGGCGTGATCGAGCACCAGGATGTGATCGCAGATCGCGTCGTAGGCGTCCGAATCGCGCCGCGTCATCAGGGCGCGAACGTCGGCGATCGCCGACATCTCTTCGTAGAACACCCGGTAGCGCAGTTCCTGCGCCCGCTTCACTTCACCGACGGTGCGGGCGAGGCGCACCTCGAGCGAGCCGATCCGCCCCAGGCTGGCCTCGAGCGAGGCGCCCTTCAGGCGGCCGATCGGCGCCGGCAGGCCGAAGCCGGGCAGGACGTCGAGGCGCCCGGCGGGCAGATGGCGCGGCGGGACGATCTTGCCGAGGAGGCGGCGGGGTGACAGCGGAGCGGGAGCCGACATCGAGGACCTCGTGGCCGAAGGAACGGCGTCCCGAGCGATCCGTCGCCGACCGACCCGAGGTCGAAATCGGCGCCGGCATCGTCGGACGCCTTCCTGTCGACAGACCACGGCGCGGCGACGGAGCCGTGACACTGCGATGACGATCCTATGACGGTGAGGGTCGTTCGGTCACGTGTGGACCGTCAAACGGCATCGGGCGGATCGCGTTCAGCGACGCCGGATCAGGCGCCGGCGGCGCAGGTCGACGCGGCGGCGAAGCCGGTGAGCAGGGCGGCGAGGCGTTCGCGCTCGATCGGCTTGACCAGCACCGCGTCGGCACCGGCGGCGCGAGCCCGCATCGCCGCGGCGGCGGTGCCGTCGGCGGTCAGGGCGACGATGCCGAGGCGGTGGTCGTCGCTCGCCTCGGCGCGGCGCAGGGCGCGAATCGCCGAGAAGCCGTCCATACCGGGCATATGGAGGTCCATCAGCACGCCGGCGAAGGGGCGACCGCGGTCGCGCGCCTCGGCGACCGCGGCGACCGCGGCCGCGCCGTCGGCGACGACGGTGGCCCGATGGCCGAGGTTCTCGAGCAGGGCGCGACCGAGCAGGGCATTGATCTCGTTGTCGTCGGCGAGCAGCAGGTCGAGGCCGCCGGCGGGCGCGGTCCGCGGGGCTCCGGTCGCGGCGGTCGGTTCGTCGAGGCCTTCGCCGGCGCCGAGCGCGGCGACGACCCGCGCCAGCGAGGCGGCACGCACCGGTTTGACCAGATGACCGGCGAACCCGGCGCGGCGCCATTCGGCGAGGCGGGCGCGGTCGGTCGGGGTGATCAGCACCACCGCCGGGGGGGCGAACGCGAAGCCGGCGCGCAGAACGGCGAGATGCTCTGCGGCGCGATCGTCGCCGTCGACGAGGACGACGTCGAAGCGTTCCGCCGAATCGAGGGCGGTCGGCTCGGCCACCAGGACGGCGTCGGCGCCGAGGGCATGGAGACGGCGGACCAGCAGCGGCGGCTCGACCACGCCGGCGGAGATCAGCGCCAGACGGCGGCCGGCGAGCGGGGCGGTCGCAGGTTCGCGGCTCTCGACGGCGGGCAGGCGCAGATCGAAGAAGAAGACCGAGCCCTCGCCGGGGCGGCTCTCCAGGCGGAGATCGCCACCCATGCGTTCGACGATCGATCGGGCGATGGCGAGGCCGAGGCCGGTGCCGCCGCCGCGCGGGTCGGTACCGGGGGCGGCGCGTTCGAATTCGGCGAAGATCCGCTCGGCATCGGCGGCGGCGATGCCGACGCCGGTGTCGCGAACGCGGAAGGCGATGCGGCCGGCGGCGGCCGGGCCGGCAGCGGGTTCGACTTCGACGGCGACGCCGCCGGTGGCGGTGTATTTCACCGCGTTGCCGGCGAGATTGATCAACACCTGACGCAGCAGGATCGGATCGGCCTCGACCCGCTTGGGCAGGCCGGGGGCGACGATCGACGCGAGTTCGAGGCCCTTGCCGTGGGCGCGCGGCGCCATCAGCTCGACGACGTCCTCGACGAGCGCCTGCAGGTCGATCGGTTCGGGGGTCGGGGCGAGGCGACCGGCCTCGACGCGGGTGAGGTCGAGCACGTCGTCGACGAGGCCGAGAAGGGCGGCGCCGGAGGTGCGGACGGCGCGCACGTAGGCGCTCTGCTCCGGGGTCAGCGGCGTGTCGGCGAGGAGATCGGCCATGCCGACGATGCCGTGGAGCGGCGTGCGGATCTCGTGGCCGGCGGTGGCGAGGAGACGCGACTTGGCGGCGCTCTCCGCCTCGGCGCGGGCTCGGGCGGCGACGGCGGCGTCGACATCCTGCGTCGCCGGTTCGGCGACCGCCTCCTCCGCCGAGGGGAGGAAGCGGAGGACGGCGACGACGACGATGGCCAGGGTCAGGGCGAGCGAAAGGGTCGCGGCATGGGGGGCTCCGGAGAGGAGGCCGGCGGCGGCCACCACCGAGAAGGCGAGAAGCAGGGCATCGCCGCGGGTCGGCGGGAAGGCGCGGCGCGCGCCGACGGCGACGCGCGGCGTCGGCCCGCGGGTCTCGCCGTGGGCGGTTTCGTCCGCTGCCGTCGCATCCCGATCGTCGGTTCGACGACCGATCTTCCCGTCGCGCATGCTCGCTCCCGATCCGGCGGTCGACACGCACGCACGTTGCGGGCGGATCGATCGCGTGGCGGCACGCGGCCGGTCCTCAGGGGCCGGCCGCTGCGATCCACACGATAGGAGATCGGAGTTGCGAAAGACTTGACGGCGCGGTGTGACCCGGGGACGCCGACCCGCGGTGTCCGCGGCCGCGAAGAGCGATTCGACTCGGCTCTGCATCGCATTTCGGCGGAGCGGCTCCTGCGGACCCCGGCGGATCGCTTCGCGACGCCCGCCTCCGGCCGAAACGTCGCGTTCGGTCGGGATTCGGCCGATCGATGGATCACGAGATCGGAACGAATCGATCGGATCTCCTCTCAGGCGGCGAGCGCCAGACGGTTGCCGCAGCTGCGATAGCTCAGCGCCTCGGCGAGGTGGATGCGGCCGACCTGATCGGACCCGTCGAGATCGGCGAGGGTACGGGCGACCTTGAGGACGCGGTGATAGGCGCGGGCGGAGAGGCGCAGCTTGTCGGCGGCATCGGCGAGCAGCGCGGCGCCGGCGCGATCGGGGCGGACGATCTCGTCCACCAACGAGGCCGACATGTCGGCATTGGTGCGCATCCGGTCGAGGCCGAGGGCGCCGAAACGGGCGATCTGGCGGTTGCGTGCCGCGGCGACACGGGCGGCGACCTCGCGCGACCCTTCGCTCGGCGGCGGCAGCACCAGATCGGCGGCGGTGACGGCGGCGACTTCGACGCGCAGGTCGATGCGATCGAGGAGCGGACCGGAGATGCGTTCCTGATAATCGGCGGCGCAGCGATTACCGCGTCGGCAGGTGTGGCCGGGATCGCCGGCATGGCCACAGCGGCAGGGGTTCATGGCGGCGACGAGCTGGATACGGGCGGGATAGCTCACCCGGTGATTGGCGCGGGCGATGACCACCTCACCGGATTCGAGCGGCTGGCGCAGGCTGTCGAGCACCTGCGGATTGAACTCGGGCAACTCGTCGAGGAAGAGCACGCCGTTGTGGGCGAGCGACACCTCGCCGGGGCGGGCGCGTAAGCCCCCGCCGACCAATGCCGCCATCGAGGCGGAATGGTGGGGGGCGCGGAAGGGGCGGCGATCGGAGAGGCGGCCGTCGGCCAGTTCACCGGCGATCGAGGCGATCATCGACACCTCCAGCAATTCGCGCGGGGCGAGCGGCGGCAGGATCGACGGCAGGCGGGAGGCCAACATCGACTTGCCCGAGCCGGGCGGGCCGACCATCAGCAGATTGTGGCCGCCGGCGGCGGCGATCTCGAGGGCGCGCTTGGCGGTCTCCTGGCCCTTGACGTCGGCGAGGTCGGGCAGCGCCGCGGCGATCTCGCGGATCCTGGGGCTCGGCCGGGAGATCACCTGGGTTCCCTTGAAGTGATTGGCGAGCTGGACGAGGCTGCGGCCGGCGACGATGGCGAGATCGGGGCTCGCCCAGGCGGCCTCGCCGCCCGAATCGGCCGGACAGATCAGACCTTTCTCCAACGCCGTAGCGCCGATGGCGGCGGGCAGCACGCCGGCGACGGAGGCGATGGTGCCGTCGAGCGACAGTTCGCCGAGCGCCACCCAGTCCATCAGTTGATCGCCGGGCATGGCGCCGATCGCCGCCAGGATGGCCAGCGCAATCGGCAGGTCGTAGTGGCTGCCCTCCTTGGGCAGGTCGGCGGGGGCGAGATTGACGGTGATGCGGCGCTGCGGCAGGGCGAGGCCGGAGGCGTGGAGGGCGGCGCGGATGCGCTCGCGGCTCTCGCCGACGGTCTTATCGGGCAGACCGACAAGGGCGAAACAGGGGTTGCCCGAGGTGATCTGCACCTGGACGTCGACCGGCACCGCCTCGATGCCCTGGAATGCGACCGTGGTGACCCGCGCGACCATGACACGCCCCGTGCCCGAACCTCTCCGGTATGTTCATAGAACATTCCGGGAACTCACGCAACCGTAGAGCGGCCTTCCGGTTGCAATCGGTTGTGACGCGAGAACGGAGCCGGATCGCCGGGGGAACCGCCCGTCATCACTGCGGTTCGGCGAGGAGATCGCGGCGGGTCAGGACCTCGAAACCGACGTAGACGATGTCGGGGGCGCGGCGTTCGGCAGCGAGGGCGTCGAGCACCTCGGCGAGGCGGGCGCCCATGTCGGCGGGGCGCTGGCCGACCAGGACGTGGCCGAGGCCCTCGCGGACCAGCTGGCGCTCCAGCGGCAGGGCATCGGCGACGACGATCACCACCTTGGCGCGGTCGAAGCGTTCCTTGTGGCGGGCGGCGATGTCGCGCCAGGTGTCTTCGGCGAGGAGCGGCCAGGCGCCGACCGAGATCACCGCATCGAGATCGGCATGATCGGTGAGAAAGCGATCGACGAGGCCGGCGGCGGAGCGGGCTTCGCCGGTGGTGATCGCCGGCGATCCTTCGATCTCGGTCCAGCCGGCGCCGAGCGCATCGCGGACCCCGGCGACGCGATCGGACAGCGCCGTGACCGAAGCGTCGCCGGAGATCAGGGCATAGCGGCCGCCGGCCTGCTTCCAGCGGCGCAGCGACGAGCCGAGGGCGCGGCCGAAGTCGCGGGCGTTGGTGCCGACGAAGGCGGCGCGCAGCGGCTCCGGCAGGTCGGCGTCGAAGGCGACGACGGGGATGCCGGCGGCCTTCGCCGCGGTCAAAGCGGGGGTCACCTCGTCGAGGCGGGCCGGCGAGACGGCGATGCCGTCGATCTTCTCGGCGACGAGATCCTTCAGGATCTCGCCCTGGCTGCGCTTCTCCTCGCCGCCGGGACCGAGGACGACGCAGGTCGTCTCCGGAAAGGTGGCGGCGCGAGCGCGGCAACCTTCGGCCACGGCGTCGTAGAAGGGGTTCGCGACGGTCGGCACGACGACGGCGAAGCGCTTTCCCGCCGCCGCGGCCGGCGCCGAAACGACGAGGAGCGCGAGAGCGAGAGCCGCGAGACCGTGACGACCCGTCCGCATGAGACCGACCCCTCCCTCATGACCTTCGCCGCGGCCTCAGCTGCGGCCGATGCGCGCCTCGATCACATCCCAGACGCGGGCGGCGATGTCGGGGCCGCCGAGACGGCGAATGGCACGGATGCCGGTCGGCGAGGTGACGTTGATCTCGGTGAGATAGTCGCCGATGACGTCGATGCCGACGAGAATCAGGCCGCGCTCGCGCAAGGACGGACCGATGCGTTCGCAGATCTCGCGTTCGCGCGGGGAGAGCTCGGTCGCCGCCGCCTGACCGCCGCGCACCATGTTGGAGCGCAGGTCGTCGGCCGCCGGCACGCGATTGACCGCTCCGGCGAATTCGCCGTCGACCAGGATGATGCGCTTGTCGCCGTTGCGGACCTCGGGGAGATAGCGCTGGATCACCCAGGGTTCGCGCCAGGTCGAGGAGAACATGTCCATCAGCGAGCCGAAGTTCTCGTCCTCGGCGCGCACCCGGAAGACCGCCGCGCCGCCGTGGCCGTAGAGCGGCTTCATGACGATGTCGCGGTGTTCGGCGCGGAAGGCGCGGATCTCGTCGGCGTCGCGCGAGATCAGGGTCGGCGGCATCAGGTCGGGGAACTCGGTGACGAAGATCTTCTCCGGCGCGTCGCGGACGCTCGCCGGATCGTTGACCACCAGGGTCTTCGGATGGATGCGCTCGAGGAAATGGGTGGTGGTGACGTAGTGGAGATCGAAGGGCGGGTCCTGGCGCAGGAGGATCGTGTCGAAACGGGCGAGATCGACGCGCTCGGCGGCGCCGAGGGTGAAGTGATCGCCGGCGACGTCGCGCACCTGCAGCGTTTCCACCGCGGCGAAGACGCGGCCGTCGCGCAGCGCCAGACGGTCGGGCGTGTAGTGCCACAGACGGTGACCGCGCGCCTGCGCCTCCAGGAGGAGGGCGAAGGTCGAATCGCCGGCGATGCGAATCGAGGCGATGTGGTCCATCTGGACGGCGACGTTCAACGTCATCTGCGGGCGAGCTCCGGTGTGAGGCCCGCCCGTTCTAGCGCGCGGGCGGGTGAGCGACAACGGCGCGGCGGGTCATCTCGATGTGATCGGCGGAGAGATGTTCCACGTGAATCACGCGGATGGACCCCTCACCACCGCCGGGGCAGATCGAGATCATCGGCGCGGAAGGCGTCGGCGAGTTGCCGCGGCCATCGGCCGGGCAGAACCGCGACGATGTCGAAGCGGCGATCGTGATCGGCGTAGGCGGGGTTGTGGGCGACGTAGACGTCGGCCGCGGCGAGGATGCGGGCGCGCGCCCGCGGCGTCACCGCGTCGATCGCCGCCTCGACCGTGTCGCGCGCCTTGACCTCGACGAAGACCAGGGTGCGGCCGCGGGCGGCGACGAGATCGATCTCGCCGGCGCCGCAGCGGAAGCGGCGGGCCAGGATGCGGTGGAACTTCAATCGGAGCATCCAGGCGGCGCGGGTCTCGGCGGCGAGGCCGAGGCTCTCGGCCCGGCGGCGTTCGTCGAGGCCGCGCTCGCGCATCACCGCCCCCTCGTCTCGTCCTTCAGCGCCATGGCGCGCTCGTAGAGCGCCTTGCGATCGGCGCCGGTCAGGCGCGCCACTTCGGCGACCGCCTTGCCGGGCGCCTGTCTGGCGAGGGCGGCGCGCAACATGGCGTCGACGTCGATCTCGCTCGTCGCCTCCTCGCCGGGCGGGCCGACGAGGACGACGATCTCGCCCTTGACGGCACGGGCGGCGAAGTCGCGGGCGAGGGTGGCGAGGTCGCCGCGCACCACTTCCTCGAAATGCTTGGTGAGTTCGCGGGCGATCACCGCCGGGCGGGTCTCGCCGAGGACGGCGGCGAGATCGGCGAGGCAATCGGCGAGGCGATGCGGGCTCTCGTAGAAGATGAGCGTCGCGGGCACGCGCGCCAGTTCCTCGATGCGGCGGCGGCGCGCCTCGCTCTTCGGGGCGAGGAAACCGGCGAAGAGGAAGGCGTCGGAGGGCAGGCCCGAGGCGACGAGGGCGGCGAGCATGGCCGAAGCGCCGGGGATCGGCACCACCCGGTGGCCGCTCGCGAGGGCCTCGGCGACGAGCTTGTAGCCGGGATCGGAAACCAGCGGCGTGCCGGCGTCGGAGACCAGCACGACCGCTTTGCCCTCGTCGAGAAGCGCGAGGAGGTGCGGGCGGCGTTCGGCGGCGTTGTGGTCGTTGTAGGAGATGAGCGGCGTGCGGATGCGATAGCGATCGGTGAGGATGCGGGTGACGCGGGTGTCTTCGCAGGCGATCACGTCGGCCGCGGCGAGCGTTTCGAGGGCGCGCAGGGTGACGTCGCCGAGGTTGCCGATCGGCGTCGCGACGACGTGCAGGCCGGAGGTGATGCGGGGCGCCGGAAATTCCGCCGCATTCACCCGGAAACTACGGGCCGACGTTTCGACGGCGGTTTCGTCGGGCGATCGAGCGGTGGGTTCGCGTGTCGTCATGTCCGGGGTTCCGGGAGATGGGCGGCGGGAGGACCGGTGCTCGATACGCCCGAAAGCGCGATTCCGCCGACCCGACCGGGGTGGGACGAGGGGCGATCACCGTCGCTCCGTCCCCAGGCGGTTTTGACAGGAAAGCCGCGCGAGGCCAAGATCGAGGCCGGAATTCGCGTCGGATTTCGGCTATCGAGAAGGTGAACTCTCCTTGACCCGCGACCTTCCTCCGTTCGGCGCCGGCCGCCGAGCGCTCCTCGGCTCCCTCGGCGCCACGTTGTTCCTCGCCGGCTGCAACAGCACCTCGACGGGAGATTCCTTCGGCGGCGGGCTCATCCCCTCGGGCGGGACGCAGACGCCGACCGGCGACCTGATCGGCACCGGCAACGTCAAGGTGGCGCTGATCCTACCGAAATCGGCGGGCGGACAGTCGGCGACCATCGCCACGCAGCTGCGCAACGCCGCCGAACTGGCGCTGAAGGATTTCCCCGGCGCCGACGTGCAGATCCTGGTCAAGGACGACCTGGGCACCACCGAAGGCGGGCAGGCGGCGGCCTCTCAGGCGATCGCCGAGGGTGCGCAGCTGGTCATCGGCCCGCTCAACGCGGTGGCGGCGCGCGGCGCGGCCGGGCCGGCGCGTCAGGCGGGCGTGCCGGTCGTCACCTTCACCACCGACACCTCGGTCGCCTCGCGCGGCGTCTACCTGATCGGCTTCCTGCCGGCCACCGACGTCGAGCGCATCGTCTCCTACGCCGCCGCGCAGAACCGCCGGTCGATGGCGGCGATCGTGCCGGACGACGCCTACGGGCTGGTCGTCGAGGCGGCGTTCCGCGAACAGACGGTGCGCGCCGGCGTTCGCGCCATGGCGGTGGAGCGCTACAAGGGCGACCCGGTCGACATGCAGACCAAGGCGGCGGCGATCGCCAAGCTCGGCGCGCAGATCGATTCGGTGTTCGTGCCCGACGCCGCCGGCAACGCGGCGCAGGTGGTGCAGGCGATGTATTCGGCCGGGCTCGACAAGACCCGGGTGAAGATCCTCGGCTCGGGCCGCTGGAACGATCCGGCCGCCTTCGCTTCGCCGGCGCTCGCCGGCGGTTGGTTCCCCGGCGCCGACAGCGGCGGCATCGAGGGATTCCGCAATCGCTATCGCCAGAGCTACGGGTCGGATTCGGGTCCGCTGGCGGTGCTCGGCTACGAGGCGGTGTTCCTCGCCGCCGGTCTCGTCCGCAACGCCGGCGCCCGGCCGTTCCGTGACGACGTGCTCTTGTCGCGCAACGGCTTCCTCGGCGTCACCGGCCTCTTCCGCTTCCGCCCCGACGGTACCTCCGAACGCGGCCTCGCCGTCTTCGAGATCGGCGCCGGCTCGGCCCGCACCATCTCCCCGGCGCCGAAGCAGTTCCCGGCGGGGACGTGAAGATTCCCGACGAACGGAGTTCGGACGAAGGGCCCGGATCGCTCCGGGCCCTTTTCGCATTCGAAGCGCGCGGTCTTTCGGACTTCGAGGAGAGATCGGGACGCGCCTCACGCTCCGTCTTTCGCCGCGGCGACGCGGAGGCGGTGGGTGAGGTCGGCGAGGGAACTCTTCGATAAGCCGCTGATGCGTTGCGCCAGGAGATTGGCGAGTTCGGTCGCCTCCGGTTCGAGACCGGAGGTGTCGACGACGACGCGCGGATCGGAGACCTCGGCGAGGCGCTGCAGCTCCTCCGCCTCGTCCCAGATGACGTTGAAATAGGCGATGATGCGGTGGACCATGTACCAGGTCGGCAGGCCGCGTTTGCCGAGTTCGAGCGCCGAGAGATAGGCCGGCGAGATGCCGAGAGCGGCGGCCATCTCCTTCGCCGTGACGTTGCGCTCGCGGCGGAGCTGCCTGAGTTTGGCGCCGAAGGGCGTCATCGATCGATCTCCCCGCGGTCGCGGCGACGTCGCAATCTGACATAGACCGCGCCGGCGCCGCCATGGGCGAGATGGGCCTCCTCGTAGCCGACGACGACGTCGCGCAGCGACGGATCGGCGAGCCAGTGCGGCACCGAGCGGCGCAGCACGCCGCGCTCGTGCGTCTCGAAGGCGCTGCCACCCGGCTTGCCCTTGCCGGTGATCACCAGGACGATGCGGGCGCCGCGATCGCGCGCCGTCACCAGGAAGCGGCGCAGCACCGAGTGGGCGGCTTCTTGCGTCAGGCCGTGGAGATCGAGGCGCTCGTCGACGGCGATCGTGCCGCGCACCAGCCGGCGGCGGGTGCGATCGTCGATCGGCGCCAGTGCCGGCGGGCGGGGCAGCATGACGGCGTCGGCGCCGCCGTCGCGCGGACGCGTCCCGGCGCGAGCCCAGCCGGCGAGGGCGCGCTTCGACGGTCTCACCGCCGGCGGCGCGGAGACCGGTTCCGGGGCGGGGCGGGGCGGCTTCACCGCGCGAGGTTCGGTCGCGACGACGGGCTCGGCCGGGGCGGGTGCGGCGGTCGCCGCTTCCGGGGCGGGATCCGGATCGACACCACGGCGTTCGGCGCGGTCGAGAGGGGTCACCGATTCGGCGACCTTCTCCCACAGGCGACGTTCGTCGTCACGAAGGGCGCGGCGGCGGCGGCCGAGGCTCGAACTCATCGTCTCCCCTCCCCGGCCCGCGGGATCAGCACGACGAAATCGTTCGGCACCTGGCGGATGCGGCCGGCGATGCGGCCGGCGGTCTCGCCGAGGCCGACGAAGACGTCGCCGCGCGCCGGGCCGACGATGGCCGAGCCGGTGTCCTGGGCGATCATCAGGCGACGGAAGGGCTCCGTCTCTCCGTCCGCTCCGAGGGGCAGGGTGGCATCGACGAAGATCGGCGTGCCGAAAGTGTGGAGGGTGCGGTCGACGGCGAGCGAGACCCGCGGCGTCAGTTGCACCTTCGCCGCGGCGACGGCGCCGAGGTCGGGATCGAGATCCGGCTGTTCGGCGAAGAAGACGTAGGAACGGTTCGTCCGCATCAGCGCCGCGGCTTCGTCCGGGTTCGCCTTCAACCAGGCGCGCAGGACGTCGGCGGTCATCGCTTCGGCCGTCGCGATGCCGCGGGCGATCAGCACCTTGGCGATCGAGGTGTAGGGGTGGCCGGCCTTGGCGGCATAGGCGAGGCGCATCACCGAGCCGTCGTCGAGACGGATGCGGGCCGAGCCCTGGACATGGACGAAGAAGGCGTCGACCGGATCGGCGAGAAAGACCAGCTCCAGACCGCGCCCGGCGAGCGCGCCGTCTTCGATCTCGCCGCGATCGAAATAGGCGACGAGGTCGCCGGCGGCGGTGCGGCGGGCGAAGGCGTAGGACGGATCGAGGTCGGTGGGGCGGTTCGCGTCGCCGACGTCGACGAGATCGTCGGGACGCGCGAGGAGGGGCACGCGGAAGCGGGCTGTCGGGCGGCGCGAACCGTCCAGCTCGGGCTCGTAGTAGCCGGTGAGGAACGCCCCGCCGGCGCGAGGGACGACGCGGGCGGGGGTGAAGCGGGTCTCGAAGAAGGTCCGTGCGCCGGCATCGTGGAGGGCGACCGTCTCGAGCGTAGCGCGACCGGCGGCGGCGAGGGCGGCGCCGTCGATGCCGAGGCCGCGAGTCTTCGGGCCGGCCTCGCCCCAGAGCGCCGCCTGCCGCCGGAAAGCGGCGAGGGCCGCGGCATGTTCCGCCGCGGCCCAGCCGGGCAGGTCGGCGAAGGTGAGGGCCTCGAGGTCGGCGGTGGGTTCGGACATCGGCGGGGCCTCGGCGCGGGAGCGCGGACGCCCCGACGGGGGCGGTCAGTCGACGGCGCGGGTGTCGATCAGACGCCAGTTGGGATCGGAGGCGCCGAGATCGCGGGCGAAGGTCCACACGTCGACGAGATCGGTGAGGCGGGCGGGATCGCCCTCGACCACCGTACCGTCGGCCTTGCGGGTGACCTGGATCACCTTGGCGGCGAAGCGCACGGTGATCTCCGCCTTGCCGGCCTTCACGGCGGCTTCGGCGAGATCGGCCTTGTCGATGCCGACGAAGGTGAATTCGACCTTCTCGCCGCGCTTCTCGCGCTCGTCGATGCCGGCGGAGAAGCTGTCGAGAACTTCCCTGGAGAGGAGGTTCTTGAGGGTGCGGCGATCACCGTTCGCATAAGCCGTGACGATCATCTCGTAGGCGCCCTTGGCGCCGTCGAGGAAGCGGCCGACGTCGAAGCCGCGTTCGGCCGCCATGATGGCGCGCAGGGCGGCGGAGAGCGACGATTCGGGCGGCGTGTCGGCCGGGATCTCGGGGGTCGGCCGAGGCACGTCGCGCGAGGCGGCTTCCGGATTGCGCGGCAACTGGACGACGTTGTCGTTGCCGGCGGAGCCGTCGTCGGGGGTCTCGGTTTTCTCGGTCGGCCGGAAGGGAGGCTGTTCCGAACCGGTCTTCTGGCCGAGGACGCCGTAGAGCCGGACGAAGATCATCACGGCGATGGCGAAGAAGACGATGGTGTAGATGTCGAGGCTCATGCCGTCCGGTCCCGTCAGGGCGTCGCTCGTGGCCGCGGTCGCGGTTTCGACGAGGCGACGCCTCATCCGGCGCAGCGCCGGATCGTTCCTTTCGCCTATTTAGCAACTCCGAGGGCCGACTGCGAGGGTCCGTCGGATTCAGAACGGCTCCGACGCTTGTGCGGCGCCGGAATCCCTGTTAGCGAGCGTGCGACCCAATCGGCCGCCCGTCCGCGGCGGAAAACGGAGACCTTCCGATGACCAACGAAAACGACGCGTCGGCGATCGATCCCAACGCCGGCCCCGCCCTCAACGTTCTCGGCCAGTACGTGAAGGACTTCTCCTTCGAGAATCCGAACGCTCCGGCCTCGCTCGCGCCGCAGCAGACCCAGCCGCAGATCTCGATCAACGTCAACGTCGGTGCCCAGCCGCTGTCGCAGACCGAGTTCGACGTCGACCTGCGTCTTGAGGCCAAGGCCACCGTCGGCGAGACCGTGCTGTTCAACGTCGAGCTGGTCTATGCGGGCCTGTTCCGGATCCAGAACGTGCCGGAGGAGCATCTCCATCCCTTCGTGCTGATCGAGTGCCCGCGCCTGCTCTTCCCCTTCGCCCGGCAGATCCTGGCGGAGGCGACCCGCAACGGCGGCTTCCCGCCGCTGATGCTCGACCCGATCGACTTCGTCGCGCTCTACCAGCAGAACGCCGCGGCGGCCGCCGCCCAGGGCGAGGCCCCGACCGTCAACTGATACCGAGTTCACGAAATTCGGACTCGTCCGAATTTCGTGAGTTGCGGCCTGACCGGCCGACGCCCGTTCGGGCTCGCCTTCGCGGAGGAAGTTCCGAAGAGGTCGGAACTTCATGGGCTCGGTTCTCTACATGACGCTGCTGCGTCGAGTGCTTTTCGTTTTCGAGAGCAGAGGCCAGGACGAGCATCCCATGGTTCTCTTCGGCATCCGCCTCGGCGGTGCCGGCATCCGGGGCTCGTTCACTCGTTCCGGTGTGTCTGCGCAGTGTATGAAACGCAGGGCTTGGTCCCTGCAACCGAACTTGCGCGCGCTCGACATCCCGGTTCGGTCGCCTTCGTGTACTCCGGCTCTCGAATTCACCGCCGTCGTCTCTCCTCTGCCTGTCGTGATGGGCGAGCCCTCGTCAGGCCGCGAAGACCTCGTCCCGTTTCCACGATCCGATGAGCAACACCGCCAGTTTGCGCGCCACGGCCACTCGGGCCTTCTTCGGCCCGATCCGTTTCATGAGCCGCAGGCCCCAGCTGCGCAGAGCCGATGGCTGTCGCACCGTCGTCAACAGGCAATTCGCCGCCTCGTAGAGGTAGTGCCGCAACAGCCCGTCCCCTTGGCGCGAGATCGAGCCGGTCACGTCCCGCTCCCCCGACCGATATCGCTTCGGCGTCAGCCCGACATAGGCCCCCAGCGAACGGCTCCGGCCGAAGCGACCGGGATCTTCCACCGTCGCCATGAAGGCCGGCGCCGTCACCGCGCCGACGCCCGGAACCGAAGTGAGAAGACGACACACCGATGAACTCCCCACCAACTCCGCAACTCTCCGGTCCAGCGCCACGATCTGTTCGGTGATCGCCTCCGGGGCCGTGAGCAGCACCGACACGGCCGCATGGAGCACGTCCTCCCGCTGGCAGGCGGTGCCAACCGCCTCCACGAAGCCCTTCGAGCCGGACCGGCTCGAGATCTTCACGCCGAAGGGGCGCAACAGGCCGCGGATCTGCCCGTAGAGTTGTGTCCGCACGCTCACCAACTGGCCGCGCGCCGTCAGCAACGCCTTCAATCGATGGCTCGCCGGGCTCTTCACATGGACTTCCGAATACCAGCTGCAGGCCAGCATCTCCGCCAACGCCTGCGCGTCCGCCTTGTCCGTCTTCTCCGGCCGCGCCCTCATCGCATCCGCCGCCCGCCGTGCATCCATGCACACCATCGGAAAGCCCGCCGCCGACAATCCGGGAAACAACCACGGCGTCAGCGATCCCGTCTCCAGACCCACGAGCCAGAGCGACCCGCGCCAACGTTCCAGCGTCGTCGCCAGAAGCTCGACGTTCGTGTCGCACGACCCACGCCAGACAACCCTCCGATCCGCCCTCACCACACACACGTGCGTCGTCTTGTGGCTCACGTCCAGTCCGACGTAATGGTCCATCGCTGCTCTCCTTCGGTCTTCGACAAACCAACGCCGGATGGTCACATCCGCCTCAGGGGAGCAGCAACCTCATGTATCGGATGTATGAACTCGTCAACGGCCGGCAGGAGTGAAGGCCGCGAGCGCGGCGCGATCGATCTCGATCCCCAGGCCCGGACCCTCGGGGACCCGCACGACGCCGTTCACCTGTTCGATCGGCGTGGTGACGATCGCCTGACGGAAGGGGTTGTGGGTTCGGTCGAACTCGAGGATCGGTTCGATCGGCTCGTGGCGCCACGGCTCCGGCGACATCGCCGCCAGGAACTGCAGGGCGGCGGCGATCTGAACCGCGGTGCCCCAGACGTGCGGCAACAGCCGGACGCCGTGGAGCGCGGCCATGTCGGCGATGCGGCGCATCTCGGTGAAACCGCCCGTGCCGCCGAGATCGGGCTGGGCGATGTCGACACAGCGGGTCTCCAGCGGCTCCTTGAAGCCGAAGCGCCCGTGCCAGGTCTCGCCGCCGGCGACCGGGATCGGCTGGCCGGCGCGGACCGCGCGGTAGGCGTCGAGCTGTTCGGGCACCACCGGCTCCTCGAACCAGTCGATGTCGTAGCGCTCCGCGGCGCGCCCGACCCGGATCGCCTCGATCACGTCGTAACCGTGATTGGCGTCGATCATCAGCCGGGTCCGCGGACCGATGGCGTCGCGGACGGCGGCGATCACCTCGAGATCCTGTTTCGGATCGAACCCGATCTTGATCTTGACCGCGTGGAAGCCCGCCTCGACGTGCGCCGCGCATTCGGCGGCGTTGTCGGCGACGCGGTCGAAACCCTCGCGCCGGAACGAACCGGTGGCATAGGCCCGGACCTCGTCGCGTCGACGCCCGCCGAGCAGGATGGCGATCGGGACGCCGAAGTGCTTGCCCTTGATGTCCCAGAGCGCGACGTCGATGCCCGACAGAGCCGTGTGGGTGAGGCCCCGCTGGCCCTGGTCGCGCAGAGCGGCGTAGAGATCGTGCCAGAGGACCTCGGTGGCGAGCGGATCTCGGCCGATCAGATGCGGCACGTAGGCCTCGACCACCGCCGCGTTGGGCAGGGCCGGACCGAGGCATTCTCCCCACCCGATCGTCCCGTCGTCGCAGACGATCTCGACCAACAGGTGCCGGCGTCGATCGAACCGCATCGACGCGCTCTCGAACACCGTTTCCAGGGGATGATCGAGGATGTGCGTATGGACTTCCGCGATCCGCATGGCCGATCCGATCGAGGGACGAAGACGACGAAGCCTAGTCGACTTTCGGTGTGCCGATCAAATCGACGGGCGTACCGGCTCCGCGATGTGCGCCCGCGTCAGCTACCCGGCCGTGTCAGGTGATCGTAGATCGCCCGCCGCTCCGCGGGGTCGAAAGACGAGAACTCTTTCGCGGCGACGGCCGACATGAGGCCGAGATCGCGCTCGCCGGTTCCCTTGCCGGTGGTGATCAGGCGATCGAACGCCTCGAAGGAATAGCCCTTCGTCACCGCGCCGAGCGCCGGCGTCACCATACCGAAACCATTGTCGCGTTCGCGATCGAGATGGTGGCAGTGCAGGCAGGTCGTCTCGACCAGATAGCGGCCGAGATCCTTCGGGCGACGCGCGCGGTGCTCGACAGGCGGGATGTGGTCCGCCTCGAACGGGATCCGGTCGAGGGCGAGGGCGAGCCGCCCCGCCGGGCCCCAGGTCGTCCGGTTCGGCGGCGCATCGGAGAGCGGCGCGAGACCGCGCATCCAGGTGATGATCGCCGCCACGTCCTCGTCGGCGAGGTGGGCGTAGGTGGCCGCCGGCATGGCGATGACGCCGGTTCCGTCCTTCTTGACCCCGTGGCGCAGCAACCGCTCCAGCTCAGGATCGTCGTAGGACCGGGCGACCCGGGTGAGATTGGGCGCGACCAGCGATCCGATCGCCGCGTCGTCGAAGATCACCCGGCCGGCCTGCTCGTGACAGCCGGTGCACATGAAGGTCCGCGCCCGTCGCTCCGCCTCGGCCGGCGCCGGGCGCAGGTACGCCGCGTCGAAATCCTCGAGCGCGACCGGATAGGTGTGGCCGAGCCGGGCCTGCGAGCCGGCGTGGACGCCGAGCCAGGCGAGCGCGATCACCGCCGCCGTCGAACCGGCGACCCGAAGTTTCGTCGATTTCTTCATCGTCGTGTCCCGAACCGTCAGTCACGGCCGCTGGAGCGGAAGGCGGCCAGCGCGCCTTCGAAGCCGGCATGGGCGAGGGGCCAGCCGGGACGGTCCTGCAGGGTGCGGAGCCAGCGCCGGACATTGGGGTGCTCGGCGAAGTCGAGGCCGGCGAAGCCGCCGAGAACGACGTTCGCCACACCGACGTAGTCGGCGAGGGTGATCGTCTCGCCGCAGACGAAGGGCGCATCGCCGATCATGTGGCGGTCGAGCACCCGCAGGAATCGGTCGCTGCCCGTCCGTCCGATGCCGCGCATCGTCGCGAGCACCGCCGGGTCGAGGGAGGTCAACTGCGGCAGGATGTAGGTGTAGGAGAGCAGCGCGCAGTGGAAGACGTGGAAGCTCGTCTGGAACCACGAGACCGCTTCGTCGACCCGCGCCCGTTCGCGCGGATCGTCGGGATAGGCGGCGAGACCGCGCTCGATCGCGATGTGGCGGATGATCGCCGAGCTCTGGGTCAGGCGGAAGCCGTCGTCGTCGACGAGGACCGGCACCTGCCCGTTCGGGTTCAACGCCAGGAAGTCCGCTGCCGCGTGATCGCCGGCCGCCAGCGACACGATCTCCTCGTCGAAGGGAATGGCCTGATCGTGCAGGAAGAAGGTCACGATGCGGGAAGATGTCGATACCGGGTCGTAGTAGAGCTTCATGGGTCGGCCTCGCGGTCGGGGGATCCGTCGTCGCCGGTCATTTGCACGCGCTTCGGGACTTGCCTCAATCGGCATTCCTGTCGAATCATTCTGCAGATTTGCAGAGGTGCGCATGATCGACTGGAACGATCTGAGATATGTGCTGCACGTCGCCCGCGAGGGGTCGACGGCGGCCGCCTCGCGTGTACTCGGGACCAACCAGACCACGGTCATGCGCCGCATCGCGGCGCTCGAGACGCAGCTCGGTTTCGCATTGTTCGAGAAACGGCGCACCGGCTATGTGCCGACCGAGGCATTGAACGGCCTGCTCGACAGCCTGAACGGCGTCGAGACCGCCCATCGCGCCTTCGAGCGCGAAGCGGGCCTGGTTCGCCGGGGACTGTCCGGCACGGTGCGCTTCACCGCGCCGGAGCTCCTGGCGGCCCACTTCATGCGCGATACCCTGATGCAGTTCCGCAGAAGCTATCCGACGATCGGCATCGAGCTTCTGACCACCGACCAGCCGCTCGACCTCACCGCCGGCGAGGCGGACGTCGCGCTCCGGGCGGGGGAGCGCCCCACCGAACCGACGCTGTTCGGGCGCAGGATCGTCGCCCGCGACGATTGGAGCGTCTGCTGCAGTCGCGACTACGCGGCCGAGTTCGGTGCGCCTCGCGGCCTCGACGAGATCGCCGGCCACGCCTTCATCACCCTCCTCGACGGCGTCACCGCGTCACCGCTCACCCGCTGGATCGAGGCCAACATACCGAGCGAGGCCATCCGCATCCGGCAGAACAGCGTCGGGGCGATCCATGCCAGCGTCAGGGCAGGGCTCGGCATCTCGATCTGTCCCGATCTGATCACCGTGGCCGATCCCGACATGACCCGATGTTTCGCCGTGGATGTCGAGACCGGCCACGAGATCTGGCTGCTGGCGCCGGCGCGACACCGCGACACCGCGACACCCCACAGGTCCGGGTCTTTCTCGATTTCCTCTCCAATCACCTGACGACGTTGGCGCGGTTGCGCGATCGGACCCCGTGACGAACACGGTGTGCGGTCGTTCGCCATAGGGCTCGGCCGGTACGACGAAGGGGGTCGTCGGGCCCCACGGGTTCGCGCCCCGCGATCGCGACCTCCGACCCGTGGCGGGTCGGCGCTCGCCGTCCCCCTTCGCGCCGGGTGACGCACCACGGTTCGAAGAGCGGTTCGCCCCGTCGACCGCGCCGGCGACGGCCGTTCCGGATGCTCGTGGGCGAAGTCTGTCACGAACGGAGGCGCCGCATCCCGGTCGAATGCGGCGCCTTCGTTTCGTTCGGAGTCACGTCGCTTTCACGCGACCCCGGGAGATGTCAGCACCGGCGGCCGGGCGGGCAGCGACGCTGCTGCACCGGCCGCTGTGGCTGTTGCCGCCGCGGCTGCTGCATGATGCGTTGCTGCGGCCGGGTCTGCTGGACCCGCTGGCGCTGTGG
>CALBKH010000122.1 GCA_937892955.1 uncultured Alphaproteobacteria bacterium
ACATTAAACGCATCAAATCAACATGATGGTCCAACCGCGCACAGGTCTCATAATGCGTCGCGGTGGTCCCCCGGCGGGTTCCCAGTCCTACGAAACGACGAAAGCCGCCTTGCGGCGGCTTCGTGACGTCGATGAATTCGAAGTGGCGAGTGGTACAGCTGGGTGGACTCGAACCACCGACCTTCGGAGCCACAATCCGACGCTCTAACCAACTGAGCTACAGCTGCACGGGTCTCGACGGCGTCCTGATAGGGGATGACGTTCGCCTTGGCAAGAGCGGAATGCACCCGCCGCGCACCCCGTTCGCTCCGCAACGGCCTCCGGCGCCGCGAACAGCCGGTTCGAGCCCGGCGCCGCGAACGCCGCCACGGACGATCCGATCCGGTTCGGTCGTGAGTTCCCGAGCCGGAGGAGGCCGACACGTCCCCCGCCGACCGGCGCGAGGCATCGAGGCGGGAAGGGCGATCCGCCCGGCTCCCGCACCGATCGAACGACGCCCGCCTTCCGGATCAGTTGCCGGGCTTCAGCGTCTCGAAGGTCTTGGCGATGGCGTCCTTGGCCGGCTTGGCGGCGTCGGTCGCGACCTTGCCGGCCACTTCCTGCAGTTCCTTGGCCTGCGCGCTGATCGCCTCGAACTGCTGGCGCATGAAGGCCGACTGCAGCTCGATCGCTTCGGCGAAGGTCTTCACCGCCAGCATGCTCTTGGCGAAGCCGTAGGCCGCGTCGGAATTGGCCTTGACCGCGTCGATCGACTTCTCGTTGAGCTCGACCAGACCGGCGCGCGCCGTCTCGTAGGTGTCCTCGATGGCGTCGGTCGCCTCTTCGGCCGCTTCCTTGAGCTTGGCGAAACTCTCCTTGGCCTGGGTCATCGCCTTCTCGGCGAAGTCGCGGAACACCGCCGGGATCTCGGCCTGGGTCGCCGCCGAGAAATCGACGTTCGGCATCTCGAACTTCGGCATCTCGAAGCCGGGGATCTCGAACTTGGGGAACTCGAAGGCGCCGGCCGCGACGGTCTCGGCCTTGGACGCCGCCTCGGCGACGGGCTCGGCCTTCGGAGCGGCCTTGACGGCGGGCTTGGCGGTGGTGGGCTTACGGGTCGGGGTCTTCGCCTGGGTCATGTGCCTCGGATCTCCTGGTCGATGTCGGCGTTCACGCAACGGCCCACGGGGTGGCGCCCGGGCGCGATCGAACCGCTCTCTTCACGCGCCGACGCCATCGGACGTCGCAAACGACCGACGGCGCTCACTCCACGAATATCTCATACCCGTGATGAAGATGAGAAATTCGCGTCTCTCGGACGGCCGGATGCGACAGCATCCTCGGCCGTTGGTGGGACGAAACGGAAGCAGCAGGGGAAGCCTTCCGTCCAGCTTCGACATTAACCGAATTTGTGCTGCGATGCAATAAAATATTGCATCGCACAATTCGCCGATCGGAAAGCCTCGCCCCCCCCCGTTCGGCCGAAACGAAACAGCCGAAACGCGCGACGGGCGGCCGCGTCCGAGACGCGCCGCCCGTCGAATTCGTCGGTCCCGAGGACGTTCCGTGGATCCGATCGACGAGACGGAGCGAAATCCGCCTCGATCGGACCACCGGCCTCAGCCCTTGGTCACCTTCTCGGTGATCGAGGAGACGGTCTTGGCCGCGGCGTCGCCGATCTGACGGACCTGCTCGCCGAAGGAGGCGGCCTGGGCCTTCAGATAGTCGCTCTGCAGCTTGAGGATCTCCTGCGGATCCTTGGCCTGGACCAGCTTCTGAGCGTGTTCGAACACCGAGGCGATGTTCTCTTCGGCCAGCGACAGGACCTTCTTGTTGAGGTCGAGCGCACCCGACTGGACGGTGGTCGAGGACGCCTCGACCTTGGACACGGCCTGATGGGTGGCGGCGAGGAAGTCGTCCACGGCCTTCTTGGCCTGTTCGACGCTCTTCTCGGCGAAGGTGCGGATCTGCTCGGGAATCTCGAAGGTCTTGTCGGCAGCCATCTTGCTCTCCATGGCCCGGCGTGGGTGGCCGGTCTCATCGCATCTCTGGGGTGGGTGAGCTCCGTTCACCCGTGACCGATTTCTCATTCGAACCCCGGCCACGGGATCTTCATAGCAGAAGCCATTGTGCACTGCAACATGAATTTCGCGATCGCGAAACGATCCGCTTCGCGGGCGCGTTTCCGGGATTAACCCTCGGCGACGATAGCGCCCACCGCGACCCCGACGCCAGTGGACCCCCCATCGTCATCGACTATATTAACGAAGTGTTGACGGCCCGGATCGGAACGGGACGATCCGCTTCTCCATGAGCTGTGGAGATCGGGGACCGTGGTTCGGGCGACGTCGACCGGCGCGCATCTTCCGCACATCTCACGGAGACGCACGCGCGAAGTGTGACGAGAAGGTTTGCGAGCGCGATGAGCGAGAAACTCAACTCGATCTGGCCGATCCTGGCGCGAGACGGCGTCGGCGATGCGATCGGCGACGCACGCCCGGCCTTCGTGGTCACACCCGACGGCCGGTTCCTGCATTTCGCCAACGCTGCCGGCGCCCGTTTCCTGAACCTCGCCCCGGCGCGCGCCCTCGAGGCGCGTCTGACGCTCGAACCCCGTCTCGCCGATCGTCTCGTCCGGTTCGCCGCGACCGCGCGGCAGGGCGACACCTCGCGCGAGCTGCTGCGCTTCTTCGACGGCCTCCGCTCGTCGCTCCTGTCGGTCGGCTTCCGCCGGCTCGCCGACGATGCCGTCTTCGTCACCGTCGACAACGCCCGCACCGATCCCGCCGACGCCGATCCCGCCGCCAGCCTCGAGGCGATCGCCGCGGAGGGCGGTCTCGTCGCCCTCTTCGATCGCGACGGCGAAGTGGCGGCGTCGCTCGGCGATCACGCCGCCCTCGACGGCGTTCAGGACGAGATCGAAGCGGCCCTCGACGCCGAGGACGGCGACCCGGTCTTCGACCACCGCGTCGAAGCCGCCGGCCGTGCCCATCGCCTGACCCTGGTGCGTCTCGGCGACGCCGAGCATCCCCGCCGTCTGCTGCGCGTCGGCCCGGCCGAAACGATCGCCGCCCCGGCTCCGACGGCCTCGACGGCACCGACCCCCGTATCGGTCCTCGAGGTTCCTGCCGCCGTCACGGCCCCGCCCCACCCCGAGACCGGACACGCGGACGCCGCAACCGTCGCAACCGCTGCAACCGCAGCCGCTGCCGTCGCGCCGGTGACGGACACCGCCACGACGGTCCGGCCGGAGATCCCCGAGGCCGTCGTGCCACCGGCCGCCTTCCACGGCGAAGAGGCGACCGAAGACCTCGCCGAAGCCATCGCCGCCGTAACCGGCACCCCGCCGACCGACACGGCGACACCCGCCACCGATGCGCCCTCCCCGGCCGCGACGGCACTGCTCGCCGAAATCGAAGCCGTCACACCACGGCCTTCGGCGCCGATCGAAGGCGCGACGGAAACCGTGGTCGCCGACGAAACGACACTCGCGGTCGAAACGTTCGCCCCGCCCGAAATCGTCGAAGCCGGCGAAACAACCCCTGTCGGCATCTCGGAGATCGAGGTCGGTGAGTTCACCGCAGCCGCCCCGGCGGAGGACGCGGCGGCCGAGACTTCCGAGGATACCGTCGCCGCGCCGCCGCCGGCCGGGTCCGTCTCCACCTTCCGCCGCAGTCCGATCGGACGGGCGGTGAAGTTCGTCTGGCAGATGGACGCGGAACGCCGCTTCACCCTCGTCTCCGACGAGTTCGCCACCGCCGTCGGCCCGCGCGCCGCCGCCATCGTCGGCCGGAGCTGGCGCGAGGTCGCCGACGACTTCGGCCTCGATGGCGACGGACGCGTCGCCACCGCCCTCGACCGGCGCGACACCTGGTCGGGACGCACCGTGCTGTGGCCGATCGAGGGCGAGGCGTTGCGCCTGCCGGTCGATCTCGCCGCGCTGCCGGCTTTCGATCGCGGCCACGTCTTCGCCGGCTATCGCGGCTTCGGCACCGTCCGCGGCGAGGAAGCGATCCCCGATCCGACCGCCACCGGCCTGCGCCTCGCCGCCGCCGTGGCAGCGGAGGCCCCGGCTCTCGCCGTGGCGACACCGCCGGCGACGCCCCTTGCACTCGCCGTACCACCGGCCGAATCGGGGATCGCCCCCGAGATCGAGACCGCCGACTTCGCCCCACCGTCCTACCCGGACGACAGCGAAGTGGCGCTGGTCGAGGCCACGCATCCCCACGTCGCGGAACCGGCGCCCGACGCGGGCGAAGCGGCTTTCGCCGGTGAGATCGACATCGATCGTCCCGTCCGAGCGATCATGCCGTCGGCGATGCCCGACGTCTGGTTCGACGACGAACTCGCCCTGGCGATGGCGACCCTGCCGGCCTGCAGCGAAGGCGGCTACGACGAGGACGTCGAAGCGCCGAGCCGACCGGTCGTCGAGGAACCGGCGACCGATACGGCGGAGCCGACGCCGATCACCGCCGCCACGGCCGAGGCCGCCGACGAGAGCCTCGAAGGCGCGACCCCGGCGACGGCGCTCCGCGACGGTGACACCTCCACGCAGGCGTCGCTCGACGCCGACGCGGCTGCGGCGGACCTGCTCGACGACGGCGCCTCCGAAGCCGAACCGCTCGCGACCGTGCCTCATGCGGCCGGGCCCGCCCCGAACGCGACCGCCGTGATCGAGGACGCTCCGGCCGCGCCGCTCGCCCCGCATGCCGAGGAGGCGCGTCTCGCCGCCGCAGCGCTCTTCGCCGCCGACGAAGGCGAGGGCGAAAGCGAAGCCGCGACGCCCGCCGCCGAACCCGTGACCTCGTCGCGGGAGTCGCGTCTGGCCCAGGCGCCCGCCACTCTGCGCGCCGCCGTCGCCGCGATCGAGGCCCGCGCCGCCGAACTCGAGTCGCACGGCGTCTCGGTCACCGACGGCGACCACGACGGGACGACCGCAGCCCACGTTGGTGACGCCGTCGCCGACGAGACGGCTCCCACGACCGAGACCGCCGCGACGCGCGACCTCGCCGCGCCCGAGCCGGATGCCGCGGCCGACGATGACCTCACCGTCGCGGAACGCGAGCCTGCGGGCGACGCGACGACGGCTCGCACCGACGAAGGTCCGTCGACACTCGCCGAGGACGACGCATCCGCGTCCCCGGCGCCGGACCATCCCGCGATCGCGACCGCCCCGGCGAAGGCCGTCGCCACGCCGGTCGGCGAGACCGCGACGCGGATCGTCGCCCTCGCCGCCACCACGCGTCCGCCGGTCGACGCCGCCAGCCTGTCGCAGCCCGAACGCGTCGCCTTCCGCCAGATCGCCGAAGCTCTCGGCGCGCGCATCGAAGGCGAGAACGTCGCCGCCCGCACCGCGCCCGTCGCATCGAAGCCGACCGGCACCGCAACCGAAGCTCCGCCGGTCCCGTCGCCCTCCGCGGCGAGCGAACCGGCATCTCCGCCGGCCGCGACGATCGGGGCGACGCCCGCGGCGATCGTCTCCCACGACACCCGTCTGCTCGACGGCCTGCCGGGCGCCGTCGCGGTAGTCAAGGACGACAACCTCGCCTACGGCAACGCCGCCTTCCTGCGCCTGCTCGGCTATCCCGATCTCGCCACCCTCGAAGCCGAGGGCGGGCTCGATTCGCTCTTCGCCGGCGAGCACGTCGCCCGCCGCTGGAAGGTCGGACCCGACGGCAGCCGCCCGGTCCCGGTCCTGACGCGCGACGGTCGCGTCGTCCCGGTCGACGCCCAGGTGGCGACCATACCTTGGGCCGGCGGCTCGGCCCTGATGCTGACCCTCGCCGAAGTCGAGGTCGCCGAGGAGACGGGCACCGTCGCCCCCCCGGCGACGGGCGAAGCCGCCGACCGGGAGATCGCGGCCCCGGCCGAAACCCTGCCGGCCGCGGCCGCCTCCCTTCTCGCCGAACCGACACCGCCCGAACCCGCCGTGAGCGCGCCGACCACCACCGAACCGGCGACGGCGATGCCCGGCACGATCGACGCCGCGGCGATGGCGCCGGCCGCGCTCGCCGATGTCGGTCTGCGCGAGCGCGTCGCCGAACTCGAGGCGATCATCGACACCGCCACGGACGGCGTGCTGATGCTCGACGCCGAGGGCACCATCCTCTCCGCCAACCATGCCGCGGAGGCGCTGTTCGGCACCGACCGCGCCGACATGATCGGCCGCTCGCTCACCGACCGTCTCGCCCCGGAGAGCCGCCGCTCGGCGATGGACTATCTCGACGGCCTCACCCGCAACGGCGTGGCGAGCGTGCTCAACGACGGCCGCGAGGTGATCGGCGTGGTCGAGCGCGGCGGGCTCATCCCGCTGTTCATGACCATCGGCCGCATCTCCGCCGATCCGTCGCGCAAGTACTGCGCCGTGCTGCGCGACATCACCCACTGGAAGAAGTCGGAAGAAGACCTCACCGCCGCCCGCCGCCGCGCCGAGGAGGCGAGCGTCCACAAGTCCGACTTCCTCGCCAAGATCAGCCACGAGATCCGCACGCCGCTCAACGCCATCATCGGCTTCTCCGAGGTGATGATGGACGAGCGCTTCGGACCGATCGGCAACGAGCGCTACAAGGACTACCTGCGCGACATCCACTCCTCCGGCTCGCACATCATGAGCCTGATCAACGACCTCCTCGACCTCTCCAAGGTCGAGGCGGGCAAGATGGATCTGCGCTTCGAGGCGGTGGCGCTCGGCGACATCATGGCCGAATGCGTGGCGATGATGCAGCCGCAGGCCAATCGCGAACGCATCATCATCCGCTCGTCGCTGCCCGCCGGCATCCCGCCGGTGGTCGCCGACCCGCGTTCGGTGCGTCAGGTGATGCTCAACCTCCTGTCCAACGCCATCAAATTCACCCCGTCGGGTGGACAGGTGATCGTCTCGACCACGCTCGAGGACTCCGGCGAAGTGGTGATGCGGGTGCGCGACACCGGCTACGGTATGACCGAGAAGGAATTGCAGACGGCGATGGAACCGTTCCGCCAGCTCCACACCACCCGCTCCCGCGGCGGCGGTACCGGCCTCGGCCTGCCGCTCACCAAGGCGCTGGTGGAGGCCAACCGCGCGGTGCTGCGGATCGACTCGACCGTCGGCCAGGGCACGCTCGTCACCGTCACCTTCCCGGTCACACGAGTGCTGGCGAGCTGATATCGACCGGAAGAGCATCACATACTCCAATTAATCAAAATTGGAGTATGTGATGCTCTCTTTTGATCGATTGTTGGAACTTCAGATTTGATTTTTCCATAGATGAGGCATTACGTTTCTGGAAAACCGCCTCGCCGAGCCGCTCGGCGTTCTTCCCCGTTCCAGCGACGGACCCGCCGCTCATGTTCAGCCTCGCCGATTTCCGCGCCGCCGCCGACATCATCGGCCGTCACATGGCCCCGACGCCGCAATACGCTTGGCCGCTGCTCGCCGACGAACTCGGCGTCGAAACCTGGGTCAAGCACGAGAACCACACGCCGACCGGCGCCTTCAAGCTGCGCGGCGGCTTGGTCTACGTGACCCGGCTCCGCCGCGACCGTCCCGAGGTCAAGGGCGTCGTCTCCGCCACCCGCGGCAATCACGGCCAGTCGATCGCCTTCGCCGCCCGCTCCGCCGGACTGCCCTGCACCATCGTCGTGCCGCACGGCAATTCCGCCGAGAAGAACGCCGCGATGCGGGCGCTCGGCGCCGACCTGATCGAAGCGGGCGCCGATTTCGAGGCCGCCAAAGCGGTCGCCGCCGATGTCGCCGCGACCCGAGGCTTCGAAATGGTGCCCTCCTTCCACCCCGACCTCGTCCTCGGCGTCGGCACCTACGGCATCGAACTGCTCTCCGCCGTGCCCGATCTCGACGTCGTCTTCTGTCCGATCGGCATGGGCTCCGGCATCTGCGGTCTCGTCCACGCCAAGGCTGCGCTCGGCCATCGGGTGTCGATCGTCGGCGTCGTCTCCGACACCGCCCCCGGCTATCGCCTGTCGATGGAAGCCGGCCGGCCGATCGCCACCGACGCACCCGCCTCCACCTTCGCCGACGGCATGGCGGTGCGCGCGCCATCGGCCGAGGCGCTCGAGGTGATGAAGGCCGGCGTGTCGAGGATCGTCGAGGTCGACGACGATTCCATCGCCGACGCCGCCCGTCGCCTGTTCTCCACCACCCACAATCTCGCCGAAGGCGCCGGCGCCGCCGCCCTCGCCGCCCTCACCGCCGAACGGCAGCGCTGGCACGGCGCCAAGGCCGCGGTGATCCTGTCGGGCGGCAACATCGACCGCGCCTGGTTCCGCACCGTCCTCGACGGCGGCACGCCGCATCCGGCCGCCGCCTGAGACCATCGGCCATCGAAAACGACCGATGGTATTCCCGGCGCGAATTTCTCCTGCCTCTGACGCAAACGAGAAATTCGCGTGTCTTCGAGAGCCGGGCGCGTGAGCGCCGTCGGCCTTTGGTATGACCCGGCGACCCGGAACGGTTGCGACCCGATGGGAACATCCTCGTGGCCGCCGGCGGCCGCGGGAGGCCCACGGAGCGCATGATGCATGCATGCTCTCCATCGCTCGCGGACGGATGCCTCCCGCTCCGGTCCGGACCGTGACGGCGCCGGCCGGCGGTCGATCGCCGTCGTCCACCGCCACCACCGCGAAAGCCGTTGCGTCCACCCCGCGGCGGCGCTAACCACCTCTCATGGCTCGTTTCGCCCCCACAGCCGCACCGAAGCGCCTCCGACGTTCGGCTCTCGTGATCCTCGCCCTCGTCCTCGCCGTCTTCGGCGCCATGACGATCCGGGCGACGATCACCGTCGACACCGCCCGCGCCGAGGTCGAGGAGAGCCTGAGCGCGCTCGCCGGGGTTCCGCTGCATCTCGGCGGCGTCGCCACCGCGCGCCTCCTACCCTGGCCGAGCGTCCGCTTCGACGACGTCTCCCTCCGGCGCCGGGGCGACGGTCGCGCCGTCGCCACCATGGCCTCCCTCGACGTCTCCCTCGACGTCGCCGCGCTGCTGCTCGGCCGACTGCGCGCGGAAGACCTGCGCCTCACCCATCCCGACGTCCATCTCGATCTCGGTGACACGCGGCCGACGATCCCGGCCGTCGTCACCGCGATCGCCGAATGGAAGCCGATCTCGGTGACGGTGGAGAAGGGCCGCTTCGCCCTGACGACGACCGCCGGCGAGGAGGTACTCGACACCGTCGACGCGCGCCTGTCCTGGCCGCGCCCCTCGGCCAATCTGCAATTGCGGGCGGGCTTCCGCTGGCGCGGGGAATCCCTCGGCTTCGACCTCGACAGCCCGTCGCCGGTCCGCCTGCTCGCCGGCGAGACCGGTGCCGCGTCGCTGCGGCTCACCTCCGCACCGCTGCGCCTCGCCTTCTCCGGCACCGGAGGACTGACCTCCCCCGTCCGCTTCGAAGGCACCGGCGACGTCGAGATCGTCGATGCGGTACGCTTCGCCCGCTGGACCGGTCTGCCGCGAACCCGCGATCTTCTCGCCGGGCGCTTCCGCCTCGACGGCCGCCTGACCACCGACTCGCGCGGCGCCACCATGCCGGACGCCCGCCTCGACGTCGCCGGCAACAAGGCCGAGGGCGCGCTCACCCTGCGCTGGGATGCGGCGCGTCCGCGCCTTTCGGGCACCGTCGCTTTCGCCGCCCTCGATTTCACCTCCGGACGACGGCGTCCCTTCGGCGCCGGATGGCCCGATTTCCCCTTCGATCGCGACGTCCGGTCCCTCGACCTCGACCTGCGCCTCTCGACCCCGAGCGTGAAACTGCCGGGCACGACCCTGACGCGGGTCGCCGCCGCGCTCCACGTCTCCGAGGGACGGCTGCGCGCCGAGATCGGCAATGCCGAACTCTTCGGCAAGCCCGTCTCCGCGACGCTGCGCGGCACATTGGGCGGCGGCGGTCTCGAAGCGCAGATCCGAGCCGGTGGCGAAGAACTGCCGCTCGCCGACATCGCCAAGCTCTTCACCGTCCCCGGCGTCGAAGCCGGGAAGGCCTCCGTCAACTTCGACGGAGAGACCCGCTGCCTCACCCTCGGCGCCTGCTTCGCCGCGACCTCCGGTCACGTCCGCATCGACACCCGCGCCACCAAGGTGACGGGCACCTCGCCCTTCGCCGACATGTCGCGCTTCCGTCCGATCGTGCCGCAGGCGAACGGCACGACCGTCACCACCGCCTGGGAAGCCGTCGCCGTCGACATGCGTCTGGCCGGCGCGCGCGCCACCGTCGATCGCGTCGAGATCCTCGGTCAGGACGCCCGCTTCCTCTTCACCGGGAAAGGCGATCTGGCGAGCGGCGCGGTCGACCTCACCGGTCACGCCTATTTCCCGGCCTTCCGCCCCGACCCCGCCCGCACCGGCACCAACGAGGTGGCGGTACCGCTGCGCATCGGCGGCACCCTGCGGCGGCTCGAGATCGCCGCTCCCGACGCCGCCCCGCCTCCCGAGCCGCAGCCGCTTCCGACCCCCGCCGCGCCCTGAAGTCCGACGGTGTCGGCGCGCCGTGCGCCCGCACCGGCCGTCGAGCGGCACCGAACGCATCTCCACAGCGATGCGGTGGCGACAAGGGTCTTCAGGCGACGATCGCGTAGATCTTGCGCACCGGCTCGATCGTTTCCCACACGCCGCGGAAGCCGCGCGGGATCGCGAAGGCGTCGCCGACGCCGAACTCGCGGGGCGCGCCCCCGTCCTCGGTGAGCCGCACCCGGCCGGCGAGGATCACGCAGAGCTCGTCCTCGTCGTAGGCGACGCGCCAGGCGCCGACCTCCGACTGCCACACCCCGGTGAAGAATCCCGCGTCCGCGTTCTCGTAGCCCGGCCGGAGGCCGGTCGACGGATCGCCGGAGACGAGCTTCTCCGGCGCGATCTTCTCGTCGAGATCGGCGATCGGCGCGAGCGACAGGGCGACGACGTCGGGCATGGAACCTCCACGAGGCGACATTGGTGGAACCGGGCGGTCACCCGCCCGCGGCGAAAGCGGCGCGTTCGGCCTTCTCGCGTTCCGCTTCCTGGCGTTTGGTGAGGATCGAGGCGGCGATCACCGCGATCGAGACGACCGCGATCATCAACGTGCACACCGCGTTGATCTCCGGCTTCACCCCGAGGCGGACGTCCGAATAGATCTTCATCGGCAGGGTCGTTGCCCCCGGCCCGGTGGCGAAGGAGGCGATGACCAGATCGTCGAGCGACAGCGTGAAGGCGAGCATCCACCCCGACACCACCGCCGGCCAGATGATCGGCAGGGTGATGCGGAAGAAGGTCCCGACAGGCCGGCAGCCGAGATCCATCGCCGCCTCCTCGAGGCTCTTGTCGAAGCCGACGAGCCGCGACTGCACCACCACCGCGACGAAACACATGGTGAAGGTGATGTGCGAGAGGGTGATGGTCCAGAAACCGCGATCGAAGTCGACCGCCACGAAGAGCAGCAGCAGCGACAGACCGGTGATCACCTCCGGCATCACCAGCGGCGCATAGACCATGCCGGAGAACAGGAGCCGCCCGCGGAACCGCCCGAACCGGGTGAGCGCGATCGCCGCCATCGTGCCCAGCACCGTTGCCACGCTCGCCGACAGCATCCCGACCTTCAGCGTCACCCAGGCGGCGTCGAGCAGTTGTTCGTTGTCGAACACTTCGCCGTACCAGCGTGTCGACCAGCCGCCCCAAACCGCGACCGAGCGCCCGGCGTTGAACGAGTAGATCACCAGGATGACGATCGGCAGGTAGAGGAAGGAGAAGCCGAGCGCCAAAGACGTGGCGTTGAACCAGGTGAACCGTTTCATCGCTCGGCCTCCTGAGCCTTCGCCTGGGCGTTCTGGAAGACGACGATCGGCACCACCAGCAGCATCAGCAGCGTGATCGCGACGGCGGAGGCCGCCGGCCAATCGCGGTTGTTGAAGAACTCCTCCCACAGCGTCTTGCCGATCATCACCGTGTCGGACCCGCCGAGCAGGTCGGGGATGACGAACTCGCCGACCGCCGGAATGAAGACCAGGAACGATCCGGCGATGACGCCGGGGACCGACAGCGGGAAAGTCACCCGCCAGAACGCCTGCAGCGGCGTACAGCCGAGATCCTGCGCCGCCTCGATCAGCGTGTCGTCGAGCTTCTCGAGGCTCGAATAGAGCGGCAGCACCATGAAGGGCAGGTAGGAATAGATGATGCCGATGTAGACCGCCCGCGTCGTCGCCAGGAAGGTGATCGGCTCGTCGACGAGACCGAGCGACACCAGCACCCAGTTGAGCAGCCCCTCCTCCGACAGGATGCCGATCCAGGCGTAGACGCGGATCAGGAACGACGTCCAGAACGGTAGGATCACCATCATCAACAGCGTCGGCCGCCACGCCTTCGGCGCCCGCGCCATGCCGTAGGCGAGCGGGTAGGCGACGAACAGCATCAGGACGGTCGAAGAGAGCGCGATCCACACGCTGGAGAGATAGCTCTCGACGTAGATGCTCTCGGAGATCAGCCGCCCGTAGTTCATGGCGGTGAAGTCACCGATCTTGGTCCACACCTCGGCGAGCGAGGCGAACACCGGCTCGTAGGGCGGCGCCGCGATGATGCTCGTCGACAGCGAGATCTTCGCCACGATCAGGAACGGCACCAGGAACAGCACCACCATCCACAGATAGGGGATGCCGATCACCACCCATCTGCCCCATCGTCCGCCGCCGGTCATCGCCGATCCCTCCCTCACGACGTGAGCACGACGCCCGAGGACCGCGACCAGAAGAGCCAGACCCGGTCCTCCCAGCCGATCGGCCGCTCGACGGTGCGATCGACGTTGGCGACGGTGGCGCGGATGGTGGCGCCGCTGTCGAGTTTGACGTGATAGACCGAGACGTCGCCGATGTAGGCGATGTCCCAGACCGTGCCGGCGACGGCGTTGTGCGACACGTCGGCCGGCGCCTCGTGGGCGATGCGCACCTTCTCCGGCCGGACCGCCAGCCACACCGTCGCGCCGACCGTGGTGGCGATCGCATCGTCGACCACGAGCGGCACCGCCGGCGAGGTCCCCTCGATGCGGATGGTCCCGCCCTCGATACCCGAGACCCGCCCCTCGATCAGGTTGATGTCGCCGATGAAGTCGGCGACGTAGCGCGAGTTCGGCTGCTCGTAGATCTCGGAGGGACCGGCGACCTGGATGAGCTTGCCGTGATCCATCACCGCGATGCGGTCGGCGACCGTCATCGCCTCCTCCTGATCGTGGGTGACGATCAGGAAGGTCATGCCGAGCTGCTGCTGCAGGTCCATCAGTTCGAACTGGGTCTCCTCGCGCAGCTTCTTGTCGAGCGCCCCGAGCGGTTCGTCGAGCAGCAGCACCTTCGGCCGCTTGGCCAGCGACCGGGCGAGCGCCACGCGCTGGCGCTGACCGCCGGAGAGCTGATGCGGCTTGCGCTTGGCGAACTTCTCGAGCTTGGTCAGCTTGAGCATCTCGGCCACCCGGACCTCGATGTCCGCCTTCGGCATCTTGTCCATGACCAGCCCGAAGCCGATGTTCTTCTCCACCGACATGTGCGGGAAGAGAGCGTAGGACTGGAACATCATGTTGACCGGCCGCTCGTAGGGCTGTTTGCCCGCGAGATCCGTGCCGGCGAGCAGGATCGCCCCCTCGCTCGGATGCTCGAAGCCGGCGAGCATCCGCATCAGCGTGGTCTTGCCGCAACCCGACGGACCGAGCAGCGCGAAGAACTCCCGCTCGTAGATGCCGAGGGAGACGTCGTCGACCGCGGTGAAGTCACCGAAGCGCTTGACCACGTTTCGGAATTCGATCAAGGGCTTCGCCGCCGGATCGTTCCACGGCGCGAATTTGCGTCGGACCGGACCGAGTGTCTTCGCCATGCCCTACCCTCGCGGTTTCGCTGAAACACCGTCCCCACGCGGGACTTGCTCTCGGTGCGCGATGGTTCGAGACGGACCTTCGGCCCTCCTCACCATGAGGCGCAAGCGGACTGCCGAGCCGATTTCGAACGCCTCGTGGTGAGGAGCGCTCGGGAACGAGCGCGTCTCGAACCATCGCGCAAGACCGTGTGGCCGGGCCCGCCCCGAGGAGCGGGCCCGCCGCCCTCACTTGCGCTTCATCTCGCGCCACACCCGGGTCAGGTCGCGCTGCGACTTCTGGTCGAAGGGCGAGATGACGTAGAGCTTCTTCATCGTCTCTTCCGACGGATAGATGCTCCGATCGTCGAGGATCGCCTTGTCGACGAACTTCTGGGCCTCCAGGTTGCCGCTCGGGTACTGGATGAAGTTCGACGCCTTGGCGATCACTTCCGGCTTCATCATGTAGTTGATGAAGGTGTAGGCTTCTTCGACGTGCTCGGCATCCTTCGGGATGACGAAGTTGTCGAAGAACATGTAGGCGCCTTCCTTCGGAATGATGTAGCCGATCTCGACCTTCTTCTTCGGGTCGGTGACCGTCTTGTTCTTCTCCTCGGCGCGGCTGGCAGCCTGCTTGATGTCGCCGGACCAGCCGATCACCATGCAGACGTCGCCGTTGGCGAGCGCATTGATGTACTCGGAAGAGTGGAACTTGCGGATCGCCGGGCGAATCTTCTTGAAGTGCGCCGCCGCTTTCTCCAGGTCTTCCTTCTTCTTGCTGTCCGGATCGAGGCCGAGGTAGTTCATCACCGCCGGGACGATCTCGTCGGGCGCGTCGAGCATCATGACGCCGCAGCTCTTCAGCTTCAGCACGTACTTCGGATCGAGCGCCAGCTTCCAGCTGTCGAGCGGTGCGTCGGGAACCAGTTCCTTGATCTTGGCGACGTTGTAGCCGATACCGGTGGTGCCCCACATGTAGTTGACGGCGTATTTGTTACCGGGATCGTACTTGGCGAGGATGTCGGTGACCACCGGCCACATGTACTTGAGGTTCGGCAACTTCGACTTGTCGAGGGAGGTGAAGACACCGGTCTGGATCTGCCGGCCGAGGAAGTTGCCCGACGGCACCACCACGTCGTAGCCGGTCTTGCCGGCGAGCAGCTTGGTCTCGAGCAACTCGTTGGAGTCGAAGACGTCGTACTTGACCTTGATCCCGGTCTCCTTGGTGAAGTCCTCGAGGATCGCCGGATCGATGTAGTCCGACCAGTTGTAGACGTTGACGACCTTCTCCTGCGCCTGCACACCGGTGACACCCGTGAGCGCGATCACGGCAGCCGAGGCGATGAGATGCTTCTTCATGATCAATCCTCTCCCTCTGGGTCGCCCGCCTGTCGCACGCGGGAGCCCGGACCGAAACTAACTCCGAATTCCACTTCCCGTCAGCCCGAAGCGCGGGCACCCGCGCTCAAAGAGAAAGCGCCGGCGAACCGGCGCTCCCTCTAGAGATAGGTCATGCGTTCGAGCGGCGTGATCTCGGCCTCGAACGCCGCGACTTCCGCCTTTTTCAGATGGGCGAAGAGGCTGCGGTATTCGACGCCCATGGCTCGTCGGATGAATTCGGATCGCTCGAACAGCCTGACCGCGTCGTCCATCGCGTCGGGCAGGCGCTGCGCCGGCTCCTCGTAGGCATTGCGGATGATCGGCGCCGGCGGCGCGATCTCGCGTTCGAGCCCCTCCATCATGCCCGCCAGAATGGCGGCGAGCACCAAGTAGGGATTGGCGTCGGCACCGGCGATGCGGTGTTCGAGCCGTCGCGCCTCCGCCGGGCTCGCCGGCACGCGCACCCCGACCGAGCGATTGTTGTAGCCCCACGACGCCGTGGTCGGGGCGTAGGACCCCGGCTGCATGCGCCGATAGCCGTTCCAGGTCGGCACGAACAGCAGCGTCGCAGCGTTCATCGTGTCGATGAGACCGCCGATACAGTGCTTCAGCCTGGTCTCGCCCGAGGTCGGATCGGAGAAGATGTTGCGTCCCTTGCCGTCGAGCAGCGACACGTGGACGTGCAGCCCGTTGCCGGCGACGTCGATGAACGGCTTGGCCATGAACGAGGCCTTGAGCCCGTGCTTGCGCGCCACCTCGGTGACCAGACGGCGCAGCATCACCCCGTCGTCGGCCGCCGCCATGGCGTCGGCGCGGTGCTTGAGATTGACCTCGAACTGGCCGGGCGCGGCCTCCGACACCATCGTGTCGACCGGCAGCCCCTGCTTCTTGCCGTAGTCCCAGATGTCGGCGAACACCGCACGGTATTCGGCGAGATCCTCGAGCGCGTACATGTTCTGCGGGCTCGGCCCGGAAGTGGCGCGATAGACCGGCGACGGCATGCCGTTGGGCATCGGCGGCGCCTTCGGGTCGAGCAGGTAGAACTCGAGCTCGATGGCGCAGCACGGCGTCAGCCCGGCCGCCTTCATGCGGTCGACGACCTTGGCGAGGCACACCCGCGGATCGCCGTCGAAGGGTTCGCCGCGCTCGGTGTGCATCGTCAGGATCACCTGCGCCGTCGGCCGCTCGGCCCACGGCACGATCCGCAAGCTGCCCGGCACCGCCCGGCAGAAACCGTCGCGATCGCCGGTCTCCACGTGCAGACCGGTCTCCATCACCTCGCGCCCCCAGACGTCGAGGCCGTACATCGAGACGGGGAAATTGATGCCGTCGGAGAAGGCCTTCTTCAGGCTCTCCACCGGCGCCCACTTGCCGCGCAGCACGCCGTTCGAATCGGTGATGAGATATTCGACCGCCTCGATGTCCGGGTGGGCGGCGAGGAAGCGCTCGAGCTCGCTCGACGCCTGCGTCTCCTGAACCGCCTCGGAACCATCGCTCACGATCGTCACTCCACCACGTCGAGCCGTCCCGGCACACCGTCCGCGACGGGCGCCCACCCGCCGGCGACCACCACGGCACCATTGGCCGAGTTGCCGAGTTGCAAGTCGGCGAAATTGTGATCACATTGATCCGAAGCTGTCAATCGCGCGCCGCCGGCCGTCCGCCCGACCCGCGCACCGGACCGCATGTCACCGTGGCGTGGCGACCGGGTGGGTCCGAAGGAGTGAACGATGAAACGCGGCATCGATCAACCTCCCCCTCTCGGTGGCGTGGGTCCACCCGACGACGAGACCGCCGTCGACGGACCACTCCACGACCGAGTCTACCGTCAGCTCCGTCACGCCCTGGTGACGGGACGTATCGTCCCCGGCCGCGCCGTGACGCTGCGCGGCCTCGCCCAACAGCTCGGCGTCTCGCCCATGCCGGTGCGCGAAGCGATCCGCCGCGTCTCGGCCGAAGGCGGTCTGGTGGTCGGCGCCAACCGTCGCGTCTGGGTGCCGGCGATGGACGGCGAGCGTTACGACGAACTGATCCGCGCCCGCACTCTCCTGGAGCCGGAAGCGGCCGTCCGCGCCCTGCCCCACATCGATCGCGAGCGGCTCGACCGGCTGCGCGACATCGACGATTCCATCGACGTCGCGCTCGAACGCGGCGATGTCGAAGCCTACATGGCCGGCAATCACCGTTTCCATTTCGAGATCTACGCCGCCAATCCGTCGCGGGTGCTGGTGCCGCTGATCGAGAGCCTGTGGCTGCAGTTCGGCCCCTTCATGCGCTCGGTCTACGGCCGGCTCGGCACCGCCGCGCTGGTCGACCACCACGTCGTCGCGCTCGACGCCATCATCGCCCGCGACGCCGAAGCGCTCGCCGCCGCGATCCGCGCCGACATCCTCGAGGGCATGGAACTGATCGCCTCCACGGTGCTCGCGGCCGGCCCCGTCGGCGACGAGGAGGTCGACCGCCGCCGCGCCTGAGCCGACCGCGCGCCGTCACGCCCCCGGTTGACGGACGTCACCGGCTCCAGCAGAATGTGATCACATTTCATGCGAGGTGGCCAATGGCCAAGAAGAAGAAGAGTTCCGGTTCGCCGGCCGATCTGCGTGGCGTCGCCGATGCGGCGGCCGCCGCCGACTGGCTCGACGATCGCGGCCTCGAGGACATCGAGTGCATCGTTCCCGACATGTCGGGGGTGGCGCGCGGCAAGATGATGCCGGTGGCCAAGTTCGTCGATGCGCCGATCATGTCGATTCCCGGCTCGATCTTCACCCAGACGATCACCGGCGACTACCCGACCGAGGACGACGAGTTCCAGATCGATGCCGCCGACAGCGACATCAAGCTGGTGCCCGACTATTCGACCCTCGCCGTCGTCCCCTGGGCCTCGGACCCGACCGCCCAGATCATCCACGACGCCTATCATCAGGACGGCCGGCCGGTGGAGATCGCGCCGCGCCAGCTCTTGCGCCGCATCGTCGCCCTCTACGAGAAGAAGGGCTGGAAGCCGATCGTCGCGCCCGAGCTCGAGTTCTATCTGGTCGAACGCAACCAGGACCCCGACTATCCGCTGAAGCCGCCGGTCGGCCGTTCGGGACGCCCGGAGAGCGGTCGCCAGTCCTACTCGATCGCCGCGGTCAACGAGTTCGACGATCTCTTCGACGACATCTACGACTTCTCCGAGACCCAGGGGCTGGAGATCGACACCCTCATCCACGAAGAGGGCGTCGCGCAGATGGAGATCAACCTCCGCCACGGCGATCCCCTGGCGCTGGCCGATCAGGTGTTCCTGTTCAAGCGCACCATCCGCGAGGCCGCGGTGCGCCACGACATGTACGCCACCTTCATGGCCAAGCCGATCGCCGGCGAGCCGGGTTCGGCCATGCACATCCACCAGTCGGTGGTCGACCTCGAGACCGGCGAGAACATCTTCTCCAACGGCGACGGCGGACCGACGCCCGAGTTCTTCCACTTCATCGGCGGGCAGCAGAAGTTCCTGCCCAATGTGATGTGCATCCTCGCCCCATACGTGAACTCCTACCGCCGGCTGATGCGCATGTCGGCGGCGCCGGTCAACGTCCATTGGGGCTACGACAACCGCACCGTGGGCTTGCGCATACCCAATTCCTCGCCCGCCGCCCGCCGCGTCGAGAACCGGGTGCCGTCCTCCGACGCCAACCCCTATCTCGCCATGGCCGCGTCGCTGGCCTGCGGTTACATCGGCATGACCCAGGGCATCAACCCGGGCAACCCGGTCGAAGGCTCGGCCTACGACCTCGACTTCGGCCTGCCGCGCGGCCTGCTCGAAGCGGTCGCCCTGTTCGAGGAATCGGAAGAACTCGGCGAGATCTTCGGCCCCTCCTTCTCCGCCACCTACCGGGCGATCAAGAGGGCCGAATTCGAAACCTTCATGCGGGTGATCTCGCCCTGGGAGCGCGAGTTCCTGCTCTTGAACGTGTGAGGCCGACGGCCACGAACGCCCGAGAGGAACGAGACCCCGAACCCGCTCTCCGCCGTCATCCCCGGCGAGGGAGCGTCAGCGACCGAGGGAAGGGGATCCAGGCGGCGCCGACCGGAACCCGCGACACCGCCTGGATCCCCCTCCCCTCCGCACCCTCCGGGTGCTCCGGCCGGGGATGACGGCCGAAAGCAGACCGAACCCACCGCCGGGTCGACCGATCCGGCGAACGAGTTCTTGCGCCCGAACGGGCGAACCGACGAGCCCGGGAGACCGACCCCACGATGCGCCCCTCCAACCTCTACCCGACCGCCGAACTGCGCGCCCTCGACGCCGACCACTACCTACACCCCTTCACCGACTTCCACGCGCTCGCGGCGGAAGGAAGTCGCGTCATGGTGCGCGGCGACGGCGTCTGGCTGACCGACTCGGACGGCAAGCGCTATCTCGACGGCATGGCCGGGCTGTGGTGCACCAACGTCGGCCACGGCCGTCGCGAGATCGCCGACGCCGTCCACGAGCAGATGCTGGAGCTCGCCTACTACAACTCCTTCTTCAAGACCTCGAACGCCCCGGCCATCCGCCTCGCCGACAAGCTCGCCCAGATCGCGCCGGCGCACGTGAACAAGGTGTTCTTCTGCGGCTCGGGCTCCGAGGCCAACGACACCGTCTTCCGCATGGCGCGCTGGTACTGGGCGCTGCGGGGCAAGCCCGAGAAGAAGATCTTCATCTCCCGCCGCAACGCCTATCACGGCTCGACCATCGTCGGCGCCTCGTTCGGCGGCATGACGCCGATGCACGCCCAAGGCGATCTGCCGATCCCCGGCGTCACCCACATCGCCCAGCCCTACTGGTTCGGCGAAGGCGGTGACATGAGCCCCGACGAATTCGGCGTCTGGGCCGCGTGCGAGCTGGAGCGCGAGATCGATCGGCTCGGTGAAGACAACGTCGCCGCCTTCGTCGCCGAACCGATCCAGGGGGCGGGCGGCGTCATCATCCCGCCGGAGACCTATTGGCCGGAGATCCGTCGCATCTGCTCCGAGCGCGGCATCCTCCTCGTCGTCGACGAAGTCATCTGCGGCTTCGGCCGCACCGGCGAGTGGTTCGGCTCCCAGACCTACGGCGTCGAGGCCGATCTCATGCCGATCGCCAAGGGGCTGACCTCCGGCTACCTGCCGATGGGCGGCGTACTGGTCTCCGACCGCGTCGCTGCGGTGATCACCGCCGAAGGCGCCGAGTTCAACCACGGCTTCACCTATTCCGGCCACCCGACCTGCGCCGCCGCGGCACTGGCGAACCTCGCCATCATCGAGCGCGAGGGCCTCGTCGCCCGCGTCCGCGACGACATCGGCCCCTATCTGAAGGAGCGCTGGCTGCGCCTCGGCGACCATCCGCTCGTCGGCGAGGCGCGTATGAAGGGCATGGTCGGCGCCCTCGAACTGGTGCCGTCGAAGCCGTCGCGCACCGAGAAGTTCGCCGACGTCGGCAAGGTCGGCACCATCGCCCGCGACATCTCCTTCGGCAACGGCCTCGTCATGCGCGCCGTCCGCGACAGCCTGATCCTGTCGCCGCCGCTGACCCTCACCCACCTCGAGGCCGACGAACTCGTCCGCCTCGCCGAGAAGACCCTGAACGACACCTGGATGGTGTTGAAGAAGGAGGGCCTGGTGAAGGGCTGACGACCTTCGCCCGACGCCTGCATCGAGGCGATGCCACTCGCGGCATCCACCCATCACGGCGACGCTCCCCGCGCCGCCGTGGCTCCCGAATGGACACCGGAGACGAGGGCGCCGCGCCCGAGCGGCGCCGTTTCGCCGCCGCAACCGAAGGGATCGCGCCCCATGCACCCGACCGCTCTCCCCCACGCGCCCTCCTATTACGCCGCGACCGCACATCCCGCGCCGCCGCGGCCGGCACTCACCGGCGACACCTCCGCCGACGTCTGCGTCATCGGCGCCGGCTATACCGGGCTCTCGACCGCGCTGCATCTGGCGAAGAAGGGTCGCTCGGTCGTGGTGCTCGAGGCCAACCGCGTCGGCTGGGGCGCTTCCGGCCGCAACGGCGGCCAGCTCCATTCCGGCCAGCGCCGCGACCAGGAGACGCTGGAGAAGTGGTACGGCGAAGCGCGCGCCCGCGTTCTCTTCGACCTCGCCGAAGAGGCCAAGCGCACCGTCAAGGAGCTGATCGCCACCCACGCCATCGACTGCGACTGGCGCGACGGCCTCATCCACGCCGTCCACAAGAAGGCCTGGCTCTCGGACGCCGAGGCCGAGGTCGAGCACCTCGTCTCACGCTACGGCTATCCCGGCACCTCGCTCCTCGACGCGGCGCAACTCTCCGCCGCCATCGGCACCGACGTCTATCACGGCGGCTGGCGCGACGGCACCGCCGGCCATCTCCACCCGCTCAACTACGCCCTCGGCCTCGCCCGCGCCGCGGAAGAGGCCGGCGTCCGCATCCACGAGGCCTCGCGCGTCACCGAGATCTCGCCGCCGCGCGGCGGCGCCACCCGGGTCGCTACCATGACCGGCGCGGTGACGGCGCCCGACGTCGTCGTCGCCGCCAACGGCTATCTCGACGGGCTCGACCGCGAGATCGATTCCCGCGTCATGCCGATCCGCAACTACGTGGCGGCGACCGCACCGCTGGGTGATCTCGCCGAACGCCTGATCCCCGGTCGCGAGGCGGTCGCCGACAGCCGCTTCGTCGTCCACTACTGGCGCCTCTCCGCCGACGGCCGGCTGATCTTCGGCGGCGGCGAGACCTACGGCCGCAGCGACCCGAAGGACGTCGCCGGCTTCGTCCGCTCTCACATGGCGAAGATCTATCCCGGCCTCGCCGACGTCCCGATCGACTTCGCCTGGGGCGGCACCCTGGCGGTGACCATGAATCGCATGCCGTTCTTCCGCCGCCTGCGCCCCGGCCTCTACACCGCCGCCGGCTATTCCGGCCACGGCGTCGCCATCGCCAGCTTCGCCGGCAAGCTCCTCGCCGAAGCGATCGACGGCGACACGGCGCGCTTCGACGTCATGAGCGCCATCCCCGCACCGCGCTTCCCCGGCGGCCCTCTCTTCCGCACCCCGACCCTGATCCTCGCCATGAGCTGGTTCGCCCTGCGCGATCGGTTGTGAGCCGGCGGCGGAGAACGGGAGTACATTCGGCCGACGAGACGACCCTCCGTGATCTTCGCGATTGCCGGACGGCGCGCGCGGCCCCATCTTCGAGGAACGACGGATCCGCCGCGGCTCGCCGGCACGATCCGGAGCGTCGCCGCGCCGCCCGCCGCGCCGCCGGCCACGCCGAGACGATGATCGTGAGCGCCGGAGATCGCCGATGGCCCCCTCGTCCCGCGATGCGCTTCCCTCGCCGACCGCCCTCCAACCCCCGTCCGGAGGCAGGTTCATGCGGTTTTTGAAAACCCTCGTCGTCGCGGTCGCCATCCTCTTCGGCGTCGGCCTGTTCTTCGGCGGCTTCTACACCGTGGCGCCGGGCGAACGCGGTGTGCTGATCCGCCTCGGCTCGATCGTTCGCGTCTCCGAGCCCGGCCTCCACTTCAAGATCCCCTACGTCGACCGCGTCCAACCGGTCTCGGTGCAGACCCACGTCATGCGCTTCGAGAAGGTGGAGAGCTACTCCAAGGACCAGCAGCCGGCCGACGTCCGCATCTCCGTCAACTACGAGATCCCGCCCTCGGTGGTCGCCGAGGTGGTCACCGAATTCGGCGACGAGCATCAGATGGTCGATCGCCTGATCGCGCCGCGCGTCCATTCCGAATTCAAGATCGTCTTCGGCCAGTTCACCGCCGTCACCGCCATCCAGGAGCGCGGCCGGCTCTCGGCCGAGGCCGCCGCCGCCCTGCAGCACGCCGTCCAGGGACCGGTGCGCATCGTCGCTCTGCAGATCGAGAACATCGACTTCTCCGACGTCTACGAAAAGTCGATCGAACAGCGCATGCTGGCCGAGGTCGAGGTGCAGAAGCTGCGCCAGAACGCCGAGCGCGAGAAGGTCCAGGCCGAGATCACCGTGACGGTCGCCCGCGCCAACGCCGACGCGGTGCGTCAGCGGGCGCTGGCCGACGCCGAAGCGATCAAGGTCAAGGGCGAGGCGGAAGCCGCCGCCATCCGCGCCCGCGGCACGGCGTTGAAGGAGAACCCCGGCCTCGTCGATCTCGCCGCCGTCGAACGCTGGAACGGCGTCCTGCCGGCCCAGATGATCCCCGGCGCGGCGCTACCCTTCGTCAACGTCGGCGACAAGGTGAAGTGACACCACGGCGGCTCAAAACACCGCCCCCTGCCGCGCGAGTTCCGCCCGGACCGCGGTGACGTCGTCGCTGAGGGCGGCGGCGACGCCGCTCGCGTGGCCGGTGGCGAAGGCGGTGCCCATCACCCGCGCCGAGGCATAGGCGGCCGGATCCGCCCCGACCGTCCGCCCGCCGAACCACAGATCGTCGAAATCGGCCGAGCGCAACGCCCCGAGCGGGATGCCGTAGGCGCCGTCCGCGCCGATCTGCCGGTATTCGACCTTGCCCGGACCGCCGTGGATCTCCATCGGCCACCCGCCGAGCGCCACCTCGTCGGCGCGCCGCATGCCCGCCGCGAGCGCGGTTTCGCGTAACGGTTCGCGCGTCGCCGCATGACGGCTCTCGCGGATGCCGATCGCCGGCCCGGTGGCGACGATCGTCGCCCTCTCGAACCCCGGCGCGACGCGCCGGAGCGCCTCGACCCCGCGCCGGACCGCGGCACGGCCGTCGCATTCGGCCCGCGTCAGATCCGCCCCGTCGAGCCCGTTGGTCTCGACCTCGACGGCGAGCCACCAGATGTCGTCGGTGCCCGGCAGGATCGACACGAAGCCGCCGTCGGCTCGAAGTTCCGCCACGCCGAGCCGCCGGTCGATCGTCGCCATCGCCGCCGTCCGCGCCGCCCGATCGAAGGCCGGCCGCGGCGCCACACCGCCGAGGCGGACCGGAAAGGAGGCCGGCTGGATCGGCCCGGAGGGGGCATGCAGCGGACAGGGCGAGGCACCGGCGGCGAAAGCGAGCACCGCTTCACCGGAGCAGTCGACGAAGGCCCGCGCCGTGACCTCACGCAGGCCCCGCGGATCGGCGAGCCGCAGCGCCTCGATCCGCCGTCCGCGCGTCGTCACGTCGACGACCGACGTGTGCAAGAGGAGCTCGAGCCCCGGCCCCTCCGCCAGTCGATCGAGCGCCACCTTGGTCGCTTCGGGGTCGAGACGGATGTTCCAGTTGCCGGTCGCCGAGTGATAGGGCGCGACGTCGACGCCCATCGCCTCGAGTTCGGCGAGCGCCATCGCCCCGACCCCGCCGACCAGCCGCGCCGGCGGCCTTCCGCCGCCCGACCCCGGCCGTTGCGGGAAGAAGCCGCACCAGGCGAGCACCGAGGAACGCGTCGCCGCGCCACCGAGAAAGCCGTAGGCCTCGACGAGCAGGGTCCGCGCCCCGGTCCGCGCCGCCCCGACCGCAGCGGCCACCCCGGCACTGCCGCCACCGACCACGATCACGTCGAAGCGCTCGGTTTCGCTCATGGCGTCACCGCCAGCGCAGCAGGCGGCGTTCGGCGACGCCGATGAGGGAGGCGACGACCAACCCGAAGCCGGCGAGGATCAGCACGCCGGCGATCAGCCGATCGGTCTGCATCAGATTGCCGGCGGAAAGCACCAGCGCGCCGACGCCGTGCTCGGCGCCGATCATCTCGGCGGCGGTCAGGAGAATGATGCCGATCGAGGCGGAGATGCGCACGCCCGAGAGCAACGCCGGCATGGCACCCGGCAGCACGATCTTGCGGACGATGTCGCCGGTCGGGACACCGAAACTCTGCGCCATGCGGATCAGCGAGCGATCGACCCCGTCGACGCCGCCGAAGGCGGCGATCGCCATCGGCGAGAAGACGCCGAAGGCGATGGTGGCGTATTTCGACGCCTCGCCGATGCCGAACCAGACGATGAACAACGGCAGGAGCGCGATCTTCGGGATCGGGAACAACGCCGATACCAGCGGCAGGGCCGTCGAGCGCGCCAGGGTCGACAGACCGATGGCGAAGCCGACGGCGATGCCGGCGCTCGCCCCGAGCACCCACCCGACCGCCAGCCGCCGGATCGACGCGCCGAGATGACGCCAGATCTCGCCGCTCGCCACCATGTCGACGAAGGCGGTGGCGACCTCGCCGGGACGCGGCAACGCCAACGGCGAGATCCAGCCGCGCGCCGTCGCCACCCACCACAGGAGGACCAGAGCGGCGAAGGTGAGCGGCGCGGCGATCCGCCGGCTGCCCGGTGCGAACCCGCCACCGCGGAACGGCACTTCGCGAAGGCGCGGTTCAGGCGACATCGATCAACTCCCGATCGGCGATCGCAGCCTCCTCGCGGATCGACGCCCAGATGCGCGCACTCGCCGCGATCACCTCCGGGTGGCCGTCGTGCCGTTCGTCGAGAGGCGGCGCGATCGTCACGATGTCGCGGATCCGCCCCGGCCGACGCGACAGCACGACGACCCGGTGCCCGAGCTGCACGGCTTCCGCGAGATTGTGGGTGACGTAGACGGCGGTGAACCGCGTCTCGATCCACAGCCGCTTGAGATCGGCCATCAACAACTCGCGCGTCTGCGCGTCGAGGGCGGAGAGCGGCTCGTCCATCAGGAAGATCGCCGGCTCGACCACCAGCGCCCGGGCGATCGCCGTGCGCTGCTTCATGCCGCCGGAGAGCTGCTTGGGATAGGCCGTCGCGAAATCGGCGAGGTCGACGCGGGCGAGCGCCGCCGCCACCCGCGCCTCACGCTCGTCGCGCGCCAGACCGAGATGCTCGAGCGGCAGCCCGACGTTGTCGGCGACCGTCCGCCACGGCACCAGGGCGAAATCCTGGAAGACGTAGGTCAGCGGATTGAACGAGCCCGCCGGCGGCTCACCCGACATGAGTACACGGCCCACGCACGGCCGTTCGAGCCCGCCGAGAAGCCGCAGCAGCGTCGACTTCCCGCAGCCCGACGGCCCGAGCACCACGACGATCTCGCCGCTGGCGATCTCGAGGCTGACGTCGTCGAGCACGTTCAGCGATCCGTAGGATTGACGGATGTTCTCGACGATCAGTTCCATCGCTGCCTCGTCCGGTTCCGCATCGCGGACCGTCTCTGCGCCATCGGCCCCGTGTCGGTACCGATGGTCCCGAACGCACGACCTCCCGTTGGTGGAACGGGAGGTCGCAGAGGGTCATGAGGCCGGGGGCGCACCCTCGGCCGTCGACGTCACTCGGCGAAGCCGAGATCGACGAAGGCCTTGGCGTCGACGTTCTCGTCCACCAGCTTCTCCGACTTGTACCAGGCGATCTGCTTCTCGATACCGGCGAGGTCGAGCTTGCCGGTCGGATCGCAATAGGGCGCCGAAGCGATCACCTTGGCCGCCCCCTGATCCGCCGGATCGGAGGGATAGACGTATTTGGCGATCTGCGCCGCGGCTTCCTTGGCCTTGTCGTCGGCGACCCGGTCGCCGGACGCGTCGGAGCGCAGCAGCGCCGCGCCGTAGTCGGCGAGCCCCTTCTTGTAGGCGCGGACGAAGCGGGCGACCACGTCGCGCTTCTCGGCGACCAGCTTCGGCGAGGCGAACAGCGCCCCGTACTGGTAGTCGGCGATGTCCGACATCGGCGAGACCAGCTTCGCCTCGCCGCGCGCGATCATCGGCCCGGCGATGTGGCTCGGCAGGATCGTCGCGTCGACCTGGTTGGTCTTCACCGCGGCGATCATGTTGGGTAGCGACTGCACCGGCTTCATGGTGATCTTGGCGAGATCGAACCCCTTGGCTTCGGCGATCTGGCCGAGCTGGTAGTGGAAGGTCGAGCCGACCTGGGTGATCGCGACGGAGGCACCGGCGACCTTCTCCGGCTTGTCGAGACCCTTGGCGAAGGCGTCGTTGGAGGCGATCAGCTGATTGCCGGCGAAGCCCTTCTTCTCGGCGCCCTGCGAGGCGACGATCTCGAGGCCGCCCTTGCCGGCGAGGTTGAGCGAGCCGGCGGTGATGCCGGTGAGGCCGAAATCGGCGTCGCCCGAGGCGATCGCCACGGCGATCGGCTGCGCCGCCTGGAAGAACTTCAGCTCCAGTTCGAGCCCTTCGGCCGCGAAATAGCCGCGCTCGACCCCGAGGTAGAGCCCACCCGACGATACGAATCGCAGCACGCCGACCGAAACCTTGTCCGCCGCCGCCGCACTCGAAGCGATCAGCAATGCGACCGATCCGGCCGCGAACCCTGCGAGCACCGTCCTACGATTCATCGGACCCATCGTCGTCACCTCCGCTGTTCTTTTCGGTCCCGATTTGTAACGAGACGGCGCAGCGATGGAAAGGGTCGCCGGACGACGGCGCTCCCCCCGCGCGCGCCGCCGCTCCCCGCCCGCACTTCCTCCGACCGTCCCCTCGGTGAACCGCACCCCGTTCGCCGCGCCGGGAGGTCGAACCGCGCGAAGGAAAAAAGAGCCGGGGACGGCATCGCCATCCCCGGCCGTGAAACAGGCAGGAATGAAGCCTGCGATCACCGAAAACATGTCGCATCCGCCGAACGGCGGGCGGGTGATCGAAGCACGATGATCATCCCTCCCACCCACCGTCGTCGCATCCCCCATTTGGGATACGTCTCAATCCGCATCTCGTAATTTTCCACATGCTGCACTCAACCACAGGCTTCATGATCCGGCCACCGAGACGAGACGCGGAGGGTGGGGTGCGCAACGATGATCCGATCCATCGAGCGGTCGCTGCGATCTACGATGCGGCGACCGATCCGGATCGATGGCCGTTCGCCCTCCAGGCGATCGCCGACGTGACCGGTGACGTCGGCACCGTCCTGATGTGGCGGCGCGACGACGGGAGTTTCGGGACCATCGTGTCGCCGGCCCTCGAGAAGGCCCAGGCCGACTACGCCACCCATTGGTGGCAACACGACATCCGCGCCCTGCGCGGTGCCGAACTCGCCTATGCCTTCCCCGACGACGGCGTCACCGATCGCGACATCGTCACCGACGAGGAGACCCGCACCCATCCGATCTACACCGACTTCCTCATCCCCCACGGGATCGGATGGTTCGCCGCCGCCGACGTCGCACCGGACCCGCAGATCTACGCGGTGATCAGCGTGCAGCGGCGGTACGATGCGCCCCGCTTCACCGACGAGGAAGTGCGCCTCGTCTCCAGGCTCGGGCACCATGTCGAACAATCGCTTCGCCTGAGTATCCGGCTGATCGACGCCGAGGTCACCAGGGATGGTCTCGCCGCGGCCCTGGCCGCGATGAAGATCGGGCTGTTCGGGCTGGACTCGCTCGGGCGGATCACCACCACCAACGCCGCCGGCCGTGCCCTCCTCGACAACGGCCTGTCGATCGCGGACCACCGTCTCGCACCGCGCGACCATGCCGCCCACATCGAATTCGTCGAGACGTTCGAGGCGGCGCGCGGAGACCTCGCGGCCGTCGGTCCCAAGACCATGATCCTGAGAACCGGCGACGAGACCGACCCGCTGCTGCTCCATTTCCTCCCGGTCTCCGGAGGGGATGCGATCACCGACACGTTCCTGATGACCACGCGGGTCTTCGTCCTCGTCTCGCGGATCGGTCGCAACGATCCGGTCGACCCGGCGATCCTGCGCGATCTGATGGGGCTGACCCTCGCCGAGGCGCGGGTGGCGACCCTGGTCGGCAACGGACTGGCGCCGAAGGCCGCCGCCGGTCGCCTCGGCATCACCGAGGAGACGGCGCGCACCGTCCTGAAACGGGTCTTCTCCAAGACCGGCGTCTCCCGGCAGAGCGAGCTCGTCGCCCTCCTCGCCGGCCTGGTGATCCGCTGAGGCACCCGCCCGCTCTCCGGGCGACACGCGCGACCCGTCTACGAATCGATTGGAGGACCGTGTAACCTCCCCGCTCGACACGGCGGGTCGCCGTCGACGAGGGGGCGGGCGGTCGCGTCGCACCCTCGGAGAAGACGATCTCCCACGGGGGCGTTCACCGCGACCGCCCCCGAAATCGGCGCCCTCGGCGCCGCCCCACCGATGCGATCGGACGACGAGGACGGCATGAACGGCTACACCTTCGAGACCACCCCGCGGATCGTCTGCGAAGCCGGCGCCGCCCGTGCCCTCGGCGCCGCCGCCGCTGCGCTCGGCATCCGACACGCCCTGCTGGTGAGCGACGCCGGGCTCGTCGCCGCCGGCCTTCTCGACCCCGTCGAGGCGAGTTTCGCCGCCGCCGGCGTGGCGACCACCCGCTTCACCGACGTCCTCGCCGATCCGCCCGAGGAGGTCGTCCTCGCCGCCGTCGATTTCGCCCGGCGCGCAGGCGTCGACGGCGTCGTCGGCCTCGGCGGCGGCTCGTCGATGGACACCGCCAAACTCGTAGCGCTTCTCGTCGGCACGCCGCAGGAACTGCCGGCCATCTACGGTATCGGCCTCGCCCGCGGACCGCGCCTGCCGCTGATCCAGGTGCCGACCACCGCCGGCACCGGCTCGGAGGTCACCCCGATCTCGATCGTCACCACCCCGACCCACGAGAAGAAGGGTGTCGTCTCGCCCCTGCTCCTGCCCGACGTCGCCGTCCTCGACGGCGAACTGACCCTCGGCCTGCCGCCTCGCGTCACCGCCATGACCGGCATCGACGCCATGGTCCACGCCATCGAGGCCTACACCACCCGGTCGAAGAAGAACCCGATCTCCGACGCCCTGGCGATCGCGGCGATGAAGCTGCTCCACGCCAACATCCGCCGGGTGATCGCCGACGGCCGCGACATCGCCGCGCGTTCCGCCATGCTGCAGGGGTCGATGCTCGCCGGCATGGCCTTCGCCAACGCCCCCGTCGGCGCCGTCCATGCGCTGGCCTATCCGATCGGCGGCCATTTCCACGTGCCGCACGGGCTCTCCAATGCCCTGGTGCTCGGCCCCGTCATGGCGTTCAACCAGCCCGCTTGCGACGCCCTCTACGGCGAACTCGCCGCCGCCATCCTGCCGGGCAGCGCCACCGGCGCCGATCTCGTCGCGGCGATGCGCGACCTCGTCGCCGAGATGCCGATGGAGCAGCGCCTGCGCGACGTCGGCATCGCCGAGAGCGATCTCGGCATGCTGGCAACCGACGCGATGAAGGTGACGCGGCTTCTTGTCAACAACCCGCGCGACGTCGCCCACACCGACGCCCTCGCCCTCTACACCGAAGCCTTCTGAGACCCGCCCGATGACCGCCCGCACCCGCAAGACCGAGACGCTCACCGACTACCCGGCCCACCTGCCGATCCAGACCCGCTGGATGGACAACGACGCCTACGGCCACGTCAACAACGTCGTCTACTACTCGTGGTTCGACACGGCGGTGAACCGCTTCCTCATCGACCGGGGCGTACTCGACATCGCCAAGTCGGAGGTGATCGGCCTGGTGGTCGCCACCAACTGCGCCTATTTCGCCCCCGTCGCCTTCCCCGACGACATCGTCGCCGGTCTGCGCGTCGCCCACCTCGGCCGCTCCAGCGTGCGCTACGAGGTCGGCCTCTTCCGCGCCGGCGACCCTCACCCGGCTGCCGCCGGCGAGTTCACCCACGTCTACGTCGACCGCGCCACGACCAAGCCTGTGGCGCTGCCTGAGAAGCTGCGGGCGGTTCTCGAAGCGATCACCCACCCGCCGGCGGCCTGACCCGATCCGACGGCGAAGGAGCGGGATCGCCCCTTCGCCGTTTGATCCTCGTGCCCCTCACTTCGCCTCGTGCCGGCGGTCGAGCAGCGCGTAGAGGGCGATGGCGCCGAAGGTGGCGGTACCGATGCCGCCGAGGGTGAAGCCGCCGAGATGCAGCGTCAGGTCGCCGGCGCCGGCGATCACCGCCGCCGCGGTGGTGATCAGGTTCTTGGTCTCGGAGAAATCGACCTTGTTCTCCACCCAGATCCGGCCCGCCGTGGCGGTGATCAGACCGAAGATGACGACCGACAACCCGCCGATCACCGGTCCCGGGATGGTCAGGATCAGCGCCCCGAACTTCGGCGAGAAGCCGAACAGGATGGCGATCGCCGCCGCCACCACGAAGACGATGGTGGAATAGATGCGGGTCACCGCCATGACGCCCATGTTCTCGGCGTAGGTGGTCACGCCGGTGCCGCCCGACATGCCGGAGACGATGGTGGCGATACCGTCACCGACGAAGGCGCGGCCCATGTAGGGATCGAGATTGCGGCCGGTCATGGCGCCGATCGCCTTGATGTGCCCGAGGTTCTCGGCGACCAGGATGATCGCCACCGGCGCGATCAGCGCCATTGCGCCCGGCGAGAAGGTCGGCGCCGAGAAATGCGGCATGCCGAACCACGCCGCGGCGGAGAGGCCGGAGAAGTCGATCGGCTTGGCCATGCCGAAGGCGCTCGCACCGACGGCGTAGAAGAGATAGCCGGCGAGCCCGCCGATCAGCACCGGGATGCGGCGCAGCGTGCCCGGCGCATAGACCGCCGCCACGCCCACCGCGACGATGGTGACGAGACCGACGGTGCGATCGAAATCCGAGGCCGAGATGCCCTTGACCGCGATCGGCGCCAGATTGAGGCCGATCGCCGCGACGATGGCGCCGGTCACCGCCGGCGGCATCAGCTTCTCGATCCACTCGTAACCGGTCTTGATCACGATCAGACCGATCAGCATGTAGACGACGCCCGCCGCGACGATGCCGCCGAGCGCCGGCCCGATGTTGGTGTTGGGCCCCGAGCCGCCATAGGCCGAGGCCGCGATCACCACCGCGATGAACGAGAAGCTCGAGCCGAGGTAGGACGGCACCCGCCCGCCGACGATGACGAAGAAGATCAGCGTGCCGATGCCCGACATCAGCACCGCGACGTTGGGATCGAAACCCATGATGATCGGCGCCAGCACCGTCGAGCCGAACATGGCGACGACGTGTTGGAAGCCGGCGACGAAGGTCTGCGGCCAGGGCAGCCGCTCGTCGGGTCCGACGCGATCGGCCGTGGTGACAGTCCAGGATGGGAACCAGCTCGTCGAAGGCTCGCTCATGTCGTCCTCGTTTTCGTGATGGCCGAAAAGCGCCGCCGACGCGCACCCGACAACTGAGATTTCGCCGCGGCTGTCGGACGAACGTAAAGTGAGTCGCGAGGGGGGAATATGCTGGTGAAGGGCGATGCGGGGGATGTCCACCGGAAGAATCGGCCGAATGCGGGGTTCGATCGCTGCCGGTCCGCGACCCTCCGGTGCGAATTACACACTGGCGCCGCCGCGACCGATGGCCTACACAGAGGGGGTGGCAGGGTCGTTCGACGGTCGAACGCGGAGTCACCAAGGGATCTTTCCCGAATTCGTGTCCTCGTCGTCCGCCGGCGCATCGCGGCGGAGACCCGGACATCGTTCGTGCCTTTCTCGATGCCGTCGCGTGTCGTCGAGGCATCCCCTCCTCTCGTGAGATCGGAAAACTCGTGCAGGTCTTGGTTCGTGAAAACAACGTCGAGCAGGCGCTTCGCGTCCTGAAGAAGAAGATGCAGCGTGAAGGCGTCTTCAAGGAGATGAAGCAGCGCCGCGCCTATGAGAAGCCCTCGGAGAAGCGGGCGCGCGAAAAGGCCGAGGCGGTTCGCCGCTCCCGCAAGCTCGCTCGCAAGAAGGCCCAGCGCGAAGGCCTCCTCCCCGCCCCGAAGCGCAAGGAGCGCACCGCGCGTCCGCGCCCGGCGGCGTTCGCCGCGCCCACCGCGGATTGACGCCCTCTTCGCGAAGACCGGAGGTGCCGGCGCACCCCGGCTTCCGCGACTCGCGGCGGACCCGCCCACTTCGCAAAGGCGCGACACGCGCACCGGTAGACCGTCGGTCTCATTCGAGGCCCGACGGGTTCCCCGGCCGAACGCGCGCTTCTCGACCCGAACAACTCGGAGACGACGCCCATGGCTCGCAAGCCCGCCACGAAGAGCGAGTTCGTCCTCTTCGATGTGTTCTACGACGACGGCAGCCGGCGCTCCAATCGGCGCGTTCCCAAGGAAATTCTGGGAGGGTCGGACGGCGACGAGCCGGCGCGCGCCCTCCTCGAAGCCCAGGACCGGGAGATCGCCGAGCGCGCCGGCCGAGCGATGCCGGCGATCACCGCGGTCAAGCGCTCGGCTTGACGGCATGGTCCATCGGCGCCGCCGTCCCGGGCGTCGCCACACGCCTCGAATCGCGATGAAGTTCGGCTTTCCGGTCGGAAACGGCCGGGACCGAGAGGGTTCACGGTTAAGGTGAATTCGCGCATTCGTTTGAAATTGATCCCCGTTCTCGGCGACCATGGTCGAAATCCAACGAGAACGAGTGATCGACATGTCGACGAAGGCGAAGACGATTCCGGCCGTCGCAATGATGATTCTCGCCCTGATGGCGACAGCGTCGCCGTCGCTGGCCGGCCGCTACCGTACCCCGACCCCGCAACAGGCGCAGTTCTACGAAGACCTGAAGAGCGGCAAGCGTCCGGTGAGCCGCAAGATTCTGCCGCTCGCCCGTCGCCGCGCCCTCGAGGCGGCGCCGAAGTCCACCGCCGCCCCGGCGTTGGCGTCGCCCACCGCATCGGCGGTGACGTCGGCCGTCGCCGCCGTGAAGCCGTCGGCCGCGGTCTACTTCACCGCCCACCCCGACGACTTCGTGCTCTTCATGAATCCCTATCTCGACGTGGCGCGCAACGACACCACGGCGATCTTCGTCTTCGTGACGGCCGGCGACGCCGGGCTCGGCAAGGGGCCGACGGGCGCACCCTACTACGCCGCGCGCGAGAACGGCGCGCTGCGCGCCATCCGCTTCATGGCCGACGTCTACGACACCACCGTCGCGTCACCGGTCACCGGCACGGTGAAGCTCGCCGGCCACTCCATTCGCCGCGTGACCTACAAGAACACCGTCACCTATTTCCTCCGCTTGCCGGACGGTGCGGTGGAGGGCGTCGGCTACCCGATCAGTTCCTACGCCTCGCTGATGAAGCTGAAGACCGGCGAGACGACCTCGATGCGGGCCGTCGACGGCTCGACCACCTACAAGGGCTGGAACGATCTCGTCACCACCTTGACCGCGCTGGTCCGCAAGGAGGCCGCCGGTTCGTCCAACGTCTGGCTCGATGTCCACGAGGCCGACCCTGTTCTCAGCCCCGGCGACCATTCCGATCATCAGGCGACCGGCCTCGCCGTCTCGGCGATCCAGCCGAGCCTGCCCTGCACCAACATCGCCTATTACGTCGGCTACGCCACCTCCGGCCTCGTCAACCTCGATCTCGACGACATCGAGAATCGGTCGGCCGTCTACGGCATCTACGTCTCCGGCGTGTTCGAGAAGGGTTATCCCGGCAGCCAGATCTGGGAACCCGGCCACAAGTCGTGGCTCGCCGGCATGAACTACCGCCTCGTCCCCGGCAACGGTGCCGCCTGCACCTTCTGATACCGAGCCGATGAAGTTTCGACCTCTTCGAAACATCATCGGCGAAGGCGAGCCCGAACGGGCGTCGGCCGGTCGGGCCGTGACTCACGAAATTCGGACGAGTCCGAATTTCGTGAACTCGGTCTAAGAACCGAAATCGGCCCTTCGGACCGCCGGCGAACGGCGTGGCCCGAGCGCAGTACCACGAGGATGACCGTCGCGCCGGAATGAACTCCGGCGCGACGCCGTCAGATGCACCGTCCGCCGTCGACCTCGAGCGCCACGCCGGTGATGAACGCCGCCTCGTCGGAGGCGAGCCACAGCGCCGCGTTGGCCATGTCGGCCGGCTGCGACAGCCGTCCCATCGGGATCGAGGCGACGAACTTGGCGCGCAGCTCCGGCGTGTCCTCGCCCATGAACAGGCCGAGCATCGGCGTGTCGCCGGCGACCGGGCAGAGGCAGTTGACGCGGATCTGTTCCGGTGCCAGTTCGACCGCCATCGACTTGGTCAGCGAGATCGCCGCCCCCTTCGAGGCGTTGTACCAGACGAGACCGGGGCGCGGCCGGAGCCCCGCCGTCGACGCCGTGTTGATGATCACGCCGCCGCCACCCTGGGCGCGGAAGACCGGGATGACGGCCTGCGCCATCCAGTAGATCGCCTTGACGTTGACCGCGAAGATCCGGTCGAAGGTCGCCGCGTCGACCTCCAGCATCGGCCGGTTGCGATGGGTGGTGCCGGCATTGTTGACGACGATGTCGATGCGGCCGAAGCGCGCCGCGGTGCCTTCCACCAGCGTCGCCACCTCGTCGCCGTCGGCGACGTCGACCTTGACGCCCAGCGCCTCGCCGCCGATGGCCTCGGCCACCCGCTCGGCGGCTTCCCCGTCGAGATCGGCGATCACCACCTTGGCGCCCTCTTGCGCGAACCTCTCGGCGATCCCCCGCCCGAATCCCGACGCCGCACCGGTGACGATCGCAACCTTGCCCTCGAGCCGCATGGAACCTCCTCCTCCCGTGATCTTCGTTCTTCGTCTCAACCGTGCGTCAGCACGACCGTCTTGGTGGCGGTGAATTCGAGCAGCGCCTCGAAACCCTTCTCGCGGCCGTGGCCGGAGCGCTTGAAGCCGCCGAACGGCAGCTCCACCCCGCCGCCGGCGCCGTAGCCGTTGACGAACACCTGCCCCGCCCGGATCGCCCGGGCGAGGCGCATCTGCCGCGCCCCGTCCGCCGTCCACACGCCGGCGACGAGCCCGTAGGGCGTGGCGTTGGCGAGTTCGATCGCCTCTGCCTCGTCGTCGAACGGCGTCACGCACAGCACCGGACCGAACACCTCCTCGTGCCAGATCGCCGCCGCGCGCGGCACCGGCGCGAACACCACCGCCTCCTGATAGAAGCCGCCGGCCGGCGCGTTGGCCGCGATCGTGCCCCGCCCCACCACCGGAATGCCCTGCGCCTCCGCCGCCGCGACACGCGCCGCCACCCGCGTCCGCTGCTTGGCCGAGACCAGCGGGCCGAGATCGAGATCGGCGTCGTGAGGTCCCGCGACGAGACGCGAGAAGCGCTCGCCGAGCCGCGCCACCACCTCGTCGAAGATCGGCCGCTCGACCAGGATGCGCGATCCCGCCGAACAGGTCTGGCCGCCGTTCTGGATGATCGCCTTGACCAGCACCGGCAGCGCCGCCTCGAGATCGGCGTCGGCGAAGACCACCTGCGGCGACTTGCCCCCGAGTTCGAGGGTGCAGCCGACGTGGTTCACCGCCGCCGCCTGCTGGACGAGGGTGCCCACTTCCGGCGAGCCGGTGAAGGTGACGTGGTCGATGTCGCGGTGGCCGGCGAGCGCCGCCCCCGCCTCCGCTCCGAGGCCGGTGACGACGTTGAAGACGCCGGCCGGGAACCCGGCTTCCAGCGCCAGTTCGGCGACCCGGATCACCGAGAGACAGGCATCCTCCGCCGGCTTGACCACCAGCGTGTTGCCCGCCGCCAGCGACGCCCCGGCGACGCGGCCGAGGATCTGGGCGGGATAGTTCCACGGCACGATCGAGGCGACGACGCCGAGTGGTTCACGGAGGGTCATCGCGGTGTAGCCGGTCGAGATCGGGATGGTCTCGCCCATCAGCTTGTCGGCCGCCCCGCCGTAGAACTCGAAATAGCGAGCGAGCGCCGTCGCGTCGGCGCGGCCCTGTGAGATCGGCTTGCCGGTATCGCGGGATTCGAGCTCGGCGAGCTCTTCCGTATGCGCCGTCACCACGCCCGCGAGCTTCGTCAGCAGCCGTCCGCGTTCCATCGCCGACAGCTTCGCCCAAGGGCCGGCGGCGAAGGCCGCACGCGCCGACGCCACGGCAGCGTCGACATCCGCCGCCCGCCCGCGCGGGATCGAAGCGAAGACGGTGCCGTCGGAGGGCGCCACCACGTCGAGACGCTCGCCGTCGATCGCCTCGCGCCGTTCGCCGTCGACGATGCCGAACCACGGGGTGATCTCGCTCGACGCCGGTTTCGCCCGTTCCATTCCGTCCTCCTCCACACCGGTCTCGCGCCGGTCCGGCGAAGTTAGAGTCCGTTTTGAAAATCACGGATGAGCGTTTCGCCTGAGGAGATTGCCAC
>CALBKH010000123.1 GCA_937892955.1 uncultured Alphaproteobacteria bacterium
TGGCAATCTCCTCAGGCGAAACGCTCATCCGTGATTTTCAAAACGGACTCTGAGAGGAATTGACCCGGAAAATGGTGAAACTCTCGCTGGAAATACAATTTCCATATATTTTTCATATAGATAAAAAAATATCAAGTCGATATTTTCACATCTTGTTCCAATGTCATGAGTAGAAATATCGATGAACATGATGGAAACACGTTTCATTCCACGGCCCTGAACTCGGGTTAACGGGGGTTCCCCCGGCCTTGGGGATCTGATTCGAACCATCCGAACGATGGAGGTTCGGATGGAACTCGGGGATCGGCCGCGACTGCGGGTGTTGTCGGATCATTTCGCGCTGTTGGAGGACGACCGGGAACCCTGGCGGGTTGCGCATCCGCTGCCGGAGGTGTTGCTGCTGGTGGTGTGCGGGACGATCGGCGCCTGCGACGATTTCGACGAGATCGTCGAACGGGGTGAGGACAACCTCGATTTTCTGCGCCGTTTCCTGCCCTACCACCACGGCCTGCCGAGCACCCGCTGGCTGCGCATCCTGATGAACCGTATCGACGCGGAGCTCTTCTCGGAGATCTTCGTGTCGTGGGCGACGGCGCTGAGGCCGGAGGCCCCGGCGCTGGTCGCGCTCGACGGCAAGACCTCGCGCGGCAGTCTCGATCGCGGCGGCGGGCGGGCGGCCCTGCATCTGGTCTCGGCCTTCGCCACCCGCGAGCGACTGGTGATCGGCCAGGAGGCGGTCGCGGACGGCGGCAGCGGGCAGGCGACGATCCTGTCTCTGCTCGAGCGCCTCGCCGGCAAGGGCCGGCTCGACGGCGCTCTCGTCACCATCGACGCGGTCGCCTGCAACGCCGCCACCGCCCGGCGCATCCTCGACGCCGGGGCCGACTACTGTCTGGCGGTCGAGCCGAACCAACCCGGCCTGCTGCGCGAGATCGAGACCTTTCTCGACGACGCGCCGGCCGAACGCCTGTCGATCGATCAGGCGGTCGACAAGGGCCATGGCCGGGTGGAGGAACGGCGTGTTCTGGTCTCCACCGAGGTCGATTGGCTCGACGGCGACCGCCGTTTCCCCGGCGAGTACCGCTTCCCCGGGCTCGCCGCGATCGCCCGGGTGGAGACGACGATCTTCGAGAAGGGCCGCGAAAGCCGTCAGGCCCGTCACTACGTCTCGTCCCGCCCCCTCGACGCCGCCGCCTTCGGCGAAGCCATCCGCGCCCACTGGCAGATCGAGAACGCGCTCCATTGGGTTCTCGACGTCACCTTCAAAGAGGACGCGGCCAAGACCCGCAGCCCGAACGGACCGAAGAACATGGCCGTCGTCCGACACTTCGCCCTCGACCTCGTCCGCGCCGCCGCAGACGATCGCAGCATGAAACTCAGGCGCAAGAAGGCCCACCGAGATCCCGGCTATCTCGCTCGAATCCTCAACGCCTGACCGTTAACCCGGATTCAGGGCCGTGCCCGCCGCCGTCGTTGCCATCGTCAGAGAACTGGCTCGCCGGGCGGCACGGACGTGGTATGTTTCCCTCGCTGAGCCCCCCTCGGTCGAGGACCCTGCGTGATGAAGGTCGCGCTCTACGCCCGCTATTCGTCCGACAATCAGCGCGACGCGTCGATCGCCGACCAGCTGCGCATCTGCCGCATTCGGGCCGAGCGCGAGGGGTAGCGGATCGTCGGAGAGTACACCGACCACGCCGTCTCCGGCGCCTCCCTGCTGCGCCCCGGCATGCAGGCGCTCATCACCGACGCCCTCGCCGGCCGGTTCGAGGTCGTGCTCGCCGAAGCGATGGATCGGCTCTCCCGTGACCAGGAGGACATCGCCGGGTTCTACAAGCGGATGACCTTCGCCGGGGTAAAGATCGTCACCCTTTCCGAGGGCGAGGTCGGTCATCTCCACGTCGGGCTCAAGGGGACGATGGACGCGCTGTTCTTGCGGGATCTCGCCGACAAGACCCGGCGCGGCCAGCGCGGCCGGGTCGAACAGGGCAAGTCGGGCGGCGGCAACGCCTACGGCTACCGCGTCGTCCGCCACACCGACACGAGCGGCGAACCCGAGCGCGGCGAACGCGCCATCGACCCTTACGAGGCCGAGATCGTCGTCCGCATCTTCCGGGACTTCGTCGCCGGTAAATCGGGCAAGCGCATCGCCGCCGACCTCAACCGCGAGAACATCCGCGCGCCCGGCGGCGGCGACTGGGGGTTCTCCACCATCAACGGCAACGTCAAGCGCGGCACCGGCATCCTCAACAACGAGATGTACGTCGGCCGCCTGATCTGGAACCGCCAGCGCTTCGTCAAGGATCCCGACAGCGGTAAGCGTCAGTCACGCATGAACGCACCCGAGGAGTGGATCACCGTCGACGTGCCCGAGCTCGGTATCGTCGATGATGCGCTCTGGCAGGCCGTGAAGGAGCGGCAGGCCGCTGCCACCAAGGTGCGCGGGACCGGCGACGAGAACCACTTCCGCGACCGCCGCCGGCCGAAGTACCTCTTCTCCGGCCTCACCGAGTGCGGCTGCTGCGGTGGCGGCTACACGATGATCTCGACGACCTACGTCGGCTGCGCAGCCTCCCGCAACAAGGGGACCTGCGACAACCGGGCGAGCATCCGTCGCGATCAGCTCGAGGCGCGTGTCCTGAACACCCTGCGTCACCATCTGATGGATCCAGAGCTCTTCCAGGTGTTCTGCGAGGAGTTCACCGCCGAACTCAACCGGCTGAGGGGCGCGGCGCGCTCGACCCTCGACGCGATCGACGCCGAACTCGGCAAGATCGAGCGCGAGCTCGACACGCTCCTGGACCTGATCCTGAAGGGTGGCGCGGCCGACCGGATCAACGCCAAGATGGTCGCGCTCGAAGCCCGCGAGAAGGATCTGGAAGCCCGTCGCGCCGACGCCCAGGAGCCGCCGCCCCTCGTCCATCCGGAGATGGCCGGCTGGTACCGCAATCAGATCGCCGGGCTCCACGAAGCCTTGCAGGAGGAGAGCGAGAACCAGCGCCTTCGTGCGACGGAAGCCATCCGCTCGTTGGTCGATGAGATCGTCCTGACCCCGGCCGGCGATCGCACCCTGACCATCGACTTGCGCGGCGACGTCGCCGGCATCCTGACGATCGCGGCGGGCGCCGGCGGGTCTCGGACGGGCGGGTTCCGGAAGCACGAAAGCCGCCCCGGAGGGCGGCTTTGTGTGGAGCAGGTAGATCTACTCGAGATGGTTGCGGGGGCCCGAGCTGCCCGAGAAAAACTATCACGAATTTCTTCTGATGGCGCTCATGACCATATCCATCCGAGCTGCGACCATCGCGCATCGTGCTTGTTCGGGCGGAGCTTCTCTGCCGCAACGAACAACAAGCGATCCGTTCAGGCAGCCGATACGTCCTTGAGGAATTTGTCTACGGCGATACGAAGCCCTTCCACCTGATGCGTCGCATCGGCAGACGCTTCGGCAACTTTCTCGGCCGACTGCGATGTCCGGGTCGTCGCCGAGTTGACGCCGGAAATATTATCAGCAACGCCATGAGTTCCGATTGCAGCCTGCTGAACATTCCGTGAAATTTCTTCCGTAGCGGCTCCTTGTTCTTCTACTGCGGACGCAATGGCCGATGTGTGGTCGATCACTTTGTCCATGATCGTTGCGACCATTTGAATCGCCTCGGCGGCCGTCCTGGTCGAGCCCTGGATCTCGCCGACCTGCTGGGCGATCTGCTCGGTCGCTTTGGCCGTCTGTGTGGCGAGTGTCTTGACCTCGGCGGCCACGACGGCGAAGCCCTTGCCCATTTCGCCGGCCCGCGCCGCTTCGATCGTCGCATTGAGAGCCAACAAGTTCGTTTGCTCGGCGATATCGCGGATCAGACCGACGACTTCGCCGATCCGCTCCGCGCCGCTGGCGAGACCCGAGACCCGGTCGTTGGCCGATTGGACCGTCTCGTTCGCTCGCGAAACGATTGTCTTCGTGTCACAAACCTGACGGGAAATCTCGGCGATCGACGCTGTGAGTTCTTCGGCGGCGCTCGCGACCGTCTGGACGTTGACGGAAGCTTCTTCCGACGAGGAGGCGGCGCTGGTGGCTCTGTCGGCCGTCTCTTCGGCGATGCCGGACAGAACGCGGGCGGTTTCCTGCATATTTCCCATCTGGCCGGAAACGGCAGCGAGGAGCGCCTGAGATCGGCTGCGGAACTCGTTGATCAAAGACTCGGTGCGCGCCTGACGACGGGTGGTTTTTTCGCCCTCTTTTCGCACGGTCTCGAAGAGCTGACGCTGTTCGTCGACGCGCTCACGGAACAATTCGATCGTCCGCGCGACGTCACCGATTTCATCCCGCCGTTCCACCGCGGAAAAGTCGACCGTGGTATCGCCCTCGGCCAAACGTTTCGCCTCGACGATCGTTCTCTCCAGCGGAACAGAGATCGAACGAGCCAAGAAATAGCTCAGCGCCAGAGAAAAAGCGAGAAATATTCCCGTTTCGAAGGTGGCCTTCTTCGCTTCTCTCCAGAAGACGGCATCGACGTCGTCGACATAGGCACCGCTCCCGATGACCCATTGCCACGGAGCGAAGCCGGCGACATAGGATCTTTTCTCGACCGGCTCGTCATGACCCGGCTTCGGCCATTGGTAGGTGACAACTCCGGCCCCGGCCTTCTCGACGGCATCGACGAAGCTCTGGAAAATTCGCTGTCCGGTCGGATCCCGGAAATCCGACATGTCCTTCCCGTCCAGTTCCGGCTTGATCGGGTGCATCACCATGCGGGACTGCAGGTCATTGATCCAGATATAATTATCTCCGTCGAAACGCATTGCCGCGACGGCGGCCTTTGCCCGTGTCTTCGCCTCGTCGACCGACATTTCGCCCTTCTCGGCACGTGCTGCGAAGGATCGGACCGTTGTCGACGCCATCTCGACGACATGCTTCAGATCGTATTCTCGATCCTTGAACAACAGATCGCGTTCATTGATCAGATCGACGGCGATGACGCCGACGAATGCGATCGACATGGCAACGATCAATGCGAGAAGGCGATGTTTCACGGAAAGGCCGGCCATTGGAAAACTCTCCATATACTCCGCGCTCGAATCGCCAACAGTTAAATGTAGCTTGGTTAAAAACGCGTAAATTCGATCTCGAAGACGCTCGTTATGCAAAATTTTCTTTGCAACCAGCGCGTCACGTGCGTCATTTTGCCAAGTAGACGGCCGAGGAAAGCGCTAGCGTAAAGAGCTTGTCAGAGTTGAGCGACATGTACCGTGCCTTCTCACAAGAGCGCTTTCCGACGCTGGTACCCGTCCTGCACCGAGTTCTGCGGCGAGGTCGGATCAGGCGAGGGCGCGCGAGGCTTCCTTGACCTTGCGGGTGGCGTCGTCGACGCGGCGGGTCGCGGTGGCGATCTCGTTCATGCCGCGGGTGATGGTCTCGACGCCTTGGGCCGCCACCTGCATGTTGGCGGACATGTCGCGGGTCACCGCTTCCTGCTCTTCGACCGCGGTGGCGATGTTGGTGGAGATCTCGTTGATGCGGGCGATGGTCTGGGAGATGCCGGAGATGGCGCCGACAGCCTCCTTGGTGGTCGACTGGACTTCGGCGATCTGAGCGCCGATTTCGTCGGTGGCCTTGGAGGTCTGGGTGGCGAGGTTCTTCACCTCGGAGGCGACCACGGCGAAGCCCCGCCCCGCCTCTCCGGCGCGTGCCGCCTCGATGGTGGCGTTGAGGGCGAGAAGATTGGTCTGCGCCGCGATCGAATTGATCAGGTCGACCACCTCGCCGATCTTCTGGGTGGCGGCGAGCAGCGTCGTGATCGTCGTGTTCGTGTGATCGGCCTGCTGCACGGCGCCGTTGGTGATCTCCAGAGCGTGGACGACCTGACGGCTGATCTCAGCGACGGAATGGGCCAGTTCCTCGGCACCCGAGGCGACGGCTTGGACGTTCGACGACGTCTGGGTGGAGGCGCTGGCGGCACTGGTCGCTTGTTCACTCGCCCGCGAGACCTCGGTGGTGATCGACCCGAGTTCCGCGTCGATGCCCTTCTGCAGTTCGGCTCGGTGCATACGTTCCTTCACCTGGGCAGTGATGTCGGTGGCGAACTTCACCACCTTGAAGGGGCGGCCGGACATGTCGAAGATCGGGTTGTAGGAGGCCTGGATCCAGATCTCCTTGCCGCCCTTGCCGATGCGCTTGTATTCGGCGGCCTGGAAGCGGCCTTGGCGCAGCGCGTCCCAGAAGGCGCGATAGTCGGCGCTCTCGCGATAGGAGGGCTCGACGAACATGCGGTGATGCTGGCCGCGGATTTCCTCGATCCGGTAGCCGAGCGCATTCAGGAAGTTCTGGTTGGCGTCGATGATGGTGCCGTCGAGTTCGAAGGAAATGACTGCCTGAGCCTTGTTGATCGCGGCGATCTGGCCCTGGTACTCGGCGTTCTTCAGCTTCTCGGCGGTGATGTCGGTGGCGAACTTCACCACCTTGAACGGCTTACCGTCGCGGCCGAGCAGCGGATTGTAGGAGGCCTGGATCCAGATCTCCTTGCCCCCCTTGCCGATGCGCTTGTATTCGGCGGCACGATAGTCGCCGCGGCGCAGGTCGTCCCAGAAGGCGCGGTATTCGGCGCTGTCACGATAGGACGGCTCGACGAACATCGAGTGGTGCTTGCCGCGGATCTCGTCGAGCGAATACCCCAAGGCATCGAGGAAATTCTTGTTTGCGGTGACGATCGTCCCGTCCATCTCGAACTCGATGATCGCCTGCGACTTGTCGAGCGCGGCGAGTTTGGCGTGGGTCTCTCGGGCGGAAGAGAAAAATGTCATGTCGGCACCTCGTCCGTAAGCGTCATCTGAGCCCCACCTTCCGCGGGGCGGCTTGAAGTCGGAGTGTCGAGGCCCATGGAGGG
>CALBKH010000124.1 GCA_937892955.1 uncultured Alphaproteobacteria bacterium
GGTGGCAATCTCCTCAGGCGAAACGCTCATCCGTGATTTTCAAAACGGACTCTTACGTTTAGCCGGGATCTGCAATATCATGATTGGCTCCGCATTGGTTGGTCTTGGACGATATGCTGCTGCGCGAGAGCACTTCGGGGAAGCTTGCGGTCTCCCCCTAACGGTTCATGCAAAATCATACCTTGGTGTGCTTGATGGGTTCCTTCATGGTGTTGCAGCTCAGGCGCAATATTCAGCATACGATCCCCCACGAAATGTCCATCCATACATAGCCGCAAAGATCGCGCATAATATTATAGCGTGCCGCATCGATCTTATGAAGCTGGACGGGTGCGATGTCGATTTATGGGATACTTCGATCACACCGCTTGAGCAGATGGGTTCTCGTGAGTACACATATGGAATAAATAATATAGCGGTTATAAATTTGCTTAGAGGGAATTATGAGACAGCAATATCGCTACTCAGATATCTCCGGGACCGTGCCTATCAGGCATATGACGTCTGTTCTTGCGAAAACAATACAGTTGTATATGCAATATTGACCGGCGACTATGCGCTCGGAACGGAGGCATGTGACAGTTTGGAGAGTCTATTTAGACCCGGTGGATTTGCTGATCCTACATTCAAAATGATGAGTTATTCGAATATTGCGGCATTCGCCTGGCGATTTGGAGATGAGGATCTTCTCGCGCGGGCACTGCGAGAGTCGCTTATTCCAGCGAATCATGAGTCGGCCCATCATTTTGAACGTAAGAAGAAAAAGATGATATCAAGCAAATATGACGGCGATTATTACGTAGATATATCTTGCTCCGACTTGGAGGGTCGCTTTGTCTACTATCCAGTTGTGCTGCATCATTGGGATTTTTTCATCCCACCGATGAATTCGGCCATCATACAGGAGTGGTTCACTCCTCCGGAGGATGCTCTGCGGATTGGGCATGACTGAATTTTAGACAGGCTGCGAGAGCATCACCAAAATCGGCCGAATGCCTTAGCCGGGCGTGGTGTCTGAATGCATCGCCCTTGGGAAAGGCGCCAGTGTTCAAGTCGATAAGTTTCGGGATGCCTCCCGCATCCAAACGAAAGTCCATCGCCCAGTAATCCTTAAGTCCTAGTATTCTTTTTAAGACATTAACTGACCTGCCCACCTCGCGATAAAGGCGTTCCACTTCTAGGTGATCAAGAACATCAACTTCTTCGATTGGCCTAAAGTAGTCATCACCGATGTACCCAGAAGGGGCAATTTCATAGTGAGGGATCACTCCCCCCTCCTTGTCAAAAAAGTCGACGAGACATAGCGAAAAGCTGTCATCAGCCGTTCCGGCAATATAACTTGCTCGAATTTCTATCCCGGGTAAATACTCCTGTATCAAACTTTCGTCGTGAAAACGGCAATCTATCTCTTCGGCCGCGATCAGGGCGGATCGAATATCAAGCACAGCTCGATTGGCATTCAATCCGACCATGTTTCCGAAAGAATTCGTTTTGACAAAATAGCGAGATCCATCAAAGATGGTATGTGGTGCACTGACAATCTTGGCGCCTCGCGCCAAAAAACAGCGAGGAACCAATATCCCTGCTTCACTGGCTACAGCAGATAGTTTGAAACGATCCTGAGCCAAAGCTTGCGCGGCAATCGGACTTCCGAAATATGATACTTTTAGTAGCCTAGCCAAGGCTGGAATTAGCGAACCGCGAAATTGTCTAAGTCCGTCTGATACGTTCCATATAAGCAATTTAGATCTATCAATTCCTTTTATCCAATCAATTAATTCATCTATTTGTTCGATTTCATAGATATGAATGCAGAATGATGGAGTGGAAAACCTCAGTAAATCGGATAGAAGCAACACGTCGTCTTCGGCAAAAAGCCAATAAGAAGCAATCTGAGCATCGTCTCGGCTCCACCCATCATCGATTTTCCGCGTAACCCAACGTGCACGGCTCTCGTAGATGAGGACAACATGTTCGAGGGGGACGGTCATAATTCTCAGTTATCCCACCCTCAGCCTCCCCAGTGTGTTGGCCTTCAGAACGGCTTGTTTCAGCCGTTCGTCGCTGACGTGGGTGTAGATTTCCGTCGTGGAGATCGAGCGATGACCGAGAAGGCGTTGGACGAAGCGGATGTCGATGCCGGCTTCGAGCAAGCTCGTCGCAGCTGAGTGGCGCAGCATGTGTGGGGTGATGCGGCGGGTGAGCCCGGCCCGCTCCGCGAGACGGCGTAGGCCTCGACGGATGCGGTCGGTGGACATCCGGCCACCGGCGTCGGTGCGCAGGATTGGTGTCGATGGCCCTGCGCGGTGCATTCCCTGATCCTTGAGGTAGGCACGTAGCTCGCCGACCACTTCGCTCGATGTCAGGAACACCTGCCGTTCGCGATTGCCTTTGCCGCGAACCCGCAGCGTCCGGCGCTCGAGGTCGATGTCGCCGACCCGCAGGGCCGTGAGTTCGGCGACGCGCATGCCGGTGGTGAAGAGCAGCAGCACCGCGAGCGCGATCGGCGCCGAGGCCTCACGGCGTCCGGTGAAAAGGCGCCGCAGTTCGATAGCAGTAAGGCAGCGCGGCAAGCGCTTGGGCAGGCGGATCCGTACCTCGGCGGTTCGGAACGGTGAGGCAGCGATGTCGCCTCGCCGCTCGGCCCAGGCGAAGAGCGCGCGCAGGCAGGCGAGGCGTCGCTTCACCGTGGCCGGAGCGAGCCCGCGTGGGCCGATCAGCCATTCGGCATAGGCGGTCAGACCCGAAGTGGTGGTAGGCGAGGCGTGAGCGCCGTCGGCGAGGTAGCGCCGGAGATCGCCGAGATCTTGGGTGTAGGCCTTGATCGTGTTGGCCGAGAGGTCGCGACCGGTTCGGCAATGCCGCAGGAACGCGGCGGAGGCGGCGAGGAGGTCCATGGGTTCTGCTCCGGAGACGGGGAAGGTTGCCTCGGAGGCTTACCACGGCTGAAATTCCTCCTCATCCGCGTGCAGGGTGCGGGTCGCGCTGCGATGCAGCTCTGGACTGCTTTCGGTTCGATGAGGCTGTGAAAGCCCTCACCGCGAGGCGTCGCCGATCCCCGCTCTCTTCGCTGGCATCCCGTCGAACCCCGGCCTCGTGACGATCAACCCGCTCGGGGTCGGCTACGTGAACGTGCCGCCACTGCGGTGATCGCGGCCGAGCTTCGACATTTGGGGGAGCCATCGAGCGGGGATCGGCCCCGCTCCCGGATGGAGCCTCCGCATGTCCCACGATCTCGCTCTCGCTCGGTCTCACGCGCTCGATCTCGCCCGCACC
>CALBKH010000125.1 GCA_937892955.1 uncultured Alphaproteobacteria bacterium
CAGAGCAGGAACGGATTCTGGTTATGAACGGGGACAAACCGGGGGCAAGGTCAGGCCAGCCGCCTTCGATCGGGCGATCGAGGAAGGCCTTCACCCGTTCGTCGATCTCCTCGCACAGCCGGCTCACCTGGCTCTTCGAGATGCCGCTCATGCCGAGCGACTTCACCAGATCGTCGACCGAGCGGGTCGAGATGCCCTGGATGTAGGCTTCCTGGATGACGGCGGTGAGCGCCTTCTCGGCCATCCGGCGCGGCTCCAGGAAGCTCGGGAAACAGCTGCCGGTGCGAAGGCGCGGGATGCGCAGTTCGACGGTGCCGGCCCGCGTCTCCCAGTCGCGCTCACGCTAGCCGTTGCGCTGCGCCAAGCGTTCCTTGGACTTCTCGCCCCATTCGGCCCCGGTTCGGCCGCCGACTTCCAACTCCATCAGGCGTTCGGCGGCGAAGCCGATCATTTCTCTCAGCACATCCGCGTCCGGGCTCTTCTCCACGAGCGCCCGCAGGCTCATCATCATGTCGGTCATCAGTGGTTCCTCGGTCGGGTTGGTTCTCGCAACTCCGACCATACCGACGCGCCGACGGCGACAGCGCGGTCTCAACTGTGAATTCTGCCCCCTTTCGGTGATGCGGAGAATTTCGAACTCCAAATTCCCGAGCGCAAAATCCGCCCCCTCTGGACAGACGAGACATTTTGCGGCATCGTAAGCTTAACGGTCGTTCAGTAAGAGCGCTCGATGCCGGAAACCAGCACCCGAGACACCATTCTGGAAATCGCTTCCCGGCTGTTCGCATCGAACGGATATGCGGCGGTCTCGATGCGCGACGTCGCCGCCAGGGTGGGGGTTACGCAAGCCAACCTCTATTATCACTTCAAAGATAAAGACCACCTCATAAGAGACTCCTTGGCGCTCATCATCGCCCATAAAATGGAACCTATGGAAGAGTGTTTGAAAGCGGCCCATTCCAATAAAGAAAAGATTGAATTTTTCATATCTTGGTTCGTACGATTGGTATTCGAAGATCGAGTTTTCTCGAAGATGATCCTGCGTGAGTTGCTCGATGGTGACGAAGATAGATTGCAGTATTTGTCGATGGAGGTGTTCAAGCGACCTTTCGCGCTGCTCGTCGACGTCATGAGGGAATACACCGGCAGGGTCGATCCCACCCTGTCGGCGGTTTCGGTCGCCGCCATCATTCTCGGTCACTTCCAACTGTCTCGCATCTTGCCCTACCTGCCCGACGACAGGGCCGATCACACGGCCCCGGACGTCGTCGCCCGCCATGTTCTGGCGATGCTGCAGGGGCCGCTGCATGACCCGGCCGGCTCCATGGAGACGTGAAATGTCGAAGTTTTCCAGAACGCTCGTCCATGGACTGTCCACGCTCTTCTTCATTGGTTGGAGCGTGGACGGTGGAGCGGGTGAAGCGATGGTGGGACATCGGACCACGTTCCCCGTCGCCGTCTCCCGATCCGCCGACATCCCGATCCGCTACAGCGTTCCCGGTTCGGTGGTATCCGACGATCGCATCGAATTGTCGTCGCGAGTGGTCGGCTTCATCCGCAATCTCGACGTCCGAGAAGGCCAGAAGGTGACCAAGGGTGATCTCCTGGTACAGATCGATCCGACTGACGTGAACGAGGCCATCAGGATCGCTCAGGCCGACGTTGCCACCGCACGCACAGATCTTGCCGATGCGGAGCACGATGTCGGCAAATACGACACCCTCGCCGGACAAGGATGGGCCTCGACCGAGGTGTTGCGGAAGGCGCGTGTGCGCCGTGACGCGGCCCGTTCGGCGCTGTCGAAAGCCGAAGCGGCGGTGGCCGCAGCCCAAGCCCAGAAGGCCTACACCACCATCCTCAGCCCGGTTGACGGCGTCGTCGTGGTACGACAGCGCCACAGCGGTGACATGGCCGTCGCGGGGCAGCCGTTGCTCACCATCGAATCGCGGGAGGTCCTACTGTTCCGGATTTTCGTCGCCGAGAGCAATCTCGGGCGGATCGTCCCGGCCATGACCGTGACGGTTCGCATCGATGCGCTCGATGGCCGCGAACTGGTGGGGACCGTCAAACGGATCGTTCCATCAGGAGATCCGGTCACACGTCGCTATCAGGTCGACATCGATCTGCCGGTGGAAGAGGCCATCCTCCCCGGCATGTTCGGTCGCGCCGAAATCGTCCTCGGCACGGCACGGTCGATCAGCATCCCTCGGAGCGCCCGCGTGGAGCGCGGCGGGCTCGGCGGCACCTTCGTCGTCGGAGACGACCGTATCGCCCGCTTCCGTTGGCTCCGCTTCGGCCGTGAATGGCAAGACCTCGTCGAGGTCGAAGCCGGATTGTCGGAGGGCGAGAAGGTCCTGGCTCGCGCCGACGACACCGTCAGAGACGGTATCGTCGTCGATATCGACGGACGGACGAGATGACCATCCAATCGCTGAACCTCGCCGGCCGGCTCGCCCGCGCTTTCGTCACTTCGAAGTTGACCATCGTCGTCATCGTCGGCCTGACCGCCCTCGGTCTGGTGGCTACCTTCATGACGCCGCGCGAGGAAAACCCCCAGACCCTGGTTCCGGGTGCGGTCGTCGCCGTCACCCTTCCCGGCGCCTCGCCCGAGGAAGTCGACGAACTGATCGTCTCGCCGCTGGGGAGCATTCTCAGCGAAATGAGCGGAGTGGATCACACCTACGGTGTCGCTGAGAGCTCCCTTGGTGTCGTCCGAGTGCAATTTCTGGTCGGCCAGTCGAAGGAAGACTCACTGGTCAAGCTCTACGATCGCGTGATGGCCAATCGCGGCCGCCTGCCGGCTGACGCCGGCCCGGCCCAAATCCGTGCGGTGGACGCCGATGACGTCCCGATCGTCACCCTCACCCTCGCGTCCCCCCGCTACGACGACTACGGATTGAAGCGCATGGCCGACCGCATGGCCGAACACCTTCGCAGCCTCGACGGCGTCTCCGTCGTCGCGGTACGCGGCGGTCGAAACCGCGAAATCGGCGTCGAACTCGATCCCGAGCGGCTTCAGGCTTTCGGCGTCACTCTCTCTCAGGTCTCCTCCGCCTTCGACACCAGCAATCTCTCGGTCCCGCTCCAGGACACGGTGCGCGACCGCCGGATCGAGGGCATCCGACTGCAGGGCTTCCTCACCTCCGCCGATGACGTTCGTGGCCTGATCGTCGGGGTTCACGGCGGCCGGCCGATCTACGTCGGCGATATCGCCACCGTGATCGATGGGCCGCCGAGCGAGATCGACCGTCTCAGCCGCTTCGCCTTCGGTCCGGGCGATCCGCGCTTCGTAACCGCCGGGGCGGAAGCGATGCCGGCCGTCACCATCACCGTGGCGAAGAAGAAGGGCGTCAACGCCGTCACGGTCGCGTCCTCCGTGTTCGACCGCGTCGAACGTCTGAAGACGTCCTTCATACCCATGGATGTCCATGTCGTCGCCACCCGTGACGACGGCAGGAAAGCCGACGACGCGGTCAATCTCCTGCTCGAACATCTCGTCGTCGCCGTGGCCTCGGTCAGCGTTGTCCTGATCTTATTCCTCGGCTGGCGCGAGGCGGCGATCGTCACCATTAGCGTGCCACTGATCATCTTCGTCGGCCTTGCCGCTGACCTGTTCTTCGGCGTCACAATCAATCGGGTGACACTGTTCGCACTCATTTTGTCGCTCGGCCTTTTGGTCGACGCCGCCATCGTCGTCATCGAGAACATTCATCGTCACTACGGCAAACCACGCGGAGACAACCAGGTGGAGGCGACCGTCGCTGCCACCAACGAGATCGGCAACGCCACCAATCTGGCGACGCTGGCCGTGATGTTGGTGTTCGGCTCGCTGTTGATCGTCACCGGCATGCCGGGCGACTATTTCTATCCGGTCGCCTTCAATGTTCCGATCGTCGTCGCCGCCTCGGTCGTCGTCGCCTATGTCGTGACGCCCTGGGCCGCCAACCGTTGGCTGACGTGGCACGCGCCCGCTGGGACGGAGGACGCGGAGCCCCCGAAAAGGTCCGACCTCCTGCAACGGCTCTATCGCCGGATGATCACACCGCTGCAGGAGAGCGCCCGGCTACGACGCATCCTCGCGGCATCGATCGTGATCCTACTGGCCGTATCGACCTTCCAAGGAACGTGGCAGTTGGTTCGCCCCTCCGGCGTCGGCGGACCTCCGTCCTGGTTCGGCGTCGGAGCCGGTTTTCTCCTGAAGGACAACAAGAACACTTTCAACATCATCGTCGCAACGCCGGAGACGACGGCGATCGAGGAGACCGATCGAGTCGTCCGCGATATCGAACGGCTGCTCGCCGACGAAAAGACCGTCATCGACTACCAGAGCTGGGTCGGCCAGGCCGGTATCGCCGACTTCAACGGATTGTCGCGAGGCACTGCCGACAGCGTCGGCAGTTTCGTCGCCGAGATCCGCGTCAATCTGGTCGACAAACACGCCCGCGCCGTCTCCTCCATCGACATCGTCCGCGCCCTGCGTCCGAAGATCGACGTTGTGAAACGTCGTCATCCGGGCACCGAAGTCCGTCTGGTCGAGGACCCACCCGGTCCACCGGTGCGCGCCTCGGTCTTGGCCGAAATCTACGGCCCCGATCCGCGCGGCCTGCGCGCCCTATCCGACGAGGTCTCGAAGGCCTTCCGCAGCACCTATGACATGGTCGATCTCTCCGACACGGAACCGGCGGATGTCATCGAACACCGCATCGTGCCCGACAAGGAGAAGGCGGCCTTGTCCAAGGTCTCGGTGGCTCAGATCGCCCAGGCTTTGCATCTGGTCTACGGCGGCAGCGTCCTCAGCCGCGCCCATCCAGCCGACGAGAAGAATCCCGTCGATGTACGCGCCTTCGTTCCACGTCGACACCAGATCGATCCGACGCGACTCGACCTCATCTTCGTCGGAAATGCCGAAGGCAAACAAGTGCCTCTGCGCGAGTTGGTCGATGTGGTGCGGGCCACTCGCGATCGACCGATCCAACGCAAGGACAACGAGCGCGTGACCTATGTCGGGGGTGAATTGTCGGGAACTCCCGCGCTCTATGCCGTGCTCGACCTCGACCGTCGGCTCGACGGCCTCGTCGGTCCGGATGGTCGTCCGTTGAAGACCGGTAATCTCACTCTGAACCGGCGAGCACCCGACGTGATCGACGGCTACCGCTTGTTCTGGGACGGCGAGATGCGGATGATGCTCGACGTCTACCGAGACATGAGCATTGCTCTGGGGGCGGCGCTGACACTCGTCTTCCTGATCCTGGTCGCCTATTATCGATCGTTCCGCGTCGCTCTCATCGCCATGTCGGCGATTCCCCTCGGCATCATAGGCATTCTGCCCGGGCATTGGCTCCTCGGTATGGACTTTTCCGCCACCTCGATGGTCGGGATCATCGCACTCGCCGGTGTCGTGATCCGCAATTCATTGTTGATCATCGACTTCATCCGCGACCACCTGAGCAAGGGCATGACCCTCATCGAAGCGACACGCGAAGCCGGTGCGGTGCGATTGCGGCCGATCCTCCTGACCACACTGGCTGTCGTCATCGGATCGGCAGTGATGGTTCCCGATCCGGTATTCGGCGGCCTGGCGGTCTCGCTGATCTTCGGCACCGCGGTATCAACGATCTTGACGGTCTTCGTGGTGCCGATCCTCTACCTGGTCGCCATGCCGTCGACGGGAGTAGACGATGTGATGGCCCCGTCACCCGATCTCGTCTGATCCGGACGAACCCAGAGTGCTGACCCGCTCGGCCGGCGACCGGGTGATCACCGAGAGAATTGGCGACCGTCGGCTTCCGAATGACGTTCAGCATGCACGGAGCGCGCCGCCCGTCGGCCTCGGGCGGCGGTTCCTCGCCGATGGTCGGACGAATCGGTCATCGGGCGACAGAGATGGCTCCGCGAATTCGGACGGTGGCTTGAGTGGATTTTGTGCCTGATACCGAGTTCACGAAATTCGGACTTGTCCGAATTTCGTGGGTTGCGGCCTGACCGGCCGACGCCCGTTCGGGCTTGCCTTCGCGGATGAAGTTCCGAACAGGTCTGAACTTCATCCGCTCGGTATGAGCGGCGACGATGTCGCCGAGGATCAGGAGCACTCCCTGACCAGACGAACCCGCCGCAGCCATTCTCCGGCGTTCAAGGCAAAGGTGGCGCTGGCCGCCGTGAAGGGCGAGAAGACGCTCGCGGAGTTGGCGCAGCAGCACGACGTGCATCCGAACCAGATCACGGCGTGGAAGAACCAACTCCTCGACGGCGCAGCCGGCGTGTTCGGGGGCGAGAAGGCGGAGCCCGCCGCCACGCCTGTCGACTTGAAGGCTCTGCATGCGAAGATCGGAGAGCTTGCGCTGGAGAACGTTTTTTTGTCCGGCGCGCTCAGCAAGGCCGGCCTTCTGAGCGCAAAGCGATGATCGATCGGGGTCACGATCTCCCGATCACTCGGCAAGCGAAAGTCCTCAACCTCGCCCGATCGACGGTCTACTACAAACCACGGCCGGTTTCGGCTGCCGACCTGGATTCGATGCGTCGGCTCGACGAACTGCACCTCGACTTCCCGTTCGCGGGAGTGCGGATGCTGAGGGCTCTGCTACAGCGTGAAGGCATGTCGGTCGGCCGCCGGCACGTCGCCACGCTGATGAAGCTGATGGGGATCGCGGCGATCTATCGTCGCCCGAACACCAGCAAGCCGGCGTTCGGGCACAAGATCTACCCGTACTTGCTGCGCGGGGTGAAGGTCGACCGGCCGAACCAGGTCTGGGCGACGGACATCAGCTACATCCCGATGCGTCGGGGCTTCGTCTATCTCGTCGCCGTCGTCGACGTGGCGAGCCGGAGTGTATTGGCGCACCGGGTGTCGATCACGATGGACGCGTTGTTCTGTGTCGAGGCTCTCGAAGAAGCGATGGCTCGCCATGGCAAACCGGGATCTTCAACACGGACCAGGGCAGTCAATTCACCAATTTCGAGTTCACCAGCGTTCTGATGGCCGCCGGCATCTCGATCAGCATGGACGGCAAGCGGGCTTGGCGGGACAACGTCTTCGTCGAGCGGTTCTGGCGGTCGATCAAGTACGAGTAGGTCTACCTGGAGGCCTACGACACTGTTCGGGAAACGAGATCATCGATCTCAAAATACATCAATTTCTACAATTCCGGACGTCCACATTCGAGTCTTGACGGGCGCACACCCGACGAGGCCTACTTCGGTGGGCGACAGATGGCCGAGGCCGCCTGATCGCCGCCCGCGATTTCATCACGGCTCTGGTCAGGCTACGCCATCCCGACGCCGTGACGAAATCGCAAAGCCCCGCAATCGACACCCCGGCGTGAGATCCACTCAAATCCCACCGGGCGCTGTCCAAACAAGCGGAGCCAACTCTCCTTGTCGAAATTCATGTAACCTGACGCCAACTTCAGCGCCAATGTACGCCAGCCGTCCGGCGTCGGCTCGCAACCGTGAAGCTGAAACAAGGCGTCAAGCCGACGTTCGAGCGCCGTCCGCCCATGGACGCGCACATTCGTCAACAGGACCTAATCTTCGTAAACGTTGCCGCCTTCCGGGTGAGGGGAGGATGCGGCGAACGAAAAAAAGCCGGCCGAAACGGGTTCGGCCGGCAGATGATTCCGGTGGCGAAAAGGAATCCCCTGAAGCCTTTTCGTGTCGGCGATGATGGTCACCACGACATATCGAGCCAATCCCCGGAATTCCGGGGATCGACGCGCTCGGTAGGGTCATGCGGGACCCGGCCGGTCGCTTCGCGACGTGGGATCAGCCGTTGCCGCCCTCGAGCAGGCGACGGGCGATGACCTGGGCCTGGATCTCGCCGGCGCCCTCGAAGATGTTGAGAATGCGGGCATCGCACAGGACGCGGCTGACCGGGTACTCGAGCGCGAAGCCGTTGCCGCCGTGGATCTGCAGGGCGTTGTCGGCCGCCGCCCAGGCGACGCGGGCGCCGAGCAGCTTGGCCATGCCGGCCTCGAGGTCGCAACGCTCGTCGTGGTCCTTGCGGCGGGCGGCGAAATAGGTGAGCTGACGCGCCACCATGATCTCCACCGCCATCATGGCGAGCTTGTCGGCGACGCGTGGGAAGGCGATCAGCGCCTTGCCGAACTGGATGCGCTCCTGGGCGTAGCGGAGCCCCAGGTCGAGGGCCGACTGGGCGACGCCGATGGCGCGCGCCGCGGTCTGGATGCGGGCCGACTCGAAGGTCTGCATCAGCTGCTTGAAGCCCTGGCCCTCGATGCCGCCGAGGAGGTTCGCCGCCGGGACGGAGAAGCCGTCGAAGGCGATCTCGTATTCCTTCATACCGCGATAGCCGAGCACCTCGATCTCGCCGCCCGACATGCCCTCGGCCGGGAAGGGCTCGGCGTCGTTGCCGCGCGGCTTCGGCGCCAGCAGCATCGAGAGACCCTTCCAGCCGGCCTCGTCGGGGTTGGTGCGGACGAGCAGGGTCATCAGGTCGGCGCGGACCGGATGGGTGATCCAGGTCTTGTTGCCGTTGACGACGTAACTGTCGCCTTGGCGGACGGCGCGGGTGCGAAGCGACCCGAGGTCGGAGCCGGTGTTGGGCTCGGTGAAGACGGCGGTCGGCAGGACCTCACCGGAGGCGATCTTGGGCAGCCATTCCTGCTTCTGCTCCTCGGTGCCGCCGCACAGGATCAGTTCGGCGGCGATCTCGGAGCGGGTGCCGAGCGAGCCGACGCCGATGTAGGCGCGCGACAGTTCCTCGGAGACGACGCACATGGACTCCTTGCCGAGACCGAGGCCGCCGTATTCCTCGGGAATGGTCAGGCCGAAGACGCCCATCTCGGCCATCTGGCCGATGAGCTCCATCGGAATGTACTCGTTCTTCAGGTGCCACTCGTGGCAGTGCGGCAGCACCGCGTCGACGGCGAGGCGGCGCATCTCGTCGCGGAACTGGTTGAGGGTTTCGTCGAGGCCGAGTTCGCCGAAGGAGGTCGAGCCCTCGATCCGGGTCATGGCGGCGACCAGGGCGGCGCGCACCTCCGGGGTGTTGCCGTGGGCGATCAGCATTTCCACGCCGGGGACCCGGGCGGCGGAGATGGTCTCGGCGTCGACGCCGAGGTCGGTGAGACGGACCATCTCGCCCTGGTTCATCGGGATGCCGCCGAAGACCTGGGCGAGATATTCGCCGAAGGCGATGGAGACGATGTCGCGTTCGATCTCACCGAACTGTCCCGCCGCCGTCAGGCGCTCGGAATAGTCGACCATCTCGCGCAGGCTCTCGACATAGGTGGCGAGCCAGGCGAGGCCGTGGGCGGCGCGCTGTTCCTGGTCCACCAGGGCGGCGGAGATCTTGCCGTCCTTCTCGACCTTGGCGCGGACCGCGGCCTTCGCGACGGCGAAGAGCCCGTCGAGGGCTGCGACCGCCTCGCGGCCGTGCGCGATCAGATGCAAATCGATTCGAGCGGCACTCATGAACCATCTCCCCTGCCGGCGCGGCGTCGTCCGCCGGCGGCCGGTTGTTGTTGCGGTGCGAAAGAATAGAAATCCGTCGCGGCGATGCAATGCCCCGAAAGGCGATATTTCCGCGTCAACGCCTGTTGGCGAGGGCGACGCCGCAAGCAGTCACGATCATGCCGGCAACTTGCACCATCGTCAGGGTTTCGCCGAAGAAGAACCACGCCTCCAGCGCCGAGGTGGGCGGCACGAGGTAGATCAGCGCCGCGGCGCGCGACACCTCGCCGCAGCGGATGAGGTGGAGCAGCAGAGCGATCGCACCGATCGACAGGCCGATCACCGACCAGGCGAGGGTGAGCAGCGAAGAGGTGGTGACGGCGAACCGGAGGTCCTCGATCGCCAGAGCCGCCGGAACGGTGACGAGCAGGGCGCCGACGTATTGCAGCACCGCGACCGGCATCAGGCCGCCGGAGGGGACGAAGCGCTTCTGCCAGAAGGTGCCGACCGTCACCGCCGCCATGGCGAGGACGTTGACGGCGAGGGGGATGAGGGTGGCGGAGAGGGCGGCGCCCGAGAGGCCGGCGAGTTTCGGCGACACCACCACGACGATGCCGAGGAAGCCGAGGGCGAAGCCGGCCATACGCTTGGCGCCGATGCGCTCGTGCGACATCAGCGGCGCCAGGGCGGCGGTCATCAGCGGCTGCAGGGCGGCGATGACGGCGGAGAGTCCGGCCGGCACCCCGTGGGCGATGGCCCACCAGACGCCGCCGAGATAGACGCCGTGGAGGAGCACGCCGGACATCAGCGCATGGCCGATGGCGGCACGGCCGCGCGGCCATCCGCCGCCGGAGATCAGGGCGATCGGCACCAGAAGGACGAGAGCGCCGAGGAAGCGGACGATCAGGAAGGTCAGCGGTTCGGCATCGAAGGAGGCGAACTTGGCGACGATCCAGCCGGTCGACCAGATCAACACGAAGAGCAGCGGTGCGACGGCGACGAAGAGCGAGCGCTGCACTTTGGAGGTCCGGCGAGATCGAGGGAAAGACGAAGAGGCGCGGGACCCGTGGTCCCGCGCCTCCGTCATCGTTTCAGATCTTCACCTGCGGCGCCAGCGGCGAACCGATGGTCCGCCATGCGGCCGGGCGGTCACTCTTCACGCTGGCCGAAGAGCTGCATCAGCATCATGAAGAGGTTGATGAAGTCGAGGTAGAGGGTGAGCGCACCCATGATCGCGCCGCGCGAGACGGTGGCACCGTCGGCGCCGTCGAGGCCATAGATGTACTGTTCCTTGAGCTTCTGGGTGTCGTAGGCGGTGAGGCCGGCGAAGACCAGGACGCCGATCACCGAGATGGCGAACTGCAGCGCGCTCGAGGCGAGGAAGATGTTGACCAGGCCGGCGATCAGGATGCCGATCAGGCCCATCATCAGGAACGACCCCATGCCGGTCAGCGAGCGCTGGGTGGTGTAGCCGTAGAGCGACAGACCACCGAAGGCCGCGGCCGAGATGAAGAACACCTGGGCCACCGACGTGTGGGTGTAGACCATCAGGATGGTCGAGATCGAGATGCCGACCAGAGCCGCGTAGAGGAAGAACACGCCCTGGGCGGTCGACGGCTGCATCTTGTCGATGCGGAAGCCGAGCAGGAAGACGAGGCCGATCGGGGCCAGCATCAGCACCCACTTCAGCGGGCTGACGAACAGGGTCTTGCCGAACTGGGTCAGGGCGACGGTCTTGGAGATGCGGGCCACCGCGTCGGGCGAGCCGACGCCGGTCACCGACATCGAATAGATGACGAGCGCGGCGATGCCGGTGATGGCGACGCCGATCATCATGTAGTTGTAGACCGAGATCATGTAGGCGCGTAGGCCGCGGTCGATCGCCTGGGCGTCCGGACGCGCCAGGGTCGAACCGAACCGGGCGTAACCGTTGTCGTAGTTCGACATCCGTAAAATCCTTTCGTGTGGGCGGGATGCGTCCGCATCACCGGCATCGAGGATCGAATATGGGAGGAGAGTCCGACGGTCGCAAGACGGTGGAGATCGCCCTGCGAACCGTTATGATTAATTTTCCGTAAGGTTGGCGTGGGTCGCGCCGGCTCAACTCGCCCGCAACACCTCCGCCGGACGGCGTTTCAGCGCGGCGCGGGTCGAAAGCAATCCCAGGGTCACGGTGAGGCCGGCGGTCACGACGACGACGCCGACGACCGCCACCGGATCGGCGACGAAGGGCAGCTTCATCACCCGCGTCAACACCCACCAGGCCGCCGCCGTCCCCACCACCACGGCGAAGAGGGCGCCGGCGAAGGCGGTCGCCGCGAATTCGAGACCGAAGGCGCCGATGAGGCGACGACGGGTCGCGCCGATGGCGGCGAGCACCGCGGTGTCGCGGATGCGTGCCTCCTGACGGGCGGTGAGGGCGCCGGCGAGCACCAGGATGGCGGCGACGACGGCGAAGCCGGCGACGGCGGTCACGCCGGCGGCGGCGCGGCGCATCAGGTCGTCGACGCGGGTGAGCGCATCCTTGACGCGGATCGCGGTGACGACCGGGAAGCGCTCGACCACCCGCGCCAGCAGCGCCAGTTCGGTCTTCGCATCGCCGCCGTCGGGGAAGGTGACGGTGACCAGTCGGGTCGCCGGGGCGCCGCGGAAGGCGTCGGGCGAGAACACCATGAAGAAGTTGATGGCCAGCCGCCCCCATTCGATCCGGCGCAGATTGGCGATCGTCGCCTCGACGTCACGACCGAGCACGTTGACGGTGATGCGGTCGCCGACACCGAGGCCGAGGCCCTTGGCGGTCTCGGCGTCGAAGGAGACGAGCGGCGGGCCGGCGTGATCGGGCTTCCACCATTCGCCCTCGACGATGTCGGCGTTCTCGGGCGGTGTGGCGGAGAAGGTGATGCCGCGGTCGCCGCGCAGGATGAGGCGGGTGTGCTCCTCGGCCTCGACCTTCTCCAACGGCACGCCCTTCAGGGCGACGATGCGACCGCGCAGCATCGGCACGTCGGCGACGGCGCCGTCCTTCGCCTCGTCCTTCAGGAAGGTGCGGAAGGCGTCGGCGTCGCGGGCCGGCACGTCGAGGAAGAAGAAGCTCGGCGCCTGTTTCGGCAGGGTGGAGGAGAGGGCGGCGTTCAGGCCGCTCTCGACCTGGGTCAGGGCCGCCAGAAGGGTGGCGCCGAGGCCGAGGGAGAGGACGATCGAGGCGGTCGGAGCGCCCGGACGGGCGATGGCGGTGATCGCCGCGCGGGCTTCGAAGAGGCGTGGCCGCGGCATGCGTCGAGCAACGGCGACGAGGCCGGCGGCGACGAGACGCAGCACCGCGTAGGCGACGACCAGAGTGGCGAGATAGGGCAGGGTGATGCGCCGTTCCGGCGACAGGCCGACGACCAGGGCGAGGAGCAGGACGGTGAGGATCGCCGCCGGGACGAGCCGGGCGAGGCGCGGGCGCCGCCCGAGCGTCTCGATCTCGCCGCGCAGCAGCGTCGCCGGACGGGCGTCGACCGCGGTGCCGAGCGGCACGGTGACGAAGAGTGCGGCGGTGACGGCGCCCTCGAGCGCGGCCAGTGCCAAGGGGCCGGGGGCGGCGACGGGGATCAGGTCGAGCCCGAGGGCGTCGCCGAGAGGTCCGGCGAAGAGGTGGGGCACCGCCGCACCGACGGCGACGCCGAGGCCGATGCCGAGGAGGGCGATGGCGCCGATCTCCAGGGCATGGACGAGGAAGACGAAGCCGCGGGTGGCGCCGAGCGTCTTCCAGATGGCGATGGTCTCGCGGCGACGTTCGAGATGGCCGGTCACCGCATGGGCGACGCCGAGGCCGCCGATCACCAGGGTGGTGAGGCCGACGAGGGTGAGGAACTGGACGAAGCGGTCGATGGTGGAGGCGAGCCCGGGCGCGGCCTCCTTGCGCGAGCGGATGTCCCAGCCGGCGGCCGGGAAGGCGCGTTTCGCCGCGGCGATGGTGCCGGCGACCCGATCACGGTCGGTGAGGGCGAGGCGGGTGTGCCAGCGCACCAGGCTGCCGGGGGCGAGGAGCCCGGAGGCCTCGAGCGCCTCTCGCGACAACATCAGGCGAGGGCCGAAACCGACGCCGCTCGACAGTCGGTCGGGCTCGTCGACGAGGATGCCGGCGACGCGGACCCGCGCCGAGCCGACGGTGAGGGTGTCGCCGATCTTCACGCCGAGACGGGGGAGCAGCGTGTCCTCGACGAGGACACCGAACATGCGGGCGTCGCCCTCGCCGGTGGCGGCGAGGAGCGGGCGGCCGTCGATCGCCGTCTCCTTCGCCCGGGCCGGATCGGGCGCGGTCGAGGCGGTGAGACGGCCGGTCAGCGGATAGGCGGCGTCGACCGCCTTGGCTTCGACCAGGGTGGCGGTGCCGTCGTCGCGACGCGTCATGGCGCGCAGGGTGGCGACGTCGGAGGTGCGACCGCGGGCGGCGAGGAAGTCGTGTTCGGCGGCGCCGAGCGGTCGGTGGTTGACCGAGAAGGCGATGTCGCCGCCGAGGACGAGGTCGCCCTGGGCGGCGAGCGAGGCGTCGAAGGCGCGGCCGAGGGCGGCGACGCCGGCGATCGCCGCGACGCCGAGCGCCAGACACGCGAGGAAGATGCCGAAACCGCGGAAGGCGCGGCGCGCGGTGCCGCGCAGCGAACGGACGGCGAAGCGCAGCGCGGTGGCGAGGCCGAGGGGCGAGGCGGCGCTCACGGCGTGGTCTCCTCGTTGACCCGCCCGGCGCGGACGTGGATCACCCGATCGCAACGGGCGGCGAGATCGGCGTCGTGGGTGACCAGCATCAGGGTCGCGCCGACCTCGTCGACGCGGCCGAAGAGCAGGTCGGCGATCGCCGCGCCGGTCGTCTCGTCGAGATTGCCGGTCGGTTCGTCGGCGACGACGATGGCCGGGCGATGCACCAGGGCGCGGGCGATGGCGACGCGCTGCTGTTCGCCGCCCGAAAGCTGGACCGGATAGTGGTCGAGGCGGGCACCGAGGCCGACGGCCTCCAGTTCGGCGCGGGCGCGAGCGAAGGCGTCCGGGGCGCCGAGGAGTTCGAGGGGCGTGGCGACGTTCTCGATCGCCGTCATGTCGGAGACGAGGTGGAAGGCCTGGAAGACGATGCCGACGGTGCGGCCGCGGAAGAGGGCGAGGGCGTCCTCGTCGAGGCGACCGAGATCGGTGCCGGCAACCTCGACACGGCCGCGGTCGGCGCGCTCGAGACCGGTGGTCACCATCAGCGCCGTCGACTTGCCCGACCCGGAGGCGCCGACGACGCCGACCTTCTCGCCGGTGCGCACGGCGAGGCTGAGGCCGCGCAGCACTTCGACCGCGGCGGTGCCGCTGCCGAGGGTGAGGTGGACGTCGTCGAGGCGGATGGCGGTGTCGGACAAGATCTGCACTCTTCGGAGGGCGGCGCGGGGAAGCCATGCGTGACGCGTGGCGCCGGGGGGTCTCGAAATGCGTGGCTCCGTCGTCATATGGTGACGATGGGCGGTCGATAAAGCCTCGATCCGCGCCGCGCACCGTAATCGGATTTCCGCCGTCATGCCGTTTCGCTCCGAACGATCCCATCTCGTGCCGCCCCGTCGTGCCGCGCTGCGGCGTGTGATCGGCCTCGTTTTCGGGGCGATCGTCGTCGCCACGGCGGTGAACGGGCCGGTGCGGGCGGCGGAGCCGGGGAAGATCCGGGTCGTCGCCCTCGGCGACAGCCTGACCGCCGGTTACGGCCTGCCGAAAGGCCAAGGCTTCGCCCCACGGCTGGAGGCGGCGTTGACGGCGGCGGGTCATCACGTCGAAGTGATCGACGCCGGTGTCTCGGGCGACACCACCGACGCCGGGCTGGCGCGGCTCGACTGGTCGGTGCCGGCGGATGCGCAGGCGGTGATCGTCGAACTCGGCGCCAACGACGCGTTGCGCGGCCTGCCGCCGGCGGAGACGCGCAAGAACCTCGACGCCATCGTCGCACGGCTGACGGCGCGCGGGCAGAAGGTGCTGGTCGCCGGGATGCTGGCGCCGCGCAATCTCGGCGAGACCTATGCGAAGGCCTTCGATCCGATCTTCGCCGAGGTGGCGCAGGCGCACGGGGCGCTCTTCTATCCGTTCTTCCTCGACGGCGTCGCGCTCGAGGCGAACCTCGTCCAGCCGGACGGACTGCACCCGACCGCCGAGGGCGTCGAGGTGATCGTCACCCGCATCCTGCCGAGCGTGCGTGATCTTCTGGCACGCGTCGGCTCCACCCGACCCTGATGTTCCCAGCCGCGAGAGGCCCCATGCGTCGCACCCGTCTCGGCCGTACCGATCTCACCATTCCCACCGTCTGCCTCGGCACCATGACCTTCGGCGAGCAGAACACCGAAGCCGAGGGTCATGCCCAGCTCGACCGGGCGCTCGATCACGGCATCGATTTCCTCGACACCGCCGAACTCTATTCGATCCCGCCGAAGCCGGAGACGCAGGGGCGCACCGAGGAGATCGTCGGCTCGTGGATGAAGGCGCGGGGCAATCGCGACCGGATCACGGTGGCGACCAAGGTCTGCGGCCGGTCCGACATGGCGTGGTTCCGCGACGACGGCTCGCCGACGCGGCTCACCCGCGTCCATGTCGACGAGGCGGTGTTCAAGAGCCTGAAGCGGCTCGGCATCGACACCATCGATCTCTATCAGGTGCACTGGCCGGAGCGGCGGGTGCCGGGCTTCGGCGCCAACCCGACGATCTGGACCGATCCCGGGCGTTCGGCCGACGAGGCATCGATCGAGGAGACGCTGGAGGCGCTCGCGGCGCACGTGAAGGCCGGCCGCATCCGTCACATCGGCCTGTCCAACGAGTCGACCTGGGGGGTGATGCGCTGGCTGCGCGCGGCGGAGGTCACCGGCGGTCCGCGCATCGTGTCGATCCAGAACGCCTACAATCTGCTGAACCGCACGTTCGAGGTGAACCTCGCCGAGGCCTGCGGCCGTGAGGACGTGTCGCTGCTCGCCTATTCGCCGCTCGGCCAGGGCTATCTCACCGGCAAGTATCTCGACGGGGCGCGGCCGGCGGGGGCTCGCACCACGCTCTTCAACCGCGGTCAACGCTACGAGCGGCCGAACGCAGATGCGGCGATCCGCGCCCATGTCGATCTGGCGGCGAAGCTCGGGGTCTCGCCGGCGACGCTGGCGCTCGCCTTCGTCGGCTCGCGTGCCTGTGTCGCCTCGACGATCATCGGCGCCACCACCCTGGCGCAGCTCGACGAGGACCTCGCCGCCTTCGATTTCGAGATCACGGCGGAGATCGCCGCCGAGATCGATGCGATCCACCTGCGCTTCCCGAACTGCTGTCCGTGAGGATGCGTGAGGATACGGCCGGGAGCGGTGGCGATCAGGCGTTCTCGAGGGCGCCGCCGTCGTCGGCTTCCGGCGTCGTCGGCTTCGCCCGTTCGGCGAGGAGATTGGCGGCGAAATAGGAGCTCTGCACCGCCAGCCAGAACGCGGCGTAGTCCCAGAGCACGTCGGGGTCGATGCGGCGAACCGTGGCGAGGACGAGGAGCGGCAGGGCGACCGAGGAGACGAGGAACGCACCGAGGCTGTCCACGCGCAGGCGCCTGGACAGGAACCAACCGACGAGGAGCCCTGCAACGGCCCAGACGATCATGCTTCCTCCGCCAAGGATGCGTGGACGGTGAGCTTCGAAACAACATGGTTAACACGAGCGGCCGATCTCGAGAACCGCTCGGCCACTTCTGCGACGCTCGACCGCCCCGATTTTCCGTGAAATTCCGCGTTTTCAACCGCAGGCGG
>CALBKH010000126.1 GCA_937892955.1 uncultured Alphaproteobacteria bacterium
TGGCGCATTGCGACGCCGGTGAGCAGGGGCCGTCCACCCCATCATCCCCGGCCGAAGCGAAGCGGAAGGGAAGGGGATCCAGCGGCCTTTCGATGAGTTGAGAGCCCCATGGATCCCCTTCCCTCGCCTGCGGCTCGCCGGGGACGACGGCTGAGTTCATGTCCACCAGGTCTGCGAATCCATGCTCTCGAGAATTACGCGAAGGTCCCCCTCGCGGGAGAAGGTGCCCGAAGGGCGGATGAGGGGGGCGCGGCCTCTCATCGACCCGCAATGTTCGCCGACGGGCCCGGTTGCCGCTCACGCGGCGCTCATCCGCCCCTTCGGGGCACCTTCCCCCGCGAGGGGGAAGGAAGGGAGCCCTCCGACGAGCCGGAGATCACCGAACAGCCTGCGAGCGATCACCCTGGAGCAGAGGGAGAGGAGCGATACGCCCTCCCCGAAGCGGGAAGAAGGAAACGGCGGAGAAGGAGAACCGCACGCCCCGCCTCAGCGGCTCAGCGCCGGGCCGATCACCGACCGGGCGACCGCTTCGCCCGCCTCGACCGTCATCTTGACCTGACCGGGCTCGAGCCTGAAACGGGTCGGGATCTTTCCGAGCACCGACGCGCGGGCGCCGCCGAGATCCTCGAAGGCGACGCGCTCCAGGCGGATCGACACCTTGTTGCAATCCCAGCCCTCCGCCGTGCCGCGCACCCGCGCCACCTCGAGCGGATCGAGCGAGCAGCGCCACGACTTCAACTTCTGCTCCCACAGCTTCATCTGCAGCCGCATCACCTCGAAGGACGAACGCACCGCGCTGTCGACCGCCGTGTCGGCGACCGCGTCGAGCAGTTCCTCGGCGTTCGGCCCCTCGAGCGTCTTGGTCCAGTCGCCGGCGACGTTGCGCCCGGCGTCGACCACGACGAAGAGGAAGGTCTCGACCGCGATCGCGTCCTCGCGGGTCAGCGGCTTGTAGGGCTCGCTCGCCGCGGCGAGCTGGATGTTGAGCCCGGCGAGCCCCCAGTTGTCGGTGAGCCCACCGTCGAGCAGCTTGATGTAGCGGACCTTGGCCGGGTCGCGATAACCCTGCAGCGTCTTCAGGTAGGAGCGCACGATCGGCGAGGTCTCGCGGTCCTTGGCCTGCGCCTCCAGCCAGTCGGGCAGCTTGAAGCCGCACTTCTCCGAGTAGTTCTGGATCACCACCGGCGCGAAGACGATCGGCACCGCGGCCGACGCCGCCACCGCGTCGGCGAGCGGATAGGAGCCGTGGTCCGAACAGATCGCCGCGAAGGTCACCGGCTCGAAGATGAACGGCGTCTTGCCGTGGATGTCGGAGGCGTTGATCCACACCACCGGCCGGCCGGGGCGGCCGAGATCGCGCAGCGTCGCCCTGCCGAAGAGGTTCTTGTCGAGCCAGGTCGGCAGGCCGGAGCGATCGTTGACGCCGCCGTCCATCGCCCGCATCAGGTTGCCGACCGAATAGACCCGCGTCCTCAGCGCCTCCTCGGCGTCGCGGTAGAGGAAGCGGCTCTCGAAGTCGGAGAGCGCCCCCCTCCCCTTCAGCCCGAAATAGGCCGCCGTCACCGAGCCGCCCGAGACGCCCGAGACGAAGCGCACCTGATCGATCGCCCGACCGCCGCCCGGCGCTTCGATCTGGTCGAGCCCCTTGAGCACGCCGAAGGAGAAGGCCGCCGCCCGCGTGCCGCCGCCGGAGAAGGCGAGGCCGACGATGGTCGAGCGCAGCGTGTCGTCGCCGGCGACCGTGTTGACCTGGGTCAGCCGCGGCAGCGCCGAAGGCCGATTGACCGGCGCATTGTCGATCGAAGCGCAGCCGGCGACCGACCCGGTGAGGAACACCAGCCCGGCGAGAGCGCGAAAGAAGGGCGAGATCGACATCGACGGGTCCGGGACGACGAAGGGGAGAAGCGATCGCCGCCTGTGCACGATCGGCTGCGGTCCTTCAAGCCTCGGAATGCGGCGACGAGAGGGCGGGGACCTCTCACGAGGGCCACGCGAGGGCGATCGAAACGTTTCGGGCTTACCTCCGGTCATTCACACTTCACCAACCGTCCCGACCGGTTCGGCTTGATTTTCCGCCAGGATCGGCGGCTTCGTGGAGCAATGCGGACTTCCTCTGGTCTTCGGGGCATCATGCCGGCGATCCATTCATCCGTGATCTCACAGGATCTCGCGCACGTCGTGCGCAGGGTGGAGAGTGCTGCGCTGCTCGGCTCCGATTTCTGCGATCGCCTGACCCGCTCCCTCGCTCAACTCTTCGACATCGCCGAACCGACCTGCTCGGACGACGATCGCGCCGCTTTCGATCGCATCCTCGTCCGCGTCGCGCCGGGAGCGACCCTGGAGGCCCGTCTCTATCTCTCCGACCGCATCGCCGATTCCGAGCTGCCGCCGCGCGAGATCCTGATCACCCTCGCCAACGACGTCACCGACGTGGCGCGCCCGATCCTGGTGCGTTCGCCGGCTCTCGACGAGGACGATCTGGTCGACATCGCCCGCGCCCGCGGTTTCGGCCACATGGGCGCCATCGCCGAGCGCCACGACCTCACCTTCCGCATCACCGACATCCTCGTGCTGCGCGGTGACGATCTGGTCCGCCGCACCGTCGCCGGCAACATCACCGCTCACATCTCCGACAAGAGCTTCGCCCGCCTGTCGCTCCAGGCGCGCGGCGACACGCTGATCGAAGCCCATCTGGTGCGACGCGACGACCTGCCGGACGTGGTGATCCGCTTCCTGGTGGAGAACGGCTCCGAGACCGCGCGCGAGGTGCTCGCCGCTCGCCCGCGCACCACCCGCCCCTTCGGCCTCGAACACGGCGCCCTGCCGATCCGCGCCGCCGAGGACGGATGGCTCGAGCCCTACGACTTCGACGCCGCGGCCGTGGTGCTGGAGCGCCTCCCCGAGGTTCGCAATCACGTCGACGGCTTCGTCCGCCGTCTCGCCGAGGGCGACCGCTTCGCCGAGGTGGTCCACGTCCTGGCGGCGATGACCGACATCCCGCTCGAGACGATGAAGCACCTGTTGGTGTCGCTCGACACCAACCCCTTCGCCGTCATCGCCCGCGCCCTGGCGCTGAAGACCGACACGGTGCGCGAGTTGTTGTCGACCGGCCCGTGGATCCATCGCCTCACCGACCGCAGCCGCGACGCCGCCATCGTCGCGTTCCGCGCCCTCGATCCCGAGGAGGCGCAGGCGCAGGTGCGCGACTGGGTGGCCTGCGAGACCGCCGGCTACGCCTGAGGCTTCGCGCGTTCGCCCGCCACGACCGATCCGAACCCGACCGGTTCTACCCGACGGGAAGATGGTCTAGGGTCGCTCTCCCCGATCGACCCCGCGGACCCTCGATGCGTATCGACCTCTCCGACATCGCCGCCACCTTCCCCGCCTTCCGCGTCGGCGTCGTCGTCGCCACCGGCATGACCATCCCGACCGAACGTCCGGCGGGGCTGGACGCCGTCGTCGCCGAGCGGCGCGCCGCCATCCGCGACCGCTTCGCCGGGCGCGAACTCGCCGAAGTGCCGGGCATCCTGCCGTGGCGGCTCGCCTACAAGGTCTTCGGCATCAAGTCGACGCGCTACCGCTGCTCGGTCGAGCGGCTGGTCAAGAACGCCCTCGCCGACCGGCCGCTGCCCGCCATCAACGGCTTCGTCGACGCCTACAACGCCGTCTCCCTCGCCCACGTCTTCCCCGTCGGCGCCGACGATCTCGACCGCATCGAGGGCGACATCTTCTTCCGCTTCTCCCGTGACGGCGACAGCTTTCTCGACATGTCGGGCGGCGAGGACGCCGCCGAAGGCGCCGGCCCCGCCGAGGATCCGCCGAAACCCGGCGAAGTGGTCTACGCCGACGCCGCCAAGGTGCTGTGCCGCCGCTGGAACTGGCGTCAGGACGCCCGCTCGCTGGTGACGCCCGCGACCTCGCGCGCCGTCCTCACCGTCCAGTCGCTCGGCGTCGGCGACCTCGACGCGGCGCTCGCCGACGTCACCGGCCTGATCGAACGCTTCTGCGGCGGCCGCACCGCGGTCACCATCGCCGACGCGGCCGAGCCCGCGAAGGCGCTGGCGATGCCGTGACGCGCCGAGCGGCGCGGCGACACGACGGAAAAAGGGGCGCGAAATCGCCTCCTCGCGGACGCCCCGGATCGCCCGTCGAACGCCCTGCCGAATTGGTCGTTGAAATGATATAAAGATATCTTTATATCGTTTTTCGACGACCATCGAGAGCGCCATGACCCTGCCCCTGCCCCCCCTCGCGACCCTGCCCGGCGACGACCTCGTCGCGGTGCTGCGCGCCGGTGGCGAGCCGACGCGGCTCCGGGTGCTGGCGCTGCTCGAGGCCGGCGATCTGACGGTCAAGGATCTCACCGCCATCCTCGGTCAGAGCCAGCCGCGCATCTCCCGCCACTTGAAGCTCCTCGTCGAGGCCGGCCTCGTCGACCGCTTCCCGGAAGGCTCGTGGGTCTACTATCGCCTGCGCGACGATGGCGCCGCCGCCGGCCTCGTTCGGCTGGTGCTCACCGCCCTCGAGCGCGACGACCTCGCCATCCGCCGCGACCGCGAGCGCCTGGAGGCGGTCAAACGCGACCACGCCGAGGAGGCGGCGCGCTACTTCGCCGCCAATGCCTCCGGCTGGGCGGCGCTGCGCTCGCTCCATGTCGACGCGCGCGAGGTCGAGGCCGCGATCCTCGCCGCCGTCGGCGATCGCCCCTTCGGCGCGCTGCTCGATCTCGGCACCGGCACCGGCCGGATGATCGAGCTTCTCGCCGGCCGCTTCGACCGCGCCGTCGGCATCGACACCTCGCACGACATGCTCGCCGCCGCCCGCGCCGAACTCGACCGCGCCGGCATCACGTCCGCCCGCGTCCAGCAGGGCGACGTCTATTCGCTGAACAGCCCACGCGACGCCTTCGACCTCGTCACCGTCCACCAGGTGCTGCACTATCTCGACGATCCGGCCCGCGCCATCCGCGAGGCGGCGCGCACGCTGCGCCCCGGCGGCCGTATGCTGATCGTCGACTTCGCCCCGCACGGGCTCGAGTTCCTGCGCGACGCCCACGCCCATCGCCGCCTCGGCTTCGGCCATCAGGAGATCGCCCGCGCCCTCGAGGGCGCCGGTCTCGACGTCGTCTCGATCCGCGATCTGCCGGCCCCGACCTCCGGCGCCGACCGTCTCACCGTCACCCTCTGGCTCGCCCGCGACCCGCGTCTCCTGGTCGCCGGCGGCGCGTCCTCGGAAAGCCTCGCATGACCGCCTCTCGACCGACCATCTCCTTCGAGTTCTTCCCGCCCAAGACGGAGAAGATGGAAGCCGCGCTGTGGCGAGCGATCGAGGGCCTCGCCCCGCTCGATCCGGCCTTCGTCTCGGTCACCTACGGCGCCGGCGGCTCGACCCGCGAACGCACCCACGGCACCGTCGCCCGCATCGTCCGCGAGACGACGCTGAAGCCGGCGGCGCATCTGACCTGCGTCGCGGCCACCCGCGACGAGGTCGACGCGGTGATCCGCTCCTATTCGGAAGTCGGCGTCTCCCACATCGTCGCCCTGCGCGGCGACCCGCCGGAGGGCGTCGGCGCCGCCTACTGCCCCCATCCCGGCGGCTACGCCTATGCTTCCGATCTGGTGGCCGGCATCGCGCACCTCGGCGGCTTCGAGATCTCGGTCGGCGCCTATCCCGAGCGTCACCCGGAGAGCCGCTCCTGGGACGAGGAGATCGACAATCTGAAGCGCAAGGTGGACGCCGGTGCGACCCGCGCCATCACCCAGTTCTTCTTCGACAACGATCTCTTCGAGGGCTTCCTCGAGCGCGTCCGCGCCGCCGGCATCTCGATCCCGGTCCTGCCCGGCATCATCCCGGTCCACAACTTCGGCGCCGTCGCCGGCTTCGCCGAGAAGACCGGCGCCTCGGTGCCGGCGTCGGTCGCCGAACGTTTCGCCACGGTCGGTGAGACGCCGGAGGAGCGCGCCCGCGCCGCCATCGACTTCGGCGTCGAGCAGGTGGCCGATCTCCGCGCCCGCGGCGTCGACCACTTCCACTTCTACACCATGAACCGCGCCGACCTCGTCACCGGGATCTGCGCCTCCCTCGGCATCGCCGGAGATCGCGCCGCGGCGTGAGCGGGTGGGGGTCGACCTCGGCGAACGAGGCGAGGCAGAGCCCCCCTCCCTGTCCCTCCCCCTGTCCAACTCGGATGTTTCCGAGTTGGACCACCTCAAAAGAGGTCGAAATCGGATACATCCGATTTCGTTGGGGGGAGGGAACGATGGGGCGAAGGGTCCCCGAAATCACGAAGGCCGTGCACGACGGGCGCTTCTGTCGCGACGGCCATCTCCCCGAGGTCCTCTCCCCCCTGGAGGGGGAGAGACAGAGAGGGGGGGCTGGGCCTCGCAGCCGGCAGAGGCGATGACAGCAGGAACCGACCACACCTCGACACGACGTCGAGGTCCGAAGGCCGGATCCACATCGTCCCCTCCCCCCCTTGTGGGGGAGGGACAGGGAGAGGGGTAGGCGGCGCTTCGACGACGCACACCCTTCGTGAATGAAGCGAAAGCCACACCCATGACCACGCCCTTCGCCCATACCGCCGCCACCGCCGCCACGCTCGCGAAGACGCTTCGCGAGGCGGCCTCGAAGCGCATCCTGGTGCTCGACGGGGCGATGGGCACGATGATCCAGCGCCATGGTCTCGGGGAAGCCGACTATCGCGGCACCCGCTTCGCCGCCCACGGCCATGACCTCAAGGGCAACAACGACCTCTTGTCGATCACCCGTCCCGAGATCATCCGCGGCATCCACGCCCAGTATCTCGCCGCCGGCGCCGACATCGTCGAGACCAACACCTTCTCGGCGACCACCATCGCGCAGGCCGACTATGCGCTGGAGGCGGTCGCCTACGACCTCAACCTCGAAGGCGCCCGCCGCGCCCGCGAGGCCTGCGACGAGGCCTACGCGAAGGATCCGAGCCGCCCGCGCTTCGTCGCCGGCGCCATCGGGCCGACCAACCGCACCGCCTCGATCTCCCCGGACGTCAACGATCCCGGCTACCGCGCCGTGACCTTCGACGACCTCGCCACCGCCTATGCCGAGGCCGTTCGCGGCCTGATCGACGGCGGCGCCGACATCATCCTGATCGAGACCATCTTCGACACCTTGAACGCCAAGGCCGCCGTCTTCGCCACCGAAGAGGTGTTCGAGGCGAAGGGCTTCCGCCTGCCGGTGATGATCTCCGGCACCATCACCGATCTTTCCGGCCGCACCCTCTCCGGCCAGACGCCGACCGCCTTCTGGTACTCGCTGCGCCATGCGAAGCCGTTCTCGATCGGCCTCAACTGCGCGCTCGGCGCCAAGGAGATGCGCGCCCACATCGACGAGATCGGCCGCGTCGCCGACACGCTCGTCTGCGCCTATCCGAACGCCGGTCTGCCCAACGAATTCGGCCTCTACGACGAGAGCCCCGAGGCGATGTCGAAGCTCGTCGGCGAGTTCGCCGCGTCGGGTCTGGTCAACGTCGTCGGCGGTTGCTGCGGCACCACGCCCGACCACATCGGCGCCATCGCGAGGGCCGTCGCCGGTCACGCCCCGCGTGTCGTCCCCACGGTCGAGCCGCGTATGCGCCTCTCCGGCCTCGAGCCCTTCACCCACGCGCCCGAGATGCGCTTCGTCAACATCGGCGAGCGCACCAACGTCACCGGCTCGGCCAAGTTCCGCAAGTTGATCACCGCCGGCGACTATCCCGCCGCCCTGGCGATCGCCAAGGAGCAGATCGAGAACGGCGCCGTCATCATCGACGTCAACATGGACGAGGGCCTGCTCGACGGCGAGAAGGCGATGACGACCTTCTTGAACCTCGTCGCCGCCGAACCGGACATCGCCAAGGTGCCGGTGATGGTGGATTCGTCGAAGTGGTCGGTGATCGAGGCCGGTCTGAAGTGCCTGCAGGGCAAGGGCCTGGTCAATTCGATCTCGCTCAAGGAGGGCAAGGACGCCTTCGTCGCAGCTGCCCGGAAGGTGAAGGCCTACGGCGCGGCGGTCGTGGTCATGGCCTTCGACGAGAGCGGTCAGGCCGACACTTTGGCGCGCAAGACCGAGATCTGCGAGCGCTCGTATCGCATCCTCGTCGACGAGGTCGGCTTCGCGCCGGAAGACATCATCTTCGACCCCAACGTCTTCGCCGTGGCGACCGGCATCGAGGAGCACGCCAACTACGGCGTCGACTTCATCGAGGCCGCGCGCTTCATCAAGACGAAGTTGCCGCATGCCCACATCTCGGGCGGCGTCTCGAACCTGTCGTTCTCGTTCCGCGGCAACGAGCCGGTGCGCGAGGCGATGCACTCGGTGTTCCTCTACCACGCCATCGAGGCGGGCATGGACTTCGGCATCGTCAACGCCGGGGCGCTGGCCGTCTACGACGATCTGGCCGCGGACCTGCGCGACCTCGCCGAGGACGTGGTGCTGAATCGCCGCGCCGACTCGACCGAACGCCTGCTCGAAGCCGCCCCGCGCTTCAAGGGCGAGGCCGGCAAGCCACGCGAGGTCGATCTCTCCTGGCGCGAGGCGCCGGTCGCCAAGCGCCTCGAACATGCCCTCGTCCACGGCATCACCGACTTCATCGAGGCCGACGTCGAGGAGGCACGCGTCGCCTCCGCCCGTCCGCTCGACGTCATCGAAGGCCCGCTGATGGCCGGCATGAACGTCGTCGGCGACCTCTTCGGCTCGGGAAAGATGTTCCTGCCGCAGGTGGTGAAATCGGCTCGCGTCATGAAGCAGGCGGTCGCCGTGCTGATGCCCTGGATGGACGCCGAGAAGGCGGCAACCGGCGCGAGCGGGCCGACCTCGGCCGGCAAGATCGTCCTCGCCACGGTGAAGGGCGACGTCCACGACATCGGCAAGAACATCGTCGGCGTCGTCCTCGCCTGCAACAACTTCGACGTCGTCGACCTCGGCGTCATGGTGCCGGCGCAGAAGATCCTCGACCGGGCCCGCGAGGAGAAGGCCGACATCATCGGCCTCTCCGGCCTCATCACCCCGTCGCTCGACGAGATGGTGCATCTGGCGAGCGAGATGGAGCGCCAGGGCTTCGACGTGCCGCTGCTGATCGGCGGCGCGACGACTTCTCGCGTCCACACCGCCGTGAAGATCGATCCGGCCTACGACCGCGGTCAGGCGGTCTACGTCGTCGACGCCAGCCGCGCCGTCGGCGTCGCCTCCTCGCTCCTGGGATCGGGCAAGGCCGAGGCCGCGGCGTCCTACGCCGCCGACTACGCCGCCACCCGCGAGGCGCATGCCCGCGGTCGCGCCGAGAAGGCCCGCGTCGATCTCGAAGCAGCTCGCGCTGCGGCCTTCCGCCCCGACTTCGCCGCGCACCCGCCGGTGAAGCCGTCGTTCCTCGGCGTGCGCACCGTCGACGTCTCGATCGAAGAGCTGGTGCCGTTCATCGACTGGACGCCGTTCTTCGCCACCTGGGAGCTGATCGGCCGCTGGCCGGCGATCCTCGAGGACGCCAAGGTCGGCCCGGCGGCCAAGGCGCTCTACGCCGACGCCCGCGCCATGCTGACCAAGCTGGTCGCCGAGGGCTCACTCTCCGCCAAGGGTGTCGTCGGCTTCTGGCCGGCCAATGCGGCGGGCGACGACATCGTCCTCTACTCCGACGCCGGCCGCCACTATGAACTCCTCCGCCTCCATACCCTGCGCCAGCAGATGCCGCGTACCGGCACCGACCGCGCCGATCTGGCCCTCGCCGACTTCGTCGCGCCGAAGGGCACCGACGACTGGGTCGGCGCCTTCGCGGTGACCGCCGGTATCGGCGAGGCCGAGATCGCGGACCGCTATGCGCGCGCCAACGACGACTATTCGAAGATCCTCTCCCAAGCGCTCGCCGACCGTCTGGCCGAGGCTTTCGCCGAGTGGCTGCATGCCAAGGTGCGCAAGGAGCTGTGGGGTTACGCCGCCGACGAGGCGCTGTCGCCGGAAGACCTGATCGCCGAACGTTACGTCGGCATTCGTCCGGCGCCGGGCTATCCGGCCCAACCCGACCACACCGAGAAGGCGACCCTCTGGAAGCTGCTCGACCCGTCGCATCGCGCCGGCATCGAACTGACCGAGAGCTTCGCCATGTTCCCGGCCGCCTCGGTCTCCGGCCTCTACTTCTCGCACCCTGAAGCGCACTACTTCGGCGTCGGCAAGATCGAGAAGGATCAGGTCGCCGACTACGCCACCCGCAAGGGCTGGGACATGGCGACGGCGGAGCGCTGGCTCGCCCCCATCCTCGCCTACGACCCGAAGGCCGGGTGAGATCCCGAAAACACCACGGCCGGCGTGAGGTCTCCCCCGCACCGGCCGCATCCGGGTCCCCACCCGTGGTTCAATAGGCCTGATCGTCGAAGAACACCTTCGCCGCGGTTCTGGCGATGACCTTCACGTCGAGCCAGATCGACCAGTTGTTGATGTACCAGATGTCGTGCTCGACCCGCGCCTTCATCTGGTCGACCTCGCGCGTCTCGCCGCGCCAGCCGTTGACCTGCGCCCAACCGGTGATGCCCGGCTTGACGTGCTGGCGGAAGGCATAAGAAGCGATCAGCCCGTCGTAGAGATCGTCGTGGGCGACGGCATGGGGCCGCGGACCGACGATCGACATGTCGCCGGCGAGCACGTTGAAGAGCTGCGGCAGTTCGTCGATCGAGGTCCGCCGCAGCACCCGGCCGAGACGGGTGACGCGGGTGTCGTTCTTCGTCGCCTGGGTGACCTGCGGCCCGTTCTCCTGCACCGTCATCGAACGGAACTTGAGGATGGTGAAGGGCCGCGCGCCGAAGCCCTTGCGCTTCTGGCGGAAGAACACCGGCCGCCCGGTCTCGAGCAGGATGGCGAGCGCGGTCAGCAGCAGCAGCGGCGACAACACGACGAGACCGGTGATCGCGACCAGGATGTCGAGCGCCCGCTTCGCCGCCCGGTCGAGACGGGAAAGCGGCGCGCGCTGCAACTCGAAACCGACGAGATCGCCGACCTGCTCGCGCCCCCGGGCGATGAGCCGCTCGATCTCGCGATCGGCGAAGAGATAGACCGGCACCGGCAGCGGCGCCATCGCCGCCTTCAGTTCCTCGATGTGGCGGCGTTCGCGCCACGACAGGAACAGGTAGACCGCATCGAGCTTGCGCGCCGCCAGCGCCTGCCGGACGTTGCCGACCGCGGTGCGCGCCGCGCCGAGGAAGCCGGTGCGGCCGATGCGGGTCGGCGAGATCGCCGTCATGGTCACGACCTCGATGCCGCGCGTCGCCAGACGATGGCCGATGCGCTCCAGCCCGGCGTCGTCGGCCACCGCCACCACCGCCACCCGGCGGACCGAGACGTCGCCGCGGGCGAAGCGATGCGCCAGCCAGCGCGCCCCCAGGACGTGGAAGGTGAACAGGGTGGCGAAGCCGAGGAAGAACCAGATCGACACCGCGCCGCGCGAATAGCTCTCCGTCACCTTGGTGAGGAAGGCGATCCAGCCGAGCCAGAAGAAGGTGAAGATCCACGCCTGCGCCACCAGAACGGTCTGGCGCTCGAGGCTCGACAGCGCCGCGACCGCATAGCCGCGTCGCACCGCCAGGAAGCCGACGAACAGAATGGCCGACAGGACACCGATGTAGATCGTCCCCTGGAGGTAGGCCCAATCGACGGGACCTTCGTCGCGGTAGATCAGGCGGGTGGTCAGCGCCGTGGCGATGATCAGCAGCACGTCGACGAAGACGGCGCCCGCCTGCAGGACCTCGAGCGTCCAACGCAGCCGACGGCCGCCCTTCTCGGCGCCGTTCCACAAGCCGGCCGTGAATTGGCCCTGTTCGAGCTGCGACATGCACTCACCACAACGCGGAACTTCGATACTCTCGGAAAGGATTTATATACCGATCATGTAGAAATCGGGGACGCTTGGCTGCGACGGACTGTCGTTGAGGTTAATCGCGAAAAGACCGGCGGACGGCGCGACGACGTTCCGGCTTCGGTCGAAACGGTCGACGACTGCCGGATATGCGAATTCCCGTCGAAATCGCAGGTCGTTTCCTTGTGACATTTCGGAAGCGAACCGGCGCCCGGCCACCGGAAAACGACGAGACGCCGGAGGTTTCCCACCGGCGCCTCGATTGGAACCGCCGTGACGCGGATCACAGCATACCGAGCATCCGCGGCAGGAACAGCGACAGATCCGGCCAATAGGTGACCAGCACCAGGAAGCCGAGCATGGTCATCAGCCACGGCCACACCGCGATGGTCAGTTCGGTGATGCCCATCTTGGTGATGCCGCTCGCCACGTAGAGGTTGAGGCCCACCGGCGGGTGGCACATGCCGACCTCCATGTTGACGACGATCAGGATGCCGAAGTGCACCGGATCGATGCCGAGACGGACGGCGACCGGGAACAGGATCGGCGCCATGATCAGCACGATCGACGACGGCTCCATCACGTTGCCGGCGAGCAGCAGCAGTACGTTGACGAAGAGCAGGAAGGTCACCCACCCCAGCCCCTGGTCGACCATCCAGCCGGCCATCGCCTGCGGGATGTTCTCGCTCGTCATCAGGAAGGAGAACAGCACCGCATTGGTGATGATGTAGAGCAGCATCGCCGACATCGACGCGCTGTCGAGCAACACCTTGCCGATGTCCCGGAGCCGCATGTCCTTGTAGACGAAGACGGCGATGACGAAGGCGTAGACCGCGCTCATCGCCGCCGCTTCCGTCGGCGTGAAGGCGCCGGTGTAGATGCCGCCGATGACGATGACGATCAGGAACAGGCCCCAGAAGCTCTCGGAGAGCGCCTTGAACCGCTCGCTCCACGACGCCTTGGGCAGCCGCGGGTAGTCGTACTTCCAGGCCCGGTAGAAGGTGGTCGCACCGAGCAGCGAGGCGAGCATCAGGCCGGGGATGACGCCGGCGATGAACAGCTGACCGACAGAGGCCGCCGTCACCACCTTGCCGTCCGGCCCGAGCGCCAACTGGCCCGAGGTCGCCACCGCGTACATGACCATGACGATCGACGGCGGGATCAGGATGCCGAGCGCACCCGAAGTGGTGATGACGCCGGCGCCGAAGCGCGTCGGGAAGCCTTGCTTCACCATCGCCGGCAGGATGATCGAGCCGATCGCCACCACGGTCGCCGGCGACGAACCGGAGACCGCGGCGAAGAGGGCGCAGGCCATGACGCCGGCGAGACCCAGACCGCCGTACCAATGGCCGACCATCGACGAGGCGAAGCGGATCATCCGTCGCGCCACGCCGCCGTGGGTGAGGAAGTTGCCGGCCAGGATGAAGAACGGGATCGCCATGATCTCGAACTTCTCGATGCCGGTGAACAGCTTCAGCGCCACGCTGGCGATCGGCACGTCGGTCATGGTGAAGAGGAAGGTCAACACCGTGAGGCCGAGCGAGATCGAGATCGGCATGCCCGTCAGCATCAGCGCGATGAGCAGGGCGAAGATGATGAGCGCACTCATGCCCGGGCCTCCTCTTCGTCGAGACCGGCGACGTGACCGTGGTCGTGCTTGGGCAATTGACCGGTCTTCCAGTAGGAGACCGCCACCTGCAGGAAGCGGAAGCTCATCAGCCAGGATCCGATCGGCACGCACAGATAGACGAGCCACATCGGCACCTCGAGATCGGCCGAGGTCTGGTCGGTGTGGTAGATGTGCCAGACGAAGTTGGCCCCGAGCGATCCGACGATGCCGGTGAAGAGCGCGCCGGCGAGCAGGCCGAAGAGGATGAAGCCGACGCGGGTGCGCGCCTGCATCTGGTTGATCAGCACGTCGACGCCGACGTGGATGCCGGTGCGGACACCGTAGGCCGCGCCGAATTTGGCCATCCACACGAACATGTAGATGGTCAGTTCCTGCGCCCAGGTCATGTTGATGCCGGCGAGGAACTTGTAGAGGGAGCGCGCACCGCCGGCGACCCCCGGCAGGCCCCACTGATTGGCCGTGCCGACCGCCGAGGCGACGAAGCCGAGGCCGTAGCGGTGGACCACCGCGGCGAAGATGATCAGGGTCGCGGCTCCGATGAGAAAGGCGATGATCGCCTCCTCGAGCCGGTCGAGTAGTCGAAGCATGGCTGGACCTCTCGCGTCACCCGGTCCGATCACTCGGGCGGGTCTGCCAGAACGAGATGCGCGGAATGAGGGGCGGCGACGATCCGTTCGGCCGTCGGGCGCCGCGGAGGGCCGCCCGACGTACGCGACGTGGCCCGGTGCCGCACCGGACCGTCGGGGGGATCACGCCACGGGGCGCGATCCCGCCCGGGTGGCGGCGCCGTCGTCGGCGCCGCCGGAGCGCGTCACTTGGCGACGCCGGTCTCGCGATAGATCTCGGCGATCAGTTCCTTGCCGACGCGACCGGCCATCTCGTCGTGGACCGGCTTCAGCGCCTTCATCCACGCCGCCTTCTCGGCGTCGGTCATGTCGTGGAACTCGGTCTTGCCGGAGGCCTTCATCGCCGCGAGCGCCTCGTCGTTCTCCTTCTGGGCGATGCCGTTGGCGTATTCGGTCGCCTCGTCCATGGCCTTCTCGAGGTTGGCGCGGACGTCGGCCGGCAGGCCGTCCCAGAACTTCTTGTTCACGATCACCGCATAGCCGAGGTAGCCGTGACGGGAGACCGTCGCATGCTTCTGCACCTCGTGCATCTTCTGGGTGTACATGTTCGACGGCGGGTTCTCGGTGCCGTCGACGACGCCGGTCTGCAGGCCCTGATAGACTTCCGAGAAGGCCATCACCTGCGGCAGCGCTCCGAGCGCCTTCATCTGGGCTTCCAGCACCTTCGACGACTGGATGCGCATCTTCAGGCCGAGGAAGTCGTCGGGCATCCTGATCGGCTTGTTGGCGCTCATGATCTTGAAGCCGTTGTCCCAGTATTCGAGACCGACGATCCCCTTCGTCTCGAGCTTCTTGAGCAGCCCCTTGCCGACCGGACCCTTGGTCACCTTGATCAGCGCTTCCTTCGACGGGAAGATGAAGGGCAGGTCGAAGATCTCGAACTCCTTCACGCCGAGCGGGCCGAACTTCGCCAGCGACGGCGCGAGCATCTGCACCGCACCGAGCTGCAGCGCCTCGAGCTCTTCCTTGTCCTTGTAGAGCTGGCTGTTGGGGTAGACCTCGACCTTGACCTTGCCGGCCGTGTACTTCTCCGCCAGTTCCTTGAACTTGTCGGCGCCCTTGCCCTTCGGCGTGTTGGGGGCGACGACGTGGGAGAACTTGATCACCACCTCCTGCGCGAAGGCGGGGCCGGCGAGCGCGGCGGCGACGGCGAGAGCGGCGGCGGTGGCGAGAAGACGTTTCATGCGCGAGACCTCCCAGTTGTGCGCGGGACTTCGGGCTCTCTCTGGAGCTTGCCCCATGGGTAGGACGGACCGAGGCTCTTGCGCTATTGTGGATTTCCGTAGTCTCCTCGCGCGACGACCGCCCGGTCCGCCTTTTCCCGCCCGCGAGAGGCTCCCCTCCGTGACCGATCCCGTCGAGACGCCCGGATCGCCCCTCTCCACGACGCCCGGCACCATGCCGTTCCCCGGTCCTCGCCCGCGTGATCGCCGCCATCTCGATCGCATCGTCGAGGCGGCGCCGCTGATCGCCGTGGCGCTGATCGCCGCGGTGCTCGGCTTCCTCGTCTGGTTCGCCGACCGCTCCGAGCGCGAGGAGGCCGGCCTCGCCCTCATCCGCGACACGCTGTGGGTCGAGCAGGCGCTGCGCTTCCAGCTCGAGGCCGATCTCGCCGCCGTCGAACGCCTCGCCGTCGACATCGGCGACCAGCCGGCCGAAACCGTCGTGATCGCCCGTCTGCGCGCCGTCGCCACCGCCCACCCCGAGATCGTCGCCATCGAATGGCGCGACGCCTCGGGCTCCCTGCGCGCCCTGGTGCCGCCCGACGCGGCCCCGGCCGCGCCGCCGCCGATCGCGGCCCCGCCGCGGTTCGAACACGGCTTCACCGCGCCGCGCGCCGAGCCCGGACGCGGCCCGATCACCGATCTCGTCGTTCCGATCTTCGAGAACGGCATCCGCATAGGCTCGCTCACCGCGCGACTGCATCTCGAGCGCCTGCTCACCGAACACGTGCCCTGGTGGATCACCCAGAAGAGCCTCGTCGCCCTCATCGACGGCGACGGCCGCGAACTCGCCCGCAAGTCGACGCTGCCGCGCGACCCGGAAGCGTTGCGTCACGAACTGGCCTTCGACCCGCCGCTGCCCGGCGTCACCCTGTCGCTCGCCGCCAACCGAGCGCCCTCCAACCTGACCGGCAATTCGCTGGTGGCGACGATCTTCGGCCTCGCCTTCGTCGCCGTCGTGTCGATCTTCGCGCTGATGCGCCACTATCGCCACCGCCTGGCGGCGGAGGAGAGCCTCGGCGAAGCTCAGGCGCTGCGCCGCGCCATGGAAGAGAGCCTCACCGTCGGCATGCGTGCCCGCGATCTCGACGACCGCATCATCTACGTCAATCCGGCCTTCTGCCGGATGGTCGGCTGGCGCGCCGACGAGATCGTCGGCCTCACCCCGCCGCTGCCCTATTGGCTGCCCGATCTGGTCGAGGAGACCCTCGCCCGTCACCACACCCTGGCGCACGATGAACTGAAGCAGATCTCCTTCGAGACCCGCTTCCGTCGGCGCGACGGCAGCCTCTTCGACGTCCTCGTCTACGAGGCGCCGCTGATCGACGCGCGCGGTGTCCATCGTGGCTGGATGGGCTCGATCATCGACGTCACCGATCGCAAGCGCACCGAGGAGATGGAGCGCCGCCAGACCGAGACCATGGCTCGGACCGCGCGCCTGATCTCCATGGGCGAAATGGCCTCCACCATCTCCCACGAGCTCAACCAGCCACTCGCCGCCGTCTCCTCCTACGCCACCGGCTGCCTCAACATGATCCGCGCCGGCCACGGTCCGGCCGATCTGGTCGAGGCGCTGGAGAAGCTCGAGGTCCAGGCCCAGCGCGCCGGACGCATCGTCCGTCGTGTCCACGATTTCGTCCGCAAACGCGAACCGCGCTTCGCCACCATCGATCTCGTCGCGGTGATCGCCGACCTCGCCGTCTTCGTCGCCCCCGAGGCGCGCAAGGCGGAGGTCGAGATCGAACTCGACCTCCCCGACACGCCGGCATTCGTTTCCGCCGACCGGGTGCTCCTCGAGCAGGTGTTGTTCAATCTGATCCGCAACGGCATGGAGGCGATGGCCGCCATGCCCGCCCGCACCCGCCGCCTCGAGATCACCGCCCGGCGCGGCCGTCGCCCGGCCGACGCCACCGATGCCACCGAAGAAGTCGTCGTCGAGGTCGCCGACCGCGGCTCCGGCATCCCCCCGGAAGTCGCCGAGAAGCTGTTCTCGCCCTTCTTCTCGACCAAACAGGAGGGCATGGGCATGGGGCTCAACATCTGCCGTTCGATCGTCGAACTCCATCTCGGCCGGCTGGAGTTCTCGCAGCGACCGGGAGGCGGTACGATCTTCACCCTCGCGCTTCCCACCGTCGAGCCGACGCCCGTGCCCGCCGCGCCCGCGTCGACCGCGACCGAGGAGGACCCGGTATGAGCACGATCGCCCCCGATGCCGTCGGCATCCACGTCGTCGACGACGACGCGGCGATCCGCGACTCGCTCGAATGGCTGTTTCGCTCGCGCGGCCTCGCCGTCCGCTCGTGGGAGAGCGGCGAAGCCTTCCTCGCCGCCTGGAGCCCGGCGACGCGCGGCTGCATCGTCCTCGACGTCCGCATGGCCGGCATGTCCGGTCTCGACGTGCTCGACCGCCTGGACCGCCACGGATCGATCCTGCCGGTGGTGGTGCTGACCGGCCACGGCGACGTGCCGGTGGCCGTGCAGTCGCTGAAGAAGGGGGCGATCGACTTCCTGGAGAAACCCTTCGACGGCGGCGACCTCGTCACCCGCGTCCTCGCCGCGCTCGACCTCGAAGCCCGCCGCCACGCCGCCGCCACCACCACGCGCGCCCTCGAGGAGCGCCTCGCCACCCTGTCGCCGCGCGAGCGCGAGGTGATGGACAAGATGCTCGACGGTCTCCTCAACAAGCAGATCGCCGACGACCTCGGCATCGCCATGCGCACGGTCGAGGTCCATCGCGCCCGAATTCTCGAGAAGTTCGGCGTCCGCTCGGCGATCGAACTCGCCGGCCGCCTCGCCGACCTCCGCCGCGCCGAACGCTGAGGCGCGCGCCCCGCTCTGACACGATGGCAGAGCGCCAAACCGTTGATTTACGGATGATTCACCGAAGCCACTCCCCCGACGGCAGCGGCGAGCCGCCATATTGGCAGGAGTCGGCCGGTGCGAACTGTCGCCCGGGCTTCACTCTGTCCGATTTATGTGAATAATTTCATATACTTGGCGAATTGTGGCGAATTTGGCGCAGCGATTGCTGGCTTCTCCGACGATCGGGGCGTGAAGCGACGACCTCGCCGACATCGAGCGGTGGGGTCGCCGAAGTGTTTCACATCTCACGGAATTTCGATCCCGGACGAGCCGAACGGTCGGATCACCGCCGTTGTCCGGGGATCGGCAGTTCCGGCGTCGCTCGCCCCGGCGACGCCGGGCGGGATCGCACCAGACGGTGTCGAGGTCACCGAAGAAGTGCCGCCACCGACCTCGCGACGTGGGCGCGGCACGCCAAGAACGGAGGAATAGGATGAGGACATCAGTCGGAGCGGCCCTGAGAGCCGCCTCTCTCGCGACCGCCCTGCTCTCCGGCGTGTCGTTGGCGGCCGCTCAGACCGGGATGTCCGGAATGAGCGGCATGCAGGGCATGCAGGGTATGGGCGGCATGTCGGGCATGGGTGGCATGTCCGGTATGGGCGGCATGTCCGGAATGTC
>CALBKH010000127.1 GCA_937892955.1 uncultured Alphaproteobacteria bacterium
CGGACGGTTTCAACACTCTCTTCGGTCTGACCGAATTCAGTGACCTTCAACACCTTTCCGAGCCACTTGGCAAGTCCCTTTTTCAAGGGGTCATCCAGGACCGGAGGGCGAAGGATTTCGTCGCCAGCGGCAGCGCCGCCGTCGTTGAGTGGGGTTATAAGGACCTCCCCGGATGCCGTCAACAACGGAAATGCGATTTCGCCGACTAAAATTCGCACTGCACAAAAAACCCAGCATTTCAGCGGCGTGACGTCCTGTGGATAACTTTTCTCACCACCGCACGCCGCTTTCGCCTGTGTCGGAGGCCACCGGTCGGGGTACGGACAGGGGGCGAAACGCCTCCGATCCGTACCCGGAGGCGATCGGCCACGACAGAATGTCGGTCGACGGCTCCCGGCAGTGGTGCCAAGACGATCGGGAGGGTCCTCTTTCTCCCTCCCGCTCGCGCGTGCGCGAACGCGAGAAGAGATCGTGGGGGCGACGGGCGGAGCGGGTGTGAAGATGAATCTCGGGGCCTACGACCACTACGGGTTCGCGGCGATCGCTCTGGTCGGCACCTTCCTCGCCTCCTGGGCGCTGGCGGCGTGGATGCACGACGCGCGGCGAACGGCGTGGCTCCACTCCCTCGACGGGGTGGTGCCGCCCTTCATCAACATCATCGGTGTGCTCTTCGCGCTCACCCTGGCCTTCCTCGCCAACGACACGTGGAGCGCCCACGACCGGGCGACGACCGCCGTCTTCCGCGAGGCCGACAGCCTGCAGGCGATCGTGTCGCTGACCCGGGGGCTGGCGCCGGGAGATCGCGACGAGGTCGATCGAGCGGTCTCGGCGTATGCGCACGCGGCGGTCGACGTCGAATGGCCGCTCCTGGCGCGGCGTCGGCACAGCGACGAGACATCGCAGGTCCTCGATCGGCTGCTCGGCCTCCTCGCCGGCCGCTCTTTCGGCGACACGCTCGGACCGGCGGTGCATGCCCGCCTCCTCGCCCAGGCGATGGAGGTCCGCGAGGCGCGCGATCAGCGCATCGGCCTCAGCCAGACCCACGTCAATCCGCTGAAGTGGCTGGGCATGGCCTTCCTCGGGTTCATCACCATGCTGTCGGTGGCGGCGGTCCACGTGACCAAGCCGCGGGCGGCGTTGGTGGCGATCCTGCTGTTCGCCGCCGCCGCGGGACCAACGGCGGCGATCGTGCTGATCCAGGGCAACCCGTTCCAGCAACCGACGACGGTGACGCCGGCGCCGATCGCGGCGCTGATCCGCGCCGGCTGAGCGATCAGGCGGCGCGGGCGGTCTCGCGCACGGTCCAGCGCTCGAGGTCCTCCTCCGCGCCGATCAACGCGAGGCCGAAGGCGATCGACAGGAGTTGTTCGCCGGTCTCGAGACGGTCCTCGCCGAAGCGGTTCACGAAGAGGCGGCGCACCGCCGGCACGAAGGAGGTGCCGCCGGTGAGGAACACCTTGTCGATCTCGCGCGGCGCGACGCCGGAAGCGGTGATCGCGGCGTCGACCGCCGCATCGATGCGAGCGAGGTCGTCGGCGATCCAGGTCTCGAAGTCGGCGCGGGTGACGCGCGCGTCGATATGGATCGAGCCGTGATGGAAGGCCAATCGCGCCTCCTCGGCCATCGACAGCGCCGCCTTCACCTCGGACACCGCCTTGTAGAGCGGCCAGCCGAGGTCGTCCTCGATCATCTCGATCAGCTTCTCGAGACCTTGCGGGTCGTCGGCGGACGCGGCGAGTTTCTCGAGTTCACGGATGGTCTCGGGGCTCTTCATCACCGCCAACTGGTTCCACCGGGCGAAGTTGGTGAACCAGTGGGCCGGCACGTCGAGCCACTTGTCCCAGCTCTTGTAGCGAGCGTGTTTGCCGAGCTTCGGCGACACCACCCTGTCGATGATGCGGTAGTCGAAGCCGTCGCCGGCGACGCCGACGCCCGAACTCGCCAGCGGATGGGCGCGCACGCCGTCGGCGCCGACGGTGAAGCGGACCACCGAGAAGTCCGAGGTGCCGCCGCCGAAGTCGGCGACGAGGACGGTGGCGTCGCGGGTGAGCCGTCGGGCGAACCAGAAGGCGGCGGCGACGGGCTCGTGGACGTAGTGGATCTCGTCGAAGCCGCCGGCGGCGAAGGCGGCGTCGTAACGCGCCTCGGCGACCGCCGGATCGGGGGCGGCGCCGGCATAGGTGACCGGACGGCCGGCGATCAGGCGGCGGGGCAACGGCAGATCGCCGGCGTCGATGTGATCGGCGAGGCGACCGAGGAAGGTCGCCAGCAGGTCTTCGAAGCGGAACGACTTGCCGTGGACGTTGGTCGAGCGGAACGACGGGCTCGCCGCGAAGGTCTTGAACGACTGGAGGAAGCGGCTGCCCTCCGGGCTCTCGACGAAGTGGCGGATGGCCCAGGGGCCGGCCTCCACTGCGATGTGGCGCTCGCGCCCCCTGCCCTCCGGCCAGAAGTCGAGCGCCGAGCGGAAGACCGAATGGGTTTCGGCGCCGTCGGGGAAGCGGATCGAGCGGGCGCCGCCGGGGGCGGTCGGGTCGACGAGGGCGGCGACGGTGTTGGTGGTGCCGAAGTCGAGGCCGAGGGCTGGAGCGAGAGGGAGCTTCGGCATGGCGACCTCGAGGCGACGACCGACCGATGGCGCGAGACGGCGCGACGAGGTGCGGCGGAGTGAAGGGGCGCGCACCATAGTCGGGTCGTGTGACGGCGTCGAGGACGGAGGTGGGGTGGAACCCGCACGGGATCCAAGCTTCAATCGAACCGAAGTGCCGCCCGCCTCCGAACCGCCCCGGCATTCGACCAGACCTCGAGCCGTCATCCCCGGCCGAAGCGAAGCGGAGGGGAAGGGGATCCAGCGGCTCTTCGAGGGGGCGAGACGTCCTTGGATCCCCTTCCCTCGCTTCGCTCGCCGGGGATGACGGCAGAATTGGGAGCAACGGCAAGGGCCGATCGAGGCTCCGACGAACGACACGACGCCCCCTTCGCCCCGCGAACGAAACGAGCCGGGCTCTCGCCCGGCTCGCGTCATCTCATACTGGGCTCACGAAATTCGGACACGTCCGAATTTCGTGAGCGTTACGGCCTGACCGGCCGACGCGCGTTCGCGCTTGCCTTCACTCACGAAGTTTCGAACAGGTC
>CALBKH010000128.1 GCA_937892955.1 uncultured Alphaproteobacteria bacterium
GGAGCTGCTGCTGCTGGCGCTGCTGGATCGCCTGCTGGCGCTGCTGCTGGATCTGCTGCTGCTGGGCCGCGGCGGGGGCCGCCGGGCGCACCGCCGCGGGGCGAGCCTCCGCCGGCGCAGCGGGGCGCACGGCCGCGGGCGCCATCGGGCGGGCCGGAGCCATGGGACGCGCCGCAGCCGGAGCCATGGGACGCGCCGCCGCCGGAGCCGCGGGGCGGGCAGCCGCCGGGCGGGGTGCCTGCTGTTGGGGCGGGCACTGGGCGCCGACACACTTCTTCGCGGCGGGCATCCCTTGGGCGGACGCCGACTGTCCACCGATCATCAGGGCGGGAATCATCGCACCCGCCAACAACCACGCTCTCAACATCATTTGAGCCTCTCCCGAAACTCTCGCCGCAGATCTCGTCATTCGCTCGGCGCGTCGATGGACGGCCGGCTTCGCGGAGGGTGACAGATGAACGCGCGCCGGCTGAACCACTCCTGAACGGAGATCGCGGCGATCGTTCACGTCGAGCAAAGTCCCGCACTTCGGCAGAAGATCCCGATTCCGTGTGGAATGCGAGATCCGTCTCGGGTTCCCCTGAAAATATTCCATACGCTTCGAACGGGACGCCACTCCGTTCGGCGGCGCGCGACGGGGCGACACGACGAAGGCGCCGAAAACGACGAAGGACCGAAAGGCAAGCCTTTCGGTCCTTCGCTCGGAACGATCCGAATTGGTCGGGCAGAGAGGATTCGAACCTCCGACCCCTTGACCCCCAGTCAAGTGCGCTACCAGGCTGCGCTACTGCCCGTCGATGGTCGTCCCGCGTTCGGCGAATGCGCCTCGGCGTCGGGTTCACCGACGGTCGAAGCGCGTCTCGACGAGAGGCGACTTAGACTGTTTCGCCGGCCCACGCAACACCTTTCCGGGACAGCCGGCCGGCCGCGAGATCGGCGTCGCGATGCGCCTCAGCGCACCTGATCGAGCAGGCGTTTGCACTCGAGCAGTTCGAACAAGGTCGACTGGAGACGGCGGATCTCGTCGCGCGACAACGAGCGGCCCGGGCGAGCGGCGGCGGTCTCCGCCTCGCGTCCCTGACCGTGGCCGGGCCGCAGTCGATCGAGGAACTGACCGAGGCCGGGCCGGCCCCCTTCCTTCGCCTCGGCGGCGGCGGGCACACCATGCGAACCGCCGTTGCGAGGCGGAGCGGCGAGGTCGTCGCCCGGCGAGCGCGGGGCTTCGGCCGATCCGCCGGCTCGAGACTCGTCGATCGGCCGCGGCGTGGCCCGCGACATCGTCGGAGCCGGTCGGTCGACGATGTCGCTCGCCGGTTCGGCTTCGCCGACGCTCGCGAAACGAGGGGCGAAACGCTGTGCCAGTGCCGCGGCGCCGGCCGCCTCGTCTCCGCTGCGGCGGGATTCGGTGGTCACCGGCGGGTGAAGCGGCACCTCGGCCTCGTCGGGGCGCACCATCGGCACGGCGAAATCCGCCTCGCCCGCCTCGCGCGGCCGCCCGGCGGGAACCACGTGATGCGGCGCATAGGGCGAATAGGCGTCGTCGGGCGGCGGTTCGGCCGCCTCGGCGGCGATGTCGTCGTCGAAGTCCTCTTCGAACTCCGGTTCCGCACGGTCGTCGTGACGCGGAGCGCCGACGCCACCGGACGGCGGCGGCTGGGGCGCGCCTTCGCGCCAGACGTTCATGACGAAGCGCACACCCTGCTCCTTCAGGATGCGCTGGACACCGCGAATGGTGTAGCCCTCGCCGTAGAGCAGATGGCGGATGCCCTTGAGCAGGTCGATGTCGTCGGGGCGATAGTAGCGCCGTCCTCCGCCGCGCTTCAGCGGCTTGATCTGGGCGAAGCGTGTTTCCCAGAAACGCAGGACGTGCTGCGGCAGATCGAGGTCGATCGCCGCTTCACTGATGGTGCGAAAGGCGTCTGGGCTCTTGTCCACGGCCTCGGCTCTCACGGAGCGGCCGGCCGTGGCCCGTATCAGCCATCGTCGCCGGCCAGCGACTCGTTGATCTTCTGCTTCAAGACGTTCGACGGCTTGAAGACCATCACCCGGCGCGGTGAGATCGGCACTTCTTCGCCGGTCTTCGGATTGCGTCCGATCCGCTCGCCCTTGGAACGGACGAGGAAGGTCCCGAACGAGGAGAGTTTCACCGACTCGCCCTCCACCAGGCAATCGGAAATCTCACCGAGAACCATTTCGACGAGGTCGGCCGACTCGGTCCGGGACAGTCCCACCTTCTGGTAGACCGCTTCGCACAGATCCGCTCGGGTGATCGTCTTCCCCGCCATGGTTCAGCCTTTCCCTGTCGAATTCGTCGACGCGGCCGTCCCCTCGGATGGGGGTCCACCACGCACGAAAAAGGCGCTTCTTCCGGCGCCCGTCCGAACGAGACGAAAAGTTATTATCTCTCCGACGGATGGTCAACTGCGACGAGGCGCTCGCAGGGGGCGCCGCGACACCTCGGGTTCCCCCGAGAATCCGGGGGATGATCGGCGTCGACGGTGCGCGGAGGCGGCGTCGAGGCCGGATCACCAGCGCAACAGCACCGCACCCCAGGTGAAACCACCACCCATGGCCTCGAGCATCACCATGTCGCCCTTCTTGATGCGGCCGTCCTTGACGGCGACGTCGACGGCGAGCGGAATCGAGGCGGCGGAGGTGTTGCCGTGATCCTGCACGGTCATCACCACCTTTTCGGGCGCGATGCCGAGCTTGCGACCGGTGGCGTCGATGATGCGACGATTGGCCTGATGCGGCACGAACCAGTCGATGTCGTCGCCGCCGAGGCCGGTCTTGTCGAACAGCACCTCGATGACGTCGGCGAGATTGGTCACGGCGTGCTTGAAGACCTCCTTGCCCTCCATGCGGAGATGGCCGGCGGTCTGGGTGGTCGACACGCCGCCGTCGACCCAGAGCTTCTCCTTGTGGCGGCCGTCGGCGCGCAGCGACGAGGCGAGGATGCCGCGGTCGGCGGAAGTTCCCTCGCTCTCGACCGCCTCGACCACCAGCGCGCCGGCGCCGTCGCCGAACAGCACGCAGGTGGTGCGGTCGGTCCAGTCGAGGATGCGCGAGAAGGTCTCGGCGCCGATCACCAGCGCCCGCTTGGCCATGCCGGCCTTGAGTTGGGCGTCGACGGTGGCCAGCGCATAGACGAAGCCGGAGCACACCGCCTGGATGTCGTAGGCGAAGCCGTGGTGGATGCCGAGGCGGCTCTGCACTTCGACGGCGGTCGCCGGGAAGGTGTGATCGGGGGTGGCGGTCGCCACCACCACGAGATCGATGTCCTCGCCCGTCAGACCGGCGTCGGCCAGCGCGGCACGGCCGGCGTGGACGGCGAGATCGGAGGTGTATTCGCCCGGCGCGGCGCGGTGGCGGGCGTGGATGCCGGTGCGTTCGACGATCCACTCGTCCGAAGTGTCGACGATCTCGGCCAGATCGGCGTTGGTGAGGCGCTCGGCGGGCAGATACGAGCCGACGCCGCGGACGACCGTACGAAGGATGCTCACTGTTCACCTCGCGCGTCGCCGTTCGAGCCTTCCGCGAAACCGGCTCGGTGGTAGTGCTGCAGGCCCTGGACGATGCCGCTCGCCAGATCGTTCTTGGCCATGTCGTGGGCGAGTTCGATGGCCGAGGCGAAGCCCTCGGCGTCGGTGCCGCCGTGGCTCTTGATGACGATACCGTTGAGGCCGAGGAAGACGCCGCCGTTCACTTTCCGCGGGTCCATCTTCTCCTTCAGCCGGTCGAAGGCCGACTTGGCGAGGAGATAGCCGAGGCGGGCGAGCCAGGTGCGGGTGAGGCCGGCGCGCAGATATTGGCCGATCTGCTTCGCCGTGCCTTCCGCCGTCTTCAGCGCGATGTTGCCGGCGAAACCTTCGGTCACCACCACGTCGACGACGCCGCGGCCGATGTCGTCGCCTTCGACGAAGCCGAAATAGGCGAGTTCGGGGAGATCGGCCTCCTTGAGCAGGCGGCCGGCCATCTTGACCTCTTCGATGCCCTTGACCTCTTCGACGCCGACGTTGAGCAGGCCGACGGTCGGACGGGGCTTGCCGAAGACGGCCTTGGCCATCGCCGCGCCCATCACCGCGAAGTCGATGAGCTGCTGGGCGTCGGCGCCGATGGTGGCGCCGACGTCGAGGACGATCGACTCGCCGTCGACGGTCGGCCAGATCGCCGCGATCGCCGGGCGTTCGATGCCGGCCATGGTGCGCAGGCAGAACTTCGACATGGCCATCAGCGCGCCGGTGTTGCCGGCGGAGACGCAGACCGCGGCCTCGCCGGTCTTCACCGCCTCGATCGCCTTCCACATCGACGACTTCCAGCGGCCGGCGCGCAGCGCCCGGCTCGGCTTGTCGTCCATGCGGACGACGACGTCGGTGTGGACGATCCGCGCGGCCTCGGCGAGGCGGGGATGGCGGGCCAGGAGGGGCGCGAGGCGCTTCTCGTCGCCGAACAGGACGAAGCGCAGCTCGGGCCGCCGCTCCAGCGCCACCGCGGCGCCGGGAACGACCATGTCCGGTCCGGCGTCGCCGCCCATGGCATCGAGGGAAATGATGATCGGTGTAGGCATCTCGATCCGGTTCGTCGGGCCTCGCCGACGGAGGCGGGACAATACCGCTTTCCGCCGGTCTCGCAACCGCTGTCGTCGCCGTTTCCTCGTTCGCGCCGGCCCATCACGCGAGGTGTTCGGGTCGGCTCCCCTATCATTCCTTCTTCAATCGCGCCAGTGCGGCGAAGGGCGAGAGCTTCTCGCGACCGTCGCCCGCCCCGGCCGTTTCGGCGTCGAAGACCACGCCGGGCTTGCGCGGATAGGGGTCGAGGCCGAGCATGAAGTGCTCGGTGACGATGGCGCCGACGTCGATGACGCCACCCTCGATCGGATCGGGGATGTCGAGCGCCGCGGCGTCGAGATCGATCTCGCCGTTCTCGTCGGGGGCGACCTCGTATTTCGCCATCTCCTCGGGCGGCACGAGCTTGACGTCGATCGCCTCGTCGACGGTGGTGGCGACCGGTTCGAGCGTCACCACACAGGTCTGGGTGAGCTTCGCCGAGACCTTGCCGGTCACCGCGAAGCCCTCTCCCGACCACGGTCTGACCAGGACTTCGGCCGACAGCGCCTCGACCGAGACGATACCGGCGGCCTCGGCGAGCGCGGCACGCTGGCCGGCATCGGCCTCGATGATCACGTGGGTGCCGGTGTGCGGAACCTCGGCGGGGCTCAGAGTGCGGCGGATCGGGTGTTCGGTGTCGGTCATGGTGTGATCCCGGGGGAGTGGGGCGCCGGATCGGGCCAGTCGATGCGACCGGCGAGAAGGCGATCGAGAGTGTGGGTGGCGAGGGCGGCGTCGACCTCGGCGACGTGGGCGGCGAGCGCCGCCGCACCGCCGCGATCCTTCGCCTCGGTGAGAACGTTGCGGGCGAGCGCCTCGGCGAGGGCCTGCCGGTCGCCGGCGGTCAGCGCCGCGTCGTAGGCGCGGATGCGGCCGTTCCAGGCGGCGGCGAGTTTCTTCATGCGTTTCGGCACGGCGACGTCGCCGACGCCCATCTCGCGCAGCGCCCGGTCCATCTCTTCGAAGAAATATTCGATCAGATCCTGGACGCGGCCGCTCAGGGTCTGTGGCTTGCGTCGCCCTTCCGTGGGCAGTTCGCGGTCGAGAGCGGGGTCGGCGCGCAGGCGGCGGACGACCAGGGCGAGATGGAGGACGACCATGTCGAAGCGCGCCGTCGGCGTGTCGGGGACGCCGAAATCGGCATAGAAGTCGGTCCGCCGTGCTTCCGTCACGATCGCCGAATAGAGCGCGACGGTCGACGGCGCGGGACCGCTGCGGAACAGGCCGAAGATCATCGGGACTCCGTGGCGGGTTCGGCCCCGCCGTCAGCTTCGCCGTGCGAGGCACGGCCGTTGTCATCCGACCTAGCGCAGGTTAGGGAAGAAGCCAAGAAGCAGGCTCCGCGGCGACGCCGGGAGCGCGAGACCAACGGTCGCGAGGCGGCCGCCGCTCGAGGAGATGGGTGATGGATCGTCGCAAGTCGAACGCCGGGCGCGGGACGGGTCTCGGACGAGCCGGCGGAAACGCGCTGCGCGGCTTCGCCCTGGCGGTGACGATCGCGACGGCGACGGGTCTGAGCGGCTGCGCCGAGAGCTACCAGCACGGCTACATCGCCCCCGACAACGCGGTCGACCAGGTCCAGGTCGGCGCCTCGCGCGAGCAGGTGCTGCTGATCCTCGGCTCGCCCTCCACCACCGCCACCATCGGCGGCGAGGCCTTCTACTACATCACCCAGAAGGCCAAGCGCTCGGTCGCCTTCCTGCACCAGGCGGTCTACGAGCAGAAGGTGATCGCCGTCTATTTCGACGAGAAGGCGCAGGTGAAAGAGGTCGCCCACTACGGGCTCGAGGACGGCAAGGTGTTCGACTACATCAGCCGCAAGACCAAGACCACCGGCGCCGATTACGGACTGCTGTCGCAGATCCTCAAGGCCAACCCGGCGAACCCGCTCACCTCCAACCAGTGAGGCCGAGGACCGGAGACGCCGAAGCGCCCGGCCTTCGAAGGCGCGCGAATTTCTCATTTGCGTCGGCAGCATGAGAATTTTGCCTCAGGACCGCCATCGGTCGTCTCCAATGGCCGATGGCGTATGGGGATTTCGGGACCCCGCCCCCCGTCGCCGTCGACTTTCGCGCCGCCGCCCCTTCGGGCGGCGGTTTCGTTTTCGGCGAGGGCGACGGGGTGGAGCGCCGACAGCCGACAGCCGACAGCCGACAGCCGACAGCCGATCGCCTCTCTCGAGCGACGGGAGCGACCACAACCTCCGATTAACTGTTTCTCAGAAATATGCCAGAAATTTACGCCGCTTTCATGCGGCGCCGGCTCTAGTCGAGACATTCGATTTCCAATTTGCCACGATCGGACGCCGCGTTGAGATATCAGTTCGAGTTCTTCGTCACCGGATTCCTCGCTCTCGTCGCCGTGGTCCTCTCCGCGACCCACGACCTTCCCTTCATCGCCCCGCACGCCGACGGGGCGGCCTTCGTCGGGATCCACTACCTCGCGCCCACCGTCGCCGCCCTCGCCTGGGCGCTGGTGATGGCGCGCCGAGATCCCCTGGCGTCGATCATGCCGATCGTCGTGTCGATCGGTAGCTACGGCGTGGTGATCTGGCTGCATTTCAACATCAAGCTCTGGGTCCCGGTGATCGAACCGACGACGCACGACGCGCTGTTCCGGGCGAGCGGGGAGGCGATAAGACCGGTGGTCGACGCCGCTTTCGCCGCGCGCAGGGTCCTCGCCGCGGTCCTGCCCTCGATCGACGACTGGTACATCCACGCCTACATCGCGATGTTCTACTTCAGCTTCTTCGTCCACGCGGCGCGGTCGGAACGACATTTTCGCACCGTGTTCCGGGCGGCGCTCGTCCTGCAGGCACTGGGAGCGGTGGCCTATCTGGCGATGCCGGCGATAGGCCCCTTCGTCTACGAAGCCGGGATGAACGCCCTCGCCTCGAACGCCCAGGCGGCGATGATGCAGCTGCGGGAGCAACTCGTGGCGGCGCCCGACGCGGATATCGCCCGCATCGCCGAGGGCGGCCTCTTCGCCGGATTGGCGGCGATGCCGTCGCTCCATGCCGGCGGCGCGTTCCTGTTCCTGATGTTCGCGGCGAAGTGGGAGCGTTGGTTGTTGATCGGTTACATCCCGGTGTTCGTCTTCATCCTGATCGAGGCCGTGGCGAGCAGGTGGCACTACGTCATCGATCTCCCGGTCGGGATCGCCCTCGCCGCCGCAGCGATCGCGTTCACCGCATGGTGCGAGAGCCGCGAGACGACGGCCTCCGTCGCGGTCGAACCGGAGCTCGAGCCAGCTCCTTGAGAACGGCGCGGCGGGAGGCGGACACGTTTCGGGGGGCCGCCCGTCGAGCCGAGGCCGTAGGGTCGAAAAGAGAAAAGCCCCCACGCGAGGTCGTCGCGCGGGGGCTCTTCGTTTTCTCGGCGTCGGCGCCCCGACCCACTCGTTCGTGGCCGGCGGAGGCGGGACGGTCCCGCCTTCGCCTCCTCGCGTCGGCTCAGCCGTGAGCGAGGATCGCCAGCAGCAGCAGGGCAACGATGTTGGTGATCTTGATCGCCGGGTTGACCGCCGGGCCGGCGGTGTCCTTGTAGGGATCGCCGACGGTGTCACCGGTGACCGACGCCTTGTGGGCTTCGGAGCCCTTGAGGTGCTTGACGCCGTCCTTGTCGACGAAGCCGTCTTCGAAAGACTTCTTGGCGTTGTCCCAGGCGCCGCCGCCGGAGGTCATGGAGACCGCGACGAAGATGCCGTTGACGATGACGCCGAGCAGCGAGGCGCCGAGCGCGGCGAAGGCCGAGGCCTTGGAGCCGGACACGGCGAGCACGCCGAAGTAGGCGACGACAGGAGCGAGCACCGGCAGCATCGACGGGATGATCATCTCGCGGATGGCGGCCTTGGTCAGCATGTCGACCGCACGACCGTAGTCGGGACGATCGGTGCCTTCCATGATGCCCGGCTTCTCCTTGAACTGGCGACGGACCTCTTCCACCACCGAACCGGCGGCACGGCCGACGGCGGTCATGGCGACGCCACCGAACAGGTAGGGGATGAGGCCGCCGAAGATCAGACCGGCGACGACATAGGGGTTGGAGAGGTCGAAGGAGACCTGACCCATGCCCTTGAAGTAGGGGTACTTGTCGCCGTTGGCGGCGAAGTGCTGGAGGTCGTTGGCGTAGGCCGCGAACAGCACCAGCGCGCCGAGACCGGCAGAACCGATGGCGTAGCCCTTGGTCACCGCCTTGGTGGTGTTGCCGACCGCGTCGAGCGCGTCGGTGGTCTGACGCACCTCCTTGGGCAGGCCCGCCATCTCGGCGATGCCGCCGGCGTTGTCGGTCACCGGGCCGAAGGCGTCGAGAGCGACGATCATGCCGGCGAGGCCGAGCATGGTGGTCACCGCGATCGCCGTGCCGTAGAGGCCGGCCAGCTGGTAGGTGGAGATGATGCCGGCGACGATGACGATCGCGGGCGCCGCGGTCGACTCGAGCGAGACGGCGAGGCCCTGGATGACGTTGGTGCCGTGACCGGTGACCGACGCCTGAGCGATGGAGACCACCGGGCGCTTTCCGGTGCCGGTGTAGTACTCGGTGATCCAGACGATCAGGCCGGTGACGACCAGACCGATGATGCCCGAGACGAACAGCGCCTTGCCGGTGACGACCTGACCGGCGACGACGCCGATCTCACCCCAGCCGACGGTGAACTGGTTGGCGATGGCGAGGCCGACGATCGACAGCAGGCCGGTGACGATGAGGCCCTTGTAGAGGGCGCCCATGATCGAATTGTTCGAGCCGAGCTTGACGAAGAAGGTGCCGATGATCGAGGTCACGATGCAGACCGCGCCGATCATCAGCGGGTAGAGCATGGTGGCGGCCAGCGACGGGGCGGTGGCGAAGAAGATCGCGGCGAGAACCATGGTGGCGACGACGGTCACCGCATAGGTCTCGAACAGGTCGGCGGCCATACCGGCGCAGTCGCCGACGTTGTCGCCGACGTTGTCGGCGATGGTGG
>CALBKH010000129.1 GCA_937892955.1 uncultured Alphaproteobacteria bacterium
CACATTAAACGCATCAAATCAACATGATGGTCCAACCGCGCACAGGTCTCATAATTGCTCATCGGCGATGATCCGAACGTCTGCGGCCGGCCGAACGTGGCGGCCTAAGGACGCCGCCCATATCGGCGCCCCCCCGCCGGCCAACCGCCAGCTACACCACCTCGGGGGACGCGAACAAGAAGTCGGTAGGCGCTCGAGGAGAGATGCGACTCCACGACATCGTCCGCCTGCCGTGTACATTGTCGATCGTTCCGGTCGGTGTCGAGCCGACTCACGCTTCGATGACACCGCCAGTTTCCCGACGACAATACCCGATCCGGTACTGTCGATGGATGATCGGATCGTTCCGAACTTCTACAACTTCACCATGCCGTATCTTTGTCGCAGAAGAGAGATCTCTCGATGTTGTCGCGCGGTCCGGGAGCGGCCATGTCGGCGGCTCACGAGAACCACCGACGATGATCACGCATTCGTTCCCTCCGGGGCCCGACTTCTCGATGGCCGGCCGGCGAGCGACTTCCTATCGTCCTTCTCCGCGCCGCGATTCACGGGGCCGGCCACCGCCAGGGGACCTCTCGCATGCCGATCGAAAACTGGAGTGGCGGCTACGATGTCGGGCTCGAGTACGTCTTCGACCATCATCCGGAGATGGACCCCTCGCGGGTCGGATGGGCACTGTGGCGGGCCGGCCTTGCGGCGCCGGAGATCCGCACCGCCTGCGAACTGGGTTATGGGCAGGGTGTCGGCGTGGTGCTCCACGGGACGGCCGGCGATGCCGCGTGGTGGGGCTGCGATTTCATGCCGGGCCATACCGCAGGGGCACGCGACCTCGCCCGGGCCGGTGGCGCGCCGATCACGCTGGGCGAGGACAGTTTCGCCGAGTTCGCGGCTCGCGACGACCTGCCGATGTTCGACTACGTCGCGTTGCACGGGGTGTGGAGTTGGGTCTCGGCCGAGGATCGCCGCACCATCGTGGCATTCCTGCGGCGGCGTCTCGTCAGCGGCGGCGTCGTCTACATCAGTTACAACGTTCGCGCCGGTTGGTCGCAACACCAGCACCTGCGCAATCTCCTGAAGCAGTTCGTCGAACGGCACACGCCGGCGGCGACGCCACCGGGCGAGCGGATCGATGCGGCGCTCGACTACCTGGAGCGGCTCGCCCCGACCATTCCGGCATCGGGCGCATCCTCCATGACCTTCGCGGAAAGCGTCGCGCATTTCCGATCGATGGACCGCCGCTATCTGGCGCACGAACTCCTGCACGACGAATGGGCGGCCTTCGACTTCCCCGACGTGGTTCGCGATCTGGCGGCGGCGAAGCTGACCTACGCGGGATCGGCCGACCTGCTCGACACCGTCGCGGCGATCGGCACGACACCCGAACAGGCCGACTTTCTCGGGCGGATCGACGACCCGATCCTGCGGGAGGCGACCCGCGACGTCATGATCGGCCGCCGGTTCCGCCACGATCTCTTCGTCCGGGGACCGCGCGTCCTGCCGACCTCGCGGTTGGTCGAGGGGATCCGCGATCGACGCGTGATCCTCACGCGGCCGGCCCGCGAGGTCTTCGACAAGTTCTCCGGCGCTCAGGGCAAGGGCGTTCTTCGCAAGGAGACCTATCTCGCTCTCGTCGCCGGGCTCGGCGATCTCGTGGCCCACCGGATCGGCGACGTCTTCGACACCGCCGCCGCGCCGGGCACGACGCTCGGGCAGATCTTCGAGGCGATCAGCGTTCTCGTCGCGATGGGCGATGTCGCTCTGGTGCAGAGCGACGAGGCGACGCAGACGGCGCGGCCGCGGACCGCTCGGTTGAACGCCGAGATCGCCCGCCGCGCCCGCGACGGCTCGGAGATTTCGGCTCTGGCGAGCCCGATCACCGGCGGCGGGATCGCCTGCGACCTGATCGAGCGGTTGTTCGTCGACGCCTACCTCGCGGGTTCGCGCACCTCCGCCGATTGGGCCGAGCATGCGCGGGAATGCCTGTCGATGCTGGGTTGGGACATCGGGTCGGACGGGGACGGAGCGGGAGGTGAGGCGGATCGCCTCGGCGAACTCCGGCAGCTCGCCGACCGCTTCCTCGCCGACCGTCTCCCACAACTGCGCGCCCTCGGTGTCGTCGACTGAATCATGGGCCCGGTCGGTCGTGACGGGCGCCCATCGAGTGGTCCAGGTCGATCGTCGATCGAGGGTCGGCCCGGCGCCAGGGCGGGCGTCGAAGCTGGTCGGGGTTGCGGAGGTGCTCGCCCTCGCGTCGTCGGGATGAAGACCTCGAGCGCAGCTGGTTCCGCTGCCGTCGACGCGCGCACCTGTGCAATCGCGTATGCGCGGGTACATGGGCGACGTGCGCCCGTGCGGAACCGCGGGTGGGAGCGGCGATCGGATCAGCGGCTGCGGCAGATGACCAGGCCGGAGAAGTCCTTGGCGATCTCGGCGACGTCGGCGACCGATTTGTCGGCGGTGGTGGCTTCCTGGGCGTAGGGGATCTCGTTGGCGTCGAGGAACAGTGCCAGGACGCTCGACTTGATGGCGAAGTTGACGTTCTGCAGCACCTCGACGCCGCCGGCGACGCGCGACTTGATGTCGGTCTTGGCGACGACGACGCCGACCACTCGGCCCGACTGGTCGACCACCGCGCCGCCGGAGTTGCCGGATTGGACGGGGGCGGAGATCTGCATCCGGGTGACGTCTTCGCGCGGGCCGGCGAGAGCGGAGATCAGGCCGGTGGTGAGATTGCCGGTGACGGTCAGCTCGCCGACCAGCGGATAGCCGAACAGCACGATCGAATCACCGAGCCGGGCGGCCCGGCCACCACGCAGGCGAGCGACGCTGGCGGGCTTCACCGCGGCCTGAAGGACCGCGAGGTCGTTCTGCGGCGAGCGCGCCTTGACGGTGGCGGCGACGGTGTCGCCGCTCGGCAGCTTGATCCGGGTCTCGGCGCAGTTCTCGACGACATGGGCGTTGGTGACGAGATGGCCGGCTTCGGAGACGAAGAAGCCGGTGCCGGTGGAGAGCGACGGGCGCTTCTCGGGCTCCGGTTTCGCCGGCTCGGGCTTGGCGACGGCGACGGCCGGGGCGCGCTGCGGCTCGGGCTTCTCCTCGTTCTCCGGCTTCGCCTCGTCGATCACCAGACGGCCGTCGCGCAGGTCCTTCGTGCAGTCCAGGGTGGCGGAAACGGCGGCGCGGGTGCCGGAGAGGTTGAAGCCGTCGAGCCGGCGGCCGCGCAGGTCGAGGCGGACCGACGAGTAGTTGGCGAAGTCGAGGACGAATTCGGACTTGATCTTCTCCAGCGCCAGACCGGGGAGTGTGCCGGCGCGGACGCCGATGGCGGTTCCCTTCCAGCGCTTGCGGCCGTCGAAGGTGAGGGCGATGTCGTAACGGGCGCCCGCCTGGACCTGGGTCCAGTCGCGGTTGGCGTAGAGCATGAAGGCGCTGTCGGTGCGTCGGTCGAAGCCGACCTCGATCACCGTGCCCGACTGAT
>CALBKH010000130.1 GCA_937892955.1 uncultured Alphaproteobacteria bacterium
GACCTACGTCGCCGCCGCCTTCCCGTCGGCCTGCGGCAAGACCAACTTCGCCATGATCATCCCGCCCAAGGGCTACGAGGGCTGGGAAGTGACGACGATCGGCGACGACATCGCCTGGATCAAGCCGGATGCGCGCGGCACGCTGCACGCCATCAACCCCGAGAACGGCCTGTTCGGCGTCGCCCCGGGCACCAACGCCAAGTCCAACCCGAACGCGCTGGCCACGCTGCACGCCAATTGCATCTTCACCAACGTGGCGCTGACCCACGACGGCGACGTGTGGTGGGAAGGGCTGACCGACGAGGCGCCGTCGCACCTCATCGACTGGACCGGCCAGGAGTGGACCCCGGATTGCGGCCGTCCCGCCGCCCATCCGAACTCCCGCTTCACCGCCCCGGCGTCGCAGGTGCCGTCGATCGACCCGGCCTGGGAAGACCCGGCGGGCGTGCCGATCTCGGCCTTCATCGTCGGCGGCCGCGTCTCCAAGGCGTTCCCGCTGGTGTTCCAGTCCTTCGACTGGGCGCACGGCGTCTATCTCGCCGCGACCATGGGCTCGGAGGCCACCGCCGCCGCCGTCGGTCAGGCGGCGATGCGCCGCGACCCCTTCGCCATGCTGCCGTTCTGCGGTTACAACATGGGCGACTACTGGGCGCACTGGCTCAACCTCGGGCGCAACCTGCCGAACGCGCCGGGCATCTTCCGCGTCAATTGGTTCCGCAAGGACGAGAACGGCAAGTTCATCTGGCCGGGCTTCGGCGACAACATGCGGGCGCTGGAGTGGATCGTGAACCGCGTCAACGGCCATGCCGGCGCGGTGGAGAGCCCCTACGGCTTCGTGCCGCGCTACGCCGACCTCAACTGGAAGGGCCTCGACTTCCCGCAGGCGAAGTACGAGGAGATCGTCAAGGTCGACCGCGAGAAGGGTCTCGTCGAGGCCGAGGAACAGATCTCGCACTTCGCTCAGTTCGGTGATCGCCTGCCCAAGGAGATGGAGCTCGAGCGCCAGCTGCTCGTCGCCCGCCTCGAGCGTTCGCCGAAGGTGTGGGAACTCGTCGCCTGACGATCCTGACCGGACGCACGACACCGTGACATCGGAGCCCCGGAGGCGCGAGCTTCCGGGGCTCTCGTTCGTTCGGGCTCGATGCGCCGCGTCCCTCACTCTCCGGAGATGACGGACGCCTGCCTGCCAGAGCCGGCCGACGTGGCGCGCGCCTTCAGCCCGTCGCCGGTCAACGCCTCGAGGAAGGCGACGATCGCGGCGACCTCCTCCTCGCCCAGCGGCGAGGGCGTGTGGCGGGTGAGGCGGCGGGTCTCCGGGTCCCAGGAGATGCGCGGGGCGACGCGGGGCTCGTCGGTGACGACGCGACCGGCCTGGACCGTCGCCATGATCCGCACCGCTTCGGCGAGATCGTCGACCGCACCGTTGTGGAACCATGGCCCGGTGAGCGCGACGTTGCGCAACGACGGCACCCGCCAGATGCCGGCGGTGCCCGACCGCGCGGCGCCGAGATCGTCGGTGAGGCGGTACTTCGCGGTGTAGGGCGTCGCCAGCGACGGGAAGCGGCGCAGGCCGGCGCGGCCCTCCTCGGGGGCGAGGAGGCCGGCGCGGCTGAAGCCGGGGCCGGCGTGGCAGACGATGCAGCCGACGGTCTCGAACAGCGACATGCCTCTGAGCTGCTGCGGCGTCAGGGCCGATGTGTCGCCGGCGAGGAAGCGATCGAAGGGCGCGTCGGGGGTGATCAGGGAGCGCTCGAAGGCGGCGAGCGCCCGGGCGACGGTCTCCGGCACGATCGGCGTCGCGTCACCGAAGGCGGCGGCGAAATCGACACGCCAGGAGGCGTCGGCGGCGAGGCGGCGGGCGACCTCGGCGGGGTCGGCGCCCATCTCGATCGGGTTGGCGATCGGCCCCAGCGCCTGCTCCTCGAGGCTGCGGGCGCGGCCGTCCCAGAACAGGCGGGCCTGGAAGGCGGCGTTCCACACCGTCGGCGTGTTGCGCGGCCCGACGGCGCCGCCGATACCGACCGCGGTCGGCCGGCCGTCGCCGCCACCGCGATCGAGGTCGTGGCAGGAGGCGCAGGAGAGGGTTCCGTCGCGCGACAGTTCGCCGGCGAAGAACAGGCGTCGGCCGAGCGCCACCTTCTCGGGCGTCGGCGGATCGTCCGGCGGGAACGGGGCGACGGCGGGGAGCGGCTGCCAGACCGGGCGGCCGACTTCGTGCGCCGGCAGCGGATCGGGCTCGGCGATCGTCAGGGTCGGAGCGAGCCGGGCGCGATCGGCGAGCGACAGTGTCTCGATCACCGCGAGCTTCAGGCCGAAGGCGAGGACGCCGCCGCCGAGCGCGACGACGAGGGCGGCGCGCTGGAGGGGCGAGAGGCGTGCCGTGGGGGCGAGGTCGCGCCAGACGATGAGGATCGCCGCGGCGAGGCCGGCGACGAAGGCGCCCGCCCCGGTGAGGAGGAGTGGTGAGGCTTCGAACATGGTACGGGACCTCGAGCCGCCTCACGCGCAGATGGCGGCGAGGCCGGCGGGATCGAGCAGGGTGATGCGGCGCTGGGTGGTGGCGACGAGGCGTCGGGCGACGAAGCCGCGAACGAGGCGCGAGACCACTTCGCGCGAGGTGGCGAGATGGCGGGCGATCTGGTCCTGGGTGATCGCCACTTCGCGACCGCCCTTGGCGCGGCGGACGAGGAAGGCGGCGAGCCGCGCCTCGAGCCCCTGCGACGCCGTCTCCTCGATCATCGCCATCAGCTCGAAGAGCCGGCCCGACAGGACCTCGAAGGTGAAGCCCTGGACCGCCGGCTCGAGCGCGAAAAGGCGGCGGTAGACGTCGCCGGGGACGATCATCACCTCGGTGTCGCCCTCGCTCTCCACCCAGGCCGGGTAGGCGAGACGGGAGAAGAGGGCGTTGAGGGCGAGGATGCAGGACTGACCCGGTTCGACCCAATAGAGGGTGCCCTCGCGGCCGTCGGCGGAGACGTAATAGACCCTGAGCGCCCCCTTCTCGACCAGATAGGCGCCGGTGACCAGATCGCCGCGGGCGACGAGCGGCGTGCCGCCGGCGCAGGCGAGGCGCGTCGCCGAGGCGGCGAGGAGACGCCGGCTCTCCTCGCCGAGATCGGCGAGAGAGGGGAAGAGATCGAAGGTCGGCGTCGCACCCATGCGCCGATCGTAACGCCTCACGACGAGATGCGTGACGCTGCCCATGTCGCACCCCCTCTCGGTTTCTCACGCGGCGCGGGCGAAGAAGAGATCGCCGGGCGTCGAGGTCACCACCTCGGTGATCTCGTCGAAGGGCAGCCCGACGCGGGCATGGGCGCGGGCGACCGCCTCGGCGTCGGGCGCCATGGTGAAGCAGAAGGCGCGGCCTTCGCCGAAGCCGACATGGATGCGCAGCGACACCACGCCCTCGGCGCGGCAGGCCTCTTCGTATTTCGCATGGAAGCCGGCGAAATCGGCCGGCGAGATCCCGGCCGGGAAGGTCCCGTGCCGGGCATCGTGGGTGTCGATGAAGAACTTCATCGGGGCGAGATCGGTGGTCATCTGCGGTCTCCTGGTCCGAATGGTCGGGACCGGGAGACTGTGGACCGAAGGTGTGCCGCGTGGCTGGAACTTATGTCACGCGGCGATCCCCTCTCAGCGTTTCGGCGCGACGAGGGCGAAGATGGCGCCCTGCGGGTCGATCGCCTGGACGATCCAGGCGCCGCCGGGCACCTCCATCGGGCCGTGGACGACACTGCCGCCGGCGGCGGTCGCCCGCTCGATCGCCGCATCGATCGCCTCGACGTTGAAATAGAAGGCCCAGAAGGGGCGCGGGGTCTGCGGCATTCTGGTCATCATGCCGCCGACGGCCGGACCGCCGGTGGCGAAGAGGCGGTAGAAGCCCATCGGCCCCATGTCCATGCGCTCCGTCTCGGTCCAGCCGAAGAGTGCCGCATAGAAGGCGAAGGCCGCCTCGCCGTCGCCGGCGTGGAGCTCGTGCCAACCGATACGGCCGCGCGGGTAGGGATCGGCGTCGGGCTGGCGCGCCGGCGCCGGCGAGGCCTCGCGGAAGAGGCAGAAGGCCGCACCGTGCGGGTCGGCGACGACGGCGAAGCGGCCGACGCCGGGAATGTCCTCGGCCGGCTTCAGGACCGCGCCGCCGGCAGCGAGGAGACGCGGCAGCATGGCGTCGACGTCTTCGACCCGGACGTAGCCGATCCAGTGCGGCGACACGCCGGCGGCGGCGAGCGGCTCGGGCAGCGCCATGGCGCCGGCGATACCGGTCTCTCCCATGGAGAAGATCGAATAGCGGAAGCCGGACATGCCCGAATCCTTCGCCGTCCATCCGACCACCCCGCCATAGAAGGCCTCGGCGGCGGAAAGATCGGTGGTCATCAGTTCGTACCAACAGAACGGCGCGACGGTCTCGCTCATGGTCTCACCCTCCTCATGATCCCGCGATGGGCAGCAGGCACTCCAGATAACGCTCGAGATGCGACAGGCTGTCGACGGCGACCGCGGTATCGCCGGCCGCCTTGGCGAGGACGAAGGCGCCCTGGATCACCGCCTGGGTGTGGAGCGCCAAGCTCTCCGGCTCCCACTCGGCACCGGGCGCATGGACCGCCTTGGCGGCCGCGATGGTGTCGACGAGGCCGCCGGCATGACCGCCGATGCCGAGAGCGCAGGCGTCGCGCAGCGCCGGGTGGGTCTCCCAGACCTCCTGCACCATGGTGCCGAGGAGGCAGGTGACCTCGGCCATCTCGCCGTCGAGCATCGCCTTGCGCAGCGCCACATAGGCGAAGAGCCGGTCGCGGGGCGTCGGCGCGGCCGCGAGGCTCGGATCGTCGAAGAGTTCGGCGGCGCGGGCGGCGAAGGCTTCCGCCGCGGCGATCGCCAGCGCTTCCTTGTCGGTGAAATGGTGGAAGAAGGCACCCTTGGAGACGCCGGCCGCGGCGCAGATGTCGTCGACCGAGGTGGCGGCGAAGCCCTTCTCACGGATCGTGCGCATCGCCGCCTCGAGCAGACGACGGCGGGTATCGACTGGATTGCGCGCGGTGCGGGACATCGATCCTCTCCTCGGAGCACTCCTTCCCAACAAGATACCAACTGGTCGGTTTTTGTAAACTCCACGGCATCGAGACGGCCGATCCGAAGGCCGGCGGACCGGGTCCGAGCCCGCCACCGAAACGGAGCGCCCGATGACGTTCCGCGTGGTGTGGCCGCCTCGGAA
>CALBKH010000131.1 GCA_937892955.1 uncultured Alphaproteobacteria bacterium
CACATTCGGACGCCGACGGGAATCGCCGGGCGCGAATTTCAAAACGGCCTCTGAGCCCCGAGTTCGGAGTATCGGCCTTCAGGGTTGAATGGTCGACGTGGGCGAATTTCAGCAATTGAGCGTTCCGCATTTAACCCGATCTGAAAAATCAATGATCACGAATATCTTATCGCTATTCAATCGGTGGGTTGCCGACATCGGTAATGGATCGTATTTGAATCTTCAGCCAGTCGGCGGGATGATTCGGAACATGCTGAATGGGCCGAATGCAGGTTTTCTCTATGTTTGTCGAATAGAAATAATTCAGAAATATCTACGCGATCTCCGGGCGACCAACTACACGAAAGGGAATCGGATGAACGTTCCATCGGAACATCTCGTCGAATTGACCGCCTATTTGGTTTCAGCCTATGTCGGCAACAACGCCGTTCCTGCCTCCAATCTGAGCGGTCTGATCGCCGACGTGCACGGCGCGTTCGTCAGACTGGTCGATGGAGCAGCTACGGCGCCTGTTCCCGAGCCGCTGAAGCCGGCCGTCCCGATCAAGAAGTCGATCGAACCCGACTTCATGGTCTGCCTGGAGGACGGCAAGAGATTCAAGTCTTTGAAGCGCCATTTGCGTACTTCCTATGGCCTGACGCCCGAAGAATACCGAGAGAAGTGGGGGTTGCCGGCAGACTATCCGATGGTCGCTCCGAATTACGCCGAGGCACGCTCTCAACTCGCGAAGCGATCGGGTCTGGGGCAGATTCGACGGCGCGCCGGGAAGTGATCGTTCCGGGGCAATCGGAGATCGTTGGCGCCGACATCGCCACGATCGCCTCGACTATGGCGAATGTCGTCGAGGCCTGGATTTGTGCCGTCTCGACCACTCCACCATCTCGGGGATAACCGCCAGTCCTGGGCGTTGACGCGGTGGGGATCAGCGAGCGATCTCGACCACGCCGGTAGGGTCCGGCGATCATTGCGACAGCACCTCCCGGCGACCGCTGTCGAGGGTCGACCTCGCCTGAGTCGAACTGAGAACCGATGGTCTCCATCGGTTCACCGGCGGGCAAACCAGCGGCTTACGCCGAGGCGTTCGACCCGGAGGCAGGATCGGAGGAGATCCGCCCCGACCGGATGGGCGTGCGCTTCTCCGCGGGTGAATCAGACGGAACGATCTTCGTCGGTTCCCGGTGAGCCCGCATTTCTTCGCCGACACTCCGTTCCAGCCCGCCCCGAACGGCCTCTTCGTCTGGCTGATCTGGCCGAAGGGCGGCTTCGCCTCGACCACCTCTGCCGCAACGGCGCGTCGGGACTTTCTTCCCCTGCGAACGGGTTCGCATTCCTCGCGGGACAAGAAAGCCCCTCTCGCGCCGTCCTCCGCTGACGCTGCGGCCCTCGCGGGTGCGGCGGCGGTCGCCTCCG
>CALBKH010000132.1 GCA_937892955.1 uncultured Alphaproteobacteria bacterium
TCTCCTGTCGACGGATTCCAGTTCAGAACGAGGACATCCCCGGGGGCAAGGTCATTCTCTATCTGGATTTTAATGCACAGCGAACATAAATTAGCGCTTCTCTGCGGAACGCGGAGTTATTGATTTTTTTGCCATTTTCTACGTTTGGTAAGCGACTGACGTCTCAGGGGAACCTTCAGGGGCTCAGCCGTGGAAGAGTCGCCACAGTTGGCATGTCGATCAATATCTGCCCGGCAAGCCGCCATTCGCCGCCTCCTGAATCAGAAGCGCCGGCCTCCCGGCCGGCGCTCCCTCCATCTCAATGATGCGAATTCCGCATCAGCCGGATCATCTTCAGATTGATCACCCCGAAGCGGAACATCTGCCAGGGCAGGAACTTGCGCATGAAGCAGGTGAGCCGGGTCGGCTTCGGCGGATAGTAGGCCTGCTGGTAGGGCTCTTTGTTGGTGACGGTCATGTTGCGTTTCTCCCGGTGTCTCGATCTTTTCGTCGTGTTTCGTGTCGATCAATCCGGCAGCAGCGACCAGCCGGGACGCATCTTGGCCTGATAGATGAAGGTGTAGTGGAGCATCGCCTTCATCCAGTGGCCGGCGAGACCGATCTCGCCGAAGGTCAGCGACAGGTCACGACCGTAGACCGGGTACTTCTCGTAGTCCGGCACGACGGGGAAGACGGTCATCGTCGCCGCCGAGCCGGTGAACATGTTGCGCCCCGTGGAGGCGACGCAGGCCGCGCCCATCTTGGCCATCGAGGCGTGATGGGTCGGGGCGGCAGCGCCGTCGAGCATGTCGAGGATCGACGAGGTCACCGCGATCGCCATGGCGGCCGAGGGCATGCCGGTGCGCGGCGGGGCCGGACTGATCGCCGTGCCGTTGGGGCTCGACATCGGCTTGGAGATCGGATGCGGCGGCGCGAAGGCGATGCCGACGGCGAAGAGGTTCGGATAGACCGGGTTCTGATAGGTCGACGGCCAGTCCTTGGCCGACCATTCGGCGAAGGGGCGCGGCGTGTAGTCGCCGTCGACCTTCATGAAGCCGGAGGGCGCGAAGATCTTGGCGGTGATGTCCTCGCCGGCCTTGTCGAAGGCCTTCAGGCCGACGCCGGCGAAGGGCGGGATCAGCATGGCGAAGTCGAAGCCGACTTCGCCCTTGGAGCCGTCGAGCAGCTCGTAGTGGATCTTGCCGGCCTCGACCTTGTTGACCGCGGCGCGGGTGATCCATTCGATGCCGCGCTCGACCATCAGGCTCTCGGCGAAGACCTTGCCGTTGGTGATGTAGCCGCCGCGCTCGATGTGGACGCCGCCCATGCCGAAGTCGCCGAGCTCGTATTCGTTGGAGATCCAGATCAGCCGCGCCTTGTCGCGGACGCCGGCGTCGCGCAGCACGTGCTCGACGTTGTAGATGTATTCGAAGGCCGCGCCCTGGCAGGTGCAGTTGCCGTGGCCGGTGCCGATGACGATGGTCTTCTCCTCGCCGCGACGCATCGCATCGATGGTCGCCTGGAGTTTGTGATTGGCCTCCTGCGCATGGGAAGCGGTGCAGACCGACACGGTGTGACCGTGGTCGGGGCCGAGGCCTTCGGTGGCGCCGAAGTTCAGCTTCGGCCCGGTCGAATTGATCAGGTAGTCGTAGGGGATCCGGGCGGTCTGGCCGGCCTTGTCGGCGCTGGTGTATTCGACCAGCACATGCGGCGAGGGATCCTCGGGGCTGCCTTCGGGGTGGATCGACAGGGCCTTGGCCTGATGGAAGGGCACACCGATCCGCTTGTAGAGCGGGGCGAGCTCGAAGGTCACCTGATCCTCGTTCATCTGGCCGACACCGACCCAGATGTTCGAGGGAACCCAGTTCCACTTGGCGTTGGGCGAGACGACCACGACCTCGTAGGGCGTCTTCGTCTTGCGGCGACCGCGCACCAGATAGCGCGCCGCCGTGTGGCCGGAAATCCCGGCGCCGAGAATGACGATCTGTTTCTTCGAACCTTGCGTTGCCATCTGGCCCCCTCCCCAGGGTCACCGATTCCCACCCGCGGGATCGGATCTTTCTCGACCTGGCGGTAACCTTATGTCGTCGCACCCGAATATGAAAACATTTCATTCGTCGAATGAATCGAAAACCGGGCAGGCGAGACACGCGGCACGCGTCGGATGGCCGGCGCCGCTCGACCGCCGGGCCGATCGCCCCCCTGTAACGAAACGTCTCCGCCCTACGTATCGGGAGGGCAAGGAGGTTTTCCATGTATCGCAAGGATCCCGACAGAGTCGCGGCACTGACCCGCGAGCAGTATCGCGTCACCCAGGAGAACGGCACCGAGTATCCCGGCACCGGCGAGCATCTGAGGAATTTCGCCCCCGGGCTCTATGTCGACATCGTCTCGGGCGAACCGTTGTTCGTCTCGACCGACAAGTTCGAGTCCCATTGCGGCTGGCCGAGCTTCTCGAAACCGGTCGAGCCGGCCAACGTCGCCGAACTGCGGGACGCGACCCACGGTATGATCCGCACCGAAGTGCGCTCGGCCCACGGCGACAGCCACCTCGGCCACGTCTTCCCCGACGGGCCGCGGGAGCGCGGGGGCCTGCGCTACTGCATCAATTCGGCGGCCCTGCGGTTCGTGCCGAAGGCGGAGATGGAACGGGAAGGCTATGGTGCCTATCTCGATCAGGTGGAGGGATGAGATGAGCGAACGTGCACTGCTCGCCGGCGGTTGCTTCTGGGGCATGCAGCAGCTGATCCGCCGCATCCCCGGGGTGATCTCGACCCGCGTCGGCTACTCGGGCGGCGACGTCGCCCACGCCACCTATCGCAACCACGGCGACCACGCCGAGGCGGTGGAGATCGTCTTCGATCCCGAGGTGGTGTCGTTCCGCGATCTTCTGGAATTCTTCTTCCAGATCCACGACCCGACCACGGTCGACCGACAGGGCAACGACCGGGGCCGCAGTTATCGCTCGGCGATCTTCTTCGTCGACGACGAACAGAAGCGGGTGGCGCTCGACACCATCGCCGACGTCGACGCCTCGGGCCTGTGGCCGGGCAAGGTGGTCACCGAGGTGAAGCCGGCCGGCGACTTCTGGGAGGCCGAGCCCGAGCACCAGGACTACCTGGAGCGCATCCCCTGGGGCTACACCTGCCACTTCGTGCGGCCGAACTGGAAACTGCCGAAGCGGTCGGATGCGGCGTGAGCGATCCCGCGGCGGCGCCTCGGCGCCGTCGGGTCGATCCGGGTGGCGCCATGGCATCGCCGAGGCGTTCGCTCGGGGCGGCGCCGCCATCGGTCGGGGCACGGTGAGTGCCGCGGGCGTCCCTTCTCCCCTTGCGGGAGAAGGTGCCCGAAGGGCGGATGAGGGGTCCGGGCCTCTCGTCGACCCGCAGGGTCCGCCGATCGGTCCGATCGCTGCTTCGCGGCGCCCCCTCATCCGCCCCTTCGGGGCACCTTCCCCCGCGAAGGGGGGAAGGAAGAGGGGCACTTCGACGGGCCGTAGATCCCCGAACGGACTTCGAGCGATCGCCCCGGCGGCGCGCCCCCTCCCCATTTCCGTCGCCCTGCGTTATCCCGATCCCGTGCCGTCCCGGCGCGGAGAATCGCCTCGCATGCCCCCTCGCCCGCCCGCTCCTCCCCGCGCCTGGCAGCGGATGCTCTCCGGCCGCCGGCTCGATCTGCTCGATCCGTCGCCGCTCGACGTCGAGATCGAGGACATCGCCCACGGCCTCGCCCGTGTCGCTCGCTGGAACGGCCAGACGATCGGCGACCACGCCTTCTCCGTCGCGCAGCACTGTGTGCTGGTCGAGGAACTGGCGCTTCGGCTGGAGCCGATCCTGGCGCCGAAGTGGCGGATGGCGGTGCTGCTGCACGACGCACCGGAATATGTCATCGGCGACATGATCTCGCCGTTCAAGGCGGTGATCGGCGGCGGCTACAAGACGGTCGAGCACGCGCTCGAGACCGCCATCCACATCCGCTTCGGCCTGCCGGCGGCGCTTCCCGCGATGATCCGCACGTTGACCAAGCGTGCCGATCACGTCTCGGCCTATTTCGAGGCGATCGAACTCGCCGGATTCGAGAAGCCCGAGGCGGAGAAGATCTTCGGCCGGCCGAAGGGGTTTCCCGATCGGCTCGGGCTCGAGCCCTGGCCGATCGCCAAGGCACAGGCGCGGTTCCTCGAGCGTTTCCACGATCTCGATGCGCAGATGCGCGCCGCCGTTTGAGGCGTTCTCGAAAGCGGCTCGCCATGTTTCCGGCCGGATGACGTGGCAGGGACACTCCGAAACGGGGCTTTTCGCGCGGGTCGTTCCAACGACGGCGAAAATGCTTCAGATTTGATCGACACCTTCGCCGGATCCGCTCATGTCCACCTTGCACGTCTGTTCCCTGTCGCGCCTCCACGACACGGTGGTGCGGGTCGGCGCCTCGCATGTCGCGACCCTGATCAACGCCGGCACGCCGGTCGAGCGGCCGCCGTCGATCCGGCCGGAGAATCACCTGTTCCTCGGTTTCAACGACATCGTCGAGCCGATGGAGGGGATGCTGCCGGTCTCGTCGGCGCAGATCGCCCGTTTCCTCGACTTCGTCACGACCTGGGATCGGGCGCAGCCGATGGTGGTGCACTGCTGGGCCGGCATCTCGCGCTCGACCGCCGGCGGCTACGTCGCGGCCTGCGCCCTGTTGCCACAAGTCGACGAGGCGGCGATCGCCCGGGAGTTGCGGGCGCGGGCGCCGTCGGCCACGCCGAACGGCCGGGTGGTGGCGATGGCCGATGCGTTGCTCGGTCGCGACGGGCGGATGGTGGCGGCCATCAGGTCGATCGGCCGCGGCGCCGACGCCTACGAGGGCAAGCCCTTCACCCTGCCGCTCGAGGCGGAGGCATGGTCGTGAGGCGGACACGATGACCGGCGGTGCGGCACGCCTGGAGATCGGCCTCAACGCGGCGATCGTCGCGGTGCGCGGCGACGTGCCGTTGATCCTCACCGTCGTCGGCGACGGCGAAGCGCAGGAGGCGCTGCCCTTCGGCCCGTTCGATCCGGTGCGCCACCGCACCCTGGAGATCGGCCTCAGGTCGTGGGTGGAGGCGCAGACGGCGCTCAGGCTCGGGTATGTCGAACAGCTCTACACCTTCGGCGATCGCGGCCGCTACGCGCGCGCCGGCGACGTCGGCCCCCATGTCGTGTCGGTCGGCTATCTGGCGTTGACGCGTATCGCCGGACGCGGCGAGGGCGCGGAAGAGGCGATGCCGGCCTCGCAGGAACTGGCGCGGGCCGGCGCCGCCTTCCGGCCGTGGTACGACCATTTCCCCTGGGAGGATTGGCGGCACGGTCGGCCGGCGGTGGTCGACGAGGCGATCCTGCCGGCGCTGCGCGCCTGGGTCGCCGAAGCGCCGGAGGACGCCGATCCGGCGCGGGCGCTCGGACGCGCCGAGCGGCTGCGTCTCGCCTTCGGTGCCGACGGCGCCCCTTTCGACGAGGAGAAGGTGTTGGAGCGCTACGAGCTTCTGTACGAGGCGCGACTGGTGGAGGAGGCGCAGCGCGATCGCGCCGCGGCGGGGCACCCGCCGCTCGGCCCGCCGATCGCCGGGCTCGGCCGGCCGATGCGCTTCGACCACCGCCGCATCCTCGCCACCGCGATCTCGCGGCTTCGCGCCAAGCTGAAGTACCGGCCGGTGGTGTTCGAGCTGATGCCGGAGAGCTTCACGCTCACCGAGCTGCAGCGCACCGTCGAGGCGATCTCCGGCCGCCATCTGCACAAGCAGAACTTCCGCCGGCTGGTCGAGACGGCAGCGCTGGTCGAGGCGACCGGCGAGACGTCGCTCACCACCGGCGGACGGCCGGCGTGTCTCTACCGCTTCCGCCGAGAGGTACTCGGCGAGCGCCCCGCGCCGGGCCTCAGGCTCGGTGCGCGGGGGTGAGGCCGGCCGCACCGCGGCTCGCTCCACACGGGACGGGCGGCTCAGCCCTTCTTCGCCGGGCCGAGGCTCGCCGGGGCCGGGATGTCCTCCGGCACGAAGAAATCGGGGGCGAGCGGCTTGGTCGGATCGACGCGATAGCGATCGAAGTCGGTGAAGCCTTCCGTCGCGAGGAAGGTGTCGTCGATCAGGAAGTTGCCGGTGAAGGCGCGCGCCGGCTTGGTGAAGATCGCGTGCGCCGCGTCGGCCATGATCTCGGGCGTGCGGCTCATCGCCATCAGGCTGGCGCCGACGACGAATTCGATCGCCGAGGTGGCGATGGCGGTGCGCGGCCACAGCGCGTTGACGGCGATGCCGCGATCGCGGAACTCGCCGGCGAGGCCGAGCACGCACATGCTCATGCCGTATTTGGCGATCGAATAGGCGGTGTGGGGCGCGAACCAGTGCTCCTTCATGTCGAGCGGCGGCGACAGCATCAGCACGTGCGGATTGTCGCTCTTAGCGAGCAGCGGCGCGGCGTGCTTGGTGACCATGTAGGTGCCGCGGGTGTTGACCCCCATCATCAGGTCGAAGTGCTTCATCTCGGTCGCCGAACTGTCGGTCAGGCGGATCGCCGAGGCGTTGTTGACGACGATGTCGAGGCGGCCGAAGGTCGCCATGGTGGCCTCGAGGGCGCGGACCACCGACTCCTCTTCGCGAACGTCGACCACCAGAGGCAGTGCCTCGCCGCCGGCGGCGCGAACCGCTTCCGCCGCCGTGTGGATGGTGCCGGGCAGCTTGGGATGCGGCGTGTCGGTCTTGGCGGCGATCACCACGCGCGCGCCGTCGCGGGCGGCGCGCAGAGCGATGGCGAGGCCGATGCCGCGGGTGGCGCCGGTGATGAACAGAGTGCGTCCCTGGAGCGTGGTCATTCGGCTTCCGTTCAGGTCGGGTGTGATATCGATATCGGTCATCAGGTTAACGTATACGTCCACCACACGCCAGTGCCGAGGGCTCGGGTGGCGTGGAGCGAGGGAGTTCCGTGAAGATGGTTCGAAAGCTGGTCGTCACCTTCGTGGTGGCGGTCTTCGCCGCCACCACGCTGGCCCAGGCGCAGGTCCGACCGCGGCCGCCACAGCGGCCGCCGTGGAAGGACGTGTGCTGCGGCGGCCCGTGTTGCCCCAAGCCGCGCGTGCCGAGCCGTTGAGGGCGAAAGCGTGACGAGCGAACGAGACGCACCGAACTCGGTGAAGGACAGAGCCGGCCGCGCCATCGAAGGGTGGCGCGGCCGGCGTTCGTGGGTCGTGACGAGCGTGATCGCGGCCTTCGCCCTCGGTGGTTGGGCCTGGGGGGCGTGGGAGCACTTCGTCGCCGCGCCGCGCACCCAGAACATCGTCCGCATCACCTACACGCTGGATCTGATCGACCGCTTCGACGACACCGAGGCGCACAGGGCCTATGTCCAACTCGCCTCCGACATGAAGCCGTGGTGGGACCGGATCGAAGACCTGCAACGACGCCTCCAGGCGACGACCGCCGACGACGCCCGCGAGGCGCTGATCGCCGAACGCGACGCTTCGCTCATCGCCTTCATCAAGGAGCAGAACCTCGGGCCGAAGATCGACCTGCTGACCGGCGCCTTCGACGAATTCGTCCGCTGTCTCGACACCGCGGTGTGCGATCTCGACGTGCTCGACAAGGCGATCGGCATCGACGTCAAGCGGATCTACCGCACCTACCGGCCCTACATCCTGATGAAGCGGGCCGGCGGTGGCGCCGACGCCACCTACGGCAAGGAGCTCGAAGAGCTGTTCTTCCGCTTCCTGGGGTGAGCCGGCCGGCCTCGCCTCACTTCTTCTTGCCCATGAAGGCGGCGAAGGCGGCGGCGGCTTCCGGCGAGGCGAGGCGGCGGGCGAACTCCTTGGCCTCCTCGGCGATGCGGGTCAGCACCTCTTCGCGGCTGGTGACGTGGCCGGTGCGCAGCAGGCGGCGGGCGACGGCGAGCGCCTGACGCGGCTTGGCGGCGAGCGCTTCGGCCGCCGCCATCGCCGTCGGCTCGACCTCGTCGGGCGACACCACCCGGTTGACCATGCCGATCGTCGCGGCGCGGGGCGCGTCGAAGCCGTTGCCGAGACAGAGCAGTTCGAAGGCGAGCGGATGGCCCATGAGGCGGGGGGCGAGCAGGCTCGAGCCGCCCTCGGGGACGAGGCCGAGATCGAGGAAGGGTGTGCGGAACAGCGAGCGGTCGGAGGCGTAGACGAGATCGGCGTGGAGGAGCGCCGTCGTGCCGATGCCGATCGCCAGACCGTCGACGCCGCAGACCAGCGGCTTCTCCAGACTCGCCAGCGCCACGAGGAAGTCGATCACCTGCAGCCCGAGCTTGCCGGTCGCGGCGGCGGCGGCGAATTCGGCGACATCGTTGCCGGCGGAGAAGGCGCCGGGCACGCCGAGGAGCACGTGGACGGCGACCGCGTCGTCGGCCTCGCCCGCCGTCAGCGCCGCGGTCATCGCCTCGTACATGGTCGAGGTGAGCGCGTTCTTCTTGTCCGGCCGATCGATGCGGACGATCGATACGGCGCCGGAGCGGGTGACGGTGATGTGCTCGGAAGTGGTCATGGTCGTCTCGGCTCCCGGTCTCTTGTCGCCTGCCCTATACGTCAGGTTTCGATCGTATCGATCAATTGTCCGCATCTCGATGCGGCTGCGCGCACTCTAGGCACAGGCTCGCCGCCGCCGCAATAGCGGTGCGCCGCCCGAGCCTCGCGTTTCCGCCGGCGCGCCCCTTGTTTCGCGCCGCGAAAGGCGTCAAGGAAAGCCGCGAACGCGGGCGGCCGAGGGCGGCGCGACACGAGGCGTGAACGATGGCGGTACGCGGAACGGCGAGCGAGGCGGAACGGCAGGCGGCGATCGCGGCGGCGGTCGCGGCGCTCGCGGCCGGTCGTCTCGTCGGGCTGCCGACCGAGACGGTCTACGGGCTCGGCGCCGACGCCACCGACGGGCGCGCCGTCGCCGCGATCTACGCCGCCAAGGGGCGGCCGAGTTTCAACCCGTTGATCGCCCACGTGCCGGACCTCGCGAGCGCCGAGCGCCACGGCATCTTCGACGACCGGGCGCGCGCCCTCGCCCGCGCCTTCTGGCCGGGGCCGCTGACGCTGGTGGTGCCGAAGCGGCCCGACAGTCCGATCGCCGATCTCGCCTCGGCCGGTCTCGACAGCATCGGCCTCCGGGTGCCGGCGGAGGCGACGACGCGCGAGATCCTCGCCCGTTTCGGCCGGCCGGTCGCCGCGCCCTCCGCCAATCGTTCCGGCCGGGTCAGTCCGACGCGGGCCGCGGACGTGGTCGAGGAGTTGGGCGAGGCGGTCGCCGAGGTGATCGACGCCGGACCGACGCCGGTCGGGGTCGAGTCCACCATCGTCGCGCTCCTCGACGGGCCGGCGCGGCTGTTGCGCCCCGGCGGGGTGCCGCGCGAGACGATCGAGGCGGTGATCGGCGAGCCGCTCGCCGACGAGCCGCCGCCCACCGACGACGCCGTACCGATCGCGCCGGGCATGCTCTCCTCGCATTATGCGCCGAACGCCCGCGTCCGCCTCGACGCCGGCGAGGTCGCGGCCGGAGAGGCGCTGATCACCTTCGGGCCGACGCGGCCGAAGGGGGCCGAGCGCGCCACGGCGATCTTCGACCTGTCGCCGAGCGGCGATCTCGCCGAGGCGGCGGCCAACCTCTTCCGGGCGCTGCGGGAGCTCGACTCCGGCGGCGCGAGGAGCATCGCGGTGACGCCGATCCCGGCGGAGGGGCTCGGCGAGGCGATCGTCGATCGGCTGAGGCGGGCGGCGGCGCCACGGCCCTGACACCGGCCGCGCTTCCACACACTGCCACGACGACAGAACCGCGGTCGACCACGAGCGACGAAGGTATGACCGTAGCGACCCGGTCCGTCACGATCCGGGGGTGACGAGCGGGCGACGATCCGTCATCGTAGCGCCGGTGGTCCGGTCGGGCCGCGAAGAAGTGATTTCGCCTTCGTCGCGCCCCGTGTCACGAGATCCACGAGAAGCCGAGAGACGAAGGCCGAGTGCGGCCGAGCGACCCGAAACGCCGAATGGCGGTGACGCGAAGAGCGCCGGGTCGCGGGGAGGAAATACGCGAATGTCGACATTGCTGATCCATCATCCCGCCTGCCTCGGGCATGCGACCCCTCTCGGACATCCCGAACGGGCCGATCGGATCCGCGTCGTCGATCGCATCCTCGAACACGAGCGTTTCCAGGCGCTGGAGCGCGAGGCGGCGGCCCGCGGCACCCGCGAGATGGTCGAACTCGGCCATCCCGGCAGCTATTTCGACGAGATCTCCGCCTGCGTGCCGGCCGAGGGGCTGACGCGCCTCGACGACGACACGACCATGTCGCCGGGCTCGCTCGAGGCGGCGCTCCGGGCGGTCGGCGGCGCTTGTCAGGCGGTCGACGAGGTGTTCGAGAAGAAGGTCAAGAACGCCTTCTGCATCGTCCGTCCGCCCGGCCACCATGCCGAGTCGAAGCGCGCCATGGGCTTCTGCCTGTTCAACAACGCGGCGATCGCGGCGAAGTGGGCGCGGGCGAAGCACGGCGCCGAGCGTGTCGTGGTGATGGACTTCGACGTCCACCACGGCAACGGCACCCAGGACATCTTCTGGAACGATCCGAACCTGATGTACGCCTCGACCCACCAGATGCCGTTCTATCCCGGCACCGGCGAAGTGGGCGAGACCGGCATCGCCGACAACATCGTCAACGCGCCCTTGTGGGCGGGCGCCGGCGGCGCCGACTTCCGCGAAGCGATGGACATCGCGGTGCTGCCGCGCATCGACGAATTCCGCCCCGACATGATCATCATCTCGGCCGGCTTCGACGCCCACACCCGCGATCCGATGAGCCAGATCAATCTGGTCGAGGCGGACTTCGCCTGGGCGACGTCGCGGCTGATGGACATCGCCGATCGGCGCTGCAACAGCCGGATCGTCTCGGTGATGGAGGGTGGCTACGACCTCGAAGGCCTCGCCCGCTCCGTCGCCGCACACGTGATGACGCTGATGAAGAGCTGACCGGCGCTTCTCGCGCTTGTCGGCGGGCGGGGACATCGCCATCTTCGCGCGATGTCCGCCGCCGTCCCCCGCGACTCCCTTCTCGTGCCCGTACTCGCTCTCGGCCAGATCGTCGGCTGGGGGACGACCTATTACATGCCGTCGGTGCTGGCGCCGGACCTCGGGCGAGATCTCGGGCTCGACACCACCGGCGTCTATCTCGGCGTCACCACCATGGTCGCCTTCGGCGGTCTCGCCTCGCCGCTCGCCGGGCGGCTGCTCGACCGTTTCGGGGCGAGCCGTTTCATGGTGGCGGCGCCGATCACCATCGGCCTCGGCCATGCGCTGGTCGCCGCCTTCCCCTCGGCCATCACCTGGTATGCGGCGTGGCTGTTGTTCGGCATCGCCATGCCGTTCGGGCTGACCCTGGCGGTCAACACTTTCGTCACCCGCTTCACCGGCGTCGGCGCACGGCGGCGGATCGGGCTCGTCGCCCTGCTGGTCGGCTTCTCCCCGAGCCTGTTCTGGCCGCTGACCGCGCTGCTCGAGGCGCACCTCGGCTGGCGCGGCACGCTCGCCTGCTATGCGGCGGTCGAACTCGCCCTGCTCCTGCCGCTGCAGCTGTGGATCGCCGCGCACTGGTCGGACGTCGAGCCGAATTTCGGCTTCTCGCGCGGTCCGACGCCGCGGGTGCCGGAGCCGCCGCCGGTGACCCTGTCGCCGCGCACCCGGACGATCGCCATCGTGGCGATGGTCGTCGCCTTCACCTCACAGGGCTTCGCCTCGTGGGGATTGCCGCTGCACGTCATCCGCCTCTTCGGCGAACTCGGCCTCGACGACGCCACCGCGGTGACCGTGGCGGCGGCGAGCGGCGCGGCGACGATCGCGGCGCGCGCGATCGAAGTGACCCTCGGCCAGCGCCTGCATCCGCTCACCACCACCGGCCTGTCGATCGCCGTGCTGTCGCCGATGCTGGCGCTGCTCGGCTCGCCGCTCGATCCTCTGATCGCCGCCTGGATCTTCATCGTGGTATGGAGCGGCGCCAACGGCATCCTGTCGGTGCTGCGCAACACGCTGCCGCTCACCCTCTTCGGGGCGGAGGCCTACGGCGCGCTGATGGGACGGATGAGCCTGCCGCAGAACCTCGTCTTCGCCGCCTCGCCGGCGGTCTTCGCGCTGGCGATGGAACGCGGCGGGCCGACGTTGGCGCTGTGGCTCGCCATCGGCGCATCGCTGACGGCGCTGGTCGCGGCCGTGGTGCTGCAACGCATCGCCCATCCGCGCCGTCTCGCCGTCGCCCATTGACAGCGTCCGTCCCGCGGTGCCTCCTCGGGGGCGCCCGGAACCATGAGAGAGAGCCCGTGACCGAGATCTCCGCCGACATCGCCGCCCTGCCCTTCGAGAAGGCGCTCGCCGAACTCGAGGCGATCGTGCAGAAGCTCGAGCGCGGCGACGTGGCCCTCGACGAATCGATCGCCGCCTACGAACGCGGCGAAGCGCTCAAGGCGCACTGCCAGAAGTTGCTGTCGGCGGCGGAAACACGCGTCGAGAAGATCCGCCTCTCCGCAGAAGGACGGCCGCAGGGCGTCGAGCCGCTCGACCTCGAGCGCGGCTGAGGAGAGACGTTCCGCTTCCGGCAGCGGTCGTCGATCACGAAGACGTAAGATGTGCAAAGACCGATCGATCGGCGCAACACGCTGAAGAAAAACGACGAACATCCCGGAACCGCTGCCGTCCGCGCCGCGGCGGAAGGCCCCGAAACGGGTCGAACGGTCAAACGGTCATTTGCAGCGGGACGCTGCGTCATATATTCGAAAAGATGGCGTGTTCGTTCCGTGATCGCGCCGGGCCGGGAGACCGTGGTCGACCGACCTCACCCGCGAGAGTGTTCCAGTTGTCCATCGAGACTCCCCTTCTCGACACGGTGAAGACCCCGGAGGACCTCCGGAAGCTTCCCGATTCGGCGCTCCGCCAGCTCGCCGACGAGCTGCGCGCCGAGACCATCGACGCGGTGTCGGTGACCGGCGGTCATCTCGGCGCCGGCCTCGGGGTGGTGGAGCTGACGGTGGCGCTGCACCGCGTGTTCGAGACGCCGCGCGACATCCTGATCTGGGACGTCGGCCACCAGAGCTACCCGCACAAGATCCTCACCGGACGGCGCGACCGGATCCGTACGCTGCGGCAACCCGGCGGCCTCTCGGGCTTCACCAAGCGCGACGAGAGCGTCTACGACCCGTTCGGCACCGCCCATTCCTCGACCTCGATCTCGGCGGCGCTCGGCTTCGCCACGGCGCGCGATCTCGACGGCGGGACGAACAACGTCGTCGCGGTGATCGGCGACGGCTCGATGTCGGCGGGCATGGCCTACGAGGCGATGAACAACGCGGGCGCCAAGGGCTCGCGGCTGATCGTCGTGCTCAACGACAACGACATGTCGATCGCCCCGCCGACCGGGGCGATGAGCGCCTATCTGGCGCGGCTCGTGTCGTCGCGCACCTTCATGCAGCTGCGCGACATCGGCAAACAGATCTCCCGGCGTCTGCCGAAGTTCATGGAGATCGGCGCCAAGCGGGCGGAGGAATACGCCCGCGGCATGGCGATGGGCGGAACGCTGTTCGAGGAACTCGGCTTCTACTACGTCGGGCCGATCGACGGGCACAATCTCGACCACCTCCTGCCCGTCCTGCGCAACGTGCGCGACGCCAAGGAAGGGCCGATCCTCGTCCACGTCGTCACCCAGAAGGGCAAGGGCTACGCCCCGGCCGAGGCGGCGCCCGACAAGTATCACGGCGTCAACCGCTTCGACGTCATCACCGGCAAGCAGGCCAAGCCCAAGGGCAACGCGCCGTCCTACACCCGCGTCTTCGCCGACACGCTGACGACGGAAGCCGCCCACGACGCCAAGATCGTCGGCATCACCGCGGCGATGCCGTCGGGCACCGGTCTGGACATCTTCGGCAAGGCCTTCCCGAAGCGGGTGTTCGACGTCGGCATCGCCGAACAGCATGCGGTGACCTTCGCCGCGGGTCTCGCGGCGGGCGGCTACAAGCCGTTCTGCGCCATCTATTCGACCTTCCTGCAGCGCGGCTTCGATCAGGTGGCCCACGACGTGGCGCTGCAACGGCTGCCGGTGCGCTTCCCCATCGATCGCGCCGGCTTCGTCGGTGCCGACGGGGCGACCCATGCCGGCGCCTACGATCTCGCCTATCTCGGCTGCCTGCCGAACTTCGTCGTCATGGCGCCGTCGGACGAGGCGGAACTCGTCCACATGGTGGCGACGTCGGTGGCGATCGACGATCGTCCCTCGGCCTTCCGTTTCCCGCGTGGCGAGGGCGTCGGCTGCGATCTGCCGATGCGCGGCACGCCGCTCGAGATCGGCAAGGGCCGGATCGTCCGCGAAGGCACGAAGATCGCCATCCTGTCGCTGGGGACGCGGCTCGCCGCCTCTGTCGAGGCGGCCGAGACGCTGGAGGCGCACGGGCTGTCGACCACGGTCGCCGACGCGCGCTTCATGAAGCCGCTCGACCGCGATCTGCTGCGGCGGCTGGCGCGTGAACACGAGGTGCTGATCACGGTCGAGGAAGGCGCCATCGGCGGCTTCGGCAGCCATGTGCTGCATGCGCTCGCCGAAGACGGGCTGCTCGACGGCGGGCTGAAGCTGCGCACCCTGATGATGCCCGACCTGTTCCTCGACCACGGCGACCAGGAGGCCACCATGGCGGCGATCGGGCTCGACGCCTCCGGCATCGTGCGCCGCGCCTTCGAGGCGCTGGGTCGCTCGGAACTGTCGGCCGAGCCGGCCTGGCGGGCGTGATACCGAAGCGGAGGTCGGGAGATGAGCCTCGGATCCTTGCGGGTGGTGCTGTGGGTGTTGATCGTCGCCATCGTCGGCGGCCTCGGCACCTATGTCGTCCTGCGCGAAGCGCCGACGCAGAAGGCCGAGAACGGGGTGATGAAGCCGGTCGCCGGAATCGGCGGCGAGTTCTCGCTGGTCGATCAGAAGCGCCGCCCCTTCACCGAGAAGGAGCTTCTCGGCAAGCCGACGGCGATGTTCTTCGGCTACACCTTCTGTCCCGACGTCTGCCCGACGACGCTGCTCGAGGCGACGACCTGGATGAAGGAGCTCGGCGCGGACGGCGACCGGCTGCGCGTCGTCTTCGTGTCGGTCGATCCGGACCGCGACACGCCGGAGAAGCTCGACGAATATCTCGGCTCCTTCGACCCGCGCTTCGTCGGCCTGTCGGGCTCGCACGAGGAGACCGACCGGATCGTCAAGGCGTTCCGGGTCTACGCCCGCAAGGTCGAGGGCAAGGGCGGCGACTACACCATGGACCACACGGCGGCGACCTACCTGATCGATCCGCAGGGGCGGTTCGTCGGGGTGATCAACTTCCAGGAGCCGACCGACAAGGCGATGATCAAGATCCGCCGGCTGATGACGATGAAATGATACCGAGCGGATGAAGTTCCGACCTGTTCGGAACTTCATCAGCGAAGGCAAGCCCGAACGGGCGTCGGCCGGTCAGGCCGCAACCCACGAAATTCGGACGAGTCCGAATTTCGTGAACTCGGTATGAACCGGATCGCCGTCGCGCGACGCACCGCTTTCGTCCGATCGTCCGATCAGCGTCCGTAGCTCGCCACCACCCGGCGATCGAGTTCGTCGAGGAAGCCGCGGATGCGACGGGCGTTGCGGCCGAAATCGTGACTTCCCCAGCGGATCGACGAGCGCAGGTCGATGCGGCTGCCCGACGGCTCGGGCAGGACACGGACGACGACGTCGTCCTCGAAACCGAAGATCAGGGTGCGCGCCACCGCTTCGATGCGGCCGCGTTCGCCGTCGCCGGTGGGCTGGAGCATTTCGGTGACCTGCCAGCCCTCTTCCTCGACGAGGCGGCGGGTGACGAAGAACAGCAGGTCGGAGCCGACCGAGAAGCGGCGGGTGACGATCTCCGGCCACGCGGCATGGACACGGGCGCGCTCCTCCGGCGAGGGCGGGCGGGCCGAGGCGAGGCGTCCGGCGCGCAGGAAGGCCGCCTCGCGATAGAGCGGCGGATCGACGGCGTCGGTGGAGACGTCGGTCACCTTCGGGAAGTCGACCCACTCGACCGCCAGATAGACGACCGGCGACAGCGCCAGCACCGCCCAGATCGCGCCGATCGCCGCGTCGCGACCGCCGCGACGACCGTCGTGCCAGATGAAGGCGGCGGCGACGAGCGCCAGCACCAGCGCCACGGCGGCGAAGCCGAAGGCGGCCGCGACGAGCACCAACGCCTGGTTCGTCGGCATCATCCCCGCGCGGTGGGCGATGGTGACGATGACCAGCACCGGCACCGAGAAGGCGCCGAGCCAACGGCTCCAACCGGCGATCAGGGAGCGGCGCTCGGGCGGGCGAAAGACCATGGGGCTCCGGGGCGAGGACGGCGAACGAGAGCGCCGTAGCGAGGATTCGCCCCCACCCGGCCGGTCGCCTCCCTTACCACGGTATCGGGAGGCGAGCGAGGGAGACCGGCGGCGGGAGAGACGACGCCACGCCGGCTCGCAGACCCGTGCCCCGGCGAGCGGATCGTGCGGCTTTGACGTCGGCGGCGAAACCGGGCATGACGGCGTCCGACCGATCCCGCGCGCCTGCGCCACCCGACGAGGACGACCGATGACCGATACGCCCGAGACCGAAACCGAAACCCCCGCGACCGCCGCCGTCGAAACCCCGCCGGATCGCCTCACCGCCGATCCGGCGAGCCCGTTCTTCTCGAGCGAGACGCTGCAGCGCGGCGTCGGCGTGCGCTTCAAGGGCGTCGAGAAGTTCAACGTCGAAGAGTACTGCGTCTCGGAAGGGTGGATCCGCGTCCCCGTCGGCAAGGGCGTCGACCGTCGCGGCCGGCCGCTGCTGATCAAGCTCACCGGCGACGTCGAGGTGTGGTTCAAGGAGTGAGCGGTCCCGGCTCTCGAGCCGGGCGCGAAGGTCCGGCGGACCTTCGCGAGCGACGAACGCCTCGTGCCACGGCGCGAGGCAGGCGCCCTCGCCGCGACGCCTCCGACAGCGGCAAGGCGTCGCTCCCCCCGATCTGGGGGTTCTCGAGCGGCGATTCGATCGCCATCTCCTCAGGACCTTTCGACGATCGGGGAGAATCATCATGACGTATCGCGCTTTCGGCTCCGCTCTTCTCCTCGCCGCGACCTTCGCGGTCGCCGCACCGGCTTTCGCCGAGACGCCCGATGCGGCGCTCGTCGCCGAGGCTCGCGCCGCGGTGAAAGGGCTCGGCGAGAGCCTCAAACCGGCGCTGGTCGGGGCGCTCAAGACCGGCGGCCCGGTGGCGGCGATCGAGACCTGCCAGCAGGCGGCGCCGACCATCGCCTCGGAACAGTCGTCCGCGCACGGGCTGAAGGTCGCCCGCACGGCGCTCCGAGTGCGCAACGAGGGCAACGCCCCGGACGCCTTCGAGCGCAAGGTGCTGGAGGACTTCGCCGCCAAGATGAAGGCCGGCGCCGACCCGGCGACGCTCGACCATGCCGAGGTGGTCCAAGTCGGCGGCGAGAAGCACTTCCGCTACATGAAGGCGATCCCGATGGCGGCCGAGCCCTGCATGGCCTGCCACGGCACCGACCTCAAGCCGGAGATCAAGGCGGAGCTCACCAAGCGCTATCCGCACGATCAGGCGACCGGCTTCACCCCGGGCGAACTGCGCGGTGCCTTCACGGTGACCAAGGTTCTGAAGTGAGCGGCGGGCGGCGCCCCGGTACGCGTGCGTGATACGCGCCGACCGGGGTACCGCGCCCGACCCGCATGCGGAGCCGGTCCGGACCGTCGGCGTCGTCCTCTCGTCGATACGGGCTCTCGGGCCGGCCACGCGGTTCGGCCGTTCGATCGCGCGGCCGATCGGCGCGCGATACCTGCTCGGCGGGATCGATGGTTCGGGCCGGAGGGCGCCGGTCATCGAACCGATGCGCCCGAGGCCTTGACGAAGTCGACGAAGGCCCTCAGCGGCGCCGGCACGAGGCGCCGTCCGGGATAATAGAGATACGGGCCGGAGAAGGGCTGCCACCAGGGTTCGAGGACGGGCTCGAGCACCCCACTCGTCAGATGCGGGCGCAGCCAGTCTTCGAACAAGTAGACGACCCCGAGCCCGGCGATCGCCGCGTCGACCGCCAGATCGATTCCTCCTCCCACCCGCACGATCAGCGGCCCGGTGGGGTCGACCCGCACCAATTCACCGTCACGCTCGAATTCCCACGGAGGTGTCGCTCCGCTGGCGAACCGGCCACGCAGACAGTCGTGACCGAGTAGATCGCGCGGATGCTCGGGGTACCCCCGCCGCGCGAGATAGGCGCCGGAGGCGGCGGCGGCGAAGCGCTGAACGCGGGGACCGATCGGCACGGCGATCATGTCCTGCTCGAGCCGATCGTCGTAGCGGATTCCGGCATCACAACCGGCGGCGAGAACGTCGACGAAGCTCTCCTCGGTGACGATCTCGAGACGGATGTCGGGGAAGGCCGCGAGAAACGCCGGGACGATACGCGGCAGGATCAGTCGGGCGGCACTGACCGGAACATTGAGACGCAGCGTTCCTGCCGGGCGATCGCGAAAGCCGTTCACCACGTCGAGGGCGGCTTCGACTTCGGCGAAAGCCGGACCGAGCCGCGCGAGCAGACCCGAGCCCGCATCGGTCGGAACGACGCTGCGCGTCGTCCGGTTCAGAAGCCGGACGCCGAGTTGCGCCTCCAAGCGGCGGACGGCTTCACTGAGGCCGGACGGGCTGGCGCCGCTCGCCCGCGCCGCGTCCCGGAATCCGCCGGCACGCGCCACGGCGACGAAGGCGGCCAGGTCATCGAATTCGGCCTTCATTGTTCGCAACTCCGCACAGACCGTGCAGATTGTGCCGGATAATCGCGATCCCGTTCAACGACTATCTCTCGGGTACGACAGAGGAGCGTACCCATGTCCACCACTGATCCGACGAACACCTTCCCCCTCGGCCACCGCTCGGTGAAGCGGCTCGGCTACGGCGCCATGCAACTCGCCGGGCCCGGCGTCTTCGGCCCCCCCAAGGATCACGCTGCGGCGCTCGCGGTTCTGCGCGAGGCGGTGGCGCGCGGCGTCGACCACATCGACACCAGCGATTTCTACGGGCCGCACGTCACCAATCGGCTGATCCGCGAGGCGCTCGCGCCCTATCCCGACGACCTCGTCATCGTCACCAAGATCGGCGCGAGGCGCGGCACCGACGGAGCCTGGTTGCCGGCGTTCTCGCCGGAGGAGTTGACGCGGGCCGTTCACGACAACCTGCGCCATCTCGGGCTCGACGTCCTCGAGGTCGTCAATCTGCGCCTCATGTTCGATGTCCACGGGCCGGCGGAAGGGTCGATCGAGGCGCCGCTGACCGCGCTCGCCGAGTTGCAGCGCCAGGGTCTGGTGCGCCACATCGGCCTCAGCAACGTCACGGCGACGCAGATCGCCGAAGGGCGCCGGATCGCCGACGTCGTCTGCGTGCAGAACCGGTACAATCTGGCGCATCGAGCCGACGATGCGCTGATCGACGATCTCGCTCGCGAGCGGATCGCCTATGTGCCGTTCTTTCCGCTCGGCGGCTTCACGCCGCTCCAGTCGTCGATCCTGTCCGAGGTCGCGGCACGGCTCGGCGCCTCGCCGATGCAGGTCGCGCTCGCTTGGCTGCTCCGTCGCGCTCCCAACATCCTGTTGATCCCCGGCACCTCGTCTCGCACCCATCTCGAGGAGAATCTGGCGGCGGCCGAGTTGGTTCTGCCGGAGAACGCGATGACGGACCTGGACCGGGTGGCGGGGACCGCGGCTGCGTGACGGTCGAGCGCCATCCGGGATCCTTCCATCGGTCCCGGATGGCCTCCGAACACTCACGCCCCCGGCAGCACGTAGTCCTTGAAGCGGTCGCGGAGGGTCATCTTCTGGATCTTGCCGGTGGCGGTGTGGGGGATGTCCTCGACGAAGACGACGTCGTCGGGCATCCACCACTTGGCGATCTTGCCCTCGTAGTGGGCAAGGATCTCGTCCCGGGTCGGCGACTTGCCGGCCTTGGGGACGATGACGAGCAGCGGGCGTTCATCCCACTTGGGGTGGGCGATGCCGATCACCGCGGCTTCCATCACGTCGGGATGGGAGACGGCGAGGTTCTCGAGATCGATGGTCGAGATCCACTCGCCGCCCGACTTGATCACGTCCTTGGCGCGGTCGGTGATCTGCATGTAGCCGTTGGCGTCGACGGTGGCGACGTCGCCGGTGTCGAAGAAGCCGTCGGGGCCGAAGTTCTCGGTGCCCTGGCCCTTGAAGTAGCCGCCGGCGATCGCCGGTCCGCGCACCTTCAGGCGGCCGAAGGCTTTGCCGTCGTGGGGACGCGCGTTGCCGGCGTCGTCGGTGATCTTCATCTCGACGCCGAACGGCGGCACGCCCTGCTTGACCTGGAGATCGAGCCGGCCTTCGAGGTCGAGATCGGCGGTCTCCGGCTTGAGGCCGCAGACCGTGCCGAGCGGGCTCGTCTCGGTCATGCCCCAGGCGTGGGCGACGCGGACGTCGTAGTTCTTCTCGAACTTCTCGGTGATGGCGCGCGGGCAGGCGGCGCCGCCGATGATGACGCGCTTCAGATGGTTCAGCTTCAGCTGCTTCGATTCCATGTACTGCAAGAGCATCAGCCACACGGTCGGCACCGCGGCGGTGACCGACACCTTGCCGACCTCGAGCATCTCGTAGACCGAGGCGCCGTCGAGCTTGGCGCCCGGCATGACCAGAGCGGTGCCGTTGAGCGGCGCGGTGAAGGCGATCGACCAGCAGTTGGCGTGGAACATCGGCACCACGGGCATGATCACGTCGCGGGCGGAACAGGCGATCATGTCGGGGGTCGACGCCTGCCAGGCGTGGATGACGTTGGAACGGTGCGAATAGACGACGCCCTTGGGGTTGCCGGTGGTGCCGGAGGTGTAGCAGAGGCCGGCGGCGGTGTTCTCGTCGAAGCTCTTCCACTCGAAATCGTCGTCGACTTGCGCCAGCCAACTCTCGTAGTCGACGGCGTTCTTCAGCGTCGTCGCCGGCATGTGGGCGGCGTCGGTGAGCACGATCACCTGCTCGAGCGTCGGCATGTGATCGATCAGCTTCTCGATGACCGGCAGGAAGGTCAGGTCGACGAAGAGCAGGCGATCCTCGGCGTCGTTGACGATCCAGGCGATCTGGTCGTGGAAGAGGCGCGGATTGACGGTGTGATAGATCGCCCCGAGGCCGAGCAGGCCGTACCACACCTCCATGTGGCGCCAGGTGTTCCAGGCGAGCGTCGCGACCCGGTCGCCGAGCCTGATGCCGTGTTTCTCCAGGCGCTTGGCACACTGCAGGGAGCGGCGGCGCAGAGTGGCGTAGTCGGTGGTGTGGAGCGGCCCCTCGACCGATCGGGTGAGGATGGTTCGATCGGGATGTTGAGCCGCGGCGTGGTCGAGAATCTTCGTGCAGAGCAGCGGCCAATCCATCATCGATCCGAGCATGATTTCCTCCTACACCTCACCACGTGGCCCGCAGTTCGCGGAACCGAATTGACGTCGTGGTGAGGGAGTTTCTTCGCGCCGACGGCCGCTGTCCAGAGCCCGCGCGCGCGACGACATCTTTCGCCGAAATCGGCGCCATGCTCGAATGCGCGGCAACATGATGCAAATGTGACACGCTCCGGTGGAATTTCGGGGGAATCTGTCAAACCGGCAGATTTCCGCCTGCTCGAGATCTGGCCGACTGCTCGAGAGAGGCGCAAATTTCGCGAGTCGGCCGTGTGACAACACGAAGACGCCGCAATCGGGAAGCAAGAAGGCGAGCGGGAGACGACGACGTCTTCCATCGAAGAAGAATTCCGGTGACGACGACACGGGCGATTTCTTCGGGAGCGAAAGGCGACAGAGGTCCAAGGATGTCCGACGAGAAGATCACGACGAAACAGTTCGTTCAGGAATCCCAGCCACGTACCCAGGTGGACACGCTCGACGAGCAGTACAAGTCGATCGGCATCTCGGCCGTTTCGGCCGCCGCCAGCGCCCTGAAGGGTCCCAAGGTCAAGAGCCGCTCCGAGCAGTGGAGCTGAGTTCGGCGCGGGCGTTCGACGCCCGCGCTCCGTATCGTCATCGAGGAGACGCCGCGGGTCCGCCGATCCGCGGCGACGGTTTTTCCGAGCATTCCACCGCTTTTCGGCGACTTCCGACGCCGCGCGCCGGCGCGACGGTCGACCACCGCACGCCGACGCGATAACGATGAGCGAGCCCGCGACGTTGCGCGGGCGGCGCCTCGCCCTCCATCGCCGGATCCCACCATGCTGACCATCCACGGCCTCGTCGACGGCGCCCTGATCACCGCGGCGATCTCCAACGCCATGCCGCCGGAAGGACCGGCGGTGTGGTTCGATCTCCTGGAGCCGACCGAAGACGAGGACGCCGACGTCGAGAAGATGCTCGGGGTCGCCGTGCCGACGCGGGCCGAGATGGAGGAGATCGAGGTTTCGAGCCGGCTCTACGCCGAGGACGGCGCCCTCTACATGACGGCGCTGGTCCAGGTCCATTCGGACACCGCGACGCCGCATCTCACGCCGGTCACCTTCATCCTCTCCGGCAATCGGCTGGCGACGGTGCGCTACGAGAAGCCCAGATCCTTCGAGATCTACCGGAACCGGGCGGAGCGACCCGGCTTCGGCCTCGTCGACGGCCGCGGCGTGCTGCTCGGGCTGCTCGAAACCATCGTCGATCGGCTCGCCGACGCGCTGGAGAAGATCGGCGCCGACATCGAGGTGCTGTCGCGCGCCGTGTTCCGGTCGCGGCGGGAGCGCGAGAAGGGGCTCGAGGACGCCATCACCGGGATCGGCAGCCTGGGTGGCGCGGTGTCGCGGGCGGAGGAGAGCATCGTCTCGCTCGCCCGCCTGTTCCACTTCCTCGCCGAGCACGGTGGGCGCGACCGGCTCGATCCGGACGGGCGCTCACGACTGATCACCCTCGACCACGACATCCGCTCGCTCGCCGAGCACACCAAGTCGCTCGACGCCAAGGTCAACTTCCTCTTGTCGGCGACCCTCGGTCTGGTCGGGCTGGAGCAGAACACCATCGTCAAGATCTTCTCGATCCTGGCGGTGGTCTTCATGCCGCCGACGCTGATCGCCTCGATCTACGGCATGAACTTCCACGGCATGCCGGAACTCGACAAGCCTTGGGGCTACCCGATGGCGCTCGGTCTGATGATCGCCTCGGTGGCGACGACCTTCGCGGTGTTCAAGTGGAAGCGCTGGCTGTGACCACCCGTGACCATCACGGATAGAGCCGCGTCTTCACCCAGGGTTCGCCGGGCGCGCCCCGCGTGAACTCGATGCGGTCGTGGAGGCGGAACGGGCGGTCGTGCCAGAACTCGATGGCCGTCGGCACCACCCGGAAGCCCGACCAGTGGGGCGGGCGCGGCACCTCGCCGATGGCATGGCGCAGGCCGTATTCGGCGACCGCCTTCTCGAGGGCGAAGCGGCTTTCCAGCGGGCGCGACTGTTTCGAGGCCCAGGCGCCGATGCGGCTCGCACGCGGGCGCGAAGCGAAATAGGCGTCGGCCTCCGCTTCGCTCACCACCTCGACGGGGCCGCGGATGCGGATCTGCCGGCGCAGCGACTTCCAATGGAAGAGCAGCGCCGCCTTGCGGCTTCCCAGGAGCTCGACGCCCTTCTTGCTCTCGAAGTTGGTGTAGAAGACGAAGCCCGCCTCGTCGAAGCCCTTGAGCAGCACCATGCGCACGTCGGGCAGCCCGGTCTCGTCGACCGAGGCGACCGCCATCGCATTGGGATCGTTGGGTTCCGCGGCCTCCGCATCGCGCATCCAGTCGAAAAACAACCGGAAGGGCTCGTCGGCTCCGGAAAAGTCACCCGACATTAACTCGGGTGGCGGATTCTCGCTGAATTGGTCGGTCATCGTCTTGTGGAGGGTACCTTGGCCGGTCTCGGAACCGCATCCTATACCGCGCCCGGTGCGCCGCGCCAGACGAGGGCGGCGCAGAGCCGCTCGGCGTCGATCGCGGTGCTGCTCATGGTCTCGTCGATGCTCGGCGGCTGTTCCACGATCATGATGCCGCTCAACGCCTGGACCTCGTCTCAGAACGGGCCGCCGGCCGACGAGATCGTCACCGGTTCGATCCGCAAGCCGGTCGCCCCCGACCCGGAAGGCGACGGCGAGGTGATCCGCCGCGCGGTGGAGACGGCTGCGCCGTCGGTCGCCGCCAAGATCGAATGGACCAATCCGGCGAGCGGCAATTCCGGCACCATCTCCGACCTCGTCGAGGCGAAGGCGCGCAACGGCGCGCCGTGCCGAGAATTCGCCACCACGCTGACCACCATCGAAGGCGTGGCGCTCTATCGCGGGCGGGCCTGCCAGGGCTATGCCGGGCCGTGGGATCTGGTGGAATTCGGTCCTGCAGCCACCAAGCCGGCCGGCTGAGGCCGACGCGCGGCGTTTTCCTCTGGCGTTCGCCGGCGAACCACACCACATGTGGTGCGACGAAACGAGGCTCGACGGATTCGGCGCCGCCGACGCATGTCGGAACGACGGCGAGGGTCCGAAGAGGCCAGACGAGGTAACATCGATGCGCGATCCCTACGACGTGCTCGGCGTCGCACGCTCGGCCGGCGCCGACGACATCAAGAAGGCGTTCCGTCGCCTCGCCAAGAAGTACCACCCCGACCAGAACAAGGACGACCCGCGCGCCAAGGAGGCCTTCGCGGAGGTCAACTCGGCCTACGAGATCCTCGGTGATGCCGCCAAGAAGGGGCAGTTCGACCGCGGCGAGATCGACGCCGAGGGCAAGCCCAAGTTCACCGGCTTCGGCGGCGGCGCCCACGGCTTCGACTTCCGCGGCGGCGGCGGTCCCTTCGGCGGCGGCCGCGCCGGCGGGGCGCAGGGCGGCGCCGAATTCGACGACTTCCTCACCGACATTCTCGGACAGGCCTTCGGCGGCGGTGCCCGCGGTGGGTTCCGCGCCGGTCGCGGCGGCCCCGGCGGCATGGGCGGCGGTGCGGGCGCCGGCGCGCGGGCGCGCGAGCGCGGCGGGGACATCGAGGTCACCGCCCAGGTGTCGCTCGAGGAAGTGGCGCACGGCGACAAGATCCGCGTCGAGCTGCCGACCGGACGCACCCTCGAGGTGGCGCTGCCGGAAGGGGTGACCGACCGTCAGCAGATCCGCCTCAAGGCGCAGGGTCACGCGGGCACCGGCGGGGCCGGCGACGCCATCGTCACCGTCGCCTTCAAGCGCCATCCGATCTTCCACGTCGACGGCCACGACCTCGAAGCCGATGTGCCGATCACCCTCGAGGATGCGGCGCTCGGCGGCCGCGTCCGGGTGGAGACGCTCGAGGGCGCGGTCGAACTGACGCTGCCGGCCGGCACCACCGGATCGAAGGCGCTGCGCCTCAAGGGCAAGGGTCTGCCGACCAAGGCGGGCAGCCGCGGCAATCTCTACGTCAAGCCGCGCATCGTCTTGCCGGAAGGCGGCGATGCCGAACTCGAGGCGTTCCTCAGGGCGCGCAAGAAGCGGTGAGACGGCCGCATCGATGAGAACATGGAAGCCCGGGCGCCGACGACGGTTCCCGGGCTTCGTTCTTCGCCGGTCTCGCGTCAGCGACCGGCGATCGGTGGCGCGTCCGCGGCGAGCACGTCCCGCATCAGGCTCGTCACCGGCAAGTGACCGACGAGATCGGTGTTGGTGTGGTGCCAGGCGTCGGGCACCACCACGTCGGGCGGGCCGTCGCGGCGGGTGGCGAAGTTGCCGATCAGGTCCCAGCGGCCGACGATCTCGGTGACCTGCTTGCAGGCGCGCGGCATCTGCTGGCGCGACGAGATCGAGACGATGTGCACCGTCTCGCCGATCCGGTCGGAGCGGGCGCGATCGTCGCGCTGGAGGGCGTGGAGGGCTTCGCCGACCACCATGTTGCCCTTCGAATGGGCGACGATCAGATCGAAGCCGAGCCGGTCGTCCTTCAACAGGGCGAGGACGACGTCGGCGTCGCGTTCGGCCACCACCGGGTCGGCACCGCCGGCGAGCGGATCGGTGGCGGCTTCGCGCATCCAGTCGAGCGAGCGGTCGAGGCGGCCCCACAGATCATGCAGCGTGGTGAGCCCGGCGAACCACAGGAAGCCGCCGGTCGCCTCGGTGACGAGATCGGCGAGACCATAGCCGGAGACCACCGCCGCCACCGGCTTTCCCACGGCATCGGCGACGTTGCGAGCGAAGGCCGCGGTGCCGAGCGCCGAGGAGCCGACGCCGGCGACGGTCAGGGTCGAGATGTCGGCGCCGCCGGCATCGACGAAACTCTCGATCGTCGAGCAGACGGTGAGCGGACCGGCGCCGGAGGGTGGCACGATCAGGATCGCTCCCTCCCCCGCCCTGGACGGCGAGAGACGCTCGGCTTCCTCCCGGGTGACGACGCGGACGTCGTAGAACAGCGCGTCGAGCAGGACGTTGCGGCGGCGCAGACCTTCGAGGAAGACCTCGCCGGTCGGCTTGGAGAACAGCCGCCACGGCAGCGCCATGGCGCGCGAGAACTGCTCCAGGCCGGCGGAGAAGGGATCGTCTGCCATGGTTCGGTTCGACCTCGTCTGACCCGCCGATCATAGCGGTGGTTCGGTCGAACCTCCATCACTCGTCGATGGCCGACGGGCTCATGCGACGTCGCGCGCGTCGCCGCGTCCGGCGCCGGCCTCGTACCAACCGGCGGTGCGGGTGACGATCCACACCACCGACAGCATCACCGGCACCTCGATCAGCACGCCGACGACGGTGGCGAGCGCCGCCCCCGAGCGGAAGCCGAAGAGCGAGATCGCCGCAGCGACGGCCAGCTCGAAGAAGTTCGAGGCGCCGATCAGCGCCGAGGGGCCGGCGACGCAATGCGCTTCGCCGGAGAGCCGGTTGAGCAGATAGGCGAGGCCGGCATTGAAATAGACCTGGAGCAGGATCGGCACGGCGAGGAGGGCGATCACCATCGGCTGCGCCAGGATCTCGCCGCCCTGGAAGCCGAAGAGCAACACCAGCGTGGCGAGGAGCGCCACCAGCGACCAGGGTTGCAGATGGGCGAGAAGCCCGGCGAGCGCCGCCTCGCCACCGGTCGCCAGCACCCGCCGGCGCCAGAGTTGGGCGACGATCACCGGCACGACGATGTAGAGCACCACCGACAGCACCAGCGTATCCCACGGCACGGTGATGGCCGAGAGGCCGAGGAGCAGGCCGACGATCGGGGCGAAGGCGATCACCATGATCGAGTCGTTGAGCGCCACCTGGGTCAGGGTGAAGTGCGGCTCGCCCTTCACCAGGTTCGACCAGACGAAGACCATGGCGGTGCAGGGCGCTGCGGCGAGCAGGATGAGGCCGGCGACGTAGCCGTCGATCTGGTCGGCGGGCAGATACGGCCGGAACAGATGCTGGACGAAGATCCAGGCGAGCAGCGCCATGGAGAAGGGCTTCACCGCCCAGTTGACCGCCAGCGTCACGCCGATGCCGCGCCAGTGCTCGCCGACGCGAGAAAGCGAGGCGAAGTCGATGCGGATCAGCATCGGCACGATCATCGCCCAGATCAGCAGCGCGACCGGGAGATTGACCTTCGCCACTTCCAGACTGCCGACGGCGTGGAAGACCGTCGGCAGGAAATGGCCGAGGGCGATGCCCGCCACCATGCACAGACCCACCCACAGGGTGAGAAACCGTTCGAAGACGGACATGGGTTACCCTTTCGGTATTCGGATCGGAGGTCAGACGACGCGCTTGCCGGAGGCGTCGACGACCTGCTCACCATCCTCCTTGGCGAAGGCGCCCTTCTGGGCCGGCAGGAGATCGAGCACCGCCTCGGAGGGACGGCAGAGCTTGGCGCCCTTGTCGGAGACGACGATCGGCCGGTTCATCAGGATCGGATGGGCGAGGATGGCGTCGATCAGCTCGGCGTCGGTCTTCGACGGATCGCCGAGACCGAGTTCGGCGAAGGGCGTACCCTTCTCGCGCAGGATCGAGCGCACCGGCACGGCCAGTTTCGCGATCAGCGCCACCAGTTCGTCGCGGCTCAGGGGGGTCTTCAGATAGAGCACCACCTTCGGGGTGACGCCGGCGTTCTCGATCATGGCGAGGACGTTGCGCGAGGTGCCGCAGGAGGGGTTGTGGTAGATCGTCACTTCGGACATGCGGGGCTCCAGGGTCAAACGGGTCGGGCCGAGGTGGCGCCCTCGGATCGGCCGATGGCGTCGATCTCGCGTTTCAGCGCCATGCGATCGAGAGACGCCACGGGCAGAGCGAGGAACAGCGAGATCCGCCGCTGCAGATGCTTGAAAGCGGTGACGAAGGCCCGTTCGACGTCGATCGGGGTCCCGACCGCCGCCGCCGGATCTTCGATGCCCCAATGGGCCGTCATCGGCTGTCCCGGCCACACCGGGCAGACTTCGCCGGCGGCGTTGTCGCAGACGGTGAAGACGAAGTCCAATGCCGGCGCCTCCGGCTCGCCGAACTCGTCCCAGCTCTTCGAGCGGAAGCCCTCGGTCGGATAACCGAAGGAGGCGAGCACCTTCAGTGCCATCGGATGGACTTCGCCACGCGGGGTCGAGCCGGCCGAATGGGCGCGAAAGGTGCCGGCACCGTCCTTGGCCAGGATCGATTCGGCGAGAATCGAGCGCGCCGAGTTGCCGGTGCAGAGGAACAGAACTTCGTAGGGAGGCCGTGTCATGCGGACACCTCGGGTTTTCGCGACGGCCGGCATTCGGCGGCCGGCGGTGGATTGCAGAGTTCGGGCCGGCCGCCGCAGCAGTCGGCGACGAGCGCGGTCGTCACGGCGGTGAGGCGCTCCACCTCGGCGCGGTAGACGACGAAGCGACCGCGCCGGTCGGCGGTGACCAGGCCGGCGCGGGCGAGCACGGCGAGATGGGCGGACAGCGTGTTGGGCGGAATGGCGAGCTCGCGCGCCAGATCGCCCGCCGCCTCGCCCTCCGGTTCGGCGGCGACGAGGCGGCGGAACACGGCGAGCCGCGTCGTCTGCGCCAGGGCCGCGAGGGCCTCGATGATCTTGTTCGATTCCATATTTCTGGAAATATAGAAATATGATCGCCGACGCAAGGCCGACGTGTCGGCGAGCGACGCGTCGGCGGTGCGGTCGGCGACCATCGCTTTCTCATCGACAGACATTCGAAGTTGCGGAACACTCCGCCGGCGGATCGGGCTCAGCGGGAACGAGGATCATGGACGGACTGATCACTCTCGCCATCGTGCTGATCATCGCCGTTCCGGCGATGGCGCTTCTGGCGCTGTCGCTGGTGCTGTCGCTGCGCGGGCGAGTCTCGGTTCTCGAGGCGGAACTGCGCAGCCTCGCAGCCCGGACTGCGCTCGCGTCGGCGGTGGAGGCGGAGCCCGGGGTCGCGCCTCGACCGATCGAGACCGAGTCGCCGATCACGGCGGAAACCGCCGATGCGTCGGAGACGGTCACGTCTTCGCCCGACGTCGCACCGGTCGACGAGGCCGAGGCCGTCGGGCCGATCGGGGAACCGGAACCGGCCGTCACGCCCGCCGCATCGCCGAACGCCCCCGTGCCCTCGGCCGCCGGTCTCGAAGAGCGCATCGGCACGCGGTGGGCGGTGTGGGTCGGCGGGGCGGCGCTCGCCTTCGGCCTCGTCTTCCTCGTCCAGTATTCGATCGAACAGGGCTTCTTCGGCCCGGCCGCGCGGCTCCTGCTCGGCGCGGCGGCGTCGCTGGCGGTGATCGGCGCCGGCGAATGGCTCCGCCGCGGCGACCGCGCCATCGGCGTCCTCGCCGGCTTTCCCGCCGCGCACATCCCCGCCGTCCTCACCGCCGCCGGCGCCACCGGGCTCTTCGCCGACGTGTGGGCGGCCTATGCGCTCTACGGGTTCTTCGGGCCGGCGCTCGCCTTCGTCGCGCTCGGCGCCGTGGCGCTCGCCACCATGGCGGCGGCCCTCGTCCACGGCCCGTGGCTCGGGGTCCTCGGCATCCTCGGTGCCTATGGCACGCCGGTGCTGGTCCATTCCGATGCGCCGCAACCGGAGGCGCTCGCCGGCTTCCTCCTCGTCGTGACGGCGGCGGCCTTCGGCGTCGCCCGTATCCGGCTGTGGCGGTGGGTGGCGGCGACGGCCCTGGCGCTCGCGGTCGGCTGGGGGGTGGTCTTCGTCGACCTCTTCCGCCCCCTCGCCCTCGCCGAGATCTCGCTCGCCGTCTACGCCCTCGGCGTCTTCCTGCTCACCGCGGGGATCCTCGTCGTCTCGCTCGACGAGGCGGGACCGCCGACCGAAGACGCGGGTTTCGACCGCTTCGGCCTCGTCTCGCTGGCGGCCGCCACCTTCCTCGTCCTCGTCGCCTTCGATCGCGGCGCCGGGTCGCTCGGGCCGATCGTCCTCGTCGCCACGTTGATCGGCCTCGCCGGCCTCGCCTGGCGCATCCCGGTGGTGGCGCCGGCGATCGTCATCGCCGCGGTCGCCGCGGTGCTGGCCGCCGTCATCCAGGGGCTCGACGTCGCCGCGAGCCTGGAGAACGACACCTTCGCCATCGGCACCGACGGGCTGGTGGCGCTGCGGCCGCGGGTGATCGCGAGTTTCCTCGGCCTGCACGGCGCGATCGGCGCCGGTCTCGTCGCGATCGGCTTCTTCGGGGCGTGGCGGGCGACGCCGCAGGCCGACCGGGTCTCCGGCTGGTTCGCCCTCGCCGGCACCGGGTTGCCGCTCCTCCTCCTCGTCGTGGTGTGGGGCCGGGTGGCGAGCTTCGAGATCCACTTCGGCTATGCCGCGGTGGCGCTCGCGGCGGCGGCTGGCTTCACCGCCGCCTGCCTGCGGCTGATCGGGCGGGAGAGCGCCGAACGACCGTCGCTCGCGGTGGCGATCTACGCCATCGCCGCCATCGCCGCGCTCGGCACGGCGGCGGCGATCGCGCTCGAACGGGCGGCGCTGACGGTGGCGCTCGCCGCGATGGTCCCGGCCATCGCCTGGGTGTGGACCCTTCGACCGATCGACGCGCTGCGCATCGCGACGGCGGTCGTCGGCGTCGTCGTTCTCGGCCGGCTCGGCTGGGATCCGGCGATCACCCGCGACATCGCGACGACGCCGATCTTCAATGCCCTGCTTCTCGGCTACGGCGTACCGGCGGCCGGGACGCTCTTCGCCGCGCGGCTGTTCCGAACCACGCCGCAGGACATCTGGCGCGCCGTCGTCGAAGGGTTGGCGCTGATCTTCGTCGGCCTCCTGGCGCTGGTCGAGATCCGCCATCTCACCCATGGCGGCGACCTCTTCGCCCCGACGATCGGTCTCGTCGAACTCGGTCTCGACGTCACCACCGCGTTCCTCCTCTCTGCCGGGGCGCAGCGTGCGGCCGGGCGACTCGGCTCGCCGGTGATCGATGCGACGTCGAAGGGACTGTCGCTCTTCACCGCGGCGATCGCGATCCTCGGCCTCGTCGGCGCCGAAAACCCGGTCATCACCGGACGGTCGGTCGGACCGCTCGTCTTCGGGGCGCTGTTCTTCGGCTACCTCCTGCCGGCGATCGCCGCCGGCGTCACCGCCCGGATGGCGCGGCTCGCCGGGCGGCCATGGTGGCTCGTCGCCGTCCTCGCCGGCGCCGCCCATCTCCTCGGCTTCGTCTGGGTGACGCTGATGGTGCGCCGCGCCTTCCAGGGCGAGATCCTGACCGGGTTCGAGAGCGACGCCGAGATGTGGGCCTATTCGGCGGCGTGGCTGGTCTACGGCGTGGCGACGCTGGTGGTCGGGCTGGTGCTGGGGTCGAAGCCGGTCCGCCTGCTCTCCGGCGTGGTGGTGACGGCCACCGCCGCCAAGGTCTTCCTGATCGACCTCGCCGACGTCGGCGGCGTGTGGCGGGCCTTCTCCTTCATCGGCCTCGGCGTGGTGCTGATCGGCATCGCACTGGTCTACCAGCGCTTCCTGTTCGCCCGGCCCGGAGACGGAAAGGGCGCCTCGTGAGGACGAGGCGCCCGAGGGGGGAGGAACTTCCGTCCACCCGAGGAGATCCGTGGTACCGATCGCAGCGGTGCCGATCGGCGTCGTCCGTCAGGGACCCATCTTCTCGGCTTCTTCGGCCTTGGTCAGCGGGCGCGGCTCGGGATCGGGCTCGTCGCCGAGGACGGCGCGGAAGCGGGCGAGGATGCCATCGGCCGAGCGACGGGCGTAGCCGATCTCCGGCATCGCCGGCTGCGACCAGACGGTGGTGCGCGGGTTGGCGCTCGCCATCCGCGATTCCGGTACCGGCGGCAGCAGCGGGTGGCCGCGGCTCTTGGCGCGAGCGACGTCGCGATCGCCGTAGGCGGCGACGGCGGACTGGGTGACGACGCGGCCGGGCCCGGTGCGGCTCATGGCGATGACGATGCGGCCGTCCTCGATGGCGCCCTCGGGCGCGGCGAGGGCGAGACGGGGCAGCGTCTCGGCCGGTTGCGGCGCGATCAGCGAGGCGACGGTGACGACCGGCGGCCACCCCGACTGCGACGGCGCCACGGTGGCGAGCGTCGGCTTGACGAAGAGGTCACGGTCGGTGGTGCGGCCGAGCGGCTGCGGCGCCAACAGACGATCGCCCTTGCCGGAACGATTGACGGTCGGAGCGACCTCGACCGGCACGACGGCCGGACGCTTCACACCCGGCACGGCGCCGGTGACGTCGGGATCGACGACGTCGCGCGGGACGCGCTTGAGCTCGTGGCGCGGGACGAGATCGGCTTCGGCGACGACGATCGGGGCCGGCGCGGCCTCCGCCGGCGCGGGGGGAGCGCCGGCGGAGGACAGCGGGGCGGGCGCGGACAGGGCCGCGGCCATGCGGTCGCCACGGGGGGATGCGGCGACCGGCGACGCAGCCGCGATCAGGGCGGTGCGTTGATCTCTGAGGGTGTCGAAATCGGCCATCCAGGCGCCGGCGTCGCGCACCGTCCAGCGGACGGGCGTTTCGGTCGGCGGGGTGTGCCCGACGACGGCGACGGCGACGAGGCCGAGAAGAAGAACGGGGGCCGCCCGCAGACGCGGGAGGAGACCGACCCGTCGGGCCGCGCGGCGGCGGCTCAGCTCATTCGGCATGACTCGATACGAACTCCGAACCAGCGGGGCACACCGCAGGCGTTGCCGACATGCAACGACCGAGAGGTGGTTTCCCGAACGACCCGATGATCGACGAGTAACCTCGAGAAAAGGTTAAGCGACGGCGGAAACCGCACGTTTTCGCGGAATTTCGCGGTTCGTGGCGGCGCGTCGGCGCGGATGTGGCAGAAACATGGTGAACGGCGCGATCCGGCGCGGCTCACGACGACGGAGACAGGCGGGCCTCCAGGTCGGCGTCGAGGCGGACGATGGCGCCGAAGGGGCCCTCGGCCGATCGCAGCGCCGCGGCGACGTCGACCGCCGCGAGACCGCGCGCGCCGAAGCGCACCCGGATGGCGTCCTCGACCCAGTGGCGGGCCTGGGCGGCGCGGCGGCGATCGAGCCGGCCCGCCTCGGCGAGATGATCGCGATGGCCGGCGACCGCGGCGGCGAGATCGTCGAGCCCCGCCCCGCTCGTCGCCGAGACCAGCACCACCGGGGCGATCCAGGCGCCCGGCTCGTGGTCGGCGAGCGTCAGCGCCCCGGCGACGTCGGCCATTGCCCGGCGGGCAGGCTCGCCCATGTCGGCCTTGGTGACGCAGACGATGTCGGGCAGCTCCATGACGCCGGCCTTCATGAACTGCAGGCTGTCGCCGGAGCCCGGCTGGATGCACAGCAGCACCGTGTCGGCGACGAAGGCGATGTCGCCCTCCGACTGGCCGATGCCGACGCTCTCGACGACGACGAGATCGTAGACGGCGCGCATCAGCACGATCGCCGCCACAGCGTGGTCGGAGAGGCCTCCGAGCCGGTCGCGTGCCGCCATCGAACGGACGAAGACGCCCTGGTCGTCGGGGTCGGTCCTGAGCCGGGTGCGGTCGCCGAGCAGCGCCCCGCCGGTGAAGCGCGACGAGGGATCGACGGCGACGACGCCGACGGTGCGACCGCCGCGGCGGGCGCCGGAGATCAGCGCATTGGTCAGCGTCGACTTGCCCACCCCCGGCGGGCCGGTGAGGCCGAGGACGTCGCCGCGGGGATCGGCGGCGCAGGCGTCGAGCAGGCGGGCGAGGTCGAGCGAGCCGTGGGCGATCTCGATCAGCGACAGGGCGCGGGCGACCGCCGGTTTGCCGCCGGCGCGGATCTCGTCGAGGGTCGGGATGGCGGCTCTCATCATGCCCCCTGATCGCACGGGCGACGCCCGAGGTGAAGGGGGCGCACTCGAGACGTCGGAGGGATCGGGAGCGGTTCGAACGGGACGATGTTCGTGTGAACCTCGGAAGTTCGCAGCCACCCCGACGCCACCAGTCAATGACCCATCAAGGACCGCGGATGCATCTCCGTCCGGAATTCAGAAGAAATTCGAGCATCATGGCGCATCTCGCCTACCCAACCCTTTTCCGTGGCGGCATCGTCAAAAAGAAACAAAGTCATTCCGAGCGGGAGCGCGTTCCGCAATATTTCTTTTCTCTTCTCAATATTAAACTCATCAATTTCTGCATTAGATATCATCGCATATTCAATATATTTGATAGATCTAGTGAAAAAATACCCGACAACCTCTCTGTGGCGAAATTTTGGGCGCTCGAACACAGGGCGAGGCCGAAGATCTACTATAACCGCTATCCCGTATCGCGAGACCAATCTAAGTAATATTTCTTCCGACAACGTATTGATGTGCACGAAACTCGTCAGGCCCCGACAGCTTGTGCGATCGAGGAAGAGCGAAGCCTGCACTTCGATCGAGACAGGCTCAGTGGAGGCCCGTGCAAAACACAGCGGCCTTATGATCTTGGCCTCATTCATGATTCGTCTCCGGAACGAGCTGTGCCGCTTTTTCTTCGACGATCCTCAATTCGAGAAGCCGGACTGCGGTGACCGGGACTGCCGGCGTCGGGGGGACATAGGCACCCTTCCCGTCCTTCAATTCGACTCGCTTGAAAAAGTAATCCTCGTACATGCGCGGGCCAACCCCCGTGAACGGTACGATCTCCATCTTGTCCGCACGCTCACCCGCTGTCGAACTAGGTCGTTCGTTGCGGATCGCGTCGCTGTGGAGCTCACTCGCCAAGCTCTTCACGTATGGTTCTATGTAGACGACCGACCGAATTCCCGCCGTCACCAGATGTCGTGCGCAGTTGTGACATGGGTAAGTCGTCGTGTAGAGCGTCCCTCGCACCGGCGAAATTCCGGACCGGGCCGCCGAAAACAGAGCATCCATTTCCGCATGGATCGAACGCGAATATTCGATGAGATCCTTGACGCCGGGCATGCCGTCGAGGAGATCCGGCTTCGTGTTGAACAGTTCGGCGATCGCTTTCTGAACCTTCGCTCTCTCGCCTCCCGCCAAGTCGAAGCCGCCGGGTCGGCTCGGGTGTACCGCTTCCGCCACTTTCGGCGCGAGTGTCTCGGCCAACCAGGTTCCGATCCTCTGCCTCAACTCACTCTTTCGTCTTTGGTTGTGACATCCGTGGAATTTTGGTTGAGACTTGTCGTTCGCCTGCCATTCCCAACGGAAGCAGCGATGATCCGGTTTGCAATCTTCATCATAAACACCACCGCCGAACTTCGGAACATCGTTGCATCCGGTTGCGACCAGCGTCCCCGTTTCGCAGACCAACGCCGCTCCGACCTGCCTCGAAAGGCAGGACGATTGAAGCGCGGCAGAATGGGCGTGGTACATGCCCTTTTCTGCGGCTTTCGGCCGGACAAGCGAATTACCCAGAACCAAATTACAAAATCGCAACAGATCGTCCGTCAGATTTTCCCCGCCCGATGATTTTTCGCTATTGTCTAAAAAATAATCCGCTACATAAAAGGCATCTCTGACTTGTTGTCCGTGGTGATTCTTGGCGTCTTTTTCATCTCTATCGATGTAAGTTTGCACCTCATCCTCAGACACACCTGCGTACTTCACGTTATTTCTAATATTTCCTATCAATCTGGCTCGACGAGCCGTACGATCGCAATGTACAGCCACCAGACGAAACGATTGATCGTAGACCTTCCGCAACAGGTCGACTTCGGCGGTATGTTTGATGGAGTCGAGAATGAACGCGATTTTCGTCCGCCCCGGCTCCAATCCGCGCTTGTCCCGAAGTCGCTTGATCTCTCCGATCGCCAATGCCGCAACGGCGTCATCCCCATGAGCCGCCCTCAATTCGTCGCCGTGATCCTGCAGACTGCTCGCACGGTCGAACCTCTTCCGGCCGGCATCGGCCCCGTGGTCTCCATCAGAATAGGTTCTCCCCGATTGGCGGGCTATCAAGCTACTCAATTTTATACATTCGACCGCGTAGTCTTCCGTTTGGAGCAAAACCTCCAAACGTTTCGCCGCCGTCGAACACCCTGATCCCACATAACCGACGAAACCCATCACCAATTCGCGTGAGAGCGGCGAGACCTCTTGCACTTCCCTAGACGCGATTTCGCCTGAAATAACTGATTTAGCAGAGCTTTTCACTATAACCCCCTCCGTCGCCAAGCTGGGCCGCGTCAACCCACCCCGGGGGCCAGATTGCCGATTCGAGGTTGTGCTGTCGACAAAAACAATCAAGCTCCACCGGACTCTCGACCGAGACCCATGGTCCACCAGTCCGCCGGCATCGCCGCGGCGGCTTCTCGCGCTTCGGTGTCGGTGCCGAAGATGGCGAAACAGGTGGCGCCGGAGCCGGACATGCGGGCGAGGCGGCAACCGGGCCGGCCGCGCAGGCGGGCGAGGACGTCGCCGATCACCGGGGCGACGCGGACGGCCGGGGCCTCGAGGTCGTTGCGGGTGGCGGCGAGCCAGCCGACCAGGGTGTCGGTATCGGCGAAGCGCGCCGGGAGATCCGGGAATCCCGGATTGTCGCGCCGCTCGAGGGCGCGGAACACCGCCGGGGTCGAGACGGCGACGCCCGGGTTGACCAGCACCATCGGCAGTGCGGGGAAGCCGCCGAGGCGATCGATGGTCTCGCCGATGCCGCGGGCGCGCAGCGGGCGGCCGTGGACGCACATCGGCAGATCGGCGCCGAGCGGCAGAGCGATCTCGGCGAGACGCTCGAGGGAGAGATCGAGCCGCCACACCCGGTTCAGCAGGCGCAGCGTCGCGGCGGCATCGGAGGAGCCGCCGCCGATGCCGGAGGCGACGGGGAGGTTCTTCTCGAGGGTGAGCGCGACGGGCGCGACCGGCAGGCTCGACCGGCGCGCTTCTGTTTCGAGGAGACGAGCGGCGCGCAGCACCAGGTTGTCGGCATCCGCCGCGAGACCGGCGGCGAAGGGACCGGTGACGGCGAGGGTGATCGGCAGCGGGGCGTCGCCGGCGCGCGGCTCGCCGAGCCCGTGGGCGATCAGGCGATCGGCGGCGACGCCGTGGACGACCAGCGTGTCGAGCAGGTGATAGCCATCGGCGCGGCGGCCGGTGACGTGCAGGGCCAGATTGATCTTGGCCGGCGCCGCCTCCACCAGCGGATCGACTGCCGTGGCGGAGGCGCCCATGCCGTGGCTCACTGCGCCTTGGGCGGCGACGCCGGATCGGCGGCGGGAGCCGCCGGAGCTGCGGGGGCGGTCGCCGGCGCTTCGGTCGCCGGCTTGGTCTCGGTCATCGGAGCCTTCGCCGGGTCGGCGGCCGGCGTCTCGGACTTCGGCGCGTCGCTCGGCCCGGGCTTCGACACCTCTGCGGCGAGGGCCGAAGCAGTCGCGGCCGCCGCCTCGGCCGCGGCATCGGCGGCCGCCTTGGCGGCGGCCTTCGCGGCGACGGCGATCTTGGCCTCGCGTTCGGCCACCTTCTGCGCCGCCAACTGATCGTCGAGCTTCTTCTGGATCTTCGGCAGTTCTTCCGGCTCGGGCTTCATGTCGATGGCGTGACGCCACTGGAAGGTCGCCTCGAGTTCGCGGCCGACCTTCATGTAGGCATCGCCGAGGTGATCGTTGATCACGGGATCGTCGGGCTTCAGGAGGATCGCCCGCTCCAGCTCCTTCACCGCCTCGTCGAAGCGGCCGAGCTTGTAGTAGGCCCAACCGAGGCTGTCGACGATGTAGCCGTCGTCGGACTTGAGCTCGACCGCCTTCTTCACCAGGGCCAGCCCCTTGTCGAGGTTCCGGCCCATGTCGATCCAGGAATAGCCGAGGTAGTTGAGAACGTGCGGCTCGTCGGGCTGCAGCTTCAGCGCCTCGTCGAAATCGGCCTCGGCCTTCGGCCACTGCTTGGTGCGCTCGTAGGCGATGCCGCGGTAGTAGAAGAGCTGCCAGTCGCCCTTGGTCGGCGTGGCGATCTGGTCGACGGCCCGCGTATAGACGTCGGCCGATTCCGCGAACTTCTTGTCGGCGCGCAGCACGTCGCCGAGCGCCTGGATGGCGTCGAGATCCTTCGGGGTGCGGTCGATCACCGCCTTCAGGTGCTTCGAGGCCTGCTCGTAGTCCTGGGTCACGGCGTAATAGCGGCCGATCTGGATGTCGGCGAGGGGGCGCAGCTTCGAGCCGGCCGGGATGTGGTCGAGAAGCGCGATCGCCTTGTCGTATTGCTTCAACTGGCCCTGCAGGCCGGCGAGCCCGATCGTCGGCAGTTCGGCATCGGGGGTCAGCCACAGCGCCAGTTGCAGGTAGAAGGCGGCGATGTCCTCGCCGCCGTCACGGCCCATGGCCGAGCCGAGGCCGTAGAGGAACTCGGCGGCACCGGCCTGCGGCGAGGCGATGATCGGGGCGGGCATCTTGCCGGCCTCGATCTCGGCCTTGAGCGCCTCGATCACCGGATGGTCGGGGATGGTCTTCTCGAATTCGGCGACGACCGCCAGAGCCTCCTTCGGCTTCTTCTGACGGGCGAGGAAGCGCACCTGGGCCTCGACCACACGCAGCGCCCGCTTGTCGCCGGCGTAGGCGGCGCTCATGCGCTCGCTCGCCTCCGCCTTGCGCCCGCCCATGTCGGCGATCAGCGCGCCGTGGTAGCCCTTGAACACCGAGTACCAGTCGAGGCCGGTGACCTTGTCGACAGTCTTCAGCGCGCCGCCGGTGTCGCGCCGGCCGGCCTGGGCCCAGGCGGAGAGGATCGCCACCGTCAGATCCGAGAGCGGCCGCGGCGTCGTCTCGCCGAACTGCCTGCGGGCGCGGTCCCACTGGCCGCGCTTCAGCGCGTCGACACCGAGCACCAGACGGGCGAGGGCGTGGCCCTTGTCACGGGTGACGAGGCGCTCGGCGATCGGCAGCGCATCCTTGATGCGGCCGTCGGCGACGAGCAGTTGGAAGGTGCGCTCGATCAGCACCGGGTTGCCCGGATCCATGGCCAGCGCGGTCTGGAAATAGGTGGCCGCGGCGGCGATGTCGCGCGCCGAACCGGCATGGCGGCCGGCGAGATAGGTGCCGGCGAGCGTCGGCGGCGTGAACACCGAGAGCAGGTCGACCATCGGCTTCGCCTCGGCGCCACCCGAAGCCATGGCCCCGAGGAGTGCGAGTGCGGCGAAGACGGCACTCACACGACCGCGGCGGCGCGGCGCCGTCGTCGACGGGACGGGCGACGAAGGGTCGCGGCGGCAATTCTCGAAGTCACGGTTCATGCGCGGGAAGCTCCCAGGGTGTCGGCGCGGACGTTCGGCCGAACACCCGATCCTCGGCCGACGCCGCCGCCGGGGACGGGTGCGCAGCCGATCGATCGCGGCGATTCCCGCGGGCGAGCCCGCGGTCGAAGCGAAGCCACCGCGATTCCGGCCGCCTCCGACGATTTCGGAGAGATCCGACCGAACCGCCCGATCGAACGTCGGGAGAATGGCGGGTTTGTGTCCGCTTGTGAAGGCTCTTCGACGGATGCGATTTCCGGTCCCGTCTCCAAGATATTTCAGTGACGCGTCACGCGTATCCGACCGCCGCGGCGAAGTGGGCGATCATCGATGCCGTGTATGCGGTTAAACGACTTGTCAGCGGCTCTTTGCGGATGCAAACCACCACTCGAAAGTCGAATGGCAGGCGGGAGCGGATTCGTCGCTCCCGCGGAGCATTGCGATCTCGAGACGGGAGACGTCGCATGACCAAGTGGGTCTACACCTTCGGTGACGGTTCGGCGGAAGGCACCGCCGAGATGAAGTCCTTGCTCGGCGGCAAGGGCGCCAATCTGGCGGAGATGTCGAATCTCGGCATTCCCGTGCCCCCCGGCTTCACCATCACCACCGATGTCTGCACCGCCTTCTACGCCAACGACCGCCAGTATCCCGACGAACTCACCGCTCAGGTCGACGCGGCACTCGACAAGATGGCGAAGATCACCGGCAAGAACTTCGGCGACGAGGCCGATCCGCTTCTCGTCTCGGTCCGTTCCGGCGCCCGCGCTTCGATGCCGGGCATGATGGACACCGTCCTCAACCTCGGCCTCAACGACGTCACGGTGGAGGCGATCGCCAAGGTCGCCGGCGACGAGCGCTTCGCCTACGACAGCTATCGCCGCTTCATCCAGATGTACTGCAACGTGGTGCTGAACCTCGAGCATCACGACTTCGAGGAGATCCTCGACACCTACAAGCAGGATCACGGCTACGTCCTCGACACCGATCTCACCGCGCCCGACTGGAAGGCGGTGATCGTCGAGTACAAGGCGCTGGTCGAGCGCGAACTCGGCAAGCCCTTCCCGCAGGATCCGCGCCAGCAGCTGTGGGGCTCGATCGGCGCCGTCTTCGGCTCGTGGATGAACGCCCGCGCCGTCACCTATCGCCGTCTGCACGACATCCCGGCGAGCTGGGGCACCGCGGTCAACGTCCAGGCGATGGTGTTCGGCAACATGGGCGAGACCTCGGCGACCGGCGTCGCCTTCTCGCGCAACCCGTCGACCGGTGAGAAGGCGCTCTACGGCGAGTTCCTGGTCAACGCCCAGGGCGAGGACGTGGTGGCCGGCATCCGCACGCCGCAGAACCTGACCGAACACGCCCGCGAGCAGGCCGGCTCCGACAAGCCGAGCCTCGAGACGGTGATGCCGGCGGCCTACGCCGAATTCGCGGCGATCTGCGAGCGGCTGGAGAAGCACTACCGCGACATGCAGGACGTCGAGTTCACCGTCGAGCGCGGCAAGCTGTGGATGCTCCAGTGCCGCATCGGCAAGCGCACCACCAAGGCGGCGCTGAAGATGGCGGTCGACATGGTGGCCGAGGGGCTGATCAGCAAGGAAGAGGCGATCCGCCGCATCGATCCGGCCGGTCTCGACCAGTTGCTCCATCCGACCATCGACCCGAAGGCCGAGCGCAAGGTCTTCGCCCACGGTCTGCCGGCCTCGCCGGGCGCCGCGGCGGGCGAGATCGTCTTCTCCTCGGAAGAGGCGGAGACCGCCACCCAGGCCGGCCGCAAGGTCATCCTGGTGCGCGTCGAGACGAGCCCGGAAGACATCCACGGCATGCACGCCTCGGAAGGCATCCTGACCACCCGCGGCGGCATGACCTCCCACGCGGCGGTCGTCGCCCGCGGCATGGGCAAGCCCTGCGTCTCCGGCGCCGGCTCGATCCGCATCGACTACGCCGCCGGCACCATGACCTCCGACGGCGTCACGCTGAAGCGGGGCGACCGCATCACCATCGACGGCGGCGAGGGCCAGGTGCTGATCGGCGCGGTGCCGATGCAGCGGCCGGAACTCTCCGGCGACTTCGCCCTGCTGATGGGCTGGGCCGACGAGGTGCGTCGCATGAAGGTGCGCGCCAACGCCGAGACCCCGGCGGACGCCCGCATGGCCCGCAACTTCGGCGCCGAGGGCATCGGCCTGTGCCGCACCGAGCACATGTTCTTCGACGAGGGCCGCATCGTCGCGGTGCGCGAGATGATCCTCGCCGACACCGAGAAGGAGCGGCGCGAGGCGCTGGCCAAACTGCTGCCGATGCAGCGCAAGGACTTCGTCGACCTGTTCGAGATCATGTCCGGCCTGCCGGTCACCATCCGTCTGCTCGACCCGCCGCTGCACGAGTTCCTGCCCAAGACCGACGAGGAGATCGCCGAGGTCTCGGCCGCCATGGGCGTCTCCGGCGACAAGCTGAAGGAACGGGCCGAAGCGCTGCACGAGTTCAACCCGATGCTCGGCCATCGCGGCGTGCGTCTGGCCATCACCTTCCCCGAGATCTACGAGATGCAGGTGCGGGCGATCTTCGAGGCCGCCATCCAGGCGGGCAAGGAGACCGGCGATCACGTGGTGCCGGAGATCATGGTGCCGCTGGTCGGCATCAAGTCGGAACTCGACTTCGTCAAGACCCGCATCGACGCGGTGGCGGCGGAAGTGGCGAAGGCGACGGGCGTGAAGCTCGACTATCACGTCGGCACGATGATCGAGTTGCCGCGCGCGGCGCTCACCGCCGACAAGATCGCCGAGACGGCGGAGTTCTTCTCCTTCGGCACCAACGACCTGACGCAGACGACCTTCGGCCTGTCGCGCGACGACGCGGCGAAGTTCCTCAACGCCTATCTGAAGGCCGGCATCCTCGAGCACGACCCCTTCGTCACCCTCGACCAGATCGGCGTCGGCTCGATGATCGAGCTCTCCGCCGAGCGCGGCCGCAAGACCCGCCCGAACATCAAGCTCGGCATCTGCGGCGAGCACGGCGGCGATCCGGCCTCGGTGAAGTTCTGCGAGACGGTCGGGTTGGACTACGTCTCCTGCTCGCCGTTCCGCGTGCCGATCGCGCGACTGGCGGCGGCGCAGGCGGCGCTGATCCACAAGAAGTGACGAACAGAGTCACGGGAGGAAGCGAGACGGGGCGCCGAGAGGCGCCCCGATTTCGTTCGGATGGCGTTGAATATGGATTTGCCAAGAGACATACTTCCAGAAAACGTATTCCTATTCTCGCGTGATATCATTTTTTACTCAACAAGCGGAGAATTGCAATGGATCCGGCTTCTTTCATAGGCCCTGCGGTCGTGGCGGCAGTGGTATCAGGTATCATTTCTATGATAGTTGCAGCCATGAATAGGGAAGCCATGGCGTCACTCCAGACCAACAAAATTGACGCTGAGCGTGATCTTGCGGAGCGAAGATTCGAGTTCGACAAGAAATTGTCGGAACGCAAGCTGCGAGCAGAGGAAGCAGCCGCGGACTGGGAGCGCCGCAACGCGACCTACCAAGCTATTATCGAAAGACTTCCGGCGTTGACAGTCGAAAAGCGGGACCCTGGAAAGACCGAGGAAATTCTCGCAGAGATGCGCCGACTTTGGGTGATAGGGTCTCCAACAGTGGTGCGAGCGACAAGCGAATTCCTAACCGCCATGCAGACCAGCAAGACGCCATATTCATCAATGGAAGAGCATCTCGGCTTCTTGATCCAAACCCTTCGCCAAGATTTACACGGAGAGGAAGCAAGAGAAGCGCTGTCGCCCGCAGATTTCATCATACGAACCACGCTGTAACGTACACACATCCACGAGTCCGGTCGCGCCATCCGTATCATGGCTCTCGACGCCTCAAGTGACTTGTTAGCCTATCGCTTCCGGTCATTCTTTCCGGCATAGGCTCGCAACCCGCGGCCCTGACTTCGATCAAAAGAGCGAGGCATTTGGTAATGCCCGTCGACGATCCGGTTCGCGTAACGCCTCGGGAAGCCCCCGTCTTCCTTCTCCCCTCGCGGGAGAAGGGTCTCCGGGGCGCAGTCTTCCTGACCGAATGGCGCCGGTTCCATGAGGCGATGCCGCTCCGGACCGAGGCGCGGCCCCGTCTTGACGCACCGCTGAGGTTCGCTGATAATCGCCGAGAACCGCTAAGAACCAATAAGAACCTCCGCGCCATGGCCGCCTTCACCGTGCGTCTCGACGACGACAAGACTCGCAGGCTCGATCTGCTGGCGGAGAAGCTCGACCGGCCGCGCTCGTATTTGGCAGCGCAGGCGATCGACGACTATCTCGCCCGCGAAGAGTGGCAGATCGCCGAGATCGAGGCCGGGATCGCGGAAGCCGATCGCGGTGAGTTCGCGTCGGCAGACGATCTCGCTCGCGTCACCGCGAAATACGTGACATCGGGACGCGAAGGATGACACGGGCGATCCGCTGGACGAGACGAGCCGTCCGGCGCCTGGACGCTGTCGGCGCCCACATCATGCAGGACGACCCCGCGGCGGCGGCCCGCGTAGTGGCCCGCATCATCTCCGGGGTGGAGCTTCTGGGGGACCAACCCGCCATCGGACGGGTCGGGCGAATCGAGGGGACGCGAGAACTGGTGTTCGCCGATATCCCCTACATCGTGCCGTATCGCGTGAGGCCGACCTCGGTCGAGATCCTCACCGTGATTCATACGGCCCAGAAATGGCCGGATAGCCTGTAAGAGAGCGTAAAGCTCGGAGCCGTAGGCATAATTGGCGATGCCGAATTGCGCCGCTCGCCTTCATTGGCCGAGACGGGTCATGACCATCGCCACGCCCGAAGGCGAATTACGGCTGCGCCCATTCCGCCCTACGCCGGGTCGTAGCCGCGCTCGGGCCCCCCCTCAATGAACCCGGCTGACGCAGAAGTCTACGACGTCCAACAGCGCCCGCTTGTGGGCGCCGTCCTTGAACGGGGCCAATGCGTCCTTCGCCATGGCGCCGTAGTGGCGGGCGCGTTCGACGGTGGTCTCGATCGCCTTGTGCTTGCGGAGGAACTCGATCGCGGTCACGAGATCGGCGTCCTCGGCCGCGCCGTCCTGGAGGCAGCGCTTCCAGAAGGCGCGTTCCTCGTCGGAGCCGCGGCGATAGGCGAGCACCACGGGGAGCGTGATCTTGCCTTCGCGGAAATCGTCGCCGACGTTCTTGCCGAGCGCCGCCGACGAGCCGCCGTAGTCGAGGGCGTCGTCGATCAGCTGGAAGGCGAGGCCGAGGTTGTTGCCGTAGGAGCGGAAGGCCGCCTCCTCGTCGCGCGGGCGGCCGGCGGCCACCGGGCCGAGCTCGGCGGCGGCGGAGAACAGCGCCGCGGTCTTGGCGCGGATCACCGCGAGATATTCGTCTTCGGTGGTCGCCATGTTCTTGGCGACGGCGAGCTGCATCACCTCGCCCTCGGCGATGATCGCGGCGGCGTCGGAGAGGATCTGCAGCGCCTGGAGATTGCCTGTTTCGACCATGGTGCGGAAGGCCTGGCCGAGCAGGTAGTCGCCGACCAGCACGCTCGCCTGGTTGCCCCACAGCTTGCGCGCGGCGAGCTTGCCGCGACGCATGTCGCTCTCGTCGACGACGTCGTCGTGGAGGAGCGTCGCGGTGTGCATGAACTCGACCGCCATGGCGAGCTTGATGTGATCGTCGCCGCCGTAGCCGCACATCTGCGAGGCGGCGAGGGTCAGCATCGGCCTGAGCCGCTTGCCACCCGACGAGATCAGGTGATTGGCCACTTCCGGGATCATGGTGACGTCGGAACCGGCCTTCGACAGGATGAGTGCGTTGACCCGGTCCATGTCGCCGGTGACGAGCCGCACCAGGGGCTCGATCGAGGCTTCCGGACGCTTCTTGCCGTCTTCGAGAGAAACCACCACGCCCACGTCGAACCACTCCCACTCACCGGCCCACCGGTCGCGGTCGGCACCTTCCGCCTCGCGCGATACCATCCCTCGGCAGCCGCCGTCACTATCCGAAAGCAAGTGCTTCCGTCCCTCCGCCGACGTCTTCGGACCGGTTCGGAGGCGACGGGCGAGCATAGGCGGGGGCGGGGGCGCTCACAAGGGACAGGTCGGCACGGGGGAAACGCGCCGGATGCAGGGCCGACGGAGGGGGCGTCGTGGTGATTCCCTCACATGAAGGCATGCTCTAGGATCGATCCGAGAGAGGCGCCGATGGAAGAACTGATCCGCTCCAACGATCCGGTCCTGATCGCCACCGTCGAAGCGCTGCTCGCCGGAGCGGGCATCGTCCATTTCGTCGCCGATCGCCACATGTCGGTACTGGAGGGGTCGATCGGCATCTTCGCGCGCCGCGTCCTGGTCGATGCCGACGAGGTGGACCGCGCCCGCCGGCTGCTCGTCGATGCCGGGCTCGGCGACGAACTGAGGCCCGCGACGGCGTGACGCGCGATCCCTCCCCCCTTTCGCCGCCGTCGTCGGCGGGCGACGTCAGCACCCCCGGCGCCCCCGCCACGTCGGCGACGACGATCGACCGCTTCCTCGACGGCCGTCTCGTCGTCGAGCAGCCGGCGAAGGGACGCCATCGCGCCGGGCTCGACGCCATCCTCCTCGCCGCGACGGTCGCCGACGGCGCGTCGGGGCTGCTGGTCGATCTCGGCGCCGGGGTGGGGACGGCGGGGCTCGCGGCGGCGGTGGGAGCACCGGGGCTCGAGGTCCGCCTCGCCGAGCGCGATCCGGAGGTCCTGCGGCTGGCGGAGGCGAACATCGTCCGCAACGGCCTCGTCGGCCGGGTCGAGACGATCGCCGTCGACCTGCTCGGCCCGGCGAAGGCGCGCGAGGCGGTGTTGCCGCGCGAATGCGCCGCCCATGTCGTCTGCAATCCGCCGTTCCATGCGCCCGGCGCCGTTCGGGCTTCGCCGCGCCAGGGCCGCGCCGCGGCGCATGTGCTCGCGGAAGGCGGGCTCGCCGATTGGGTGCGGGTGGCGGCGGCGACGCTCCGGCCGCACGGGCGGCTGTCGCTGATCTTCGAGGGCGGCGGGCTCGGCGAGATCGTCGCGGCCCTCGCCGGCCGTTTCGGCGCGGCATCGATCCGGCCGATCCATCCGCGTGAGGACGCGCCGGCGCACCGGCTGCTGGTCACGGCGGTCAAGGGATCGCGCGCCCGGCCGGCGGTGCTGCCGGGGCTGGTGCTCCATCCCGCCGGCTCCAACGCCTATCTGCCGCAGGCCGACGCCGTGCTGCGCGGAACCGCCGGGCTCGGCGGCGGCCGCGAGGATCTCACCGAGCGCGCGTAAGGCGGATCCGATGATGTTTCGACCGGGTCGAGGGTCCCTGGTGCGAAGACGGCCCGGCCGGGCATCGTCCGGTCGGGCCGCGACGTTCACGGCATTCGGACGCTTCCGAATGTCGGGAGCCGAACACGACGGGACGGTTCACCGACCGAGGAAACGCGGGCCGACGTTGCGGCAGGAGACGATACGGCAGGACATCCGCCGCGGCGTCGTCAGTTGGCACTTGAGTTTGGCTTCCTGCTGCGCCGTCCGCCGGTCGGGCGAATAGCCCCAGCCCTCGCCGAGACGGCTCTTGGCGTGGCAGGCCCAGGCGTTGGCGGCGCCGGTCGAGAAGGCCATCACGACGGCGGTCGCTGCCGCCAGGGTCATCATCTTCATCTTCGGGGTCATGGTCTCACTCCTCTCACCCGAACGATGCGCATGGTCGCACCGTCGCGCCCGACGCGCCATGAGCGAGATCACCGGCGGCGAAAATCGGCGCGGCCACCGGGCGCTCCGCCGCCCGGTGGCCGGGCCGGCGCACCGTGACCCTCCGGATTTCCACGGTCTTCGATCGCAGACGGTGACCACGGGCGGAGAAAATGTTCTAAACTCTCGAGCCGAACTCCTCGCCCGCCGGGCGCCAGATCAGGATCCGAGACTCATGCGTTCGACCGTTCTCGCTCTCACCGCCGTCGTTCTCGCCGCCGTGCCGGCGGCCGCCGACGGCGTCTATCGCGGCGCTTCGTCGGTGGCCGGCGGGCGCGATCCGGTCTGCGCCGGCGTCACCTCGATGAACGCCATCGTCTCGGGCTCCGACATCCGTCTCGACGGCGCGGTCTACGAGGGCGTCGGCATGCCCGGCAGCGGGACGGTCAAGGCGGACGGCAGCTTCACCGCGACCAAGGGTCCGGTCACCTTCTCCGGCAAGGTGACGGCGAAGCACGTCACCGCCCAGTGGAAGGGCCCCGACTGCTACGGCGCGATCGATCTGGCGAAGTGAGCAGACCCTGGAGGTCCCGGTCGGCCGGGACCTCCGCGAGAGGATCGCGCGTATCGCAAAGCGCCCGCGGAACCTTCGCGGGGTCGAGCCGATCCGTCCGCAGCGTCGCGACCACCGCCGAACTCGACCGAACCACGGGCCGCCATCCCCGGTGGGACGCGAAGCGGAGGGGAAGGGGATCCAGCGGCTCTTCAACAGGTCGAGAGGCCGATGGGTCCCCTTCCCTCGCGCGTCGCGCTCGCCGGGGACGATGGCCGAATTCGAGGCGCCGGAGCTACCGGAATCCCGCCTTTCGGCAATCCCAAACCAACGCTCTTCACTGGAAGGCCACTTCCTCGAAGCTCCTGAGCTTCCGGGAGTGGATCTTCTCGGCCGGCATCGAGCGCAGTTTCTCCATGGCGCGGATGCCGATGCGCAGATGTTGGCCGACCTGACGGCGGTAGAACTCGCTCGCCATGCCGGGCAGCTTCAATTCACCGTGCAGCGGCTTGTCGGAGACGCAGAGCAGCGTGCCGTAGGGGACGCGGAAGCGGAAGCCGTTCGCCGCGATGGTCGCCGATTCCATGTCGAGGGCGATGGCACGCGACTGGGAGAAGCGCTCGACCAGTTCGCGCTGATCCCTGAGCTCCCAATTGCGGTTGTCGATGGTGGCGACGGTGCCCGTCCGCATCACCGTCTTCAATTCCCAGCCGGTCAGGCCGGTGATTTCGGCCACCGCCTGTTCGAGCGCCACCTGGATTTCGGCGAGCGCCGGCACCGGCGCCCACAGCGGCAGGTCGGCGTCGAGGACGTGGTCGTCGCGCACATAGGCGTGGGCGAGGACGTAGTCGCCGAGCTTCTGTGAATTCCGCAAGCCCGCGCAGTGGCCGAGCATCACCCAGGCGTGCGGACGCAGCACCGCGACGTGGTCGGTGATGGTCTTGGCGTTGGAGGGGCCGACGCCGATGTTGACCATGGTGATGCCGGAATGGCCCTTGCGCGTCAGGTGATAGGCCGGCATCTGCGGCAGGCGTGGCGGCGCGGCGCCCTCGACCGGTTCGGACGCGCCGCGCTTCCAGACGAGATTGCCGGGCTCGACGAAGGCCTCGTAATCGCCCGCCGGGTCGTCGACCGCGGCGCGGGCATAGGCGATGAACTCGTCGACGTAGAACTGGTAGTTGGTGAAGAGCACGTAGTTCTGGAAATGCTCCGGTTTCGTCGCCGTGTAGTGGGCGAGGCGGTGGAGCGAATAGTCGACGCGCGGTGCGGTGAAGGGGGCGAGCGGGCCGGGTTCGCCGGCGGCGACCTCGAGCGTGCCGTTGACGATGGCGTCGTCGGTGACGGCGAGGTCGGGGACGTCGAAGAGGTCTCGTAGAGGCCGGTCGAGCCGTTCGGCCGCCTCGAAGGACAGGCCCTCGTCGGATCGCAGGGCGAAATGGATCGGCACCGGCACCGCCGACCAGCCGACCTCGACGCCGACGCCGTGGTTGGCGAGGAGCTGGCCGATCTGGACCTCGAGATAGTGGGCGAAGAGGTCGGGCCGGGTCACCGTCGTCGCATAGACGCCGGGGGCCTGGACGTAGCCGAAGGCGAGACGGCTGTCGAGGCGGGCGTGGGTGTCGATGGTGATGCGCAATTCCGGATAGAAGGCGCGGATGCGGCCCTCGACGGCCTCGCCGTCGAGCACCTCGCGGAAGCGCCTGTTGAGGAAGGCGATCGCCTCGTCGTAGAGCGCGATCAGCCGCGCCACCGCGGCCGTCGCCTCGGTGAAGATCTCGAAGGGACGTCCCTTCGGAGTGTCGACGGGTCCGTTCGACATGCGCCTTGCCTCCCCTCCGGCGCGCCGCCGGTCGACCGCCACTTCTTCTCTTCCGAAGTCTCGTCCGAGCGCCGGCCTCGCGTTCACGCCGCGGCACGCGGCAGATGCGTGGCGAGGATCCGCGGCAGGTCGGTGTGTTTCGCGAAGGTCGCCGCAGCGCCGGCGGCGCGCAGTCGGTCGGCGAGACCGGCGGTGACGTGGCCACCGCCGACGAAACCGACGACCTCCATGCCGGCGCGGCGCGCCGCCGTGACCCCGGCGACCGAATCCTCGATCACCAGACAGTCGGCCGGATCTGCTCCCATCTGCGAGGCGGCGTACATCAGGATGTCGGGGGCGGGCTTGGCCCGCTTCACCTGGCTCGCCGAATAGATGCGCCCGTCGAAGAGATGGGCGAGACCGCAGGTGGCGAGGTTGTCGATGAGCGCCGGCAGGCGGGTCGAGGAGGCGACGCAGCACGGCAGATCGAGCGCCTCGACCATGGCGTGGGCGCCCGGCACAGGCTTCAGCTCGCGGGCGAAGACCTCGCGGACACGGGCGAGATGAGCCTCGAGGAATCCGGCCGGCAGCGGACGGCCGAGTTCGCGTTCGATCGTCTCCCAGACTTCCTTCGTGGTTGTGCCGGCGAAGCGGGCGCAGACGGTCTCGACGGAGATCGGCAGGCCGAGGCCGGTCATCGCCTCGGCTTCGAGCCGGGCGACGACGATCTCGCTGTCGATGAGCACACCGTCGCAGTCGAAGATGACGAGCATGAAGATCCGACTCGTTCGGTTGGCGGAGATCTCTTCTCTTTTAGGAGCGCGCCGGTGCGCCGGGAAGGGGCGAGATACGGGTTATCCCGTTCGTCGCGCCGTCGCCTCGCCCTTTACCTGCCCTTTACCGCGATCGGTAACCATGACGCCATCGAGTAGCGTTCAGTAGCCGCGTATCAGGCGAGTACGTTCATGCCCCAGTCGCGTATCCGGACGGCCCGAACGGGCTCGCCTGACCTCTCTTCACGTGAGGCCTCGGCACTCCATCCCCATCTCGACCGCATCCTCGTCGGCGATTGCGTCGCCGAACTGGAGAAACTGCCGGCGAAGTCGGTCGATCTGGTCTTCGCCGATCCGCCCTACAATCTCCAGCTCGCGGGCACCCTGCATCGGCCGGACCAGAGCCTCGTCGACGCCGTCGACGACGAGTGGGACCGGTTCGACAGTTTCGAGGCCTACGACGCCTTCACCCGCGCCTGGCTGCTCGCGGTGCGCCGCGTGTTGAAGCCGAACGGCACGATCTGGGTGATCGGCAGCTATCACAACATCTTCCGCGTCGGCACCATTCTCCAGGACCTCGGCTTCTGGATCCTCAACGACGTGGTGTGGCGCAAGACCAACCCGATGCCCAACTTCAAGGGTCGGCGCTTCCAGAACGCCCACGAGACGCTGATCTGGGCCGGTCGCGACCAGGACACCAAGAAATACACCTTCAACTACGACGCGCTGAAGGCCTTCAACGAAGACACGCAGATGCGGTCGGACTGGACGATCCCGATCTGCTCGGGCGGCGAACGGCTGAAGGACGACGCCGGTGACAAGGTGCATCCGACCCAGAAGCCGGAGGGGCTGCTGCACCGGGTGATGCTCGCCTCGTCGAACCCCGGTGACGTGGTGCTCGACCCGTTCTTCGGCACCGGCACCACCGGCGCGGTGGCGAAGAAGCTCGGCCGCTCCTTCGTCGGCATCGAGCGCGACGCGACCTATGCCGAGGCGGCGCGGACCCGCATCGACGCGGTGGTGCCGCACGACGCGGCGTCGCTGGAGATGGCCAAGGGCAAGAAGGCGGAGGTCCGCGTGCCCTTCGGTGCGCTGATCGAGGCCGGGCTGATCGAGGCCGGCGAGATCCTCTACGGACCCAAGGGGCGTCACCTCGCCCGCGTCCGGGTCGACGGCAGCCTCGAGGCGCTGGGGCGGACCGGCTCGATCCACCGGATCGGCGCGCTGGTCCAGGAGGCCGAGGCGTGCAACGGCTGGACCTTCTGGCACGTGACCCGCAACGGCGTACCGATGGTCATCGACGAACTCAGACAGCAGATGCGCACCGCGATGGGCGAAGCCGGCTGAGGCGATCCGCCCACGGTTCGGAACGAAACGACGAAGCCCCCGGGGCCGGACCCCGGGGGCTTCGCTTTCGTCACGATGCCTCTCGGCGTCGCGGTGTCACTTCTTCGCCGGCGGGATCTGGGCGATCTCCTGGAAGGCGAAAGGCTTGTCGGCGTCGTCGGGATCGACGATCACCCGCACCGCGCCGACGATCTTCTCGCCCGGCACCTGCAGGCGAGTGATGCCCGGAACCGGCTTCATGTCAGTGCCGTAGAACGGCGTCACCTGGAAGAAATGGGCGTCGCCGTTGATGACGAGCACCGGCTTGCCGAAGGCCTTGGCCTGCTTCTCGATGGTCTTCAGCGTCTTGACGAAGCCCGAGGCGAGCGGCACGTCCGGCTCGAACTGCTTGATGTCCCACATCTCTGCCTGAAGCGAGATCACCACGGCGCCGAGCTTGTCCGCCACGGCCTTCTCGAAGGCGGCGGTGAGCCATTTCTGATTGGCTTCGTCGCGGGCGAAGAACTCCTTGACGTTGTCGAGGCCGCGGGTCTCGAAATTGTTGTTGGAGCCGGGGATGTTGGGCTGGACGAACATCACGCCGTTCATGACGAAGCGGGTGTTCTCGACGAAGAGCTTGCCGTCCCAGGCCTTGACGTCGGGCATCAGCTCGGACTGGCGCTCGAGCGCGATGGGGTTCTTGCCCAGCGACTGCGGCGCGGCGAAGAACATCTCGCGGACCTTGTTCAGGCGCTCGTTCGGGTCGAACCTCCCGGCCTTCTCGCGATGACAGTCGGTCCATTCGTTGTCGCCGACGGTGTAGACCAGCGGGCCGTCGAACATGGCGAACTCGTCCGCGACCTTCCGGAAGGTCTCGTCGGAGCAGACGGTCGAGCCCGCCTTGATGTCGCCCATGTGGATGGAGACGGCCGGCTTCAGCGCGTTGATCCTGGCGATCAGCGCCTCGAAACGCGGATAGTCGTCGGGCAGCTTGTAGGGCATGTCGCCGAGGGCGACGAAGGCGAAGGAATGCGGACCGCCGACATCGACGGCCGCAGCCGGGGAAGCGGCGGCGACGGCGAGAGCGGCGGCGAGGACGAGGCGACGCATCGTGTCATCTCCAGGAGGGGGAAAAGCGTGGCGGCATCCTCGGCGGCATCGACGACGCTTCGATGAACGCCGCGACGGCGGAGCGGCGTGACCCTGCCCTGCGAACCGGACGGCAGACGCGCCGGTCGGCCTCGTCTATCGTTTCGACACCACGGCCCTCGCGGCCGTTCCTCGATCCGGGATCCGCATGACCACGCTTCCGACCCTCGACGATTTCCCCGCCCGCACCTTCGACAAGCTGCGCTACGGCGACACCGACCGGCAGGGCCACGTCAACAACGCCGTCTTCGCCACCTTCTTCGAGACCGGGCGGGTCGAGATGCTGCTCGCCGGCGGCGGCGATTTCCTGGCGCCCGGTCAGTCGCTGGTGTTGGCGCGGCTGGAGATCGACCTCGTCGCCGAGATCAACTGGCCGGGCACGGTCGAGATCGGCACGCGCGTCGCCAAGATCGGCCGCTCGTCGATGTCGCTCGAGCAGGCGGTGTTCCAGAACGGGGTGCTGGCGGCGCGCGGCATCTCGGTGGTGGTGCTGACCGACGAGACGACACGGCGCTCGACGCCCCTGTCGGAGAGCGCGATCGAGAAGCTGAGCGCCTACCGCGCCGGCTGAAGCGGCGTGGCCTCCCCTCACCTTCCCCGGCGCGGCGGCGTGCCGTCGTGGGCGGCTGCGATCGCCTTGCGGAAGACCGTCGGCAGCGCCTCGCCGGCGATCTCGTCGGGCGGCGACCACCAGTGGCCGTCCGGCGCTGGAGCATCGGCGGCGACGTCGGCGCGCAGGACGACGAGGCGCAGGTGGAAATGGGTGAAGGTGTGCTCGACCAGCGTCGGCATCCGCACCCAGGCGCCGGCGAGCGGCGGATGCGCGGCGGCATCACCGTCGGGCTCGGCCGCACCGACCTCGCGCCACGGCGAACCCGGCGGTTCGCTCATGCCGCCGAGGAGACCTTTCGGCGGGCGACGACGCAGCAGCACCGCGCCGTCGGCGCGCACCGCGACATGGGCCGTGCCGGTGCGGGTCGGCCGAGCCGCCTTCGGAGCGCGGCGCGGGAAGGTCTCGGGCGAGCCGAGCGCGCGGGCGGCGCAGCCTTCCGACCACGGGCACAGCGCGCAGGCCGGCTTCCTCGGGGTGCAGACGGTGGCGCCGAGATCCATCATCGCTTGCGCGAAGTCGCCGGGTCGTTCGATCGGCGTCAGCGTCGCCGCGAGGCGGCGCAACTCGGGCTTCGCCGTGGGCATCTCCGCCTCCACGGCGAAGAGGCGGGCGACGACGCGTTCGACGTTGCCGTCGACCACGGTCGCAGGCGCATCGAAGGCGATGGCGGCGATCGCCGCGGCGGTGTAGGGGCCGACGCCGGGCAGCGCCCGCAGGCCCTCCTCGGTCTCGGGGAAGCGGCCGCCGTGATCGGCGACGACGACGCGGGCGCAGGCGTGGAGATTGCGGGCGCGCGAATAGTAGCCGAGGCCGGCCCAGGCCTTCATCACCTCGGTCTCGTCGGCACGCGCCAGATCGGTGACCGATGGCCAGCGGACGGTGAAGGCCTCGAAGTAGCTCTTCACCGCGGCGACCGTCGTCTGCTGCAGCATGATCTCGGAGAGCCACACCCGATAGGGATCGGCGATTTCGCCCGCGGCTCGATCGACCGGGCTCACCCGCCACGGCAGGCGGCGGTGATGGCGGTCGTACCAGGCGAGGAGGTGGGCGGGGTCGAAGGCGGGCATGGATCGGAGGTAACGTGGGGACGGCGCGGGGAAAAGGGGGTGAGGCGGAACCGCGGCCTTGTTTCCGGCAGAGACCGCGTCCATCGTCCGCCCCATGTCGACACCCCACGATCCGACCGACGACGTTTCTCCTCGCCCGCGCGGCCGGCGCGGAGCGCGCGCCGTCGCCGATCTCGTCGGCGATGCGCTGAAGCCGGCGGCGAAGAAGCGCGGCTTCGCCTCCACCGATCTCTTTCGCAACTGGGCCGACATCGTCGGGCCGGTGTTCGCCCAGGTGACGCAGCCGGAGCGGCTCTCCTGGCCGCGCCGCCTCGACGACGGCGGCGAGCAGGGGTTCGAACCGGCTGTCCTGATCGTGCGCTGCGAGGGCTCGCGGGCGCTCTTGTTGCAGCACGAAGCGCCGACCGTCGTCGAACGGATCAACGCCGTCTTCGGCTTTCCCGCCGTCGCGCGGCTGAAGATCGTGCAGAAGCCGATCCACCGGCCGGCGGTCGCCCGGCCGCCGCGGCTCGCCGCCCTTTCCGCCGCCCAAGAGGCGCATGTCGCCGAGATCACCGCCGAGATCGAGGACGAGGGCCTGAAACGGGCGCTGATCGACCTCGGCCGGGCGGTGTTGGGCTCGCGCAAGCCGAAATGACGGGCGCAAACCGCGGGTTTTCCCCGGATAACGATCGCGCGAGGTCGGCGCGAGGGGCGACGTCTCGCCACAATCGGGCTATTGATTGAGCGAGCCGACGTGTCGGGCCGCACCTTCTCGGACGAGCCCGGACGGACAGGTCCCGCCTTTTTTCCGAGCCTTCGGACAACTCGAGGACATTTCGCCCGTGACGCCCTCCCGCCGCCGCTTCCTGGAAAGCTCCGCCGCGCTCCTCGCTTTCGGATCCGCCGCGCTCGCCGCCGGCCCGGCCGCCGCGCAGGGCGCCTACGACATGGCCGAGATGTTGAAGCCCGGCCCGCTGCCGGACATGATCCTCGGCAATGCCGATGCTCCGGTCACGGTGGTCGAATATTCGTCGATGACCTGTGGCCACTGCGCCAACTTCCACAAGAATGTCTTCCACTATCTCAAAGAGAAGTACATCGACACCGGTAAGGTCCGCTTCATCCATCGCGAGTTCCCGCTCGACCCGCTGGCCGCAGCGGCGTCGATGCTGGTCCGGTGCTCGCCGAAGGAAAAGTACTTCGACATGCTGGGGCTGTTCTTCGAGCAGCAGACGGTGTGGGTGAGGACCGACGATCCGGTGACGGCGCTGCGCAATCTGACGCGCCAGATCGGCTTCACCGACGAGAGCTTCAAGGCGTGCCTCACCGATCAGAAGCTGCTCGACGACCTCAGCGAGATCCGCAAGCGCGGCTCGGAGGTGTTCAAGATCGACGGCACCCCGACCTTCTTCATCAACGGTCGCGCCTCCAAGGGCATCTCCACCAAGGAGGAGCTCGACAAGGCTCTGGCGCCCTACCTGAAGTGAGGCCGATGGTGAGCGACGCGGGTTCGATCGACGGCGGCGGAGGGTGAGGTGCGCTTCACCCGGCTCAAGCTGCTCGGCTTCAAGACCTTCGTCGACTCGACCGAGTTCATGATCGAGCCGGGGCTGACCGGCGTCGTCGGCCCCAACGGCTGCGGCAAGTCCAATCTCGTCGAGGCCCTGCGCTGGGTCATGGGCGAGAACTCCTACAAGAGCATGCGCGCCTCCGGCATGGACGACGTGATCTTCTCCGGAAGCACACGGCGGGCGGCGCGCAACACCGCCGAAGTCACGCTCTTCCTCGACAATCGCGAGCGGCGGGTCACCGCGCCGCACGCCGACGCCGACATCCTCGAGGTGACGCGGCGGATCGAGCGCGAAGCGGGATCGAACTATCGGATCAACGGCCGCGAGGTACGCGCCCGCGACGTCCAGCTGCTGTTCGCCGACGCCTCGACGGGATCGCGTTCGCCGGCGATGGTGCGCCAGGGCCAGATCGGCGAGTTGATCTCGGCCAAGCCGACGGCGCGACGCGCCATCCTGGAAGAGGCCGCCGGCATCTCCGGCCTGCACTCGCGCCGCAACGAGGCGGAGATCCGCCTCAAGGCCGCTTCGCAGAACCTCGAGCGCGTCGAGGACGTGCTCACCGAGTTCGAGACGCGGCTGGAAAGCCTCAAACGCCAAGCGCGGCAGGCGGCGCGCTATCGCAACCTCTCCGCCGAGATCCGTCAGGCCGAGGCGACGATCGCATTGTTGCGTCTCATCGAGGCGCGCGAGCGGGTGAGCGAGGCCGAACGCGATCTCCTCCAGGCCGACAAAGCGGTCGGCGAGACGGCGGAGGTCCAGGCGCGGGCGGCGCGCGATCAGGCGGTGGCGGCGCACGACCTGCCGCGGCTGCGCGACGCCGAAGCCGCCGCGTCGGCGGCGCTGCAACGCCTCAGGCTGGCGGCGGCGGAACTCGACGCCGAGGAGCGGCGGGTGCGCGACCGGCTCGGCGAGCTCGAGCGCCGCATCCGTCAGATCGACGAGGACCGCGCCCGCGAGGACCGGCTCGGCGCCGACATGGCGGCGGCGCTCGATCGGCTCGCCGAAGAGGAGGCGGTTCTTTCCGCCGAGAACGAGGACGTCGCGGCCTCGGTCGCCGAGGCCGAGGACCGGCTGGCGGAAGCGGAGGCCAAGGCGGCCGAGACGGAAGCGGTGCTCGCCGAGATCCAGGCACGGGCGGCGGACGCCCAGGCGCGGCGGCGGGCCTTCGAACGGGCCAAGGCGGAAGCGTCCGAGCGGCTCGGTCGCCTGCTCAGGGAACAAGAGACGGCGCGCGTCGAACGCGACCGATTCGCCGAGGGGCTCGGCGACGGCGAGGCGCTGGAGGCGGCGCGTTTCGCGGTCGAGGACGCGGCGGCGGCGAGCGTCGAGGCGGACGCCGCGGTGGCGGAAGCGGAAGAGCGGGTGCTCACGGCACGCGACGCCTTCGAAGGCGGGCGCGGGGCGCTGGCGGAGCGTGAACGCGAGGTGTCGCGGCTGGAGGCGGAAGCCAAGACGCTGGCCAAGATCCTCGACGTCGCAGCCGGAACGCTGTGGCCGCCGATCATCGACCGGCTACGGGTCGACGCCGGTTACGAGACGGCGCTCGGCGCGGCGCTCGGCGACGATCTCGAGGTCTCCACCGACGAGGCGGCGCCGGTCCACTGGTCGGAGCCCGGCAGTGCCGCCGGCGATCCGTCACTGCCCGGCGGGGCGACGCCGATGTGGCGCTACGTCGACGGACCGGCGGTGATCGCCCGCCGTCTCGCCCAGATCGGCCTCGTCGATCGCGCCGACGGACCACGTTTGCAGAAGCAATTGGCGCCGGGGCAACGGCTGGTGTCGCGGGAGGGTGATCTGTGGCGTTGGGACGGGCTCGCCGCTGCGGCGGAAGCCCCGACCGCCGCGGCGCGTCGCCTGTCCAGCCGCAATCGGCTCCACGAGGTCGAGGTGCAGATCGTCGAGGCGCGACGCGACCTCACGTCCCGCCGCGCGTCGCTCGAACAGGCGCAACGCCTCCTGCGCGAGGCGGAAGAAGCCGAGCGCGCCACCCGCGAGACCTCGCGGCGGGCGCAGCGCACCGAGGCCGAGGCGCGCGACCGGGCAGCCCGGCTGGAGCGCGAGGCCGAACTCGCCGCCACCCGGCTCGCCGCTCTCGATGCGACGCTCGCCCGCCTCGCCGGCGAAGTCGACGAGGCGGAAGCGCGTGGGCGCGAGGCGGCGGATGCGGAAGCCGAACTGCCCGACACCTCGCGGTTGGACCAGGAGATCCTCACTGCGCAGGGCGTCGTGGCGCGCGACCGGGCGGTGGCCGCCGAACTGCGCGCCGCTCGCCAGGGGCTGGCACGCGAGGTGGAGATGCGGGTGCGCCGGCTCGAGGCGATCGGCCGGGAGCGTGCCGGCTGGTCGGCGCGCGCCGCCGCCGCGACGTCGCAGATCGCCGTTCTCGCCGAACGGCGAGCCGAGGCCGAAGCCGAGCAGGAGACGCTGACCGAACGGCCCGCCGACATCGAGGAGGCGCGACGTCGCCTTCTCGACGAGATCGGTACGGCGGACGCGAATCGCTCGGCTGCGGCCGAGGCGCTCGCCGCCGGCGAGCGGACGCAGGGCGAAGCCGATCGCGTCGCCCGCACGGCGCTCGAGGCGTTGTCGGCGGCGCGCGAGGCCAAGGGCCGCGCCGAGGAACGTCATGCCGCGGCGCGGGCCCGGCGGATGGAGATCGAATCGGGGATCGCCGAGACCTTCGAGGTGCAGCCGATCGGCCTCGCCGGCCTCGCTGGGATCGACATGGAAGCGCCGTTGCCCGAGGAGATCGCGGTCGAGCGGCGGCTCGAGCGGCTGAAGGTCGAGCGGGAGCGGCTCGGCGCGGTCAATCTCCGCGCCGACGACGAGGCGCAGGAGGTCGAGGAGCGGCGCGACGTGCTGGCCGGCGAGCGCGACGAGTTGGTCGAGGCGATCCGCCGGCTCAGGACCGGCATCTCCAACCTCAACCGCGAGGCGCGCGAACGGCTGATGGCGGCCTTCGACACGGTCGACGGCCATTTCCGCTCGCTCTTCACCCATCTCTTCGGCGGCGGCGAAGCCGAGCTGCAGCTGATCGAATCGGAGGATCCGCTGGAGGCGGGCCTCGAGATCGTCGCCAAGCCGCCGGGCAAGAAGCCGACGACGATGACGCTCCTGTCCGGCGGCGAACAGGCGCTCACCGCCCTCGCCCTGATCTTCGCGGTGTTCCTCACCAACCCGGCGCCGATCTGCGTGCTCGACGAGGTCGACGCGCCGCTCGACGACGCCAATGTCGAGCGTTACTGCGACCTTCTCGACCGGATGGCGAGCGTCACCGACACCCGCTTCGTCGTCATCACCCACAACCCGATCACCATGGCGCGGATGAATCGGCTGTTCGGCGTCACCATGTCGGAACGGGGCATCTCGCAGCTCGTCTCGGTCGATCTCGAACGCGCCGAGCGAATTCTCGAGACCGCTTGATACGGAATCCGGCAGATCGCTTCGCGATGCCGGGTTCATCCCGTCGGAAAGGCCCTCGTATGGACAGGGCCTTACTCACGAACGGAACGAGCCGTTCGGATGAGCCCATCCGAATGCCTCATGAGGTGCAAGCGACCCGTCGCGCCGGCTTCGCGACGCCACCCCCTCCGAAAGGCTGTGACGAAGCGGCGCAACCCTCTTTCGGGGAGCGGTATTTCTCTTTTCTTTTCAATTGCTTGAACTAAAGTCTGGTGTCCTTGACACGTTATCCCGCCGCCACTATGGTGCGCCCGACTTCGGGGTGGGGCGGTCACGTTCCCGCGTTTCGAGGCGTGGGCGCGAAATGCGGGGGTGCCGGACATGGTCGAACGACCGACCGATGCGAACCCCGCGGGATCGCGGCTTCCGCCGAAGGACGACAACGAAGCGCGGCTTCAGCAGCGGCTGGAGCGTCTCGGCGAGAGCCTCGAGGCGCATCGGGCGGCGGAGGAAGCGGCGAACCGGCGGGGAAAATCCTCCGGTTTCGCGCAGGCGACCAAGGTCGCCTCCGAATTCGTCGCCGGCGTGATCGTCGGCGCCGGCATCGGGTGGGGGATCGACAAGGCGGCGGGGACCACTCCCTGGGCGCTGATCGTGTTTCTCCTTCTCGGCTTCGCCGCGGGCGTGCTCAACGTCCTGCGCGCCGAGGGGAAGGTGGCGGAGGCCGGCGCGCGGTTGCGCGAGCCTTCGGGGCAAGAGACGCAGCGGCCGAATCGCGACGGCGATCGGTCGGCTCCCTGAGGGAGCTGCGGAATTCGAACGGGTCGGGCTCCACGGGGCCGCGGATCCGAAGGGGGCGGCCCGATCGGGGGCGCGTGCGGCGGTCGATCGTTCGATCGAGCGCCAACAAGAGACGGGGACTGACAGGTGGCTGCCGACAAGGTCGATCCGATCCATCAGTTTCACATCACCAAGCTCGTGCCGATCAATCTCGGCCACTACGACGTCTCCTTCACCAACTCGTCGCTGTTCATGGCGGCGACGGTGATCGTCGCGACGCTGTTCCTCGTCATGGCCTCGTCGGGCCGGTCGATGGTGCCGAACCGCTGGCAGCTCGTCGCCGAGATGTCCTACTCCTTCGTGGCGAACACTCTGCGCGACGCCGCCGGCAAGGCCGGCATGCAGTTCTTCCCGCTGGTGTTCTCGCTGTTCATGTTCGTGCTGGTGGCCAACCTGCTGGGCATGATCCCGTACTTCTTCACCATCACGTCGCACATCATCGTCACCTTCTGCCTGGCGATGCTGGTGATCTCGACGGTGGTGATCTACGGCATCTGGAAGCACGGCTTCCACTTCTTCGGCCTGTTCGTGCCGTCGGGCGTGCCGGCCGCGCTGGTGCCGCTGGTGACGATGATCGAGGTGATCTCGTTCCTCTCCCGGCCGATCAGCCTCTCCGTCCGTCTCTTCGCCAACATGCTGGCCGGCCACATCACGCTGAAGGTCTTCGCGGGCTTCGTCGTGACGCTCTCGGCCGCCGGCGTCGCCGGCATGGCGGGCTCGGTGCTGCCGCTGGCGATGGCCGTGGCGCTGACCGCGCTCGAGTTCCTGGTCGCTTTCCTGCAGGCCTACGTCTTCACCGTGCTGACCTGCATGTACCTGAACGACGCGATCCATCCGGGCCACTGAGCCCGGTCGGACGCGGACGAAATCCGAAAGTTCAACTCTATCCCACCGAAGGAGCACTCCCATGGATCCGCAAGCTGCGAAGTACCTCGGCGCCGGTATCGCCACCCTCGGCATGGCCGGTGCGGGCATCGGCCTCGGCACCATCTTCGGCAACTACCTCGCCGGCGCGCTGCGCAATCCGGCGGCTGCCGACGGCCAGTTCGGCCGCCTGATCTTCGGCTTCGCCGTGACCGAAGCGCTCGGCATCTTCTCGCTGCTCGTCGCGCTGATCCTGCTCTTCGCCTGATCCTTCGGGCCGAAGAGAACATCACGAATCTCCGGCCGTCCCGAGCGGACGGCCGGTGATCTTCCGTGGATCCCGCGCGATCGTGCGGGGTCGGATCATCCGGGACGGTCGAGATGGCAAGCAACGTCAACACCACGGCCGAGGTGCAACACGCGGGCGCCGAGCACGGCGGGGCTTTCCCCCCGTTCGACAGCTCGACCTTCGCGTCGCAGATCCTCTGGCTCGCGATCACCTTCGGCCTCTTCTACGTGCTGATGTCGAAGGTCGTGCTGCCGCGTATCGGCGGCATCCTCGAGGCGCGCCACGACAAGATCGCCAAGGATCTCGAAGAGGCGAACCGGCTGAAGGCCGACTCCGAAGCCGCCGGTGCGGCCTACGAGAAGTCGCTCGCCGAAGCCCGCCAGAAGGCCCAGGCGATCGCCTCGGAAACCCGTTCGGCGCTCAATGCTTCGCTCGACGCCAAGCGTCACGAGGCGGAGGCCGGTCTCTCGGCCAAGATCGCCGCGGCCGAGACGACCATCGCCGGCATCAAGGCCAAGGCACTGGCCGAGGTCGACGGGATCGCCACGGAGACGGCGGAGACCCTGGTCTCCACCCTGACCGGCGAGAGCATCTCTCGTTCGGACGTCGCCGCGGCGATCGCCGCCGTCACGGCCAAGTGAGGAGGGACCGATGGACGCAACCTCTCTCGCCACCCTGTGGGCCTTCGTCGCGCTGCTGATCTTCTTCGGCGTGATCGCCTACCTGGGCGTTCCGGGCAAGATCACCGCCGCGCTCGACGGCAAGGTCGCCGCGATCGAAAGCGAACTCTCCGAGGCCAAGCGCCTGCGCGAGGAAGCCGCGAGCCTGCTCGCCGCCTACAAGCAGAAGGCCGCCGACGCCGAGCTCGAGGCGCAGTCGATCGTCGCGGAAGCCAAGCAGCTCGCCGACATCGCCACGGCGGAAGCCAACAAGGCGCTGGACGAGCTGATCGCTCGCCGCACCAAGGCGGCCGAAGCCAAGATCGCTCAAGCCGAAGCCCAGGCCGTCGCCGAGGTGCGTTCGCGCGCCGCCGACGTCGCCGTGGCCGCCGCCGAGAAGCTGCTGGCCACCCGGGTGGCGGGCAAGACCGGCGCCGACCTCGTCGCCAAGGGCATCGCCGAAGTGGCCGCCAAGCTCAACTGAGCCGCGCGCCCTTCACCAGATCGGAACCCCGCGTCTCGAAGGAGACGCGGGGTTCGTCTTTTTCGGCCTCGCGTCGGCCGCACCTCGTGTGGGTGGGGCCTCTCGGGGACCGGGCAGTAGGCTGGGGGCGACGATCCGTCGATCCGTGGGACCCGAGGATGATCGGGGGATGGGGGCGCGGCGCCCCTGCCCGGCCTCGCCATCTCCTCGCCGCCTTGTCGCCGGCTTCTCGAGTCAGCTTGCCGGGCTGGAACGGCCGAACCGAGGTGACCATGCCGCGTTTTCTGTACTTCGCCTACGGCTCCAATCTGCTCGCCGAACGGCTCGCCGCGCGCTGCCCGAGCGCCGAACCGAAAGGTGTCGTCCATGTCGCCGGATGGCGGCTCGCCTTCCATTCCAAGTCCTTCGACGGCTCGGGCAAGGCGACGCTGATCCGCGGCGAGGAGAGCGACGTCGTCCACGGACGGCTCTACGAGATCCCGGTCGGCGAGCGCGACGCGCTCGACAAGGCCGAAGGGGTCGACCGCGATCCGCCGGTCTATCTGCGCCACGACGATTTCGTCGTCACCGGCGCCGAAGGCGAGATCATCTCCGATGTCTCGGTCTACCTCGCCCGCGAGGAGACCCCGGCGCTGGCGCCGTGGGACTGGTATCGGGCCCTGATCGTCGCCGGCGGCATGCAGGCGGGGCTGCCGGCGGGGGACGTGGCGGCGCTGGCCGTGACCCCGGCCCTCCCCGACCCGTTGCCGACCCGGCGCACCCGGCGCGAGGCGCTGACGGTGCTCGAGAAGGCGGGCTTCTCCGAACTCGCCAAGGCCTGTGGCGGCGGCACCGCGGCGCCGGCGAACGATCGCGCCCCCAAGGCGGCGAAAGCGGCGGTCGATGCGGTCGCCGAGAAAGCGGTGGCCGAGGCGATCTCGGGCCTGTGAGGCGATCTCCCGCGCCCGACGGTGCGGTCCCGAACTCCGGAGGTCCCCGCGGCATCGATGGACCTTCGCGTCGGTCTCGAATCGGCGGTTCCCGATCGGGCCGCTTCGATCCGGTTCGTACCGGCTCTAGCCGCCGCGCTTCGCCGCCACCGCGCGCGCCACGGGCGCGAAGCTGGTGCGATGCAGCGGCGAGGCGCCGAGGTCGTCGAGCGCCGACATGTGGGCCTCGACGCCGTAGCCCTTGTGACGCTCGAAGCCGTAGCCGGGATGCTCCTGCGCCGCCAGGGTCATCAGCCGGTCACGCACCACCTTGGCGACGATCGAGGCGGCGGCGATGGAGACCGATCGGCCGTCGCCGCCCTTGACCGCGGTACCCGCGCACGGTAGCCCCGGCGGCACGTCGACACCGTCGACGAGCACGTGATCGGGCGTTTCGGCGAGGCCGTTGACGGCGCGGCGCATGGCGTCGAGCGTGGCGGCGCGGATGTCGGTCGCATCGATGCGCTCGACCGAGCCGAGGGCGATCGCCACCGCGTGGTGGGCGCAGATCTCGTCGAACAGACGCTCACGCACCTTCTCGCTCAGCTTCTTCGAATCGTTCAGCCCTTCCGGCACGCGCGCCGGATCGAGGATCACCGCGGCGGCGACCACCGGTCCGGCGATCGGCCCGCGGCCGACCTCGTCGACCCCGGCGATGCGGGCGGCCGGAAAGCCGTGGGCGCGTTCGTTGCTGTCGTCGGGTCCGGCCTTCGGCGACGCGGCCCCGGTCGCGGACTTCTTCGGGCGGCCTCTCATCGGGCGGTCTCCGGCAGGCGGGTGACGCCCTTTGCGTCGAGCGGGAAGAAGGGGTTGTGGGCGACCTCCCAGAGGTGGCCGTCGAGATCGCGGACATAGCCCGAATAGCCGCCCCAGAACACCTTCTCCGGCGGCTTCACCGAGCTCGCCCCGGCAGCGAGCGCCGCGGCGAAGGCGGCGTCGACCGCCGTCTCGCTCGGAAGATTCCACGCCAGCGTGACGCCGGCGAAGCCCTCGCCGGCCGCGGCGACACGAGCATCGTCGGCGAGCGCCTCGCGGCCGTAGAGGGCGAGGATCACCCCGTCCATGTCGAAGAAGACGACGTTCTCGTTGCTCGACCCGCCGGCTTCGAGACCGAGAGCCTCGTAGAAGGCGCGGGCGCGGGCGATGTCGGCGACGCCGAGGGTGACGAGGGAGAGGCGCAGTTTCATCGAAGGACCCTTGGTCAGAAGAGCGACAGTTGCCGGCCGTCGCCGAGCGGCGGCACGAAGAGATCGGTGCGCAGGGTGGCGACCGTGCGTCCGGCCTCGAGGCCGAGACGGCGCGTCGCCGCTTCGAAACGCTTGCGCAAGGTGGCGGCATAGGGGCCGAGGCCGCGCATCCGCCGCCCCCAGACCGCATCGTAGTCCTTGCCCTCGCGCATCGAGCGCAGCAGCGACAGGACATGACGATAGCGATCGGGATGGTGCTCGAGCAGCCATTGTTTGAAGATCTCCGACACTTCGAGCGGCAGGCGCAGCAGGATATAGCCGGCCTCGCGCGCTCCGGCCTCGGCCGCCGCCTCGAGGATGCGTTCCAGTTCGGCATCGTTGAGGGCGGGGACCACCGGCGCCACCATGACGCCGACGGGCACGCCGGCGGCGGCGAGACCGCGGATGGCGGCGAGCCGCTTCTCCGGCGCCGAGGCGCGCGGCTCCATCGAGCGCGACAGGCGGCGGTCGAGGCTGGTCACCGAAAGCGCCACCTTGGCCAGTCCCCGCTCGCCCATGCGGCCGAGGATGTCGGCGTCGCGCAGCACCAGCACCGACTTGGTGACGATGGTGACCGGATGGCCGCAGCGCTCCAGCACCTCGAGGATCTCGCGCATCAGCCGAAACCGCCGCTCGATCGGCTGATAGGGGTCGGTGTTGGTGCCGATGGCGACCGGCCGGCAGGCGTAACCGGCGACGCCGAGTTCGCGCTCGAGCAGCCGCGCCGCGTCGGGCTTGACGAAGAGGCGGCTCTCGAAATCGAGGCCGGGCGAGAGGCCCATGTAGGCGTGGGTCGGGCGGGCGAAACAATAGGAGCAGCCGTGCTCGCAGCCGCGGTAGGGGTTGATCGAGCGATCGAAGGGGACGTCGGGCGAAGAATTGCGGGTGAGGATGGTCTTCGGCTTCTCGATCGTCACCTCGGTCGAGAAGGGCGGCAGTTCGTCGAGCGAGCCCCAGCCGTCGTCGAAGGCGACGCGGCTCTCGCTCTCGTAGCGGCCGGAGGGATTGGCGATGGCGCCGCGGCCGCGACGGCGCTCGGCCTCGATGCGCGCATCGAGCACCACCGCGCCGCCGCCCTCGCATTCGCCGAAGCGCGGCACGGCGATCTCGGATCTCTCGACGAAACGATCGGCGGAGATGTCGCGAGCGGGGCGCTCGCCTTCGCTCCCCTCCGGCGAGGCTTCGCTGGGACTCTGTCTACGGGGGGCGGCGCGTCTCATGATCCGATCTTGGAACGTTCTCTGGAACATTACAAGAACATGCTCTGAAATTCGTCGATTCGCCAGCCTGTTCCGGCTGGTCGCCGGGTCGGGGGGCGTGTAAGAGACGGAACCGAGCCGTGAGCGTCCGCGGTCGCGGTCCGTCACCCGAGGATCCCGAGATCCATGCTGTCCGTCGTCATCCCCACCCAGAACTCCGAGGAAGGTCTCGCGCGCACGCTGGCGTCGCTGGTGCCGGCGGCGGCGGAGGGGATCGTCCGCGAGGTGGTGGTGGCGGATGCCGCGTCGAGCGACGGCACGCGGATCGTCGCCGACGCCGCCGGCTGTTCGCTGGTGGAGAGTTCCGGCGGTTGGCTGACGCGCGTCAGTGCCGGCGTCCACATGGCGCGGCGGGCGCCGTGGTTCCTGATTCTGGCACCCAACGTCCATCTCGACAGCGACTGGTACCGCGAGGCCGCCACCTTCGTCGACCGCAGCGAACGGGCGGGCCGGGCCGACTCCCATGTCGGCACCTTCCGCATCGTCTACGACGAGTTCGGCTGGCGCCCACGGGTCGCCGAGCGGGTGGTGGGCGTCGCCGGGGCGCTCTTCGGGCGGCCTCTCCGGGAACAGGGGCTGATCATCTCGCGCCACCATCTCGAGGCGCTGACGTCGCGCATCCCCGACCGGTTCGCCGGCCACGGCGACCTCGTCGGGCGGATGTCGCGGGCGGACATCCACACGCTGCGCGCCGATGCGGTGGTGCTGCCGCCGGTTCACGGTGGGCGCGCCGCGCCGAGCCTGTCGCGGCTCATGCGCATCACCTCCTCCGGTCTCGGCTTTCCGACGCCGACCGGCGACTGGACCGAGGAGTGAGGGTGCCGGCGGCGGTCTCGCTCCGCCGCGCCGTGGACCTTCCGCGCGCAGGTCGACCGGCCGGACGTCTTCACTCCGCCGCAGTCGTCCGCCAGCGTCGCCGACGTCCCTCTTCGCCGTCGACGCCGGGTCGCGGTTCACCCATGATGGCCCCATGGATTTCGCCGCCTTCTTCGACGCCGCCCTCCGTCTGATCGAGACCCACCGCGCCTGGGCGGGGGTGATCTACGGGCTCATGGCCTTCGGCGAGAGCCTCGTCATCGTCGGGGTGTTGATCCCGGCGACGGGGGTGATGATGGCGACCGGGGCGCTGGTCGGAGCGGGCACCGTGCCGTTCCTCGACGTGTGGATCGGCGGGGCGATCGGCGCGGCGGCGGGCGACACGGTCTCCTATTGGGTCGGCCGCAAGCTCGGCCCCGGCGTCGACCGGCTGTGGCCGTTCTCGCGCCATCCCGAGACGCTCGCGGCGGCCCGCAACGTCTTCGCCCACTGGGGCTGGATGGCGGTCGTCGTCGGCCGCTTCATCGGGCCACTCAGGGCGAGTGTGCCGACGGTGGCCGGCATCACCGCGATGCGGCACGGCGTCTTCCAGGCCGCCAACATCGGCTCGGCGATCGTCTGGATCCCGGTGCTGATCTTCCCCGGCTCGATGGGCGCGATCGCCTGGGACCTGTTCGACAGGGGCGACAGCGTGACCGGCACGATCGTCACGATCGTCGCGCTGGCGGGCATCGTCGCGGCGTTGTGGGTGCTCAGGCGGTGGATGCCGCGGAAGATGAAGTGACGACGAAATATGAAACGCGCCCGAGGTTTCCCTCGAGCGCGTTTCGGAAGGTCCGTCTCGTCCCGGCCGCGATCACATGTTCGGATAGTTCGGCCCACCGGCGCCTTCCGGCGTCGTCCAGGTGATGTTGCCGTTGGGGTCCTTGATGTCGCAGGTCTTGCAGTGGACGCAGTTCTGCGAGTTGATGACGAAGACCTTGTCGCCGTCCTTCTCCATCCACTCGTAGACGCCGGCCGGGCAGTAGCGGGTCGACGGGCCGGCGTAGGTACCGAGCTCGGACGACTTCTGAAGGGCCGGATCGGCGAGCTTCAGGTGGATCGGCTGGTCCTCCTCGTGGTTGGTGTTCGACAGGAACACCGAGGAGAGACGGTCGAAGGAGA
>CALBKH010000133.1 GCA_937892955.1 uncultured Alphaproteobacteria bacterium
TGAATCACGTCAGTAGACGGTCGTCGAGGGCTATCCGCGCACAGGTCTCATCAGCGGGCCGGAGCCTGCGGCGGGGCCGGCGGGGTCGGCGCGTCGGGGGTCGGGGCACCGCGACCGGGGCCGTAGCCCCAACCGGGACCCTGGCCCCAGCCCGGACCCCAACCGGGGCCGGGGCCGTAGCCGGGACCCGGGCCGTAGCCCTGGCGCCAACCATGGCCGTAGCCGTGATGGCGACCGGGGCCGCCCCAGCCGTCACCCATCATGCCGGGGCCACCCATCGGGCCGCGACCCATGCCGGGGCCACCCATGCCGCGACCACCCATCGGGGCGGCGAGCGCGAGTTCCTCGCGGGTCACCTTGCCGTCGTCGTTGCGGTCGAGGAGGGCGAAGCGCTTCTTCACCGGATTGACGAACTCGTCGAGCGTCACCTTGCCGTCGCCGTTGAGATCGCGGCGCTGGAGGAAGCGCTGGCCCATCCACGGCGGCGCGAATCCGGCCGCCTTGGCTTCGAAGTCGGCCTTGTCGACGACGCCGTTCTTGTCGCTGTCGAGTTCGGAGAAGCGAGCCGCGGCGCGGGTCTGCATCTCTTCGAGGGTGACGACACCGTCGTTGTTGGCGTCGTGGCGGTCGAACATGCGTTGCATCATCGCGCCGCCGCCCATGCCCGGGCCGCCCCAACCACCGGGGCCGCCACAGCCCATGGGTCCGCGCGCATAGGCGACGCCACCGGCGGCGAGCGCCACCACGCCGGCGCCGATCAGGATCTTGGTCAAGGTCTTCATGTCGCTCTCCTTCTCGGCGAGAGCCGTCCGTCCGTAGCGGAGGCTGGTCCCGAGCTTCGAAAGCGAGTCTAGTCCGGCCCACCTTGCCGCGACTTTGTCGTCGGATTACCGATCGTTCATGCTGCGGGGTCGCCGCCCTTCTTCTTGCGCGGCTTGCCGAGAAGGGTCTCGTAGACCAGATGCGCCGCCTTCTCGGTCTCGACGAGATGGGCTTCGAGATGGGCGAAGTCGGGCAGCTCGCCGATCCGCACGAGGAGATCGATCAGACCGCGCGGCGCCTGTTTCGGGACGAAGGCGCCGTCGGACGCCATGCGCAGAGCCTGGGTCAGGCCCTGATAGAGGCGCATGGCGGGAGCCAGCACCTCGGCGGTCGTGGCATCGAGGCGACCCGCGGCGGCGAGCGCGGCGAGACCGGCGATGGTGTTGGTCGCCAGAACCTCCGGCGCCTCGGGCGCATGACGCAACATCAGGAACTGGGTGACGAATTCGACGTCGACCAGACCGCCGGCCACCTGCTTGATGTCCCAGGGGTCCTTCGTCCCCTTCTCCTGTTCGATCAGGTCGCGCATCTCGACGACGTCGGCGCGCAGCTTGTCGGGGTCGCGCGGTGTGACGAGGACGTCGCGGATCGCCCGTTCGACGATCGCGGCGAAGCCGGGATCGCCGGCGATCACCCGGGCGCGGGTCAGTGCCATGTGCTCCCAGGTCCAGGCCTCCTCGGCGTGGTAGGTGCGGAAGGCGGCGAGCCGGGTCGCCATCGGCCCCTTGTTGCCCGAGGGACGCAGACGGAAGTCGACCTCGTAGAGCAGCCCTTGCGCGGTCGGCGCCGAAAGCGCGGCAACGAGACGCTGGGTGAGGCGGATGTAGTACTGACTCGGCGCCAGCGGCTTCGCCCCGTCGGAGGCGTCGCACTCGGGATCGAAGTCGTAGAGCAGCATCAGGTCGAGGTCGGAGGACGCCGTCATCTCCCGCCCGCCGAGCTTGCCGAGGGCGACCACCGCCGCGACCCCTCCCCTCACCCGACCGTGCGCCCTGGCGAGTTCATCCTCGACGACGCGGAGCAGGTGGCGCACCACCACCTGCGCCAGCGTGGCGTAGGCGGATCCCGCCTGTGCCGCCGACAGGGTGCCGGTGAGGACACGCACGCCGACGAGGAAGATCTGCTCCTGACCGAAGATGCGGGCGAGATCGAGCGCCTCCTCGTAGTCGCGAGCTTCGGCGAGGCTCTCGGCGAGGCGGCGATCGAGATCGGTCTCGTCGGGGACAAGGTCGAAGAAGGCCGGCTCCATCAGCGCATCGAGGACGCGCGGGCGGCGCGAGATGGTCTCGGAGAGTTTGGGCGCCGCACCCATGATCTCGGTGAGGAGGGTGAGGAGGCGCGGATTGGAGACGAGCAGCGAGAAGAGCTGGACGCCGGCCGGCAGTTTCGACACCAGCCGGTCGAAGGCGAGGAAGGCGGCGTCGGCGTTGGCGGTCTCGGCGATGGCGGCGAGAAGCACCGGCGTCAGTTCGGTCAGGCGTTCGCGCGCCACCGTCGAGCGGGTCGCGGCGTAGCGGCCGAAGTGCCATGCGCGGATCGCGGCGGTCACCTCGCGCGGCTGGCGGAAGCCCATGCCGGAGAGCGTCTCGATGGTTTCGGGGTCGTCCTCGTCGCCGGTGAAGACGAGGTTGCCGAGGGTCGAGGAGAGTTCCGGCGCGTTCTCGAACAGGCGGGCATAGTGGCCTTGGACGCTCTCGAGGCGCTTCCTCAATTCGACGGCGAAATCCTTCGCCCCCTTCATGCCCATCAGCCGGGCGATGCGGTCGACCCCGGCGGTGTCCTCGGGCAGCGTATGGGTCTGCTCGTCGGCGACCATCTGGATGCGGTGCTCGACGTTCCTGAGGAAGAGATAGGCTTCGGTCAGCTCGTCGCGGACGCGTGGCTCGATCCAGCGGTGTTCGACGAGGAGGCCGAGCATGTCCAGCGTGGCGCGGCCGCGCAGCGCCGGATTGCGGCCGCCGGCGATCAGTTGCTGGGTCTGGACGAAGAACTCGATCTCGCGGATGCCGCCGCGGCCGAGCTTGACGTTGTGACCGGCGACCGCGATCTCGCCGTGGCCCTTGTGGGCGTGGATCTGCCGTTTGATCGAATGGACGTCGGCGATCGCCGCATAGTCGAAATACTTGCGCCAGATGAAGGGGCGGATCTCGGAGATGAAGGCCCAACCGGCGGTGAGGTCGCCGGCCGCCGGCCGCGCCTTGATCAGCGCCGCGCGTTCCCAGTTCTGGCCCATCGACTCGTAGTACTGGAAGGCGGCGTCGAGGTTCATGGCGATGGGCGTGGCACCGGGGTCGGGGCGGAGCCTCAGGTCGGTGCGGAAGACGTAACCGTCGGCCGTGCGCTCCTGCATGATCTTCACCATCCGCTTGGTCAGGCGGACGAAGAGGTCGACCGCCTCGTCGGGGTCGGCGAGACGCGCGACGCTCCGATCGAAGAAGACGATGAGGTCGATGTCGGAGGAGTAGTTGAGCTCGTGGGCGCCGTACTTGCCCATGGCGAGCAGGATCCAGCCGGAGCCCTCCGCCGGGTCGGCGGGGTTCGGAAGCTCGATCTTGCCGCGGGCGGCGGCGTCGGCGAGGCAGAAGCGCACCGCCGCCTGGAGGGTGGCGTCGCCGATCCGGGTCAGCGCGCCGGTGACCTCCATGGTGCCCCAGACGCCGCCGAGATCGGCCAGCGCCGCGGCGAGCGCCACCTCCTGCTTGGCGAGGCGGAGCTTGGTCATCAACGCCGCCTCGTCGTCGAGACGCGACGCTTCGACCTCGGCGACGAGGCCGTCGACGAGAGCCGCCGGATCGCTCACGAGGATGCGGGCGAGGCGACCGGTGTCGCGGGCGGCGAGGTCGGTCAGATAGGACGAATTGGAGAAGACGCCCTCGAGGAAGGCCTTCAGCTCGGGGCGCGCCGCGAGGAGCGCGGTCAGGGTCTCGCCACCGGTCTGGAAGCGGGTGCGTTCGGTGACGCGGGTGAGCGCCGCAGCGGCGGTCTTCTTGTCGGCCGGGCGGATGGCGACACGGATGCGGGAGAGGAGCGCCTCGGGGGCGACGGGGACGACGTCGGATGCGGACATGCCGAGGGAGCCTTCACGCCGGAATCTGTGGAACCCGACGCGACGCGCGGCCGGCGGGATGCCCAATGGATAGGCAGCCGCCCCGCCCGGTCAAGCGGGGGGAAAGGCGTAGGAGATCCGACCGACAGGCGTCGACGAGTGCGGACGAATCGGCGCAACCGTGCGATGGTCCCGGTTCGAGCGCGACCCGTGAAAGGAAGTCGATGATCCCGGCCTTCGTCAACGATCTGCGCCGCGCCCGTGGCCTGATGACCATCGACGAGATCGTCGATCTCGTGGCCCGTGGCAACGTCGTCTTCGACCCGTTCTCGACGCTGATCGCGGTGGCCGCACGGATCGGCACGGGCAACGTCTTCCATCCGTGCGTCACCGTCGACTGCGCCCCGGGTGGCGAACTCGTCATCGGCGACGACAACGTCTTCCACGCCAACAGCACGCTGCTCGCCGAAACGGGGCCGGTGGTGATCGGCTCGGGCAATCGGTTCGGCGAAGGCGGCTTCGTCGCCAAGGCCAATCGCGCCGGCGCCGACATTCGCATCGGCGATCACGGCCGCTATCTCGGCGGCGTGTCGGTCTACGGCCACTGCCGGCTCGGCAGCGGCAGTCAAATTCTCGGAGCGATCACCGCCGACGATTGTCGACTGGACGGTGGCGCTTCCCACAGCCATTCCGATCCGGACGAACGCGCCGGCCTGCTCAAGGGCTCCGGTGTGGCGCGCGGCCTCGTCGTCCGCATCGGTCACGTCATCGTCGGCAACGGCGCGTTCCGTCAGGCGGACGAGGAAGCGCAGAGCAGACATCATCCGAGGAGGTGAGCGTGCGCACCGTCGAATTGGGTCTCGGGCTGGTGTCGATCGGGCGTCGATGGGGGGGCCGCGACGTGGCGCCACCGCCGACCGAGGCGGCGATCGCGCTCGTCGAAGCCGCCCATGCCGCCGGCATCCGCTTCTTCGACACGGCGCCGGCCTACGGCGACAGCGAGCGGGTACTCGGCCTCGCGCTCCGGCACGGTGCCATCGACACGAAGTCGACCATCATCGCCACCAAGATCGGTGAGCACTGGAACGACGAGACGGGCGAAGCCTACGTCGATCACGGTTACGACGCGATGATGCGCAGCCTCGATCGTAGTTTCGAACGGCTCGGGCGGATCGACCTGTTGCAACTCCACAAGGCCACGGCGGCGAACATCGAAGCGGCCGACGTGGCGCGGGTGTTCGATGGTGCGCGCGCGGCGGGTGTCGGTCGCTTCGGCGCATCCGTCTCCGACGTCGAGACGGCGCGGATCGCCTGCCGAACGGGACGCTACGAGTTCCTTCAGTTCCCCTACAATCTCGCTGTCGGCCAACTCGAGCCGGTCTTCGCTCTGCTGCGCGAACACGGGATGAGGGTGATCGTCAATCGCCCCTTCGCCATGGGCGGGCTCGCGACGGACGGCGTGGCGGCCTTCGGCCACGTGCTCTCGGCCGATTTCGACGGGGTGGTGTTGACCGGCACCTCGTCGCTCGTTCATCTGGCGGAGAACATCGCCGCGTTTCGCGCGGCGCAGATCGCGACGTCTCGGCGCTCCTTCCCATGAGGGAGCGCCGAGACGGGCGGCGTCAGGCGAGGAAGGCGACCTTGCCGGTGTCGAGTTCGTAGTAGGCGGGGACGACCTTGACCTTCCCCGACTTCACCAGCCCGGCGATGATCGGGCTGCCCTCGATGATGCGGGCGGCGGTACGCTTGGCGTTCTCCTTCACCGCATTGGTGACGAGGTCGCCGCCGGCATCCTTGACCGCGAGGGCCGCCGGGACGATCGGCTCGATCATCGGCCCGATCGATCCGGGGAAGGTGGCGTTCTTGGTGGCGACGTCGCAGGCGGCGGCGACGGCACCGCACTTCTGGTGACCGAGGACGACGATCAGCGGCACACCGAGCACGGCGGCGCCGTATTCGAGGGTGCCGAGAACGCCGGTGTCGGCGAGGTTGCCGGCGTTGCGGGCAACGAAGAGTTCACCGAGGCCGAGACCGCCGAAAAGCAGCTCGGGCGGCACGCGGCTGTCGGCGCAGGAGAGAACGGTCGCCCAGGGCGCCTGACCGCCGGTGACATGAGCCCGCTGGCCACCGAGATCGGCGGCGCAGACCTGCGCATCGGAGACGTAGCGGGCGTTGCCCTGCTTCAGCTTGTCGAGTGCCTGATCCGCGGTCAGCGACGTCGTCGGACCTCCGGCGGCATCCGCCGGCCGAGCCGAGAAGCCCATCGCCGCCGCGGTCGCGGCGGCGCCGGCGATCCCGAGAAACGCTCTGCGTCCGAGAGTGCGCTCGCGACAGTCCTCACACATGAAATTACCTCCCAATTCGAGCCCCCGGGGGGGCGACCGGCTCCATGTGGGGACGTTTCGGATTTTCGCAATCGCTTCGTCGCTGACAATTCGTCAGCCGGGTCACGTTGCGATCGGCAGCCGGAGGATCACCTTCAACCCCGGTTCCGCGTCGGCGAGGTCGATCTCGCCCTTGTGGTGGCGGGCGACGGCGGCGGCGAGCGCCAGACCGAGGCCGGAGCCGGGGGCGGAGCGCGAGGCTTCGAGGCGGGTGAAGCGGTCGAGGACGCGGGTGCGGTCGGCTGCGGGGATGCCGGGGCCGGTGTCGGCGACGGAGAGCAGGGCATGGTCGCCGTCGCGGCGGACGGCGATGGTCACCTTCGCCTCGCGCCCCTCGACCCGGCCGTATTTGAGGGCGTTGTCGACGAGATTGGTCAGCGCCTGGGCGAGGAGTTCACGCACGGCGACGAGTTTCACCGGTTCGTCCGCTTCGACCACGAAGGCGACGCCTTCGTCCTCGGCCACCGGCTCGTAGAGTTCGGCCACCTCGCGGGCGATCTCGGTGAGATCGACCTCGCGGGCGGCGGCGAGCGACGATCCGGCTTCGACCCGGGCGATCATCAAGAGCGCGTCGAAGGTGCGGATCAGGCCGTCGGACTCTTCGATCGCCGCCTCGAGGGCGCGGCGATGGTTCTCGACATCGTCGGGCCCGGCGAGCGCCGCCTCGAGGCGATTGCGCAGGCGTGTGAGCGGCGTCTTCAGATCATGGGCGATGTTGTCGGAGACCTCCTTCAAGCCCTTCATCAACTCGCCGATCTTGGCCAGCATGTCGTTGAGGGACACGGCCAGACGATCGAACTCGTCACCCGAGCCGGAGATCGGCAGACGGCCCGACAGATCGCCGGCGACGATGCGGCGCGAGGCGTCGGAGACCTGATCGATGCGCTTCAGCACCCGGCGCGCCAGGAACCACCAGGTCAGGCCGGCGAGCACCACCATCGCCACGATGATCCAGCGGAACGACTTGCGGAAGACGGCGCGGAAGCGCTCGCGCTCGCCGACGTCGCGGCCGACCAGAACGTGGAAGCCGTTCTCCAGGGTGAAGGCGCGCACCAGGGCGACGTGGCGGGTCTCGCGGCCGTCTTCGAAACGCGAATAGGGAAGCGTGTGGGGCTCGTTGTCGTCCTCGGTCACCGCCTGGAGCGGCAGCTCGGCGACGTTGCCGGCGATCGGATTGCCGGAGGGATCGACGACGTAGAAGAGACCCGCATCGGGTCGGCGCGAGCGTTCGTCGAGGGTGAAGATCAGGCGGACCACGCCGCCGTCGCGATAATCGTCGCGCAACGTCTCGACGTCGTTGTCGATCGCTTCGAGCAACTGGCGGTCGACGACGCGCGCCGCCTCGTGAGTGACGGCGCCGACCAGGAACAGCGAGAAGACGGTGAAGACGACGATGTAGATCGCCGACAGACGCACCGCCGTGGTGGCGAACAGGCGCCGAACGGCGGACATGCGGCCACCGATGGCGGGATCGGTGGTCATTTCGGCGTCTCGCGCACCATGTAGCCGGCGCCGCGCACGGTGTGCAGCAACGGCCGCTCCTGTCCCCTGTCGATCTTCGAGCGCAGCCGCGACATGTGGACATCGATGACGTTGGTCTGGGGATCGAAATGGTAATCCCAGACGTTCTCCAGCAGCATGGTGCGGGTCACCACCTGGCCGGCGTTCTTCATCAGGTATTCGAGCAGGCGGAACTCGCGCGGCTGCAGAGGTATGTCTTCGCCGGCGCGGGCCACGGTGTGGGAGAGGCGATCGAGCACCAGATCGCCGACCCGGTAAGTGGTCTCCACCTCGCCGGGGCGGGCGCGGCGGGCGAGCGCCTCGACGCGGGCGAGCAGCTCGGTGAAGGCATAGGGCTTGGCGAGATAGTCGTCGCCGCCGGCGCGCAGGCCGTCGACCCGGTCGTCGACCTGGCCGAGAGCGGAGAGGACGAGCACCGGCGTCGCGTCGCCGCGGCCGCGCATCTCCTGGACGATCGAGAGGCCGTCGCGCTTGGGCAGCATGCGGTCCATGACGACGACGTCGTAGTCGCCGGTCGCCACCATGTGCGCGCCGGATTCGCCGTCGTTCGCCTGTTCGGCGACGTGACCGGCCTCTTTCAGTGCTTTGACCAGATAGGCGGCCGCTTCGCGGTCGTCTTCGACGATGAGGATTCGCATGATCACAGTCTAACCCGTCGTCGCGATCGGCGGCAGGTGTCGGGCACCCGCCGCCGATCGGTCTTCCTCCTCGCCGTGCGCTCGAACGGGGGGCGTTCTCGGAGCGGCCGGCAGGTCGGAAGTGGGGGAGCCGTCAGCCGGTCACGATCGGCAACGGCACGTAGCGCACGCCCTGGGACGACTTGACCCGGAGCAGCACCGCCTTGCGACCCTCGGCTCGAGCGCCGCGGATCCCGTCGGCGACGTCGGCCGGCGTCGCCACGGTGCGACCCTGGACCTCGAGCACGACGTCGCCGGCGCGGATGCCGCGCGCCGCGGCGAGACCCTGGGGGTCGACGTCGACCACCGCCACGCCGCCGCGCTCGCCGACCTCGGACCCCGGTGCCAGCCGCAGGCCGAGATCGTCGAGGGTCGCGGACGCGGCGCCGCCATCGTCGGCGGTTTCCGGCGCCGGCTTGGCGTCCTGGGCGAGACGGCCCAGTTCGGCCTCGACGGTCGCCTCGCGGCCGCCGCGCGAGTAGGTGATGCGCACCTTGGTGCCGGGTTCGTAGCCGGCGATGGTCCGGGCGAGGTCGCGCGAGTTGCGCACGCCGCGGCCGTTGATCGCCATGATGACGTCGCCGGCCTTCAGACCCGCCTTGGCGGCGGGCGAGCCGGCCTGCGCCTCGGCGACGAGGGCGCCGCGCGCTTCGGCCAGACCGAGACCGTCGGCCATGTCGCGGCCGATCGGCTGCACCTGGACGCCGAGCCAGCCGCGCACCACCTCGCCGCCCTTCTCGAGCTGGGCGAGGACCTTCTGCACCGTCGAGGCGGGGATGGCGAAGCCGATGCCGATCGAGCCGCCGTTGGGGGTGTAGATGGCGGTGTTCATGCCGACGACGTTGCCGGCGAGATCGAAGGTCGGACCGCCGGAGTTGCCGCGGTTGATCGGCGCGTCGATCTGCAGGAAGTCGTCGTAGGGACCGGCGCCGATCTCCCGGCCGCGGGCCGAGACGATGCCGGCGGTGACCGACCCGCCGAGGCCGAAGGGATTGCCGACGGCGAGCACCCAGTCGCCGGGGCGCACCTCGGTGGTGGCGAAGGGAACCGTCGGGAAGTCCTTGCGGTCGGAGGTGATCTTGATCAGGGCGACGTCGGTCTTCTCGTCGGCGCCGACCACCTTGCCCTTCCACTCGGCGCCGTCGTCGGTGACGATCACCACTTCCTTGGCGTCCTTCACGACGTGGTAGTTGGTCACCACCTTGCCGTCCGGCGAGACGATGAAGCCCGATCCTTGCGCCGTCACCACGTCGGCGCGCGGGGCGCGATGGCGCCAGCCGGGTCCGTGCGGGCCGGGGCCGCCCGGGCCTCCGCGCCAACCCCAACCGGGCCCGCCGCGCCATTCGCGGAAGAAGCGATCGACCGGACCGCCCTCGGGAACGTCGGGGAAGCTCTCCATGAAGCTCTCGCGCGGGCCGGGGACCTCGCCCTTGACGCGGATCGACACCACGGCCGGGCGCACCCGATCGACCACGGGGGCGAAGCTGAAGGTCTGGGGGGTCGGCGCGGCGACGGGAGCCTGCGCCAGGGCGCTCTGCGGCTGACCGAACACCTGCACGCCGGCGAGCATGCCGACGACGAGAAGCGAAGCTGCACCGGCCAGGAGAGTCTTGCGACGCACCGTCCGGTCGCGGGGCGCGACCTGCGTCACGAGATCGTCGTTGTTCATTTCGATACACCCATCGTTCTTTTCGAAGGGATTCCGGTTCCGACGGACAGGGGGGATGCCGTCGATGCCCTCGAAGATGGGTCGGCGCGCCTTACGACGCCATGGCGCCTGAATTAACTTTCGGTAAGGCGGGAGCCGCGGTCGATGCCGACCGATCGCGCGCGATCACGTGAACGCGAGGTGGGGATGACCTCTCAGGAATTCCACTAATTCCCTTCGGGTGACCATCCCACGAGTCACGGGAGGATCCCATGAGGTTGTCCGACCGATCCATCGTCACCGGCGCAGCGACGCTGCTCGTCCTCGCCTCGGCCGTCGCTCTCACCCCCGAGGTCTCGTCGTCCTCGCGCGTCAGGGAGGTCGAGCGAACCGTCGCCCTCACCGACATGTGCGAGCCGGTGGGTTGCTCGATCGCCTACAAGACCGACGACGGTGGTCCGCCGAGCCGCGTGGTGTCGGCGCGCTGAGCGCATCGACGCGGATTCACTCCCTTACGACCGCCGCGTTCGTGCCCGAGCTCTCAACAAAGGCCGAAGGTGCTGACGCACCCGGCCTTTGAACACACGCGAATTTCTCATTTGCGTCAGAGGTATGAGAAATTCGCGTCAAGAATACCATCGGTCACTTCCAATGGCCGATGTATCAGCTCTCGCGGGCGAGGATCTCGTCGAGCCGCGCCTTCTCCTCGGCGCTGAGCGGCGCCTCGACCGACCCGGCGCGGGCGGACCGGCGGCGCAGGGCGAGGAAGATGCCGCCGGCGCCGAGGATCAGCACGGCGAAGGGCAGCGTCCACAGGATCGCCGTGTGGGCGTTGAAGCGCGGCCTGAGCAGCACGAATTCGCCGTAGCGGGCGACGAGGTAGTCGAGCACCTGGGTGTTCGAATCGCCGGTCTTGATGCGCTCGCGCACCAGGATGCGCAGATCCTTGGCGAGCGGCGCGTCGCTGTCGTCGATCGACTGGTTCTGACAGACGAGGCAGCGTAGCTCGCCCGACAGCTCGCGGGCGCGCGCCTCGAGCGTCGGGTCGGAGAGCATCTCGTCGGGCTGCACCGCGACGGCGGGGCCGGCGAGGAGCGACAGGGCGAAGGCGAGCGCGGCGGCGGCGCGGCGGATCGTCATGGTCGGTCTCCTCATTCGGCGGCGGCGGGCATCGCGGCGGCGGAAGCGGCGCGATGCGGCGTCGGCGCACCGACGCGCAGGCGGCGGTCGGTGAGCGAGACGACGCCGCCGATCGACATGATCAGCGTGCCGATCCAGATCAGCAGCACCAGCGGCTTCCAATAGATGCGCATGGCCACGCCCTCGCCCTGCGCTTCGCCGATGGCGAGATAGAGCTGGGAGAAGAGCCCGTAGGTCTCGATCGCCGTCTCGGTCGTCGGCATGGAGCGGGTGCGATAGGTGCGCTTCGATGGCTCCATGACGATCGGCGGGTTCGACGTTCCGTCGGTCACCTTGAAACGGGCGATGACCTCGTCCCAGTTGGGGCCGGAATTGGGGACGGCGCGCTCGAAGGCGACGTCGAAGCGCTCGACGCGAATGTGATCGCCGGGCTTCATCACCAGCACGTGCTCGATCTTCCAGGCGCCTTCGGCGACGATGCCGAGCAACATCACGCCGACGCCGAAGTGGCCGAGGAAGGTGCCCCAGGCCGAGCGCGGCAGGCCGACGGCGCGCCGCAGCGACACGCCCGGTTCGGTGAAGAGCTTGATGCGCCAGAGGATCTCGGCGAGCGAGCCGAGCATCAGCCAGGTCGCGAGGCCGACGCCCAGCGCCGGCAGGATGTCGTGGCCCTTCAATATCCAGGTGACGAGGACGGCGACGACCGACAACACCATGACGGCCGCCAGACGCTGCACCACCGCCAGGATGTCGCCGCGCTTCCAGGCCAGGAACGGGCCCATCGGCAGGGCGATCAGCAGCGGCACCATCAGCGGGCCGAAGGTCATGTCGAAGAACGGCGCGCCGACCGAGATCTTGCCGCCGGTGGTCGCTTCCAGCATCAGCGGATAGAGCGTGCCGACGAAGACGGTGGCGGTGCCGGCGGTCAGGAACAGGTTGTTGAAGACCAGCGCGCCCTCGCGACTGACCGGCGCGAAGAGGCCGCCCTTGGTCAGCGTCGCGGCTCGGGCCGCGAACAGGGTCAGCGAGCCGCCGACGAACAACACCAGGATGCCGAGGATGAAGACGCCGCGGGCCGGATCGGTGGCGAAGGCGTGCACCGAGGTGAGCACGCCGGAGCGCACCAGGAAGGTGCCGAGCAGCGACAGCGAGAAGGCGAGGATGGCGAGCAGGATCGTCCAGATCTTCAACCCGTCGCGCTTCTCCATGACGATGGCGGAGTGCAGCAGCGCGGTGCCGGCGAGCCAGGGCATCAGCGAGGCGTTCTCGACCGGATCCCAGAACCACCAGCCGCCCCATCCGAGCTCGTAGTAGGCCCAGTAGGAGCCCATGGCGATGCCGAGGGTGAGGAAGACCCAGGCGGTCAGCGTCCAGGGGCGAACCCAGCGCGCCCAGGCGGCATCGATGCGGCCTTCGATCAGCGCCGCGGCGGCGAAGGAGAAGGCGATCGAGAAGCCGACGTAGCCGAGGTAGAGCAGCGGCGGATGGATGGCGAGGCCGACGTCCTGGAGCAACGGGTTGAGGTCGCGTCCCTCCATCGGCGGCTGGCCGAAGCGGGCGAAGGGGTTCGAGGTCAGCAGCACGAAGAGGTAGAAGGCGACCGCCACCCAGGCCTGGACGCCGAGGACGTTGGCGCGCAGCGTCTGCGGCAGGTTGCGGCCGAAGAAGGCGACGAGCGCGCCGAAGAGGGCCAGGATCGACACCCACAGGAGCATCGAGCCCTCGTGGTTCCCCCAGACGCCGGAGACCTTGTAGATCATCGGCTTGGTCGAGTGCGAATTCTCGAAGACGTTGACCACCGAGAAGTCGGAGACGACGTGGGCGTAGGTGAGGGCGGCGAAGGAGACGGCGACGAAGAGGAACTGCCCGACGGAGATCGGGCCGGCGAGCGCCATCGCCCGCTCGTCCCCCTTCACCGCCCCCCAGATCGGCACGACCGATTGGACGAGAGCCAGCGCCAGCGCCAACACCAGGGCGTAATGTCCGATCTCGACGATCATCGGCTTCCCTCCTCGCGACCGCTCGGCGCGGTCCTCGCCTCTCGTCCGGCGCGGCCGTCCGCTGCGCCGGATGTCGGTCTCACTTCTTCAGCGTCGCCTTGGCAGCGTCCTCGCCCCAGTGGCCGGAGGCCTTGAGTGCGTCGGCCACTTCCTTGGGCATGTACTTCTCGTCGTGCTTGGCGAGCACCGTGTCGGCCTTGAAGACGCCGTCGGTGCCGACCGCGCCCTCCGCCACGGTGCCCTGCCCCTCGCGGAAGAGGTCGGGCAGGATGCCGGTGTAGGTCACCGGCACGGTATTGGCGCCGTCGGTGACGCGGAAGCGCACCGTGGTGCCTTCGGTGCGCTCGATCGAACCGGCTTCGACCAACCCGCCGAGACGCAGCCGCGTGCCGGGTTTGACCTTGCCGACGGCGAGATCGGTCGGCGAGGTGAAGAAGGTGATGCGGTCGTTGAGGGCGAAGAGCACCAGGCCCACCGCGGCGGCGAGCACCAGACCGGCGAAACCGATGAGGGTCAGTCGTTTCTGCTTGCGCGTCATGCGTACCTCGATCTCGTGGGATCCTCGCCCCCTCGGCGACGATCCGGCGATGGTATCAGGGCTTCGCTCCGGCGAGGGCGTCGAGGCGAGCGAGCGCCGCGGCGTCGCCGGCGAAGGCGGCGCGCGCCTTGTCCAGTGACTGCCCGGCGGCGTCCGTCTGCCCGATCATCGTCTGGAAGCGGATCAGGCGAAGCCAATCGTCGAGCGGGCCGCCGGACGTCCAGAGACGGTCCCGCAGCCGATCGACCATGGTCTCGATCATCTTGGCGCGCTCTTCCGGCGACATCTTGGCGGCGGCTTCGACATCGGAGGCGGAGGGACCGGGGGCGGCAGTGGACGGGGCGGCGGGCGCGGACGGAGCGGCGGGCGCCGGCGCCGGTGGCTCGAAGGGCCTGCCGGCGAGGTCGGCTTCGGCGCGCGCCAGTTCCTCGCGGGCATCGGCGAGCCAGGGTTCGTCGCCCTTGCCGCGCCCCACGATGTCCTTCCAGGCGGCGACAGCTTCCGCCTTCTTGCCGTCCTGGGAGAGGGCGACCGCGAGGAAGAAGCGCGGCAGGATGCCGTTCGGCTCGATCTCCAGCGACTTCTCGAAGGCGGCGCGGGCTTCCGGCGAGACCTGATCGTCGCCGCCGGCGACGAGGGTGCGGCCGAGTTCGTTGTAGCGTCGATCGGTCGGGCCGCCGGTGCGGATGGCGTTGCGCCACGCGGCGGCGGCGAGATCGAAACGGCCGAGATGCATGTAGGTCGGTGCCAGCACCTCCCAACCGCGGGTGTCGTTCGGGTTGGCGGCGAGATGGGCTTCGACCTTGGCCACCAGCTCTTCGAGCGAATTGCCCGCGGGGGCCGCCGTCTTGCGAGCCTCGAGCGGCATGTCGGGCATGGTGGGATGGCCGAGGCGGGCATAGAGGCCGACGGCGATGATGGGCACCAGCACCGCCGCCAGAATCGGCACGAGGCGAGACCCGCCGGAGGCGGCCCTGGTCGCGTCGACATGGCGACCGGCGCGCAGGATGCGTCGGGAGATCTCGGCGCGGGCGGCATCGGCCTCGACGGTCCCGACGAGACCGGCCTCGACGTCGCGATCGATCTCGGCGAGCTGATCGCGATAGACGGCGACCTCGCCGGCCTCGACGGAGGCGGATTCGCCGCGGCGACGCCGCAGCGCCGGTACGAGAACGATCGACACGGCGATGATGGTCATGCCGGCGAACAGGGCCCAGATCAGCATCGCGTGGTCGTCCGCTCCTCATCGCGACCGTGACGACGGTCGATCTCACCGGCGCGTCTCGGACGACCGGCATCCCACTCGGCGGGTCAGATAACCTCGCCGAGACGGATCGGCAATGGGAGAAGGACCTATCGCGATCGATCACACGAGATGTTGACCGCGATCAAGAGGTGGTCCGACAGGGGGAACGCCACCTCCACGGAGCAGCTGTTCGGGGTCGGATCAACCGGTGGCGCGGGCGACCTTGTTGGCGAAGAGATCGCGGCTCTTGCGCAGCACGGCGGCGTATTCCTCACCGAAGACGAGGGCGGAGAGCCGGATGGCACCGTCCACCGCCTCGATCAGCGTCCGCTTGTCGAGAGCCTGGGAAGACTTCAGATCCGCCATGAGCTTGGCGGACACCACCTCGAGGGTCTGCTCGATCTGTTTGCGGGTGCGACCGACCAGTTCGTTGACCGCCAGACTCTCGGCGCAGAGCCGCGCCTCGATCGACAGACGGACGGCGAATTCGGCATCGTCGTAGGTCGCCTGATCCCAGCGGCCGGCGAACTCGCCCCCCTTGGTCTCCACCCGCAGCGCCCGGCGGACGAGGCCCGGGGCGGGCTCGATCCAACGCGACACGACTTCGGACATGGTCACCTTGGCTGCGCCGATGCGCCGCATCCAATTGGAGACCGCTTCGACCGGCATCAGCAGAGCGAGGTTCTTGCTGATGTCGTGATAGGCGCGCACGTCGGTGAGGAAACGGGTGCGCGAGGCGGTGTCGGTACCACGGCCCTGCGTCAGAACGGCGAGGCGTTCGAGGTGGGCGATGACGACCTCCACCAACACGCCGTAGCGGCTGGAGGCGACGAGACGCGGATCGGTCGATCCGGCGAGGCGCGCCGCCAGAGTGGCCACCACCACCGGATTGGCGGTGCGGGTCAGAAGCGCGGCTCCGATCCACTCGGGGGTCATCTGGACCTGATCGAGCGAAGCGCGGACGACCTCGGCGAGGCGCGAGGGTTCGGCGACGTCGAAGGCGGTGATGCTCGACGGGAGTTGGCCGAAGAGATTGGCGAAGGCCGCCTCGTTCTGAAGCACGTAGGCGACGTCGACGAGGTCGCGATAGACCGGGTCGCCGCCGAGCTGGCTGGCGAGCTTCTGGCGGATCTTGGGCTCCGCACCGGCGTCACGCAGAAGATCGACGACCCGGGCGATGACGTCGCGGCGCAGCTTGCGCGCGATCGGCGCCACGTCGGCGTCGGCGTCGTAAGGGTCGGCGGCGATGGCGCGCTCGTAATCCTCGGTGGCGGCATCGCGGCGGATCCACATCCAGATCACCGGAAGCGACGATCTGGCGATGCGGCCGGTGGTGTGGACGGAGGCGACGTCGTCGACGACGAAGGGCGCGAGAGGGGCGAAGAACGCGGTTTCGAGGCGCGCCGACCAGGGTTCGCCGACGGCGCCACGGGAGCGACGGACGGGTTCCGGCTCGGTGGCGACATCGAGCCCTTCGACCGCGGCGAGAATGACCTCGTTCGGCAGATCGCCCTCGGCCTGCGAGTTGCGCAGCGAACGGATCAACATGGATCTCGCCGTCGGCGACAGCGATTCCATGTAGGCTCGAACCTTCGACGTGATCAGCCCGGCTTCGGGCATCGCGCGACCCCCGTGGTGACGAGATACGACCAGCGGCGACGGGCCGCGATCGGCGACGGCGAACGCATGCCCGGCGATGAGCTGCCTTCGTCGTATCCCGAGGATCCGTCAAAGATTTTAAGAATTGATGAGCGAAACGGCGTCCCGGCGCGTCAGGAAATCGGCCGCCAACTGCCATCCGGCTGGCGGCAGGCGGTGGAGCGGACGGTCTCGCTCTTGCCGTCGACCGAGATCTGATCGACGTAGTCGCGGCAGGTGTACTGATTGACCGAATAGGCCGGTCCCGGCGACACCGAGCCACGATGACCGGTGGCGGGATTGCGCCATTCGCGCGAAGCGCCGGCGGCGGTCGATTCGAGCGCCTCGTATTCGGCTTCCGACACCAGCCGGCGATCGTTGTCGTCGAGACGCGCGCCGATCGCACTTCCCGCCCAGGCGGCGAAGAGCGGCGCGGCGCCGGGAGACGATGCCTTGGGGCTCGCAGACGAGCCGATCAACCCGCCCGACAGGGTCCCGGCGACCGATCCCAGGCTCTGCTTCGACGTCGTCTCGCCGCAACCGGCGAGCAGTCCGGCGAGGGCGCCGACGACGATCACGCTCCTTAACGTCATGGACGAGTTTCCGAAATGCGGTTCGGGCTGCGGGGATCGCTCCGGCGACGGCGCCGGAACCGATGCGGTTGGAGTGCCTCTTGTCGCCTGCCATCATGGCCGAATTCGGTCGTGGCGTCAGGTGGAATCACAGTGCGGGGAGAACCAGGCGGCAACGCAACCCACCGAGGGGCGCGCGATCGAGGTCGAATTCGCCACCATAGAGCGCCGCCAATTCGGCGACGATCGACAGGCCGAGCCCGGAGCCGGGGACCTTCTGGTCGAGCCGATGTCCGCGCTTCAGCGCCTCGGCGCGGCCGGCCGGATCGATGCCCGGGCCGTCGTCGTCGACGACCACGGTGAAGAAGCGGCGCTCACCGCCGCCCTGATCGGACAGGCGAACCGCGACGTCGACCCGGCCGACGGCCCATTTGCAGGCGTTGTCGACGAGATTGCCGAGCGCCTCCTCGAGATCCTCGCGTTCGCCGCGGAAACGGATCCCGGGCTCGACCGTCGCCTGGAGGGTCACCGCGCGCGACTCGTGGATCCGGCGCATGGCGCGAACCAGCCGATCGACCACCGGCTCCACCTCGGTGACGACGCCGATGACGCGGCGCTGGGCGGCGAGGCGGGCGCGTTCGAGGTGATGTTCGACGTGGTCGCGCATCAGGCCGACCTGCTCGACCACGTGCGGGGCGATGGCGCAATCGGAGGTGCGGGCCTCGTTGAGCAGCACCGAGATCGGCGTCTTGAGGGCATGCGCGAGGTTGCCGACATGGGTGCGGGCACGCTCGGTCGCTTCGCGGTTGGTCTGGATGAGGGTGTTGAGCTCGTGGGCGAGCGGCGCGATCTCGGCGGGGAAAGGGCCCTCCAACTGCTCCGCCTCGCCGGCGCGAATGCGCAGGAGCGCTGCGCGCATCCGGTCGAGCGGCGTCAGACCGAGGCGGACCTGAGCGGCGGTGGAGATCACCAGACCGAAGCCGACGGCGGCGAGCAACAGGGCGGTTCGCCAGGAGAAGCCGGAGATGTCGGCCTCGAGATCGCCGGCGTTGCCCGCCACCGCCAAGCGGAAGACGTCGCGGCCGTCGAAATCGACCTCGCGTTCCAGCATCCGGAGGCGCTGGCCGTCGGGGCCTTCGAGGTAGGCGCGCGTGATGCGATCGCGGTCGGGAGGGGTGCCGATGTCGCTCGGCAGGCGCAACACCTCGCCGGTCAGCGACGGCGAGGTGACCACGACGCGGCCGTCGGCGGCGCGCCGGACCACCCAGTACCAACCGGACAACGGCAGTTCGAAGCGGGCTTCGCCGAGATTGTCGGGCTGGCGGAACGTGCCCGCGCCGTCGGCTTGGGTGGCGAGCGCCCCCACCAGGGTCTTCAGATAGACGCCGAGCCGCTCGTCGAACGAGCGCTCGACCGAGGCGCGGTAGACGGTGATGAGGACGAAGCCGGCGACCGCCAGCGACAGGGCGCTCCACAGAGCGGCCAGAACGAACAGGCGCCGGGCGAGCGAGCTAACCTGCATCGACCGTCGTGCCCACGGTGTAGCCGAGGCCGCGGATGGTCTGGATCAGGTCGACCCCGAGCTTCTTGCGCAGGCGTCCGACGAACACCTCGATGGTGTTCGAGTCGCGGTCGAAGTCCTGATCGTAGAGATGCTCGACCAGTTCGGTGCGCGAGACGACCCGGCCCTGGTGCATCATCAGATAGGCGAGCAGGCGGTATTCGTGGGAGGTGAGGCGGATGGTGCGACCGTCGACGGTCACCTTGCCGGCGCGGGTGTCGAGGGTGACCGGGCCGACGTGGATCTCGTTCGAGGCGAGGCCGGCGGCGCGGCGCACCAGGGCGCGGATGCGCGCCTGGACCTCCTCCATGTGGAACGGCTTGGCGACGTAGTCGTCGGCGCCGGCGTCGATGCCGGCCACCTTGTCGGACCAGCGGTCGCGGGCGGTGAGCAGCAGCACCGGCATCTTGCGACCGGCCCTGCGCCATTTCTCGAGAACCGTGATGCCATCCATCATCGGCAGTCCGATGTCGAGGATCACGGCGTCATAGGGCTCGGTGTCGCCGAGGAAGTGCCCCTCCTCGCCGTCGGAGGCCGCATCCACGGCATATCCGGCCTCTTCGAAGGCCTCGACGAGTTGGCGATTGAGATTCTTGTCGTCTTCCACCACCAGGAGGCGCACGCCGTTCTCCCTCGTCGTCCCGCGTCGCGCGGCCGCGGCTCACTTGTCGACGCTATCGTACACGATCCGGCCGGAGGTCGCATCGAGGAGGACACGGCGGACTTTTCCGGTCGGGTCGAGCAACGTGACACGATAGACGAGAAGCGAGCCGGCGCGGCACAGATCGGCGCGGACGATGTCGCCGACGAGGTGACGTTTGATCTCGGCGAGACGGCGAACCTTGCCCTGGACGAGAACCTCCTGGACCACCGCGCCGGAGAGGCAATCGGAAGCCGCCGGCATCTCGACGGCCGCAGCCCCGACGTCGCCGCCGGCAAGAAGGAGGACAACGGCCAGGAGCCCGCTACGATTCATGGCGCGACGCTATCCGAGACGCGCTGAACCTGCCATGAACACCACCGCCGCCGCCCTCGGATGCCGCGGGGGACGGCGCCGGAGTCAGGGCTGCGACCGGCTTCCGACCGGGCCGTCGGTGAGGAAACGCAGGACCGTGTTGGCGATGCCGAGGCCGGTGACGACGAAGCCGGCGGTCGTCGGACCGGCGAGCCCGACCCAGTCGGTGGCGATCAGCACGCCGAGCACGGAGGCGGCGAGGTTGAGGATGAGAGTGCGATAACCTTTCATCTTGCTGTTCCTTTCTTACGGTCGAGAGGCCGGCGATCGGCCGGGCGCGGGGCGCCGTCGCGGGACGCGATCAGACGCGGAAGCCACCCGAGCGCCACACGCCGGGACCGATGGTGGCGCCGAGTTCGGCGACGCGGACGGTGACGTCGACCGGGTTCGGGCCGAGACGGGCGTCGCGGTCGGCCTTGGACCAGATCCACGACGGCGTGGCGGTGTCGGCGCGGCGCACCAGCGTCGTGCCGTGGAAGATCTCGAGGCGATAGGCTTCGACCCCCTCCGGCAGCGGCACTTCGCCGGTGCCCCAGGCATCGGCGCCGGGACCGCGGGCGCGACGCACCCAGGAGACGCGGACGTCGCCGCTCGCCGGATCGGCCAGAGCGCGCAGGTGGGCCGGCGCGTAGGACCACAGGCCGCGTCCGGTGGGCACGACGGAGAACTCGGCATGGCTCGGGCGCGAATAGTCCTCGAGCGCCGGGCCGATGCGGAACACCACCTCGCTGCCGATGTCCTCGAGATCGAGGGGAAGTGTGGCGAGGCTCTCGTCGAGCACGACGAAGGCGGCGCCGGCCGGGATCGCATCGAGACCGTCCCAGGCGTCCTCGGAGCCGCCCTGACAGCGCAGCAGGCGCGACAGCCGCCAGGTGGCGACGCCGATCATCTCGGCCTCGGCGTATTGCAGCACCTCCCACAGACCGTTCGGGGCGCGGACCGCGACCCGACAGGCGCCGGCCAGGACCTTGGCTTCGCTCTCGGCGGCGATCGCGCCGTTCCACACGGTGACGTCGAAAGTGGAGACCCGGTCCCACACGGCCACCGGACCGCACCGAAGCGGCGAGGCGGTGACGCCCATGGTCGCCCGTCGGTCGATCGACCCGACCGTCGTCCAACTGCCTTCGTCGAGCCGCCGCCACAGGCCGAGCGAACCCGGCCAGGGCGCGGCGAAGGCGGCGACCCAGGGACGATGGAGCGCCGCACCCTCTTCCGGGTGGGCGATGTCGAGGACGACGATCGCCGGCTCGCCCCAGGCGGTGGCAGATGCACCGGAGCGACGACGCGTGGCGGTGCGCACCGGACCGTAGAGATCCGGGTCGGCACTGCGCGCTTCGACGCGACGTGCGGCGCCGTCGCTCACCGCCTCGACGAAGAGCCGTTCGACGCGGCCGTCGACGGCGAGGTCGACGAGATCGCCCGGTTCGAGTGCGACGCGCGTCGGATCGAGCGCGAAGGCCGCCGAGGTGCGGCCGGCCCAGACGTCGGCGAGCCATGTGTCGGCGATGGAGACCATGGTCTCGATCGGCGCCACCACGGCGAGGTCGGCCGAGGCGGCGCGGCGCGACGTTCCTTCGAGGCGACGGGACGAGACGGTGGCGCGGCGATGATCGAGGGTGGCGTCGGAGAAGGTGATCGACACTTCGGCCGGCAGTTCGCTCTCCTGCGCCCGGCGAAGGGTGACGGCGGCGGCCTTCTCGTCCTCGACGCAGTCGTCGCTCGTCAACGTCGCGTCGAAGCGGCGCGAGCGCCCTGCGAAGCGCAGGCCGGTTCCGGTGTCGATGGCGTCGATCTGGAAGGCGGCGAGGAGCGGTTCGAGGGCTTCGCGCGCCGACATGCGGCGATCGATCACGTAGCCGTCGACATGCCCGGCGATCGCCCGAAAGTCGACGCCGTCGACCCCGTGGTCGGCGAGGATCGCGGCGATCAGCCCCTCGAGGCTCGCGCCACCGAGGCGGCCGTTCAGCCAGTGGCCGGTCGACCAGACGTCGCCGTCGGCCCACACATCACCTTCGACCGGGAAGGTCGGGAACGGCCGCGCGTCCCAGGTCCACAGATGGATGCCGTCGGGATCGAGCATCGGTCCGCCGTAGACGGGCGACGTCGGGTTGGCGCCGGGCGTCACCGCCGGATCCCAGTGGTCGATGATCGCTTCGAGGGTGCGGCGCTGGGCGAGGTCGTCGCGGGTGCCGATCGAGGCCCACGGACGCCGGCTCTCCGACGATTTCGGATCGGGGAAGACGTTGGGCTGGTTGGCGCCGAGGTCGACCGCCGGGCAGCCGAGTTCGGTGAGCCAGATCGGCTTCATCCCCGGTTCCCAGGCGGTCGGGGTCGCCGCTTCGACGCCGCCGGGGCGATCGTAGTGGTGGTTCGACCACCAGCCGACGAGGTCCTTCGGGCGAAAGACCCAGGGCTTGCCGTAGGCGCCGTCGGTGATCGGCAGGCGGGTCTGCGCCCGCCGGGCCGCCTCGTCGGCGTAGTACCAGTCGTGAGCCTCGCCGCCGGCGACGCGAGTGGCGAGATGGGCGCGATCGGTGGGCAGATCGGCGAGGTCGCGGTCGAGATGGTCGCCGCGCCGCCAGTCGGTGAGCGGGAAATAGGCGTCGATGCCGACGAAGTCGACGTGCGGCGAAGCCCACAGCGGATCGAGGTGAAAGACCACGTCACCCGATCCATCGGCGGGCTGGAAGCCGTTCCACTCGGTCCAGTCGGCGCCGTAGGAGAGTTTCACCGCCGGTCCGAGGATCGAGCGGACGTCGGCGACGAGATCGACGAGAGCGGCGACGAAGGGATGCGAGCCCCCCTCCCCGCGCACCGTGGTCAGGCCGACGAATTCGGAACCGACGAGAAAGGCGTCGACGCCGCCGGCCGCCACGGCGAGCGTCGCGTGGTGGAGGATCATGCGGCGGAACGACCATTCGGCCGGGCCGGCATAGGCGACGGCGCCGCCGCCCACGGAGAAGTCGCTCGGGGACGCCGTGCCGACGAAGGCGGCGATCTGCGCTTCGGCCGTGGCCGTGCCGTCGGGCGAGCCGGGTTCGCCGGGAGCCGGGTGGCAGGTGATGCGGCCGCGCCAGGGATGGGCCGGTTGTTCGTCGCCGCCGCGCGGATCGGCGAGGCCGTTGCCGGCGGGGATGTCCATCGCCACGAAGGGATAGAGCATCACCTCGAGGCCGCGGCCGCGGATCTCGGCGATCGCCTCGATCACCGACGCGTCGGACGGCGTGCCGCCGTAGGCGGGATGGCCGTCGATGGTCGAGACCAGGGTCGCGGCTGCACGGCCGAGGCCGCCGACCGACCAGACGAGCGGCTTCGTCGTCTTCATCGCCTGCTCGACCCGCGGTTCGATCCGGCAGTCGCCGGCGCGCAGATCGTCGCCGAACCAGGTCACGACCAGGGCGATGCGCCTCAGGTTCGGGCACAGGCCGGTGAGCTCGTCGAGGGCGGCGACGAGATCGGTGGCGGCGTGGCGGACGTGGCGGTTCTCGCTTTCGGTGACGCCGGGCGAGACGGCCCGGGTCACCGCCGTGGTGGCGTAGCCGAATTCGGTGCCGCCGGGGATCAGAGTGACGCCGCGCACCCGGCTCTCCAGCCGGTCGACGACGCGGATCACCTCGAAGGAGAGTTGGGGGATGCGGTTGCCCCAGTCCTCCAGCGGGAAATGCTCGAAGACGACATAGGCGACGCCGCGATAGGCCGGCACCTCGCCGCCCTGACGCGCGAGGATCAGCGCGTCGGGCTCCTGGTCCTCGCCGCCGAGGTGGACGCGGATGGTGAGCGAGGCGGTGTCGAGGAGCGTGCCGTCGGCCCAGATGCGGCCGACGTGACGGATCGGCCCCTCGCACAGGGCGACGGCGAAATTGGCGTGATAGTGCCAGGTCTTGACCTTCGGTCCGCCCTTGCCGCCGCTGGTGGTGGCGCTCTCCTCGTGGCGGGTCGCCCAGATCAGCTGACCGGCGAGGCGGGCGCGGCCGTAGATGCGCGGGATGTCGTCGCCCTCGGTCGAGCTCGACACGTCGAGGTCGGAGAGGCGCGGACCGCTCGTCCCCGGCATGGTCGAGCGGATCAGCGTCTGATCGAGGACATGGCCGGCGAGGCCGCCGATCGCCTGACCGACGAGAGCGCCGACACCGCCGAGCGCGCCGCCGAGAGCGCTGCCGGCGGCGGCGAGAAGGAGGGTCGCCATGGTGGGTGCTCCGAAGGGTCAGGCCGGGAGGACGTCGTCGACGCCGGGAAAGGCGAAGGCGGCGGCGATGCGGCGACGCCACCAGGGGCCGAGCGGGCTCTCGACCACCGCCGTCCCCTCGTAGGCGTGGACGAAGCGATCGGGCGCGACGAGGACGCCGGCGTGCTTGGCCGGCAGATCGGGCCGCCAGCGGAAGAGGATCACGTCGCCGGGCCGCGCTTCGGCGACCGGCACGGCGACGAGATGACGGCGGCCGGCCTCGATCATCTGCTCCAGCCGGCTCGCCTCGGCCCAATCCGGAGCGTAGGGCGGCGGCGTTTCCGGTTCGGCGCCGTAGAACTCGCGCCACAGGCCGCGGACGAGGCCGAGGCAGTCGCAGCCGGCGCCCTTGAGCGACGCCTGATGGCGATAGGGCGTGCCGATCCAGGCGCGCGCCGCGGCGACGATCGCCTCTCGGCTCGGGGCCGGGCGATCGATGTCGACAGGGTCGGTCATGGCACCAGGGCTCCGCCGTCGTTGGGGCCGCCGGAGACCGGCGAGGCGACGAGGAAGTCGTTGCCCGGGATGTGGGGAAAGCCGCGGAAGGCGGAGGCGTTGGCGAAACGGTCGCGGCAGGTCTCGAAGCGCTTGTCGCAACCTCGAGAGACTTCGAGCGTGTCGCCGACGGCGATCGGGTCGGTCATGGTCCGCCACAGTTCGAGGTCCACCATGTCGGCGTCGACACGGTGGACCTTGATCTCGCTCTTTCGCCCGACGCAGGCGCCGGAGGTGAAGACCGCCCCGCCGTGATCGAAGTGGCCGTCGGCGACGTCTTCGAGACCGGTGACGACGAAGCGGCGGCGGTCCGACACGGCCGCGACGGTCGCCGCGTGCGGTTCCACCGCGACACCGCAGCGGGCATCGCCGAGATCGGCGTCGCAGCGGTGCTGGAAGAGGCGACCGCGCGGCGCGTCGAGGGCATGGGCGGCGGAGCGGATCTCGGCGCGGAAGGCGCCGTCGAGGCGGGCGACCTCACCGACCACCCCGGTGCGCAACGTCACGCGTCGCGTCGGGTCGGTCCAATCGACGAGATCGATCTCGACGGCGGCGCCGTCGTAGAGGCCAGCCTCGATGTCGGCGGCGGTGAGCCGATCGGAGGTGAGGGCGCCGTCGACCTCGAGCCCACCGACCGAGAGGTCGGCGCGCGCCACCGCCTCGCTCACCGAAAATCCGGTCGCCGCCTCGTGGGTGACGCCATCGTAGACGAGCGGGCGGTCGTGATCGGTGAAGCCGAGCACCACGCCGTCGCGACGGCGCAGGCGCCAGCAGGCGGCGAGCGTGGTGACGCCGGAGGCGAGCGCCTCGGCGAGAGCGGGAGGAAGCGTCTTCACGGGCGGATCTCGACGAGCGGAACGGAGGGGATCTCCCCGGCGACGAAAGCCGTCAGGTCGACGCGGATCTCGTCGGTGTCGAAGCGGACGGGGACGAGGAAGCGGTAGCCGGCGGTGACGGCAGCGCCCACGGCGGGGATCTGGCCGGAGGCGAAGGTGACGAGGCCGTCGAGCGACACGGCGAAGTCGACGTCGGCCGCCCTCTCCACCCCGTCGACGGCGACCCGAACCGACCCGGCGACCGGGCGGGCGATCGTCCTCACCCAGTCGCGTCCGCCGCTGGCGTGATGTTTGACCAGGGCGAAGACGGCGGTGGCGCCGTCACCGGTGCCGATCGCCTGATCGGTCGGGCTCGGTTCGCGCGAGGGAGCGCAGGAGCGGTCGTCGATCGGGTCGCGCCACAGGAAGCCGTGGAGGCGACCGCGCCGGGCTTCGAAGAAGCTCAGCACTTCGGCGAGGTCGTCGAGCGAACGGATGCCGGTGCCGGCATCGTATCGCCGTCGCGAATCGGCCCAGCGCGCGTTGCGCACCTCGCGGCCGGAGCCGAGAACGACGATCTCGGTGCGCCGTTCCGGTCCGCCGGCGGCATGAAGCGAAACCGCCAGCGGGAAGACGACTTCGTCGAAGCCGGACGTCTCGGACATCGTCGCGAACCTTTCCGTGTTTGATTTTCCTCAACGACGGTCCCGGCAGGCGCGGGTAACCATCGCGACGATACGAAGCGAGAGAAGTGATGCCCCATTCGCAGCATGCACTCGTCGAGGAGTTCCCCGACCGGGCCCAGCAGATTCAGTCGATGATCCGTAGCGATGACGCCTTCGCCCGCACGGCTCTCGACTACATGGAGATCAACGGCGAAATCCTTCGCATCGAAGCGGAGATCGAGACGACGTCGGACGAGTATCTGGAGACGCTGAAGAAGAAGCGCCTGCTGCTGCTCGACGACATCCACACGAGATTGACGACAAACGGAAACACCGGAACCTGAGCCCCTCCTCGTTGGGTCCGGTGTCAGAGCCCGCGCCGTCCCCGTCCGACGGCGCGGGCCATCATTCCCGTCACCTGCGCCTCGGAGCGGCGGAAGCTCGCGAGATCCGGCGTGGTGATGTTGACGGTCACGCGCGTGGCCGAGCCGCCCGCGGCGGCGACGCCCAAGCGGCCGTCGGACCCGCGGGTGAGCGGTAGGATCGCTTCCGCTCCCGCCTCTCCCATCAGCCCCGTCGTGCCGCCGGCCATCGGAAAGTAGGTCGGCGACGAGACGATGCCGCCGCTCGCGAAGGGCCGGACGCGCCCCGCGGCGATGACGCCACCGTCGGCGAAGCCGAGGAGGCCGCCGACCAAGCCGGCGATACCGCTGGTCAGCGGGCTCAGCGCACTGTCGAGCGCTTTCGACGCCAGACGTTGAGCGAGGGTGCGCAGCACCGTGTCCAGGCTCTTGCCCTGGACGATCGCCCCCTTGAGCGCCGTGGTCAGCGACTGGCCGAAGGTCTTGGACAGACCGCTCAGGTCGCCGAGCGTCCCGGCGAGGCCGTCGGCGACGGCGGCGGCATCGGTGAGGTCGGTCGGGTCGGACATCTCAGGCTCCTCGGGCCGAATCGGGGAAGCGGCGCATCAGACGCTCGAAGGCCGGGCGATCGAGCGCGGTCGGAACGACGGGCGTCAGACACGCGGCGAGTTCGCGCGGCGTCATCGCCCAGAAGGCGGCGGGGGCGAGCCCCCAGCGGGTGAAGGCGAGCCGCATCACCGCGTCCCAGGGGAAGGGCTCGCCACCCCCGGGACGGTCGGAGGGCGGGCCGTCGCGCCGACCTCGCTCTCCCCTCGCCCGGTCCCCTGCCCTCCTCCACCGTCCGGCGGTTCGGCGGCGGTCGCGCCGAAGGTGACTTCGAGCAGGTCGGCGACGATCGCTGCGAGGCCGGCGAGGCCACCGTCGACGCGCATCCGCGCCACTTCCGCATCGGTTACGGAGCGCCCCCCGCCGCGCAGCGCGGCGGCGAAGATGCGCAGAAGATCATGAGCGGAGAGGCGGCCGCTGGAGAAACGCTCGGCGAGGGCGACGAGATCGTCGACGCCGAAGGCGGTCTCCAGTTCGGCGAGGGCGCCGAGGGTGAGGCAGAGGGTGACGGCCTCGCCGTCGACCACCGCGGCGATCTCGCCGCGCCGTCGGTTGGCCATGGCGTCAGCTCGCGGTGAAGGTGAGCGCGCCGGCCGATTCCAGCGTCAGATCGAAGGTCATCTCGCCGTCGTGGTCGCCGGCGAATTCGAGGGCCGCGATCAGAAACGGCCCTTCTACGGTGCCGAAGTCGGGCAGCACCACGCGCCAGGGGCGGATCGCCCCGGCGAAGAAGGTGGCGCGCACCGAGGCGTCGCAGGCGTCGTCCTTGAACACGCCGGCGCCGGAGACCCTGGCGCGTCGGACACCGGCGCCGGCGAGCAGTTCGCGCCAGCGATCGGGGCTGTCGCCGGTGGTGACGTCGACGGTGTCGGTGGAGAAGTCGAGCCGCCGCGAGCGCAGGCCGGCGACGGTGACGAAATCGCCGGTGGCGGCTTCGTCGAGCTTCAAGAGGAGATCCTTGCCGCGTTGGATGGCCATGATCGGGCTCCCGGGATTGGAATCAGAGCGGTTCGGTGAGGGCGACGAAGCGCAGGACGGCTTCCGCCGTGACCTGGTCCTTCAGGAGCCGCACTTCGGTGGCGTCGCGACGCAGGAGCACCAGCCGATGCCCGTCGAGAGCGAGATCGCCGGCCTCGAGCGCGCGCTCGACGTGGCCGGCGAGGACCAGCACCTCGCGCCGACCGCCCTTGCGCGAATGGACGCGCAAGGTGAGGCGATGCTCTGCGAGCGGTGTGTCGAGACCGGAGCGGTCGCGGGTCGTCACCTCGGCGATGGTGAGATGGGGAAAGGCGGCATCGCGCGGCGCGGCATCGAAGAGGCGGCCGGAAAGCGGCGAGGCGGCGAGGTCCGGATCGACGCGCAGGCGCTCCAGGATCGCCGTCTGCAGGGCGAGGGCGGCGGTCATCGGCCTTCCTCCTCGGCGAGGACGACGAGGCGGCGATGGCGTTCGTCGAGGTCGCGGGTGGCGACGATGCGGAAGACGCGGTCGCCGAGACGCAAGCGATCGCGGCTCGAAACGTCGCCGCGCCAGCGCATCTCGATGCGATGCGAGACCGTGCCGGTCGGCGCGGCGCCGGCGATGGTCTCGCCCGCCGCGGCCGGCGCGATCGCCGCGAAGACGGTGCCGACCACCGTCCACACGGTCTCGCCGTCGGCGTCGGTCGACGAACGCTCGAGGATCAACCGATGGCGCAGTTCGCCGATGGGAAGCGCCGTCGTCATGCCAGCCTCATCACCCGGAAGGGAGCGACCAGGGCCTCGAAGGCGGCCGCCACCCGCGACGGCACGATGCCGTAGGAGAGGCCCTCGCGGTCCTCGTACCAGCGGGCGACCAGGGTCATGACGGCGAGCCGGAGCGGCTGCGGCACCGACAGACCGGAGGCGCCGTAGCCGGCGACGACGTCGATCTCGATGCCGTTGATCGCCCGGCCCGGCAGCGGCGCCGATCCGGTGAAGACGAGGCGGGCCGGCTGCGACGCCGTGTCGAGGATCCAGGCGGTCGGGGCGAGGACGGTCGGCTCGCCCTCGGCGTCGTAGACGGTGACGGCGGCGACCGAGCGGATCGGCGCGATCGGCAGATCGACACGGCCGCTCGCCGGCCAGTCGTCGCGATAGATGCGCCAGGTCTGATCGACGAGGACGCGCCGCGTGGCGCTCTCCACCTGGATGCGGGCGGCGGTGATCATGGCGGCGACGTAGTCGTCGTCGTCCGTGGAGGTCAGGCGCAGATGGGCCTTGGCCTCGGCGAGGGTCACCGGCTCGATCGCCGGCGGATCGATCAGAATGGCGGACATGTCGTATCTCGAGTGAGAGAGAGGGGCGGCTCGGCGGCGGGAGGGAGGGCGCACCGCCGAGCCGCGGACGGCATCGAACCGGACCGCGTGGGGCGTCGGGCGAGGAACCGCGGCTCCTCGCGCCGGTCGCGGTCAGGTCGTGCCGAACTTGAGGAGCTTGATGGCGTCGAAGTCCTGGACGCCGCCGCCGACGCGCTTGGTGGTGTAGAAGAGCACGTAGGGCTTGGCGGAGAAGGGATCGCGCAGTACCCGGACGCCGAGCCGGTCGACCACCAGATAGCCGCGGCGGAAGTCGCCGAAGGCGATGGGGCAGGCGTCGGCGGCGATCGCCGGCATCTCCTCGGCCTCGACGACCGGGAAGTTCATCAGGCTGGCCCGGCCCCCGGCGACGGCCGGCGGGGCCCAGAGATAGTTGCCGTCGGCGTCCTTGAGCTTGCGGATCTCGCCCTGCGTCCGGCGGCTCATCACCCAGGTGGCGTTCTGGCGATAGCCCGCCTTCAGCGCGTAGACGAGATCGATCAGCACGTCGGAGGCGTCGGACGCCGGCAGCGCACCGGTGGCGCCGGTGGTGACGTAGCCGAGCGAACCCCAGGCCCAGGCGTCCTCGGCGACCTTCGGATAGGCCATGAAGCCCTTGGGCTTGGAGACGCCGTCGCCGGCGACGAAGGCGGCGCCTTCCTGTTCGGCGAAGGCCTGCTGCACCTCTTCGGCGATCCACGCCTCGACGTCGATCGCCGTGTCGTCGAGCAGCGCGGCGGTGGCCGACGGCATGGCGTAGAGTTCCATGGTCGGGAAGGCGAGCTGCTGCAGCTGCGGGCCGGAGGTCTCGGGGCGGGCCGCGGTCTCGGCCACCCAGCCGACGGCCGGGCCGGTCGCCGAATAGGGCTTGTTGAAGACGGCGCCCGACACCTGGCGTTGGCCTGCGATGGCGCGGATCGGCGAGATCTGGGCGAGGCGCAGCATCACCTCGCGTTCGAGCTCGGCCGGGACGAGATAGCCGCCGTCGGTACCGGAACCGACGGACAGCGCCTTCTCCTCGAGGCGGCGCAGGTCGGCGTCGAGGCCACCGCGGACGTAGCCCTCGAAGGCGGCCTTGTGTTCGGCGGCGGCGGGAGTGAGATCGGCGTGCTCGAGACCGAGACGCGGGCGGGCCGCCTTCAGCGCCAGGCCGTCGGCGAGGCGGCGGCTCTCGTCCATGGCGCGATCGATGCGCGCCATCTTCTCCTCGATCAGCGGGTCGCTCGCGCCGCGCTTCTCGATCTCGACGAGGCGGCGGTCGTTCTCCGCCTTCCAGGTTTCGAAGCCGGCGCGGAAGTCGTCGAAGGCGCGATCGACGTCGGAGATCGACGCCGACTTGATCTCCGGCGCCGGGGCGGCGGCGAGATCGGGGGAGGATGCGAGTTCGGTCATGGGGAATTCACCTCGTGGGTTCGAACAGGCGGCCCGCCCGCCGGATGGTGGCGGCGAGGTCGGCCTCGGTCTGCGGGGAGGAGACGGGGACCGGGCGCGGGGCGGCGGCCGCTTCGAGGCGGGCGACGCGGGCGTCCGGCTGCATCGGGAAGGTGACGAGCGAGATCTCCCAGAGGTCGATCGCGGTCAGGCGGCGGATACCGGACTTCTGGTCGCGTCGGCCGGCGACGGTACGGAAGCCGATGGAGAGCCCGTCGAGGACGCCGGCCCTCATCAGGGTCGCCGCTTCGCGGGCTCGGGCGATGTCGGGAAGGAGCCGGCCGCGGACGAAGAGGCCGCGGCGGTCCTCGCGGATCTCGAGCCAACGGCCGATCGGTTCGGCGGGGTCGTGGTGCCACAGCATCTTGACGCCGTCGGCGCCGCGCCGAGCGAGCGAGGCGACGAAGGCGCCGGGCTCGACGACGTCGCGGGCGAGGTCCTCGATGCCGAAGAGAGCGGCGTGGCCGGAGAAGGTGCCGTCGGCGGCGACGTCGCCGACGGACGCGACGACGACCTTCGCTTCCGGGGCGGCGAGCGGGCGAATGACCATGTCAGAGGGTCCTCACGACGGGTTTTCCGCCACCGGGCCGCGGCAGGCGGTCGGCGAGGCGATCGACGAAGCGGGCGAAGACCTCGCGATGATCGAGGTCGCGCGACGGGGTGGCGCTCGCGGGCGCAGGAGTGGCGGGCATGGACGGGTTCCTCGGGGTGGAGGGGTCACGGCGTTGTTCGACCGCGCGCCGCAAGGCTCTTCCCTTCTCCCCTCGCGGGAGAAGGTGGCCGCGTAGCGGTCGGATGAGGGGGGCGCCGCGAAGCGGCGACGCATGGGAGCAACGAATGCGGAGTTCGAGGCGAGGCCCGCCCCCTCATCCGCCCTTCGGGCACCTTCTCCCGCGAGGGGAGAAGGGTCGGGCGGCCTTCGGCCGCACGGCCGCGGGACGTTCGACGTGCGTTCGCTCAATCCGGATCGGCGAAGAGACGTTCCAGCCGGGCGATCTCGGTGACGAAGTCTTCGAAACGGCGGTTGGAGGCGGTGATCTCGCGGATCGCCCAGACCAGCAGGCTGGAGGAGCCGGAGGCCCACAAGAAAAGAGCGAGATGGGCGAGATCGCCGTGGCGTAGGAAGGTTTCGGCGATGTCGGTCACGCCGCGCCTCCACCGTACGCCCGGCGCGGGCCGTAACCGACGGCGGCGCGCTTCTCGTCGTCGTCGAGGAAGGCGGCGGCGCCGACCCGGCTCCACAATGCCTCGCGCTCGACCGACAGGGCGTCGACGGCGTCGGTGTCGTAGGCGAGGCGGATGTGGTCGGGCCACAGCGGCGTCAGCCACGCTTCGAGCGCGGCGGCGGTGCGGGCGACGAGCGGCAGCACGGTCAGGCGCCAGAAGGCGCGATTGGCCTCGGCGTAGTTGGAATAGGTGTTGTCTCCGGGTATGCCGAGCATCATCGGCGGCACGCCGAAGGCGAGTGCGATCTCGCGCGCCGCTTCGCGTTTGGCCTCGATGAAATCCATCTCTTTGGGGCTGTAGCCCATCGCCTTCCAGTCGAGCCCACCTTCGAGCAACAGCGGCCGGCCGGCGTTGGCAGCGCCCTGGAAGCCCTCTTCTAGTTCCTTCTTCAGCCGCTCGAACTGCTCCTCGGAGAGGTTCACGCCGCTCTCGGCCTTGTAGACGAGAGCGCCGGACGGCCGGGCGGAGTTGTCGAGCAGGGCCTTGGCCCAGGCGGAGGCCTGGTTGTGGACGTCGAGCCCGGTCTGCGCCGCCTCGAGCGGGGCGAGACCGTAGTGGTCGTTCGAGGGGTGGAAGGTCTTCAGGTGGAGGACCGGCAACGGCGCGTCGGCTTCGGCGCGGAAGCGGACGGCGCGGTCGCCGACGGTGTAGTCCCAGCCTTCCGGCCACCCGTCGGCGCCGGGGACGACGCGGACGCGGTCGGGCCTGAGGGCGTGGAGTTCGCGGGGACGGCCGGCGACCACCACCAGTTCCACATAGGCGTTCCCCGAGACGAGCAGGTGGCCGTAGATCTCCTCGAGCAGCGCCGCGCCGGTCTGGCGCGGGTTGGGGCGGACGAGGAGATCGAGAAGCGGATGGTCGGCGACCTCGTGCGCCCCCTCGTAGAGCAGCCAGGGCACCGAGGCCGCCGCCTCGCCGACGAGGCGCACGGCGCGATGGACGACCGGGTTGCGGGCGTATCCCTCGCGGGCGAGCGCCGCATAGTCGCGCGGCGTCCACACCGGCCGGCCGGCCGACTGCAGAGCGATCAACGGCCCGGTGCGCGAGGCGCGCACCTCGGGCGCGGTCACGGGGGAGCGGCCGGCGGGGACAGCCCAGCGCCGGAGAGTGGAGAAGAGGGACATGAAGCGGGTCCTCGAACGGGAACACGCCGACCATCGGGCCAGCGTCGAACAGTCACCTCACCGCGCATAGCGAGGTCTTCCCTTCTCCCGTCGCGGGAGAAGGTGCCCCGAAGGGGCGGATGAGGGGGCGCCGCGCCAGCGGCAGCCGGACGGGAACTGCGATCACCGGGGCGCGAGGAGAGGCCCAGCCCCTCATCCGGCCTTCGGCCACCTTCTCCCGCAGGGGGAGAAGGGAGCGCGCCTCACGGCGCGTAGACTATCGATGGCCTTCGAAGCCCTCACAACCCCCTCACCTTCGGCCGCCCCTTGCCTTCGAGCATCAGGGCGGTCAGC